>CAZSRZ010000186.1:0-3455 GCA_964609085.1 uncultured bacterium | reverse complement strand
AGACCGACTCCGGATCCAGGTGTCGCGTGCAGCCGAATTCCATGGTCCGGATGGTTAGCGTGGGACCGGCCGTAAAGCGGGGCGAGTTTGCGCCGGTCCGGCTGCTTCTGGAGTGGGGCACGCTGTTGATTCGGCTCGGCCAAAGGCGGGGCCGGTTTGTGGTCGACACTCCTGGCGCGGTCACCGCCGCCAGAGGGACACGCTTCCTGGTGCACTTCGCCCGCAGCGGGACAGACGTGCTGGTGCAGGAGGGCAGGGTAGAGGTGTCGCTCAAGTCGGCGCCCACCCGTGCGGTGCCGGTGGGGCCCGGGCAGAGGATCACGGCCACTGGCGCCTTGCCCGCCCAACCCGACCCTGCTACGGACGCGGACCGCAAACAGCTTCGGGAGTTGGAAGAACTTGGCCGCCTCGTCGACAGAGAGACCGAGCCGTTCATCTCCCGGATTGATGAGTTGCTAAGAACGGAACGCTGGACGGAGGCGGAGGAACTAGCGCGGCAGGTGATGGCCCGAGCCTGGGGCCGCCGCAACGGGGTGCGGGCGGCTGCGAGGCTGGAGCGAGTTTTTGTCCATCGCGACCGAATTGCCTTGCCTTATTCCTATTCAGCCGGAGCCGCCTTCGCGTGGGCGGGGATCGCCGAGACAGAAGACCGGGAGTTGGGCATTCCGTTGCTCGATCAGGTAGAGGCGTACGCCGCGCCGAGACTGGCAGATGACGAACCCACCATGGCGCGAATTCGCATCAACTTCGACCACGAGCGCCTGTTGATGGGCACGCCCACCGCTCAGGTGCCCCAGCGGGCGGACGCGATGCGCGCTCGTCACACCGAACCGTTTTCCCGAGCGGCGCTCGATCACCGGAAGCAGGCCGCCCTGCTCCTACTCGCGCGAGATCTCGCCGACAAGAAGGCAGCCTACGGCGGGGCCAAGCAACTGGCGCTTGATCCTGCCCGGCCTCGCGACATGCGCTGCTGGGAGTTGTCGTCTCTCATCCACTACCGCCGGCTATGGTACCCGGACATTGACGACGAGACCCCCTCCTCGCGCTACGCAAGGATGCTGATCGATCTGGCGCAGAAGCTCCCGCAGAACCATGGCGGGTTTGCAGTCCCGCGGGCGAGCTTCATCACCCAGGGGTATGCCACCCTTCGACAACCCGAGCGCGCCGAACCACACATCCAGAGCATGCTTGAGCGGACGTCCACGTGGCGGACGTCCACGTGGCGGACCTTCTACGGCCACCCCCCTTCCGACGCCGTCAGGTTGCTCATAGAAGGCTACCAGGAAGTGGAGAATGCGGCGAAGGTCGCCGAGTGGTCCGCGATCCTCGAGAAGCTTCTGGCTGCGGGGCGTTGACTTGATCTCCCATGTTCGCGCCTCCCGACGGGGTGATCGCGCTATCGGGAGGACGACCGGCCAATGACCCGTCGCCATTCCTCGCGCCAGTAAGCCGCTTTTTCAGGCTTGTCGGAATCGGCGTAGGCCTGTGCGATGCCTGCGGACAGCACCGGATCCGCAGGATGACCCAACAGGCGGAGCTCCCGAACACTGGCCGGGTAGAGCCGTGCGGCCTCATCGGCGCGCCGTAGCGCCGCGAGCGCCAGCGCCTCCATATCTGTCCTTCGGGCCCACCGCGTCGCCCTCGCCAGGCGGAGCATCTCCTCCGCGTGCCGTAGTCTCGGCGCGTAGTCCAGGGCAGCCTCCGGCAGTCGTCCATGACGATGAGCCAGAATCAGATACGCCTGCAGCCTTGTGTCTGAAGTAGCTTCCGGATCGCGGATGATGTCCGTCATCCGATCATATGCCTGCCGGAAGAGAACGACCGCCGCGGACCGGTCAACACGTTCGATGGATGCGCCCTGACTCCAGCGCAAGAGATGGACGGCGGCACGATGCCAGGCCGCGATCTTTGGATCTCCTCCGGCCGCGGCCGCCTCCTCGCACCTTCTGATCATCTCGGGGTAGCCAAGGCCGGCTCGCCAGATCCGAAACGACAGGAGTGTCGACCTGATGAATCGCTCGCTCAACGGATCGGACTTCACGATTCCGCCTACCCGGCTCTCAACCGCCGAGAGTCTTTCCACTGAAATGGGGTCATTCCAGCGGAGCGGGGGACCTGTCAACGCCAGGAGGTGATCCGCCAACGTCGGTACCGTGAGCACCGGATTCAGCACGTTGTCCCGTTGGAGTCCGATCTCGTACAGGCGGGTGTGTGCTCGAACGCCGCTGGACAACGCCCAGCCGACGCGCACGATCCGCTCGGCCAGTGTCTCCGCCTCGCTGAAGCGGCTCTGCGCCATCCGCTCGTCCACCAGGCGCAGTAGTGGTTCCCCCTCTCGATCGACCGATGCCGCCAATTCAGCGAGTTCGCGAAGTCGACGTTCATCCTCGGGACGTATCGCTTCGGCACGCGCCGGCAGCTTGTCCCGGATTGCTACCCGCTCGCGCGGTCCGACGGTCAGTTCTCTGGGGTCTGCCGGTGCTCTCCCCGTGGAGACGGCGACCCGCCCCTCGATGACGAAGACATCGGTGGCGCCGCGGGTGACGCGCACCAGATAGACGGTGCCCCGCGCCGCTGTCAGGGCACCCGGTGTTTCGATCAGAAACCGCGATCTGCTGGTGAATGGCCGGAGCCTGACCGCCACGGTTCCTGTCTCAAGTCGAAAACGGCAGTCCGTCCTGGACTCTGCAGGCCCCCGTTCCCCAACGCAGGTGCGCACACGGAAAGCCGTGCCTGCAGTCAGGCGCAGCGTGCCCTGATCCCCGGGGCGCAGATGCACGCCACCCGCCCGACCCGCCCGTATGAGATCCCCGACTTTCAGCCCCATCCCCGGTTTGACCACCAGAGGCTTTCCCGCTCGCACTACGGAAGTGCCTTTTGGGGCGGTCAGTAGAACCACCGGCAGTGGTCGAGCGCCGGGCTTCGGTTTCGGAGCTGGCGCGGGATGCGGCGCTGGCTTGCTACGCGGCCCGCCGGCGGCAGGTGGCGCGGCGCCTGTCAGTCCGCCGATCGTCCCGGTGATCGCCCAGGCGAATGGCGCAGTTCGGCGCATCAAGACAGCCAGAGGCATCCGGGACTCCACTCTGCGGCCTGCTTGCCGGTCACGCTCGACACGCGCGACGTATGATTCTGTTGGTCGCCACGTAACCTCCTGCTAGCACAGTGCGCCGGGTGGACGAGGGAACGGGGCGGGAAACGGCGGCGCTCGGAGGCCCACAAAGGGGGTCACCTCGCCGGCGTGGTCGCCGGAAGGGAAGCGGATCGTCACCGCCAGCGATGATCGCACGGCGCGGGTCTGGTTTTTTGGTCCGGACCACCTCGACTGGCCCACGTACGCCTGCGATCAGGCGGCCGCCCGGGGCCAGGAAGGGAAGAGGCACGTACTAAATCATGAACCAACCGGTTCACTCTCGATGACCACCATCTAACGGATACCGCGACCCTGACGGACTACT
>CAZSRZ010000185.1:0-3505 GCA_964609085.1 uncultured bacterium | reverse complement strand
GAGACGGGATTAGAAGAGCGTGTAAACGAAGGGCGCCGCCGCAGTCCCCGAGAGAATGATGAGGGCTCCCACCAGGAGCACCACGACGATGATCGGCGTGAGCCACCACTTCTTGTTGTGCTTCAGGAACTGCCAGAACTCAGCGATCACCCCCTGCCGCCTGGCTGCGGCCGCCCGCTCAAACTCGCTTCCCGGATCTCGTTCGCCCGCCATTTTCCACCTCGCCCTAACCGTGCGGCCCAAAGAAGACCTTGCGACTCACTCAAAACTGGCGGAAGTACCGCCTGACATCCTTCGCAGGTTGTCGCCGAACCCAGTAGCTGGGCGCATCGGGATCCCAGCGGCGCGAGAGCAGATCTCGTCCCATCAGCCGAAAGATCAGTCCGATGGGGGTAACCACCCCAAAGTATACCGCCGCCATCAGCACGTGGGAAACCACATAGCCGATCGGCAAACTGACGGCGATGAGCCCCACGTACAGCGGTCGCAGCATTCTCGGTGCCATGAGGGCCAGCACGGCGCAGAGCAGTGCGAGGGTCCAGAGCGCATAGGCGACGCCGACGGCGACGGCCGGATCCAGGTGAATCCCGAGCAACATGCGCCGGATGAAGACGAGCGTCCCCAGCGCGGCGAAGACGCCGAGCGCGATCCAGCCGAAGCTGCGAAGCTCTCTGCGGTCCGGGTTCCAGTTGACTTCCAGCAGTGCCATCTTCAGTCCAACTCAAACTGGGCCAGGTAGGCGTCGATCTCGTGCTGCTTCGCGTCCGGCTGCTCCTCTTTGTGCAGCACGAAGTTCTCCAGCACCAGCACATCCATGTTCGTCGCCAGGAAGCAGCGATAGGCGTGTTCGGGCGTGCCGACGATGGGCTCCCCACGGATGTTAAAGCTGGTATTGATGATCACCGGGCACCCGGTCTTCTCCTTGAATCGCTTCATCAGCCGATAGTACCGGCCGTGACGCTCCTCATCCACCGTCTGCACCCTCGCGGAGTAGTCCACGTGAGTGATCGCGGGCACTGTTGAGCGCACGACTTTGAGCAGCCGATCGATGCCTTTGTGGGACACATCTGCATCCGCCTCGGGCAACCGGTGCTCCTGCCGCACGTTGGCCACCAGCAGCATGTAGGGACTCTCCTGATTCGGCTGCAGCTCGAACCACGCGTGCGCGTCCTCCCGCAGCACACAGGGAGCGAACGGCCGGAACGACTCCCGGAACTTGATCTTGAGATTCATGATCGACTGCATCGCCGTGGAGCGGGCATCGCCAATGATCGATCGGGACCCTAGCGCTCTGGGCCCGAATTCCATCCGGCCCTGGAAGTGACCGACGACCTTTTCCGACGCCATCGCGTCGGCCACTGCGTCGAGGAGGTCCGGCTCGTCCGAGTAGAAGCGGTAGCGGGCCCCGACGTTGTCCAGGAAGACCCGGATTTCGTCGTTGGAAAAGCTGGGGCCAAGCAGCGAGGCTTTCTGCAGATCATGCACATCGTCCACGCGCCGGGGCTTATCGAGAAGCTGATGCCAGACAAACAGAGCGGCCCCCAGGGCGCCACCGGCATCGCCGGCGGCGGGCTGGATCCAGATGTCGTCGAAGATACCCTGCTCCAGGATGCTCCCGTTGGCGACGCAATTGAGAGCCACTCCGCCCGCCAGGACCAGGCGCCGCATCCCTGTCTCCGCTGCCACGTGCCGGGCCATCCGCAGCATGATCTCCTCGGTGACGTCCTGTATGGAAGCGGCGATGTCCATCTCTCGCTGCGTGAGGGGCGACTCGGGTTTCCGCGGCGGTCCGCCGAACAGTTCGTCCATCTTCGGACCAGTCATCCGCAGGCCCTGACAGTAGTCAAAGTAGGACATGTCCATGCGGAACGACCCGTCGTCGCGCAGATCGACGAGCTTCTCCAGGATGACGTCCTTGAACCGGGGGTCGCCATAGGGCGCCAACCCCATGAGCTTGTACTCCCCTGAATTCACACGGAAACCGGTGAAGTAAGTGAACGCCGAGTAAAGGAGGCCCAGCGAGTGCGGGAAGCGCATCTCGTGAGTGAGGTCGATCTTGTTGCCTCGCCCGACGCCATAGCTGGCGGTGGCCCACTCCCCGACACCGTCCACCGTCAGGATCGCTGCTTCCTCGAACGGCGATGGGAAGAAGGCGCTGGCGGCATGCGACTCGTGGTGCTCGGTGAAGATGTAGCGACCCTTGTAGCGGCGTCCCAGCCCGCGATCCAACTCTCTGGGCAGGTGGAGCTTCTGGCGCAGCCAGAGCGGCATGGCGGAAAGGAAAGACTTGAACCCCGCAGGCGCGTAGGCGACGTAGGTCTCGAGCAATCGCTCGAACTTGAGGAGTGGCTTGTCGTAGAACGCCACGTGATCGAGTTGGTCGGCCGTGATCCCCCCAGCTCGCAAGCAGTACTCCAGGGCCGCCATGGGAAACCTGTGGTCGTGCTTCTTGCGGGTGAAGCGCTCCTCTTGCGCAGCGGCTACCAACTCGCCATCGCGCACCAGACAGGCAGCGCTGTCGTGGTAAAAGGCGGAGATGCCGAGGATGTTCACTGCGGGAGCATCCCACCTAGGCCAGCCGCATGCCCTGGATCGGAAAGGTGCGTCAGCAACCCTCGCCTCGCATCGACATCGACCTTACCTCCCGCCGAAACGGCACGCAACTCTGCTGAACAACCCGGGACTGCAAGCTGCAAGATGACTGCCGGACGATAGGTACACCCCGATCCAGTTTTGTGGCTTCTCGGGACCCGTCGGGTCACTTATGCGCCTGGCGTATGGCCCGAACCACCAGGTCCGCGATCAACTGGTGGCCGGCCGCACTCGTGTGAGGATCGTGAGTGAGGTAGAGCGGGGGCCCCCCATCACGGTACGACTTTCGAAACGCGGAGACCACATCGACATAGTGGATGTCGGGTTGGGTTCCCAGGAACTCCACGAGCCATCGGTGGGCCGCGTCCAGGTCGACTTGCTTCCCTTGAGATCGCCAGGCGGCAAATTGATGCTCCCATCTCGGTTCGACCTGCTGCCGGCTCGGAACCCAAAGGACGAAGACCCGCTGGTGTCGCTGCCGCGCCTCGTCGAACCAGCCCTTCAGCAGGTCGGTCGTTCCGCGGATCTCCGCCGCAGCCGACTGATCGAAAGTCCGCGTCAGATAGGGCTGGAGGATCTGCTCCTCCGGAGCGAACCGGAGCCGCATGTAGATCTGCAGCGCCAGGTCGGAGTTCCGAAGCAGCCACACGCCGAGCTGTTCTGGGAGAGAGCCGGGGACTCGGTTGTAGATCACTCCCTTCCAAACGTGCCGCGCGGGCGGCCTCGACTGGTCCCGGACATCGTTCTCGTAGAGCTGAAGCACCACCGTGTCAAAGCGAGCAGTCTTGACCAGCGAGCGATAGAGGCCGTACTCCTGGGCAGGACTGTAGGTTGGGACGCCGGTGTTGATCACCTCGTAGCCTGCGGGCAGTTGCTCGCGGATCCGTGCGGGAAACGTCTCGTTATCTTCGAC
>CAZSRZ010000184.1:0-3839 GCA_964609085.1 uncultured bacterium | reverse complement strand
GCCGCGGAGTTCAACGACATCCGCATCGACTCGACGGTGATGGTCCAGGGTCAGGCCAGCCCAAACCGAAGGGTCAACGCCACACGGATCAACGTCGTTCGCGAGTAACGGGGTGAGCGGTTCCCCATTTAGCGAAGGGGGCGGCCAGCGGAGGGAGCACCCACGCCGGCCGCCATTCACCTTGGCTGATAGACCTACTGTCCTGCTTGCGATAAGCGACGCGTGTCCACGCGTGAAGCTCCATCCCAGCACCTCGCGCGGAGACGTAAGTCCATGAGGATACTCGTCAGATCGAGAACCGCTCAGGAGTCAACCTGGGACTGTGGGTCCTCATAGGACTTCAGGTCGTAGTTGGGGCTGAATTCCAACTCCTCGTCGGTCAAGCCGCAGAGATGCGGTCAATCGTGGGTTTCGCGGCTGCCCGGGGCAAGGAATCCATGAGATGTCCACTCTTACGCCAGTGCTGGTTGCGTTGAACAGTGGCTTCTCCAGCTCTGCCGGCAGGGCCAGGAGACGCTCGGCGAGGTCGAGCAGTATTGTAATTGAAACTCGAAGCCGCGGAGGCGGTCGCGCAGGAGTCGAACAGGGCTCATGCCAGCGGGTCGTCCAGTACGCTCACGACGAGCCCGGGGACTCGCCGGAAGTGTGGATCGTTCGTGACGAGGAGCGCCGCGCCTGCCTCCAGCGCTGTCGCGGCGTGAATGGCGTCCGGAGTGCGCAGGCCTGGGATCTGCGCGCGGAGACCGGCCGCGGATCGCAGGGTCCTCCTGGTAATCCGCCGCAGTCCGAACTCCGAGTGCAGGAGTACCTCCTCGAAGGCCCGCTGCAGGCCTATATCCTCCTCCCGTAAAGGGCGAACCAGGGTCTCGAGAAGGGTAAGGTCGCTGCTGATCACCTTGAGCCTACCCGCCTGGGCGGCCTCCCAAAGCGGGAGACACATCGGCGCGTAGACCGGGTGTTCCTGCACTGTGTAGATCACTATCGGCGAATCCACGTAAACGTGGCCCGAGGCGGGAAGCGTCAACGATCCCACGAGTCACGGTCATCCTGTAGGTCTCTCTCGATCCGTCGCCAGTCATCCTCACTCAATCCGGATGGAGGACGTGCTTTCACGATGTCGAGCACCGACCGCGTCCGCGGCCTGGACGGCGCGCACACCGAGATGGTGATATCCACCTCGGCCCCCTCCGGAAGCTCCGGCACGGTGAACTCCACGCGGTTTCCACGTAGGACGACGGATTTCAGCTTCACTGCAGTCGCCATAATCCCATCTCAGCACGCACTGGTTCTGTTTCGATCCATCTTACGCGCCCACCGCCGCCCCTGGGAAGAGGCCGATGCTGCAAATGAGGCGCGGCTGGGTGCTGGGCGCGGGGCGCGCCTTCGGCAGAAGCGTGACTGAGGACGATCCGCCGTCGTCTTCCTAGGGACGGCCGGTGGGCCGACGAGGGATGCCCACCCCGGAGTAGATGTTTGGCTCCAGGTCGCCGGGAACCCGCCGGAGGGCGTGCGACCGCGACTGATGGATCGGTGCTCGTGCCGATCACACGCGGTCGCGTCCCGCGAGGCTCCATCGCTCATCGTCGCCCCATGCCGTCCCGCCCTCTTTGCGCTCGGCGAACCTGGGCGGCGAGGTAGAGTTCGACGTAGGCCGCCGCGGTCGCCTCAATCCGGTAGGCGCCGGCCCGCTGCAGGGCGCCGCTCCGGAGGCGGGCGGCGAGATCCCTGTCGGTGAGCACGCGAAGGAGTGCGTCCGCCAGCTTTTCCGCATCGGCGGGGGCAAGCAGTCCATCGACCTCGTTCGCGACGACTGTCCCCGGGCCGTAGGCATCCACCGCGACTGCCGGGAGCCCGTACGCCTTGGCCTCGGTCAACACCAGCCCCTGAGTGTCGGTGAGCGACGTGAAGAGGAACACGTCGGCGCTCGCGTATAGCTGCGGCATGGACTCCGGCGGCAAGAACCCGGCGAAGGCGATGCGTTCGCCCACGCCACTACGCTGGGCCAGGTAGTGGGCGTGCCGCTCCTCGGGCCCGCTGCCGGCGATCAACATCCTGGCTGTCGGGAGTCGCACGGCCGCCTGCGCAAAGGCGTCGAACAACAACTCCAGGTTCTTTTCCCGCGCCAGCCTGCCGGCGTACACCACGAGGGGGGCATCCACGGGGATGCCAAACCGGGCACGGAGCGCCGCACCGGATTGAGCGGGTGCGGTCGCCGGCCCCAGCCCGGTCGGGATGACTGCGATCGGGTCCGGCACCCCGTAGCTTCTCAGCAGGTCCGCAACCGGTGCCGAGGGTGTGGCGACCCCGTCGCACGCGGTGCAGTACTGCCGGGAGAGGCGGCGCAGCCACGCACGCGCCCAGGACTGCGGCACCCCCCGGGCATAGTGGGCGTAGTCCACGTAGAGCGTGTGATAGGTGGTGACCACGGGGATGCCCAGCCGCCTACCCCAGGCAAGCCCCGTCTTACCGAGGGCGAAGGGTGAGTGGGTGTGCACTACGTCAAATTGGCGCGCCCTGAATCGCGTCCAGATTCCCGGCGAACACGGGATCGCCAACGGGTAGTCCGCGTGTCCGGGCAGCCGGTATGAGGGAAACCGCTCGACGTCCACAGAATCCGGGTGACCGGGGAACCGGGGCGCGAACACCACCACCTCGTGTTGCTCGCGCAGGGCCTCCGTGATGGCCGCCACAGCCACGGCGGCACCGTTAATGACAGGGCTGAAGCTCTCCGCGAACTGCGCGATGCGCAGCCTGCTCAAGGAGGCGACCCCGCGATCGTCCCGCCGAGACGGGCTCCGGGCCTGTGGCGGGGTACTCGAATTGACACTGCCAAACTCACCGACATAAACTTCCCGCTGAACCGGCGGGGCGGACAGGGTTGTCCGTGCCTGCTGGCCAGCTCATCCTCCCCTTCGACCAGCCCGCCTGGCACCGGATCAACGTGGACCGGCGGCGAGGGTCCCTGCGCCCCCTCTAGGAGGCCAACATAATGCATCCGCGACAGGCGGGCAGCGCACCAAGCAGCCGCTCCTTCTTCGGCTGGCGCCCCCCGTCGGGCCGAACACTCACCTCTCGCTTTCTGCTGTTCCTGACCCTGCTCCTCCCCTTGCTGTCGACGAGCCGGGCATGGGCGCAGGAAGCCGAGCACAGCGGCAAGAGTGAGTTCGATCTCGTGGTCCCTGCCCTGAACGACACCAGCGTCGTCGCCTTCAACGGCCAATCCGGGCACAACCTCCTCCTCATCGGCCTCGTGGTCGCGGCGGCCGGCGTGTTTTTCGGGCTCTGGGTCTACGGCAGACTACGCGGGCTCCCCGTTCACAAGTCCATGCTCGAGATCAGCGAGCTGATCTACGCGACGTGCAAGACCTACCTGCTCCAGCAGTTCAAGTTCATTCTCCTGCTCGAGGTCTTCATCGGCTCGATCATCGTGGTCTACTTCGGCCAGTTTCAGGGCTACTTCGCTCAGGGCCGCTACCTGGACCTGGCCACGATTCTCTTCTTCTCTCTGGTGGGGATTGCAGGCAGCACTGCGGTGGCCTGGTTCGGCATCCGCGTGAACACCTTTGCGAACTCACGTACGGCCTTCGCGGCGCTCCGCGGCAAGCCGTTCCCCTGCTATGCGATCCCGCTGCAGGCAGGGATGAGCATCGGGATGCTGCTCATCTCGATCGAGCTCATCATCATGCTCTTCATCCTGCTCTTCGTGCCGGGTGAGATGGCAGGCAAGTGCTTCATCGGCTTCGCGATTGGGGAGTCTCTCGGCGCCTCAGCCCTCCGCATCGCGGGCGGCATCTTCACCAAGATCGCCGACATCGGCTCTGACTTGATGAAGATCGTCT
>CAZSRZ010000183.1:0-3897 GCA_964609085.1 uncultured bacterium | reverse complement strand
CTTCGTCAACAAGATGGACCGCATCGGCGCGGATTTCTTCAACGTCGTCGGCCGGATGTCGGAACGGCTCGGGGCCAACGCCGTGCCGATCCAGGTGCCGATCGGAGCAGAAGGCGAGTTCCGTGGGATCATCGACCTCATCCGCATGCAGGCGATTGTCTACACGGACGACCTGGGCACGACCGGTCACGAATCCGAGATCCCTGAGGACCTGCGAGAGACCTGCGTGCAGTGGCGGGAGCGATTGATCGAGGCCGCCGCCGACGCCGACGAAGCCCTGATGGAGCGCTACCTGGAGGGAGAACCAGTGGGCGAGGCCATGCTTGTGGCCGCCGTGCGCGCCGGCACCGTTGCCGGGACGATGGTCCCCGTGGTGTGCGGATCCTCCTTCAAGAACAAGGGCGTGCAGCCGATGCTGGACGCGGTCGTGGCCTACTTGCCGAGTCCGCTCGACGTCGGCGCGGTCAATGGGATCGACCCGAAGAGCGGAGACAAGGTGGAGCGGGCACCCCTCTCCACTGCGCCGTTCAGCGCACTGGCCTTCAAGATCATGAGCGACCCCTACGTCGGCCGCCTTACCTACTTCCGCGTCTACAGCGGTCGCCTGGGGAAGGGATCGTACGTCTTCAACGCCAGCAAGGGGAAGAAAGAGCGCATCGGGCGGATCCTGCGGATGCACGCGAACCATCGCGAGGACGTTGACGAGGTCTCGGCCGGCGACATCGCCGCGGCCGTGGGGCTGAGTGACACCACCACCGGGGATACGCTCTGCGAAGAGGCCCGACAGGTGCTTCTGGAGGCGATTGTCTTCCCGGAACCCGTCATCTCCATCGCCATCGAACCGAAGACGAAAGCCGACCAGGACAAGCTGGCCACTGCGCTCGGTCGGCTGTCGGCCGAGGACCCCACGTTCCGCGTCCGCACGGACCAGGAGACGGGCCAGACGATCATCAGCGGCATGGGTGAACTCCACCTGGAGATCATCCAGGACCGGCTGTTCCGAGAGTTCCGGGTGGAGGCGAACGTCGGCCGGCCGCAGGTGGCCTACCGCGAGACCATCAGCCGGGCGGCGCACGCGGAGGGGCGGTTCGTCCGTCAGACTGGTGGCAAGGGCCAGTTCGGGCACGTCGTCTTTGACATCGAGCCGCTGGAGCCGGGTGCCGGCTTCCAGTTCCGGAACAAGATCGTGGGCGGGTCCATCCCAAGGGAGTACATCCCCGCGGTGGAGAACGGCGTGCGCGAGGCGATGGCAAACGGCGTCATGGCCGGATATCCGGTCATCGACTTCGCCATCAGCCTCGTGGACGGCAGCTACCATGACGTCGACTCGAGCGAGATGGCCTTCAAGATCGCCGGCTCCATGGGGTTCAAGGAAGCCGCACGGCGGGCGAACCCTATCCTGAAGGAGCCGGTGATGGCGGTCGAGGTGGTCACCCCCGAGGAGTTCCTGGGCGACATCATCGGCGATCTGAATAGCCGTCGCGGCCGGATCGAAGGCATGGAGCCAATGCAGGGCGGGACGCAGGTGATCAAAGCCCAGGTGCCGCTGGCCGAGATGTTTGGCTACGCCACCACCGTTCGCAGCGTGTCACAGGGTCGCGCCAGCTACAGCATGGAGCCGAGTCACTACGAGCAAGTGCCTCGAAACGTGGCCGAAGAGATCGTGGCGAAGACCACGGGATCCACTCATTCTCGCTGACGACTGACCTCGGGAGCGGGTATCCAGCTCGAGCGAGGGCCGTCGCGCACCCGCGCGACGGCCCAGCTTGTCTGAGCATGCGCCGACGTCGTCGCGCCTCCGGATTCGGGCGGTGTCGCCAGCCGGCCCCGGATCGGGCGGAGGCGATCATCGCCTCGCGCGATCGGCCGCGCATGATTGAACTCGCGGGCAGGCGCTGCTTCGGTCCGTCTGCATGGAAATCCAGACTACCTTCCGCTCTCCGCAGTCCACCGGGCGTGATACGGTTTCGTGACCCTTTTTCACTGGTCGGACACTGCCTACCCGATGCCCACATCCCCACCGACGGCGGTCGAGTCCGAAAGGTTGCCGGCAGCCCCCGACTGGCTGCGGGCTGGGCGGATCCCGGGTCTGGACGGAATGCGTGGGATTTCCGTTCTGCTGGTGCTGCTGGCCCACTCGTCTCGGTGCGACGGCTTTCCCGGGCACACCGTCGGCGATAGCTGGTTGATCCACCTCGGGAGTAGCGGCGTCGTCCTCTTCTTCGTCTTGAGCGGCTTCCTGATCACACTGCTGCTGCTGCGCGATTCGGAACGCCCGGGGGGTCTCTCGGTCCCAACCTTCTACCTGCGCCGAGCCCTCCGCATCCTCCCGGCCTACGCACTTTACCTGCTCGGCGTGGCGGTAGCGGATCGTGCCGGGTGGATACACCTCGAGCCGATGGACTACGTCGCCTCCGCCACGTTCACCATCGGGCTCCTGCCGTCGCAGGCGTACGAGGTGGCACACCTGTGGACGCTCACCATCCAACAGCACTTCTACCTCGGCTGGCCCCTCTTGATGGTGATCCTTGGGCGGGCACGCGCGTGGTGGGTGGTGTGCGCCTACTCCCTGGCGGTAACGGCGGCGCAGGGGGTGCGGCTTCTAGGGCTGGACGTCGGCACGCTACCGGCCTCCTGGGCATTCGCCTGGCTCCTCAAGACAGGCCCGATCGCGATCGGGAGCCTCATGGCGATGACCCTCTACAGGGCCGGACCGGGTATCTACCGCCGCCTACCGCAGGGGGGTCAGGCGTCCGGGCTGTTGTTGGGGCTGGTCGGATTCCAGGCAGCACTGTACGTTGCGGCCCTCTTCTCGGGCCGGGCAGGGATTGTGCAGTCCACGCTGGCGCCGTGGCTCTCCGCCCTGGCCATCTGGTGCGCCGCGGTGCTTCCCGCCGGCCTCCTGCGCGGAGTCGTTGAGGCGCGATGGCTGAGCTGGATCGGCGTGATCTCCTACAGCCTCTACCTGTGGCAGCAGCCATTCCTGGTCAACGACCCGGGCTCGCTCCTCCGTCAATGGCCGCTCAGCCTCGCCGCAGTCTTCGCAGCGGCGGCGCTCTCCCACCGACTGATAGAGGTGCCGGTGTTGCGGTGGAGAGAGACGCGGCAGCGAGATCCCGGAGGGTCGGCACCGGCCGGGTGTCAGACCGCGAGCGAAAAAGACCAGATGCCCAGCCGCGAAGCTTGACATCCCTCGGACCCGTTGCTACCATACGCAGGCTTTCCGGGGGTGCCCGACAAGGGTCCCGGAGAGGCGAGGAAATCACTCGCAACGTCGCAGTTTGGATCCCCCACTGACATGACGCTCCGGCTAGCCGGAGCACACTGTGTCTGCCCAGCGACGAGGGTAGACCGCCAGTGGATAAGGGGGGCGTACCGCAGGGTGCGTCCACCCTCCAGGCTCTGCGTTGACGGCGTCACGTGCCGAGTAGCCGCGCGGTCCCATTTGCGAATGGGTACCAAGCGGGTGCCGCGGAGCGAACAGCTCGATTGTTGCTCGTGGGGGCAATGTATCGGAGTGAGCGACCTGTTTTGAGGGGTTCCGGCCAGCGGAGTGTCTGGCGCACCGTCTCTCCCGCGCGAGCGGGGAGGCAGATGTCCGAACGATCCGGGAGATAGCATGGGCAAGCAAGCTTTTCAGCGCACGAAGCCGCACGTGAACATTGGCACCATCGGCCATGTTGATCACGGCAAGACCACACTTACCGCCGCCATCACCAAAGTGCTCGCAGAGCGCGGATTGGCGAAATTCCAGGGCTACGATCAGATCGACAGCGCCCCGGAAGAGCGAGAGCGCGGTGTCACGATCAACATCTACCACGGCGAGTATGAGACGGAGAGCCGCCACTACGCCCACGTAGACTGTCCGGGTCACGCCGACTACATCAAGAACATGAT
>CAZSRZ010000182.1:0-4203 GCA_964609085.1 uncultured bacterium | reverse complement strand
CTCTGTCAACAGCTACTGAGTTCCAACGAGTTCCTGTATGTCGACTGACCAACTCCCTCCCACCCCGTACTCGCGTCGCCGCCTGCTGTCGCGGTCAGCGTTCGGCATCGGCATGATTGCGCTGGCCCAACTCCTGCGGGAGGATGGTCTGCTGGCGGCGCCCTCTGCCAAGCCGGTAGAAAACCTGCCGCTAAACCTGGACTGCCGCACGCCGGCATTTACCCCATCCGCGACGTCGATGATCTCCCTGTTCATGCATGGGGGGCCCTCGCACGTGGATCTGCTCGACCCCAAGCCGGATCTCACCGCCAACAGCGGCAAGGAGTACGGTGGAGACGTCGCCTACAGTTTCGTCAACCGTGCCAGCAAGAAGCTCTTCGGCAGCCCGTGGTCCTTCAAACCGCACGGAATCTGCGGCACCGAGGTCTCGGAACTGCTGCCCCACATCGCCGGCATCGTGGATGACATCTGCGTGGTGCGTTCCATGCACACCGGGCACAACGGCCACGAGGTCTCGATCCGCTACTTCCACGGCGGCATCGCGGGGGTCACCGGCCGGCCCACCATGGGGAGCTGGGTCACGTATGCCCTCGGGAGCGAGTCGCGCGATCTGCCGGCCTACATGGTCCTGTCCGACCCCGGCGGTCACCCGGTGGATGGGACCCTCAACTGGTCGAGCGGCTTCATGCCGCCTCTCTATCAGGGCACTGTGCTCCGACCGCAGGAACCCCGCATCCTGAATCTGGACCCTCCCTCCCATCTCCGCGGCGCGGTGCAGTCGGACAACCTGGCGTTCCTCCGCGAACTCAATCGCAACCATCTCACCCGCCACCCGGGAGAGACCGATCTGGAGACGCGGATCAACGGGTACGAGCTGGCCGCGCGGATGCAGATCGCCGCCAAGGAAGCGCTCGACGTCTCCCTTGAGCCCGAATACATCCGCAAAATGTACGGGCTGGACCAGGATGCCACGCGGGAATATGGGACCCGGTGTCTCATCGCCCGTCGGCTGGTGGAGCGCGGGGTGCGGTTCGTGCAGCTCTTCCTGGGGGGCCAGCCATGGGATACGCACAACGGCATCCGCAAGAGCCTGCCGGAAATCTGTCGCCGGACCGACCAGCCCTCGGCGGCGCTGGTGCGCGATTTGAAGCAGCGCGGCCTGCTGGACACCACCCTCGTGCACTGGGGAGGCGAGATTGGGCGCCTACCAGTATGTGAGGGCGAGATGGACGCCAACTCCGGTCGGGACCATAACGGCCAGGGTTTTTCCATCTGGATGGCCGGCGGCGGGA
Source organism: uncultured bacterium (assembly GCA_964609085.1). Taxonomy (GTDB): domain Bacteria; phylum Armatimonadota; class SYMT01; order SYMT01; family SYMT01; genus JANPLG01. The sequence continues at coordinate 2,911 of CAZSRZ010000182.1, read as the reverse complement.
TCAAACCCGGGATGACCTACGGCGCAACGGACGAGGTCGGACACCGTGCCGCGGTGAATGTGGTCACGCCGAATGACTACCAGGCCACCGTCCTGAATCTGTTCGGGCTGGACCATGAGAACCTGATCTACAACGTCAACGGACGCAATCAGCGCCTGACGGATGGACGACCGGCCCGCGTGGTGAAGGAAATCCTGAAGTCGGCCTGAGGGCCGGCTTGGCTGACTGCCCCCCTCTCTTTCTCCGCCGAGGTCTGTCGGCTGTCGCCTGAAACGGAAACCGCAGACGATGGCGTCGACGGGCAGCCAGATGAGCGCCGATCCGGTCCAGCCCCTGTCCCAGGAGCCCGGCGGATCGCCCGAACTCGCGCGGCTCAGCCTGGTGATCGCCATCGGCTGGCTCACCACGAACCTGGGGTTGCAGATCTCGACTCTGCCGCTTCGGTTTGTGTTGAAGGACGAGGTGTCGCTCTCGGCGGCGGTGCTTTCCAGCTTCTTCGCCATCGGCAACTTCAGCAACTACATCAAGCCGCTGGCAGGGGTGATGACCGACAGCATTCCGTTCTGTGGCACCCGGCGGCGCCATTACCTGGTTTTCAGCCTGCTGGCCACAGGGCTGATGTGGATGGTGCTCAGTCTGGTGCCCCGCACCTATGGCTGGATGCTGCCGACCTATGCCTTCATGTACATCGGCGTGGTCTTCACCAGCACCACGCTCGGCGGGGTGATGGTGGAGGTAGGCAATCGATTCAAGGCCGCGGGGCGGCTCACCTCGCAACGGATCGCCACGTTCAAGGCCGCGGAGCTGGCCGGGCAGCCTATTGGAGGCCTGCTCGCCAAGCTGCCGTTCGTGTGGCCCGCGTTCATTGGCGGCGCGCTGCATCTGGCGTTGATCCCGTTCTTGATCCGCCATCTGCCGCATGAGCCGCCGGCGCGGCTGGACCGCAGTCCGTGGATCGAAGTCGCCCGGCAGGGCCGTGCACTCATCCGCAGCCGAACACTGCTGGGCGCTGCGGGGATGATCTTTCTCCTGGCCGCCGCGCCCGGGCTGAACACGCCGATGTTCTACTTCCAGACCAACGTGCTGAAGTTCGACAAGCCATTCGTCGGGACGCTTGGGCTCATCAGCGCGGCCGCCGGCCTGCTGGCAGCCGGGGTCTACTTCCTGCTTTGTCGCCGCATTCCCCTGCGAGTGCTCGTGGCCGGCAGCATCGTCGTGCATGCCCTGGGTGCACTTGCCTATCTCTACTACCACGATGCTCGCAGCGCCATGATCATCAGCGCTATTGCCGGCCTCACCGGAACCTTTGCGATGCTGCCGGTCTACGACATCGCCCTGCGCGCCACGCCGCGCGGAAGTGAGGCCATCGGCTACGCGGTGATGATGAGCATGTGGAACCTCACCAACGCTCTCTCGGACGTCACTGGGTCCCTGCTATTCGACCGACTGAACCGCAGTATCACCCCCCTGATTTGGATTGACGCCTTGACCACCCTGGTGGTGATCGTGGCGGTCCCTTTCATGCCCCGGGCACTCAGCGGCACGGAGAAGCACACTGGGGACGCCGAACCGCTCACCGCCCCTGGCTGATGCCGATGGATCCACTCCCCAGCCCGCCTCGCTATTTCCCGCCCGCCGCAGGCCGCTATGAGACCACGCCGTCACTCCGGGCCCTGGGCACGGACTTCGGCAATGGGGTCGCGGATGGGCTTGTGTTTCAACTGGACAACCAGTTCCACCGCTACCGTGACAACAAGCTCACCTGTCGGGGACAGGCACGTGAGGAGTACATCCTGCAGTCCGGGCTGGATCCCGTCGTCGCTCGCGCAACCGTCGAGTGGATGGCCCGGCGGCTCGCCGCGGAGCACCCGGGGTGGTTTGCGCTCACCCCTACGCTGGACGCGCATCGGCTGGAGTGCCGGCTGACCGGGGAGCAACTGGCCTTCACGTGCGACTGGGAACTGATCGAGGGAGGCCCCCAGGGGTACGCGGACGGTCTGGACGCGCTGTGCTGCCAGGTGCAGGAAGACATCGCGTTGTTGGTCGCCCACCCGGAACAGGGAAACAGCCTCGCCTACCTTCACATCTGTGCGCCCAGCGGATGGGTGCCGGCAGAAAAGATCGGCCGGGACTTTGTGACCGTCCACGAGCCTGTGCCGGGGATCGAGCCGACGCTTCGGGCTGCCCGGGGGTTGGTCGACGCCATGGTGAACCGCGGACCCTTCGTGCGGTTCGTGTGGGGCATCGCCGGAGACAATCGCCTCAACCGACACCCCAGGCACGACCTCACAGATGTAGCGACGGCCGGCCGACCGTACCGGCCCGACCGCGATCCGCCGTTCTGGTTTCGTGTGGAGCGGCAGGTGCTCTGGGGCCTACCCCACGTTCGGGCCTCCGTGTTCGCGATCCGGCTACTGCTCCGGCCCGGCACCGAGATCCTGGCCAACCCCGCTGAACGTGTCGCCCTCCATGCAGCACTCGAGGGGATGTCCCCTGAGAGCCGGCGCTACAAGGAATTCGGTGACATCGAGCCCCTGCTCCGGTTGCTTGCCCCGCCGCCCTGCGCGTGAATCGCGAGCCGGCATCCGTCCGCGCCCGGTTCATCCTCGGCGTGGCACCGGAGGCAACCCCCGGGAGTGCTGGCATCCCGCCGGCATCAGCAACCCATCCCACGCAGTCGGCCGGTCGGCGGAGGCGGGGATCCCGGCACTGACGTGCTCGGCTCTGAGCCAGAGCGGGTCCGTCACCGGAGGCAACCTCTGACGCCAGCGAGACGCCAGCGTTCCCAGCAATACCTCCCCCGCGGGTGTCCGGTTGACGGCGGCGGGTTTCCGGTGTGGACGTGTGCCGATTGCCCGGCACCTTTGCTTCCCATCGTCAACCCGGCCGTGCTACCATCTGAGTTCAGGAT
>CAZSRZ010000181.1:0-4303 GCA_964609085.1 uncultured bacterium | reverse complement strand
TGACGAGCGGTCGCTTACCGATGCCGATCTGGCCGGTTGCGTCCTTCCAGCCCCACGCGATCTCGTCTCCGTCCGGGTCGGATGAGGCGGAACCATCCAACTGCACTTTTACCGGTGGTGAATCGGTCGTGATGGTCTGATCCGGTCCCGCGTTCGCGATGGGGAGCTGATTCGGCTCGGCCGCGACCTCGATCTGGATCGGGTCCTCATCGAACTTGCCCTGGGGATCCGTCACTTTGAGCGTGAATAGATGCCGGCCCGCAGGAAGATCGAGATTGAGGAGGGCAGTCTGACCGACGACGTTCCCCTGACCGTTCCGCCATTCGAAGGTGAGCAAGCCGTTTTCGGGATCGCTGGACGAGCTGCCATCCAGTGCCGTCGGCACCGTGTTCGTGACGGGTGTGCCGTCGTGAGAGATGCTCAGCGACCGATCGTCGCCGGCCCTCGCGATGGGCGGCTGGTTTGCTGCATCGATCACGAAATCCACCACAAACGTGTCGTCCCAGCCATTCGTGTCCGAGGGAACGAGGTTGGTTGCCCAGGAGGTGAAGGCGACGGAACCCCCGTCGCCGGACATCCAGATGCCCCAGGTGATGACTGAGCCATTCGCCTGCACCCCACCTATGGTGAGGTTGATCCGCTCGGTGGTGCCCGTCTGCCGGTCATGAACAAAGGCGTCGACCATCCCGTTGGTGTCGCCAGTCACGAGATTTGTGGCGTGTGAGATGAAAGTGACGAAGCGACCATTATCCGAGATGTCGCCTCCGAAGCTGAAGCTGGATCCAAGTTGGCCCGTGCTGCTCTTGCTGACGATCTCCACCGTGTCGGTCACACGATCCCGGACGTAGGACTGGCCTACCGCCCCGGCCGCACCAGCCTGGAGGTTGGTTGCAATGGAGTAATAGAGAACGTACCGGCCATCGGCGGAGACGCCGTAGCAGTTGCTGCCGTTGTTGCCGGAAACGCCGGTGTTGGTCCGGCTCATCAACTCCGTCTCACCCGTCGTTCGGTTGTGAACGAATGCGTCCTGGAAGTTGTTGTTGTCTCCGGCAACCAGGTTGGCGGAGTCGGAGGTGAACACCACGTAACTCCCGTCCGCGGAGATCACGCCGTCCCTATCGCCGCCGTTGAAGGGGCCGATCCCCTGTTCACCCGAGCTGCTGACGCTGACCCGACGGGTCGTCCCGGCACCGCGATCCCGGACGAAGATGTCGGAGGTGTTGTTCGTGTCTTGCGCAACGAGGTTGGCGGAGGTTGACGGGAACGCGATCAGTTGCCCGTCGCGGCTCAGCGATGGGGGGCCGCAATCGAGCTCTCCCACTTCGCCCTGGTCATTCATGCTGACAAGTTCCGGCACTCGCGGCTGCGCCTGCAGATCGACCAGATAGATCTGCTCGCGGGTGTTGGAGCCGGGCGTGAGGTTGCCAGTGGATACGAACGCAACATAGCGGCCATCGCCGCTGATCGTCGGCTCCCGGCATTCTCCAGCAGCATCGCTGCCGTCGGCATTGAGGCTGATTTGCTCGGTGACGCCGGTGGTGCGGTCCCGCAGGAAAACGTCTGTGTTACCCGAGTCACCGGCCACTAGGCTGTTCGCCGCACTGTCGAACACCACCAGCCGGCCGTCGTCAGAGAGATCCGCCAGCCCGGCGGAGGGCCCATCGCCCTGCGTGCCGTCGGTTGCTACGCTGACCCGCTCGATGGCGGTCACCCCCGCCTGACTGGCCCCGATCAGGACCAGGCAACTCGACGCAGCGAGGAAGCCCCAGGCACTCCGGAGTGGGGTTCGAAGGCGGGGCGGGCGGGTGGCTCGCAGGTTCAGTTGAATCACGTTTCATGCTCCAGCGGGGGGGATCACAACCGGTGTCACCCAGCGCCATTCCCAGTATCCAGCCCTGCCCGTTAGCCAATCGTTAGTCTCTGCAGGTTCATTCGGGGTCTCGGCGGAACATGCTCCACACTGTGGCGACTTACTGCCGGATTGAGTTGCTCGGCGGGCTGCGACTACTCCGCTCGGGCCGGGAAATCACCCGCTTTCGCTCGCGCAAGGTCGGGGGCCTGCTCGGCTACCTGGCTCTGCACCTCGAACTCCCGCACCCCCGCGATTTTTTGGCTGAGCAACTGTGGCCGGACGCGGACCTCGACACGGCACGACTGCGCTTGAGGGTCACCCTCAACTCGCTGCGGAGCCAGCTTGAGCCTGCCGGGCTGCCGTTCGGCAGCGTTCTGTCGGCTGATCGCTCCTTCGTCCGTCTGGATCCGCACAGCGTGGAGACCGATGTGGAGGAATTCCGATCGGCTCTGACACGCTCCGAGGAATCTGCAGGGGAGGACAACCGCATCCGCTGTCTGCGCGAGGCGATCGCGACTTACCGCGGCCCCCTGCTCCCCCACGCCTTTGAGGATTGGTGCCAGGAAGAGCGCTCGCGCCTGGAAGCCCAGTATCTGCAGGCGATTGAGGAATTGTGTGACCGCCTGGAGCGTCGGGGCGAGCTTGCCGCCGTGATTCGTTATGCGGGGCGGGCCGCGGCGGCGGACCCACTACGGGAGGGTCCACGGCGGCGAATCATCCGTCTCCACGCCGCGCTGGGTCATCCAGAGGCTGCGGAGCGGGAGTTTCAGGAGTACTGCCGCGTCTTGCGCACGGAGTGCGCGGGAGCCCCCTCGGCGGCACTGCAAGAACTCATGGGGACCATCGGCGCGTGCGAACCCACGCAAGCCGACTCTAGCCGCGGTGCCTTCCCCAACATCGCCATCGGGGAGGAGGCCCCGCGGCGGCCAGCCCTGCACCCGCACGTCGCGCGGGGGGAGTTGGTCTTCCTGGCGGTGAGGGGGCTGTCGGACACGGACGCGAACGGGTGGGTGGAGGATGTGCACGCCCGTGGAGGGTGGCTGCTCCGCCCGGGCCGCGAAGGAGACTGGATCGCGGGCCTTGCGACCACCGAGGCGGCCCTGGCATCTGCGAGGTCGCTCCTGCCCAGCCTTGAAGTGGACTGTCGCCCGGAGGCGACCGCAGGCAACGCCGAGGCCAGGTCAGAGTTGCGCCTGGCGCTGGATGTGGGTGACACGTACTTCGAATCGGGCGAGTACCGCAGTGCCGCGCAGGATGGCCTGCCTGACCTCCTTGCCGCATGCCCCCCCGGTGAGTGTCTGTGCTCGGAGCGGGCCGCCGAGGCGCTGAGGAAGATCCCGGATTCTCCCTGCCGGGTGGTGGCGCTCGGGCACTATCGGATGGGGGATGGGAGCGGGATTCAGACTCTCTTTCAGCTCACGTCGTCGCGGCGAGTTGGCGCCTTGCCCCGGCCACGAGCGCACCCGATGGGTACTGCTGGGACTCCCCTCCCCGAGACCGGCTGCTTCGGCCGGGATGGCGACATCCGCACGCTGCTGCACTGGATTGGCTCGGCTCAGCATCGGTTGGTGACGCTGACGGGCCCCGGCGGTACGGGGAAGACTCGCCTCGCCCTCGAGGTGCTGCGGGCGCTGGGCGAGGTGACAGAACTCACGGCTCGGCTGGTGCCGCTGGTTCACATCGGCGACGGCGGACTGCTGTTCCCCTCGATTCTGGAAGCCTTCGATCAACCACAGGTGCCGGGGACAACCGGTGCCGCCGCGCTCGACGAGGTGCTGGCCGGCAGGCGGGTCGTCCTGGCGCTCGACAACTTCGAGCAACTGCTCGGCGGGGGCAGTCCTCCCGAGGAACCGGCTGCTGATGGGCCGAGACCGGTTCCCGGGGCGGTGCAGGGACTGGGAACCTTGCTCGACCGATTCCCCGGATTGACCTGCCTGGTGACATCCCGTCGCCGTCTCGCCGCTCCGAGTGAGCAGGTGTTCGAAGTGGCTCCGCTGCCGACGCCAGCCGCAGTCGCGGGTGACCCGCGTGATGCGCTCCGAGGCATGAGCGAGAACCCCAGCGTTCAGATGTTTGTGGACCGCGCCCAGGCCGCTCGCCCCGATTTCCGGCTCACGGCATCCAACGCTCACCCGGTGGCGGAGGTCTGTCGCGTGCTCGAGGGATTACCGCTGGCGCTGGAACTTGCTGCCTCTCGGATTTCCTCCGTCAGCCCCGCCCGAATGATGGAGCACCTGCACAGCCGCCTGTCGTTTCTGACGGCGGGCCGCACCGAAGGGGGCCAGCGGCATCGCCGCCTGCGCAGCGTGTGCGATTGGAGCTACAGGCTACTCTCGGAGGACGCCCGCCTGCTGTTCACGCGCCTGTCCCTCTTCCGTGGCGGTTGGACGGCCGACGCTGCCGAGTTCGTCTGCCGATTCGACGACGACACAACGGGTCGGCATTCAGCGG
>CAZSRZ010000180.1:0-4308 GCA_964609085.1 uncultured bacterium | reverse complement strand
CTTCCGAGGCGAGGCCATCACGCCCTCGACCGCGTGCGCGTCAGCGCTCGGAACAGGCACCGGAAGAGGTACCCCGCCCCAAGGATGCTGAGTCCGGTTGCGGCGGTGATCGGCTTCAGCGATACAGCGAGGACGACGCAGCCTACCAGCCCGAGCATCGGTATCCAGTCGGGGAAGAGCTTGTCTGCACGACCCAGGCGCAGTGCCGCCACGTTGGTGATGCTGTAGTACAGCAGAATGGTGAACGCTGCCGCGGCTACCACCCACTCCAGTGTGCCGAAGAGGGCCACCGCCACGATCACCACGCCACTTAGGCACACCCCGTGTGTCGGCACCCCGTACTTTGCGTGGACCCGACTCAAGACCGCGGGGAGATCTCCGCGCCGAGCCATCGCAAACAACATCCGGCTAATGCCCAGAATCTGACTGAGAAGCACCCCGAGCATCGCGGTGCCGGCGCCCACCGCGACCACCCAGCGCATCCCGGGGAGTCCGAAGGTGGCAGCGGCCCGCTCGAGCGGAGCCCGGCTGGCTGCCAGGCCCGGCGCACCGATGGCCCCCGCCGCGACGAGCGCCACCGCCCCATAGAGCAGAATGGAGGACGCCAGGGCAATAGTGATCGCCTTCGGGATTGTCTTCCTTGGCTCGTGCACCTCCTCGCCCAGCGTCGCGATCCGTGCGTAGCCCGTATACGCGAAGAAGAGGAGTGCTGCGGACTCAAGGATACCGCGAACTCCAAACGGTGCGAATGGATGCAGGTTCGCCGTATTGAAGCGCGGAATTCCGGCCAGAACGAACCCAACGAGCACGAGCAGCGTCACCGCCACGATGCCGGTGTTGAGCCGACCCGCCTTCTTAATGCCGTACAGGTTCGCAATGGTGAGCAGCGCGGTCGCCACCACCGCCGCGATCTTCGGGGGCACCCCAGGGAGTAGCTGCGCGAAGTAGCTCCCGAACCCGACGGCTACGGTTCCGCCGGCCGCGAGCTTGCTGACGAGGAACATCCAGCCCGCCGCGAAGCCCAGCCAGGGGTGAAGCACTCTGTAGCCGTACTCGTAGGTGCCGCCCGCCTGTGGATAGGTGGCGGCAAGTTGCGCCGAGCTCAACGCGTTGCAGGTAGCCGCAATGCCTGCGAGCAGTAGCCCCAGCAGAAACGCGGGCCCTGCCACCCCTGCCGCCACCCCTGTGACAACAAAGATCCCCGCGCCGATGATCGCGCCGAGCCCCACGGCGACAGCGTCCATCAGTCGCAGTTCCCGTCGGAGGCCCGGCGCCGCGTCCGCCGACGGCTGCGTGGAAGGCTCAGGCGTCAAGTTCTCTCCTCGGATGCCGAGCTCTGCGTCCGGCGACCAGGTCTCGGCTCCGGCATGCGGCAGGAAGAACGAGCTGCGATGATGAGCGGCGGACGAGCGAGTCGACTATTCACAGCATGACGCAGATCGCCCTCTCCCTGCCACGGGTCGCTCTCCCAGGCGCCCCGGAGCAGAGGAGAGGGCCTGACGCTCCTGCACCCCTACAACCGGCCGCGCACCTCGTCCAGCACCTCCCGGACCGCGGCCACGTCGGTATCCACGCAGAGCGCGCCCAGGAGCGCCTCCCATGTGATCACGGCCAGCCGGCCGCAGAGGAGTTCCACCTCGTCGGGGCTGCGATGAGGCAGCAGCCGCTGGAGCTGGCGTGGGTCACGCCGGTAGTCATTGATCAGGCCGGTGTAGAGCCGGGACGCACCCATGTCGCGCACGAACATCCACATCGCGGCCGGACGGCCCGCCGCGTGCTCCAGAGCGCAGTCAATGTTGCGGGCGATCTGGTTTCGGGAGGGATCGTACTTCGTGCACAGACTGATGTCCGCGCCGAGCTTGGCCTCCACGAACACGACATATGCGGGGCTGATAAAGGCCAGGTCGATCTCCGACTCGCCCTCGACCGGCTTCGGATCGGCGGCACGGTCGGAGAGGGTCGGGTCGGAGCTGGCGGTCATCCGCTCCCGGCTCAGCCGTTCGTAGGATGCCGGGCTGGCGACACGCAGCCAGGGATTCACCGCCGGCACGCAGCTTCCGAACAAGCCGGCGTCGAGCCCGGGGGCCTGCGCAGCGGCCAGCTCCACGATCCCTCCCCACCACTCCGGCCGGCAGCGCTTCCATGCGCAAACGAGCGCCCACGTAACATAGTCCTCGCTGTTCTGCGACTCCAGCATCCGCTCGAGGTCCTGCGGCTTCCTTCCCTTGGGAGACGACATGAGCAGGTCGAGGTCCAGGAACGGGAAGCGAGAGGTGCGGCCGAAACCGACGCCGCGAGCCGCGGACACGCCTCCCAGCCTGACGGCGGGGAAGTGCGTCGGGTTGAAGGTGGGCCCGGAGGGCGTCGAGCCGATCCAACTCGAGGCGTATTCGTTCAGGCGGACCTGCCAGAAATCCCTGTTGTCGAAGGACGGTCCCCTGGCGATCTCCTCGTTCCGAACGCGGCTCTGAATCCAGGCCGTGTTCACGTGGCTTCCGCAGTGGTTCGGAGCAATCTCGACGGACCCGGCGGCGCTGTGATGCCGCAGCCGGAAGCTGCGGGGCGACCCATTGGTATAGGAGAAAAGTAGGCAGGCATTCGCGCACAGCTCCGGCGCGTAAATCACTCTTCGACAACTGGACATGGCGTACTCCTTCAGAAGGAACCCCAGGGCGAGATGCACCGGGCAGCCCCCCGCTGGAGGGGACCGGGGGGATGCTATCGAATGGAGAGGGTACTAATAGTACTGCCTGGGGTTCCTGATGCCGCTTGCACGAGTCCGCGAAACGGTTGGGGGAGCGGTTTGGCACCGTGTCCAGTGGCTGGATCAACAGATCCGGACGGGGAGGGCTCCCACGAAGCAGCAGCTCCGTGACCGCTTCAACGTCGCGGAGAGCTGCGCCACTCAGACCATCGCCTTCATGCAGAAACAGCTCTCCCTGCCGTTGGAGTACGATCGGTCCAGACACGGCTATGTCTACCGCGGAGATCCGCCTGCCCTGCCGGCACCACATCCCGGGCTGCTGCTTTCTGACCGCGAGCTGGCCGCGCTGCGCCTGGCTGCGTCCCTCGCGTCGCGATATCTGGACCCGGAGACAACTCGCGATCTGGAGCAACTGGCGGGGCGGTTACTGGCTGCGGCCGATCCGTGCCTGGCCGCGGAGCATGGCCGCTGGGGTGCAGACGTGGTTTTCACCGGCCCGCCGCCGCTCCGGAGCCCCTATTTACGGGACGTGAAGCGCGCCATCGAGCGTGGATGCGTGATCCTCCTCGACTACTGTGCCCCCGGCCACGACGAAGCGGTGACCCGCCAGGTTGAGCCGCACTTCCTCGTCAGCGCGGGGGGCGACTGGCTGTTGGTGGCGTGGGACCGGGACCGCGATGCCCCTCGCACGTACGCGCTGGCCCGAATCCAGTGGTGTGAGGCGCTCGACGAGCGGTTCAATCGTCGGCCCGAGCTCGCCGTGGACGAATTCACTCGGCACCAGTTCTTGAGTGAAGGCGGTCTGGCGGCCTACGACCTGGTAGTGCGCTTCGACGCGCGTGCCGGACGCATCGCCGCCGAGCGCAAGTGGCATCCCTCCCAACGCACTCGCACCGCCGAGGACGGTCGTCTGGAATTGACCCTCAGCGTCAGCGGGACCGGCGACGTGCTTCGCTGGCTGCTTGGGTTCGGGAGAGGCGTCGAGGTATTGGCCCCGGAGCGGATGCGCAGGCTGCTCTGCGAAGAAGCCCTTGCTGCCGCAGCGATGAACGATCCGGAGGACACGTCAGCACAACCCGGGGCCCGCCCAGAGAGTTCCTCCGCTCAGACGCTGATCTCATAGGCGTCGCGGAGCCATGCCATCACCTCGTCGTCAATGGCCTCGACGCTGTCCAGGCGCAGCGAGTTGTGGTAGCGATATCTGGAGACCTGCTCCGATTTCGAGATGCGCGGGTTGTCGATGGCGTAGGCAGTCTTGAACTCCAGATTCAGGTAATTCTTGCGAGGATAGACACCACCCAGGGCGCTCTTGCTTGCGGCCAGGTGAATGCAGGTCTTCTTGGGGTCTTCCGTAATCTGCCCGAACTCGCGCAATCGCGCTAGCAGGCAGTCATAGATCTCCCGTACTACGACTTCCCGCCCGATGAAGTGAATCGGTATAGTGTAGTCTTCAGTCTGCTCATGCATGGTGCGGTTCCTCGAGATGGCTGCCTTCGCCATCACTGCCGGCTTCGGACGAAGGTGCTCCTGGTGTTACTGATCCGGACCTCAGTTCGGCGTGGGTCATCGAGCCGGTAGCCCCCCCTGCAAAGCAGAGGGGACCC
>CAZSRZ010000179.1:0-4830 GCA_964609085.1 uncultured bacterium | reverse complement strand
CCCTGCGGCGAGGCGATCCGCAGCGTGAAGCCGTACTGCCTGGAGGCATGTATGTAGGAGTTGCACATGTTGTTGCCGTCGCCGATCCAGGCCACCGTCTTGCCGCGGATCGGACCGCGGTGCTCGTGATAGGTCTGCATGTCGGCGAGCAGCCGTGCCTGCACGCGGCCCGGATTGAGCATGGCGCTGTTGGTCCGGTAAGTGAGGTGGCTCAGCCCGAGGAAGGTCATCAGGATGCTGACGAACGCCGCCGTACCCCAGCCAGCGCGCATGCTCATCCGGCGCGAGCTGCCAGGCCGGGTGAGCAGCATGCCGAGGCGAGCGACCACGATCTGCCAGCTAATGCCGGCCACGAGGGGCCAGGGCTGCTCCAGCATCAAGCTGAAACCCGCGACGTTGGTGGCGGCACTGATCACCTGCACACCGACGGAGCAGAGGAGCCACCACACGGCCTTGCCGGGCCGCGGCAGCGTGCCCATGGCGCGGAGCACCGACGCCAGGGAATTGATCGCCCCCACCAACCCGCCGCCACGGGAAGGGGCCGCGGCGACGCCGGCAGCCTGGGCCGGAGACGGCTCAGCGACCGGCCCATCGACCGTCGGGCCTGTGGGAGTCTCGGCCGCCGTCTCGGCCGGTGCGGACGCGTGCGAAGTAGGATCGAGGACCGGAGACTCGACGCCAGCCGCGGCCGCCCCGGTCGTGTCCGGGTCGGAGAGCTGAGTCGCAGCCGTAGCCGCAGCCGTGGTCGACGGCCCCGCGGCCGGAGCCACGAGCGCGTCGGTGACGTCAGGAACGCCGGGAATGCCGGGGCGGAACTTGGTGCGAGTAGTCATTATCAGAGACCCTCCCAAAGGTCGGCAGTCGTGGGCAAGCGGTCGGGAAACAAGCTGAAGTGAGCACCGGAGCGATCATTGCGCCAGCGCATGCCGTGGGTGATGCGGATGGGCAGCCCGTCGTAGGGGGTCCACTCCGCGCTCTCACCGCAGCGGTACTGCAGGTGAGAAACGCGCGCCTGCGGCACGGCCCGGAGCCACCAGTGCCGGCCCTGCGGAAAACAGAGCAGCAGGATCAGGTCCGGGAAGGCAACACGCTCCGCGTCCAGCGCCAGCCGCGACTCAACGGAGCCGTCCGACCGCAGCAAGAAGAGCGCGCGGGGGCGCGGCAGCAGCAGGAGAGCGATCGGCCGAAGCACGACCGACAGCAACCGGTCGGCGAGACCGGGCTTCTCATCCAGCTTGGCGTACGTAAAAAAGGCCATCGAACTGCTCCACACCTACAGAACCAACATCCCGCGCCACCCCACGATGGGGAAGCGCACAGCAGACTTCCAGCTTTTGCTAACTGTGAAGCCTGACCGTCTGCCCAGAAGGGCGGATGGTCACGCTGCTTTGTGAGGATGCTGGCTCCGAGAGGAGCCCTGATGGCCTCATCGGCGGGCCTGGGGGCCCACCGCCGTCAACTCTGTCACCAGAGTGAGCATTAAGATACCAGCAGGCGAGCCTGAAAGCAAGCCCCCATTCTAAAATCCAATCCGTCCCGGAGCCAGATCGCCCATGGCTGGATCGCGGGAGGCCGCTGATGCCGGCGCCGGCGAGACGCCAGCGTTCCCGGGGGTTGCCTTCGGTGACGGACCCGCCACCGCTCAGAGCCGAGCACGTCAGTGCCGGGATCCCCGCCGCCTCAGCCGGATGTCGCGCGGGAGCAGGAACGCACGTGGCCGGTAGCGCGGGAAGCACCAACTCGTGGGGTTGCGCCGAAGGCAGCCGACAGAGCCGGATGTGCAGGGCTCTGTGCGCGGTTCCGGAAACGCCCCGCAGCCAACCGGTCCTTCAACGTAGGGTTGACACTGGCTAGGCGATCGGGCAGGCTTCCTCTAACTTCCACCCCGTTCGCTTCGACGTTCGGGTCAAGGCCAAGGGCCAATCCCTCGGGTTTGGCCCTTTCCTTTTGTAGTGGGTGCTGAGTCGGGCTGTCGGACAATCGGGTGCCACCACTCCCCCCGCGTCCTGGCCAGAGGGGGATTGCCGCACTGACCGTTACTCCGGGAGCGGAGGGATTCGGGCCAGCGTTTCTCGCTCGGCCGGCGTTGGGGCGGGGACGAGGGCGTTCGCCTTCTGGAGAAGGAGTCGAGTGGCCTGAGCCCGGACGGGGCCGTCAGGTAGCGCTAGCAGTTCCGCGACGATGCCCGGCAGGTTGGCGCGTGTGCGGTTGGCGAAGGTTGAGATTTTCGCGTTGAGCGCGGAGGGGATGCCGCTCGCCGTGGCCGCAGACGGCACCGGCCTGCCGCCTTGGGCTTGTTGCGCGGGCTGCTGCTGCCGCTGCTGCACGGGTGCCGCAGTCGGCGTAACGTAGGCTGGCCGCGCACCACCGAGGATGGCTGCCGGGGATGGGAGGACGGGGCGAGGCCGGAACGCACCCAGGGTGAGGTACTCCGTCGAAGCCCGAGATGGGCGATTCTCCCAACGGAGGATGCAGAAGAGGGCGTCGAGCCGAGCTATGCCGACCAGCCCCTCACCCTGATCCGCCCGCTCACCCGAACGCCGGCAGTGATCTCGAATCAGCTTCGCGAAATCAGAAATGCTCTTCTGGAGTTGCTCTTCGAGATCCGTAATCGGGAGTGCGCCAGTCCCGGTCCAGCACGCGTAGCGCGCACGCCGATCGATAAGCGTCACAGTGGGGGTAATCCTGATGCTGCCAAGGCCGAGCGGCTTGGCCATCCCGAGGCGGTGCGCGCAGCCCGGAGGCAGGGAGAGAGCGGCCAGAACCGCACCCAACTCCTCATCCTGGAGATTGTCAAACCGGATCCGGGCGGTGAACGTGATGCCCGTCCGGACAGGCCGGATAAGCGTGCACTGGGTGTCCTTCGGCTGCGGGAGCTGGAGGTCCGCCAGTTTCGCGTCGTTCTGCGGGTGTCGGGCCGCTGCCAGACCCTGGTTGTCCCATCGGTGCCAGTAGAGCTTGGTGCCTCGCAACCCCGTCCTGGACCTATCCGCTTCCAGATAGGTCAGAAGTGCTCGCTGGTGGTTGGGGTTCGGCTGATTCAGATACTGCTGAAAGCAGGCTGGGCTGGGAGAGCTCAGGATCTTCGGCACCATGATCTCCTCGAACCAGGGACCTTCGCCCATCGCTCGCCCATCCTCGAACCGCAGCCGACCCTTGATGGTCTGCCCCCATGACTGCCTTCCCTGGGCCACCGCGCCGAACATCGACTCTGCCATGTCCGGCTTCTCGGATCGGTGATGGTCGGGGAGCAGGTCAGCCGGACTGAGGTCGTACTCGATCCGGAACATCTGCGGTCGGCCGAAGAAGAAGAGCCCATCCGGGTTTTCATCTGACACGAGCGACGAATCCGTGACGAAAAAGACGGGCTCTCCGGGACGCAGGTATCCGTCCGTCCCGCGTGGCGCGTGGGCCGGCTTGTCTTTCGGGTAAGCCTTTTGCTGCCACTGCGTGATTTGATCGTCCTGGTGGAAGCGCTCCCAGAGCACAGTCGGGATGCGGATCTTTGTGGATCCCGGCTCCAGCAGCACGAACTCCTTTTTCTTCCTCGGGCTGTTTCCGGACAGGACCAGGAGACCGGGGATCCACCCCTTGCGCTCTCGCTCTTCCGTCAACTCGATCGCGTCCACGACGTATGCCCCAGTCTTGCGGACGAGGCAGGGCTTGTGCTGATGGGTCCACGGGGGGGTGTAGGAGGGATTGTCTTGGAAGTAGACTCCGGTCAGCATTGTCCGGGGAACCCGCAGCACCTCGGCGGGCCGGATGACCCAGCTTCCGTCGGGCTGCCGTTCCACGTAGCCGCCCTGCGGCTTCTCCCCATTGGAGAGGATGCGGTGCCGGTAGGCATCGCCCAGTCGGTCCGCGCCGACGGTGCGAAAGAAGGGGCGCCGGTCGGTTACAGGCTGAACCTTGCTGAAGGAGAGGATCTCCACGAGCGTGCGAATCATCCCCCGCAGGCTGGAACCCGGGATGAGCGGGCACCCCTGGGCGTCCATGAACGGCTCAGGGCGGAAGCGGGCATCACGGTCCAGCCACTTGCCCTGGGCGTCCCGGGCCTGCGGACCGCGGATGAAGAGGGGAGTAAGTGTCTCGATCTTGAGGTCGATCCAGCCCGATCTGAGGTCGGGATCAAACTGGTTGTGCCGCTCCATGGGCGGGTCCGTCGGGATGAGGACCTGGATCGGAAGCGGTACGAAGTTGTAAGGGGCGGTCGCTGTGCGGTCCGCGGCGGGTTCAGGCAGCAGACTCATCGTCCAATACTTCCTTTTCTGGGAGAACCGAACTCTCAATCGCCACGCCGGACAATCGAGTCACGGCCGGCCGGATGGCCCCGCTGTCGGGGTCTTCTGCGAAGTAGGTAGTGAGGTGGAGGCTGGGCCTGCCTGTCCCCGCGTTCCCATCCCACTCCACGGGGAGCACCTGCCGGGAGCCGCCGCCATCTCGCACCAGGGTGAACTCGCCATCCGACCCCTCCCGATCATCCCCCAGGAGGAGCATCCTTCCCTGGGAAGGGCGAAAGGGGTCCTTATCATCGGGGCAACTGATCTCCGTGAGGACCCTCCCGGCCAACCCATTGTCGCCCCGCCACAGCATCGTCTCCGAGCCCGGACCGAAGAGGCGGAGTTGCTGCACGGTGGAGGGAAGTAGCTGCGGCGAGAGCGTGCCGAAGCGTCCGGAGCTAAACAGCCACGTCCCCGCCTCGGTGCGCTTCCCCCAGACGATGCCGTTGTCGCAATGGGCGAGCAACCAGCACGCATCGCCGACCGGAGGCGGGCCGTCCCCCAGCAGACCAGCGATGATGGCGAGGCACAGCTCAGTGTCAAGCTGCTT
>CAZSRZ010000178.1:0-5190 GCA_964609085.1 uncultured bacterium | reverse complement strand
CTCGGCATGGGGAAGGAGTCCGTGCGTGGCGGTGAACGAAGGACCGCGTGGGAGACCGGCCGATCGGGTGGAGGCATGGATCGGTCTCGCGCACGCCATCACGGATGATAGCATTCTGGCGTGACTCGTTGCCCGCTCACCGGCCGTCGCCGACCACCTTGCGTCGCCGGGCTCCACCCATGAAACGAGGAGCGCGCCGTCGACGTCGTGAACGATCCGCGCCGGAGCTCTCTCCGTGGCGGCTGCAGACGGCTGCCGCCCGGATGCTCCCCGATTTCATCATCATCGGCGCTCGCTGCTGCGGGACCACATCGCTCTTCCGCTACCTGCGCCCCCACCCCGAGCTCATCCTGGCGGTGCGGAAGGAGGTCCACTTCTTCGACGACCACTACGACGCCGGCATCAACTGGTACCGGGCACACTTCCCACTCTACCTCCAGAGGATGGCGCGACGGATGGTGGGGCGAAAGCTGGTGACGGGAGAGGCGTCCCCCTACTATCTCTTCCATCCGCTCGCCGCCCGTCGCGCTGCGGAGTGGGTTCCCGGAGCAAGGCTGGTGCTGCTGCTCCGCCATCCTGTGGACCGCGCCTACTCTCAGTACCAGCAGGCCCGACTCGACGGCCTGGAGGACCTCCCCTTCGAAACCGCAATCGACCAGGAGCCCTCTCGGCTTGAAGGCGAGGAAGCGCGGCTAGCCGCCGGCGAGCTGGTGGAGAGCCTCCCCCACAAGCAGTATTCCTATCTGGCTCGCGGACACTATGCTGAGCAACTCGAAGTCTGGCTGGACCAGTTCGCGAGGGAACGTCTGCTCATCCTCTCCAGCGAAGCCCTGTTCACCACCCCGGAGGCCACCATGAACCGCGTGTGCACGTTCCTCGGCCTGGAGGCTCCCCCACCGGCCACCTACCCCGCCCACAACGTCGGCGGTTACGATCAACAGATGTCCCCCAGCACCCGCCGCCGGCTGTTACAGTACTTCGCCCCTCACAATAAGCGCCTGTTCGAGCTGATCGGCGAAGAATATGACTGGTCGGAGTGACTAGGATGAAGGTTGACGACTCACCCGGAATGACGCGCAGCCGAGGGTGGAAGGAGCCCGGTAGCGGGGATGAGGCGGGGAGCGCATCCCAACCGCGACCCACGAAACCCTCCGGAGCCGGGTTCGTTCCGTAGATAGGACGACTCGCAGACCCCTTCCACGGAGTATCCCCGCATGCCAGTAGCCCACGATCGTCGCCTTCAGTTGCTCGCCGTGATGGCGATCGCCGTGGCCATAGCCGGCGGCATCCAGATTGCCGCAGCGCAGGCTCCCCCGCCGGCTCCGGCCCCGCGAGTTCCACTTGCGGGCGCGGAGCTATCCGCGCGGCTCGAGGCGATTCAACAGGCGGTCGAAAAGCGGCGCGAGGCCCTGCATATCCCAGGCGCCGCGCTGATCATCATCCGGGGCGATGAAGTGTTGCTGCAGCGCGGCTTCGGCTTCCGGGATCTCGAGAAAAAACTACCCGTCACTTCGAAGACGTCGTTCGCGATCGGGTCCTCGAGCAAGGCCTTCACGGCCGCCACGATGATGATGGCCGTGGATGACAAGAAGCTGAGCCTGTCGGACAATCCCCGGCGCTACATTCTGGGCTTTCACCTCCGCGACCCACAGGCCGAACGGGATATCACCCTCCGTGACCTGCTCTCTCACCGCTCCGGCCTCGGGCGCACGGACCTGGCCTGGTACACCGGCAAGCTGAGCTTCGACGATGTGCTCAAGGTGGCGGCGGACGCTACCCCCATGTCGCGACTCGGCGAGTCCTTCGGTTACCAGAACGTGATGTACGCGGTCGCCGGGCGGATCGTGGGCCAGGTCTATGGGTCGGATTGGCAGAGCGTGGTTCGGCAGCGGATTTTCACCCCGCTCGGCATGCGCACTTCGGGCTTTGGCGAGCCTGAGATGCGGCGCACCGGTGATTACGCCCTCGGCTACGACTGGCTGGAAGACACCCGGTCGCACATTCAACTGCCCTTCCGCGCCATTCGTTCCGCCGCGCCCGCCGGCGCCATTGTCTCGAACGTCGAGGAAATGGGGCGGTGGGTCCGCTTCATGCTCTCCGGCGGAGCCTGGCAGGGTCGACGCCTCCTTTCCGAGGCTTCCTTCGCGGAACTCACCCGCCGCCAGGCAACAGTGGCGGGCCCTATCGGATACGGACTCGGCTGGTTCTTGCGCTCGTGGAATGGACACGGCGTGGTGGAGCACGGCGGCAACATCGACGGTTTTAATGCCCAGGTCGCGCTGATGCCGGACCAAAAGCTGGGCTTCGTCCTACTCACGAACATTTCGGCTTCGTCTCTGGGGACCGAGGCGATGAACATCGTCTGGGAGAACCTGGTCGGCAACCCGCAGGCGGCTACCACCACGCCCGCACCCGCTGCCGAGCCACCGGCGGATCCCAGACTGGAGGTTGGCACCTACACCCTTGAGGGCGCGAACCTATCTCTGGACGTGCTGCTCCAGGACGGGAAGCTTCAACTCCGCCAGCCCGGCATCCCGTTGATGACGATGGAGCCCCTCGGCGGCCGCCGCTATCGCGTGGCCCCCCCCGCACCACCAAACTCGACGATCACCTTCCGGCCCGACCCGACCCGGGCGGGCGGCGTGGAAATGGTGCTGGTCCAGGGCGGTGGGCCGACGGTCACACTCAAACGGGCGGGGGCCAGGGCGCCCTTCCCTGCTCCCCTTTCCGCCGAAGCGCTGCTGGATCGCACAACTCAGGCCATGGGAGGTCGGGAAAACCTGCGGCGGCACACCACATTGACCTTGAGGGGGGAGATGATCTGGGAGAGCCAGGGGGTGAGCGCTGACCTGACCACTGTTCATGCCGCGCCCAGGTCGACCGCCTCACACATTCGCCTCCGGGCAGCCGGCAAGCGGATCGGGGAGATCCACGACTTCTTCAATGGCGAAGTGGGGCTGCAGGAGACGACGTTCTCACAGCCTCAACGCCCCAGCGCATCGGCGATTGCAACCCAGAAGCTAGAGGCCGACTTTTATCCGGAGCTGAATTGGCGGACGCTTTTCAAGACCGTCCGGATCAGCCGAGCCGCGACTCTGGACGGAGAGGAAACGCTGGTGGCGGAACTCACACCGGAGAAGGGCCCGCCGGTGGAGATCTGGATCTCCACGCGAACCTACCTGCCGCTGCAGCGCGGCGTCTCCGGGGTGCTGGAGCGGCTGGACGACTACCGTGCCGTCGACGGCGTCCTCATCCCCTTCCGGCGGAGCGTGGATCAGCCCGGGGCGGGCCGTGTGGTAACCCGCATTCACCGGGCTGAGTTCGACGTCCCCTTCGACCCGGCCATCTTTCGGGAAGGGTTTTTGCATCGCAACCGGTAACGGGCTGGTAGTGCCGGCATCGGGGCCGGATCGGCTCTGGGAAGGGGTGGCGCGATGCTGACAGGCAGGCGATGGGTCGTGATCGGGCTCCTGGTCTTGGTACCGATGCTCTCCCAGGGGCTACCCGTCCAGGCTCAGGTCGGCGTCACCGTCACAGACAACGTCGAGTACTCCAACCCGGATAACCAGCACCTGTTGATGAACATCGCCGTCCCGAAGGGCGATGGGCCGTTTCCTACCATCCTATGCATTCACGGAGGCGGGTTCAGAGCGGGCTCGCGGGACGGCTACAACGGCCTGATCCGCCGCTTCGCGGAGCGTGGCTACGTCGCGGCCACGACCAGCTACCGCCTCGCCCCCAAGTACCCGTTTCCCGCAGCCGTGCAT
This sequence comes from uncultured bacterium, assembly GCA_964609085.1. Classification (GTDB taxonomy): domain Bacteria; phylum Armatimonadota; class SYMT01; order SYMT01; family SYMT01; genus JANPLG01. The sequence continues at coordinate 1,423 of CAZSRZ010000178.1, read as the reverse complement.
GATGTGAAGGCTGCAGTGCGGTTCCTCCGCGCGTCCGCCAGCCGGTTTCGCGTGGATCCCCGGCGGATCGGGGTGACGGGCGGGTCCGCGGGCGGCCACCTGGCCCAGTTCCTCGGCGTAACCGGCGGCGTGCCGATGTTCGAAGGCGATGGCGGTCATCCGGACCAGAGTAGCTCCGTCCAGTGCGTGGTCAATTTCTACGGCCCAAGTGACTTCACCAAGAGTTATGGAAAGAGCGTGGACGCAGCCGAGGTCCTGCCGCTGTTTCTGGGGGGAAACCTGGAACAGGCCCGGCAGCGCCACATTCTGTCCAGCCCCCTGAACTGGGTGACGCCGGCCGCGGCGCCGACGCTCTGCGTCCACGGCACCGAGGACAAGTACGTGGCTCACGAACAGGCCGTCTGGATCGTAGACCGCCTGAAATCGGCCGGGGTCGAGGCCGAGCTACTCACGCTGCCCGGTGCCGGTCACGGCTTCCAGGGCGAGGACGCGAGAAAGGCGGATGACGCGATGTTCGCCTTCTTCGACGCCCACCTGAAGAAATGAGCGCAGCCCGCGGCAGGTAGCCCGGAGCCAGAGCGACGGGCAGCTTCCTCAAGTTCCCTCTTGTCGGTCTGGATGATTTAACGCAAAGACGCAAAGGCGCAGAGGCGCAAAGAGGCTCTGGCCGGCATTCACGCTCGCGCCTTGGCGTTGGACGCCCCCGGGCATTGGCGACGGGCAGCCTCCTCACGTTCCCTCTTCTCGGTCTGACTGATTTAACGCAAAGACGCCAAGGCGCAAAGAGGCTCCTGCCGGCCTTCACCCGCGCGACGTGGTGTTGAACGATCCCGGGCCTGGGCGAAGGGCAGCCCATCCTTGCGTCCTCGCGTCCTCGCGTCTTTGCGTCTCTGCGTTGAACGCTCCCGGGCATTGGCGATGGGCCGTCCTCATTGCGTCTTCGCGTCTTTGCGCCTTTGCGTTGAACGGAGCCTTCCTCATGTCGGTCCGACCGATTTAACGCAAAGACGCCAAGGCGCAGAGGCGCGAAGAACTTCTGGCCGGCCTTCACCCTCGCGACTTGGCGTTGAACGCCCCGTGCCTGGGCGACGGGCAGCCTCCTCACGTTCCCTCTTCTCGGTCTGAATGATTTAACGCAAAGACGCAAAGATGCAAAGGCGCAAAGAGGCTCCTGCCGGCCTTCACCCGCGCGACGTGGTGTTGAACGATCCCGGGCCTGGGCGAAGGGCAGCCCATCCTTGCGTCCTCGCGTCCTCGCGTCTTTGCGTCTCTGCGTTGAACGCTCCCGGGCATTGGCGATGGGCTGTCCTCTTTGCGTCTTCGCGTCTTTGCGCCCTTGCGTTGAATACACCAGGGCCAGGGTGACGGGGAGCATCCTCCGCTCATCTCGCTTGTCGGCCCGACCGATTTAACGCAAAGACGC
>CAZSRZ010000177.1:0-5457 GCA_964609085.1 uncultured bacterium | reverse complement strand
CTGAATCCTGGATTCTCCGGGACTCCCTCAAGTTATCGGGTTCGGGTTCGGCGGCCTTGCCGCATGCCGACCTGGGGCTCGGCGGTCCCAGGGGCGGCCTTGCTCGCAGTGGCTGGCCTCGGGGTGGCGGTCAGCCCGGAAGCGCTCGACGATGGATCGTCGGGCGCTTCCGGAGCCGTCCGATCCGCCTAGTCGGCGGGCTGCAGGGTGACGTTCTTGACTGTGGTTTGACCCGCGCCGACGACCACGCCTTCCACCACCAGCGGCTTGAAGCCCTCTTTGGTGAACTTCAGCGCGTAGGTGCCCGCGGGGAGCTCGTTGAGCTGGTAATCGCCGGTTGCGTTGGTGAAGGCGGTGCGGCCGGATACGGGACCGGCCACAATCTCTACCTTTGCCTCGGCGATGGGCTGCTCTTCACCTTTGCGCACCTTGCCGATGATGCGGCCGAGGGACTTGCTGAGGGTGAAGTTGACCTCGCGGGACTGGCCCGCCGCCAGGGCGATGGGTTCCGTCTCCTTGGGCGCGTAGCCTTCCTTGCCGGCCCGCAGCTTGTAGGTGCCTGCCGGGAGCTCTTCCAACGCATAGGCGCCTGCCTCGTTGGTCAGCACCTCCTTGAGGACGGGGCCCGCGATGATGGCGACCTTGACGCCGGCCAGAGGATTTCCCTCACCGTCCCGGACCTTTCCGAAGATTCGGCCCAAATCGCCGCCGCCCCCGCCATCCCGGCGCAGGACGAAGTTGACTTCGGTCACCTGACCCTCGGTCACCACGACGTCGCGCTGCACCGCCGGGAGGTAGCCGGTCTTGCTCGCCTTCAGGGTGTAGGTGCCGATGAGAACGCCGCCGAGTTCGTAGCGGCCGAGATCCCCGGTGGTGGTGGACTTCCCCTCGACGATGGCGACGGTTGCTCCGGGAATCGGCTGGCCTTCGCCGTCCGTCACCTTGCCGACGATTGCCCCCGTGCGGGTCTCCTGCCTTTCCAGGACGAAGTTGAGCGTCAGCACGCGACCAGCAAGGAGAACGCCCCCCCGCTTGCCCGGGAGGTAGCCGTCCTTCGTCGCCTGCAGCTTGTACTCGCCGGGCAGCATCTCCGCCATCCGGTAGCGGCCCTCTTCGTTCGTGGTCACGCTCCGCGGGGTGGGCCCGACGACCACGGCGACGGTAGCTCCGGCAATGGGAGTCCCTTCCCGGTTGGTAACCTGGCCCTCGATGACACCGAAGCGGGCCTCGGCCCGACGCAGGGAGAAGTCCACGCGCTTCTCTTCGCCGGCACGCAATTCGAGGCCGTCCTGAACCTGCGGCACGTAGCCTTCCGCGCTCGCTTTCAGGGCGTAGCGCCCCGGAGCGAGATTTGCCAGCACGTACTTGCCGTCGGCGTCGGTGGTCGTCTCGCCGCCGCTCGGGCCGACAACGATGGCCACTGTGGCACCCGGGATCGGGGCCCCCTCACCGTTGCGAACCACGCCGAAGATCGCGCCGGTGCCCTCGCCATCCACCCGCTGGAGCACGATCCTGACTTCAGTGCCGCGGCCGGAAACGACCTCGATCCCCTCGACGACTTTGGTGGCGAACCCCAACGCGCTCACGCTCAGCGCGTAGACGCCCCCCTTGAGGCCACGGAGAACGAACCGGCCGCCCTTGGCGGTGATCGTTCGGCCGTCGGAAGGCCCACTCAGGATCTCTACCTTCGCTCCGGCGATTCCCTCGCCGCCGTCGGCACGCACGACGCCGACGATCGCGCCCTTATCTTCCGTCCGGAGCGGGATCAACGCGAAGTCGACCTTGGTCTTCTGGCCTGCCAGCACGGTGATCGGGCCCTGCTCCGCGACCTTGAAGCCGGCGGCCTCGACCCGCAGGCCGTAGCCCCTGCCGGCGGGGAGCCCGAGGAATTCGTAATAGCCGTCGCCGTTGGTGGTCGTCTTGGCCGACCTGCCCTCGCGCGACAGGCGCACGGAGGCGCCCGGGATGACCTTGCCTTCGGTGCTGCGGACGACGCCGCAAAGATCGCCGCGCTCAACCGGCTCGGCGGCGAGCACCGGCCGGGACAGGCCGGTTGAGACAAAGGCGCCCAGGGCAAGCAGCAGCCCTAGCGCTTTCAGGAACGTACGACGCATCTGGAGGCCCTCCGACTCGGAAAGGGGACAATGGGGAGTTCGTTCGAGGTCACCGCCGGTCACCGGGCCGTGCGTTCCGGCGGATGGAAGCCCCGTCCAAAGACGACTTAACTGGAAGGAGTGTTCCGCATGCCGACACAAAACTCCTCATACCGTTCGGCCCATATCGGATTCTCAACCGAAAAGAGGCAATGGGTCGAAGCCCGGACCGACAATCGCCGCGGGGTCCGCCCGCAGCCACCCTTTCACGACGGAGGCGTAGACCCGGCGGAAGTCAATGGAATGCTTCAGATCGCCCTGATCCAGATCGGTGAGGCTTGGGGTCGTTCCGTGCAGCCCCCTCACGACGTTGCCGCCGAAGAGGAACATGGGGGCGGCGGTGCCGTGGTCGGTCCCGCCGCTGGCATTCTCCGCCACGCGCCGGCCGAACTCGGAGAACTGCATGATCACCACCCGATCAAGGTTCCCCTGCTCCTTCAAGTCAGCCACGAGCGCGGCGGTCGCTTCGGCAAACTGGCGCATCAGGTTCGGATGGGCGGGCACCTGGTTGGCGTGAGTATCGAACCCGCCGAGTGACGCAAAGTAAACCCGCGCCGGCAGCTCTCCCGCGATCATCTGGGAGATCAGTCGCAGCGATTGACCGAACGCACCGCTGGGGTAGGTCGTCGCCCCTTTGTAGCGAGCTACGGCACGGACGATGGCGTCGGCGCTCACCTGGGCATTCATTGCCGTGCGGCGGAGGAAGTCGGCCGCGCCGCCGGTCGGCGGACCGTCGGTCGGCTTCCCCGGTTTGCCGGAGGCGGCTGTGAGGGTCCGGAAGGCTTCGGGGTCTTCCACGGCGACGCCTAGCTGGGCGCGATTTCGGAAAGTCTGCGGCAGCGTGCTGCCGACGGAGACACCCGCCGTGGCGCGGTCACACCCGGGGCAGCGGGCATCGAAGAGGCGGCCGACCCAACCAATGCTCTCGTGCTTCTCGGAGCCCGACCCCGTCTCCCAGATCTCCATGCTGCGGAAGTGGGACCGGTCGGGGTTTGGATAGCCGACCCCCTGAACGATGGCGCACTGCCCGGCGTCATAGAGCGCCTTCACCGGGGCCAGTTCGGGGCAGAGCCCGAGTGCGTCGGTCAGTCGCAGCACATCCGCAGCGGGGACGTTGAGACGGGGCCGCGCCCGGTAGTAGTCATCGTTGGTGAAGGGGACGAGGGTGTTCAGACCGTCGTTGCCGCCAGCCAGTTGAATGAGCACCAGGATCGTCCCACTGCCATCGGACGGGACTGCCGCGGCGGTGGAGGCCAGGAAGCTGGGGACGGTGGCCGCTGCCGCCGCAAGCGAGGCCCCGTCTCGGAGGAAGTCGCGCCGTGTTCGAAGAGTCATCGCGGAAATCCCTTAGCAGAGCTGGTAGTGGGCCGATTGCATGATGGCGGTCAGGAGGGCGCGGGTCTTGTCCAGCGCCGAACCTTCCGCCTGGGCGTAGGTAGCGGTCAACCGGGCGCGCTCGTCCGCCTCGGACAGCGTGGGCAACATCAGGTCGATGAAGTGGTCCGACCGCTCGGACGGCTTCTCGGACACGTCCTTGCAGAGCAGGGTGAGGTCCACGTCTGGCCGGAGAAAGGGGGGAAGCGGGTCGCCGGCCTTCGCGCCGAGGATCCGGTTGCCGCCTGGGCCCGGCGGCGAACCGAGCGACTTCCCATCGAGGAAGACAGAGGCCAGGTTTTGCCGGATGGAGAGGGTGACGGTGTTGATCCAGGCTTCGCCGCCGTCCCAGCCCTTCACATTGGGCGGGTCGAGCGGGTCCTGTCCCATCAGCTTCAGCAGGATGACGATCAGCCGCGGCTGTCGCAGTTCCGCGCGCAACTGCCGCCAGGCGCCAACGCAGAGTTGGATCGGGCTCTTGATCTGGTTGCCGACGCGAGCCGGGTCGTAGAAGCTCTCCGCGCGGAGGAGCGCCGTGAGAACCGGGCGGAACTGGTAGCCACCCCCGCGGAGCATGGCGGCCAGCTCATCCACCAGCTCGCGCGGAGGCTCCTCACACATGAAGAAGCGGCAGAGCTTTGCGGCCATGAAGCGGGCCGTGCAGGGCTGCTCGAGGATGATGTCGATCACCTCCTCACCGCCGAACCTGCCTGTCTTGCCCAAAAAGGTCTTCTCGCCGTCGTCGTGCTGGAACGGCGCGAACCGAAACCCGGGGTTGGGCGGGAACGGATTGAACGTCCAGCCCGTGAAGGCCCGGGCGGCCGCCTTCACGTCGTCCTCGGTGTAGTTGCCGACGCCCATGGAGAAGAGCTCCATCAGCTCCCGGGCATAGTTCTCGTTGGGGTGCTCGCGGCGGTTCTGGTTGTTGTCCAGATAGCGGAGCATCGCCGGGTCCCGACTGATGCCGAGCAGCAGCGAGCGGAGTCCCCCGAATGCCTGGGTGCGCAGCAGGTCGTTCTGCGCCAGCAGGTGGGAGGCATTGAAGATCTTTTTCGCCTCAGTGGTGAAGTGCCCGCTCCAGAAGAGCGTCATCTTCTCACGGGCCGGTCGGTCAGCGAACGCCATGCGCTCCAGCCACCAGGTCTTCGTCTCCTGATTGCGAGCCTGCTGCATCGCGATGAAGCGCATCCGCTCCTGCTGGGTCAATTGATTGGGGTTGGGGTCGTTGGCGAGTTGCTGGGTCCAGGCAGGCGCGGGGGAAGGGTCCGGGGTGGCCGAAGGCTCGAAGAGGCGCTCGACGGTGCGATCCAGGCCGTCCCGCACAGCGGTGTCGATCTCACTCTGCGTCGGGGCGAAGCCGGTCCGCAGGAGGAGATGCGCGGCGGCGCGACGGTTCCAGGCGCGCGAGGGCAGTTCTGTCAGTGCCGGCATGGCGCTTCCTCAAGAGCCCCGGTCCGGCATCGACGCCGGCCCCGAGTGATCCACTGTCGTCATCAGCCTGTTAGACGTGGAGCCGCCACGGCGGTTCACAGGCAATTAGGGGGGCTCCCGATGGTTGGAGGTTGGGTTCGGTGGGCGGGGGCCATACCGAGCTGGAGTTCTGCGGTCCCAGGGGGGTTGGGCGCTGCGCGCATGCCGAGCTACCGCCCAGTCGGCGAATCCCGTCCAACCCCCGCTGAGCCGCGACCGTAAGGGAGCGTGGACCCGTCGCCACCATCGGAGTCGACCCCCGTCTTGTGACGGAGTCACGAGGCACTCGAGATTCTTCGTCCACGTACCCCGGATGGGCCTATGGGGCGGGGCCGGGTTCGTCAACCCCATGCGGGCCGGACGCCCACGCACCCAGGTCCATCGCACTCGCAGGCCATCGGGAATGCCCGCTCGATAGCGGACTCGCCCTCCGTCTTGTGACGGAGTCACGAGGCACTCG
>CAZSRZ010000176.1:0-5466 GCA_964609085.1 uncultured bacterium | reverse complement strand
CGTCTCGCCGGCACCAGCAACCTCCCCGGACATGCACGGCTCTGGGCGATGGCGGACCTCTCGCCGTTGTGGACGTGGCGGGCTCAATAGATCCGGCGGAACTCCACAAACACCGGGCTGATGTCCCAGAAGTCCAGCCGCATCTCATCCTCGGCGAAGTCGTAGCGAACGTCGCGGATGATGGCGCCTTTCAACTCGTCGGTCTCGGCATCGCTCATCGGAGCCCCATCGCAGCGATCGACCTGGAGGACAAGAAACGTGATGGCCGAGTGGAGATCCACCAGGTCCACATCGGTCATCTCCTCGACGAGGAGTTGGGTCCGCCGGTACATGCCCAGTTCAAACGTCAGTCGGTACCGGGCGGCGCTCCGACTGGGATCGTAGGTCTGGAGTGCCAGGAATCGCTCCCCGCCGGACTGACCATCCATCTTCTTCATGCTCAGCACCCGGGCGACAAGCTTGATCGTGTCCCGCACCCTGGCCTGAGCGAATCGCTTCTGGATAGGTTCTCTCTCACCCTCGAGGGAGACGTGATCCCAGTCGGCTCTGGCCAGTTCGTAGTTATCTGCCGCTGCGTCCGCGCGGTATTGCCGTGCCCAGGTGCGAAAGTCCATCTATTGCCTCTCCTGGTCGCAACCGGCCGCACGCTCGGCTTTCGGCAGCCCCTGCAGGCGGGGGCGGAAGACGCGCTCGAAGACAATCAGCCTGTCGGCCAACCAGCGCAAGGCCTCGGGCCACTGATTCTTGTCCCGGAGAAGCAGTGGGCGGCGCAAACAGACTGAGGCCGATCGAGCCCAGGGTTTATCCTGCCACAGCAACTCTTCACCCGGAGGCAAACCCATCTCCATGGTGATGTCCGCGGCATGCCGCCGAAGCTGCTCGAGACGACCCTTGGGATCGTCGTCGTCGATCGTCAGGAAGACCTCGATCCACGAGTCGCGCATGCTTCCGGAGACGCCGACGGCGCACCCGCTGCGCCCAACTCCCCACGCGGTCCAGTGCTCACGCTGCGGCTTTCGGGCCGCCAGCCGGTGCCCGGGGGTCTCGCCCAGCACCTGGTTGAACTCCCCCCAGAAGTCCAGATAGAACTTGTCGCGATTCGCGTAGCCATGGCCGGCGGTGGAGTCCCGGTCGGCGCCGGGCAACTGATCCGGGAGGGTGGCGGCGGTCGGCTTCTCGGCAGGGATGGGGGCTGTACCCAGGTTCCGGAACTGCTCGGCGATCTGGGAAGGCGTGGTGCGCGACAGCTCCGGGATGCGGCGGACGGCGGCGCAGAGCTCTCGGACGGCCGGGCTCCCCTCGTCTTGAAGAACCTCCGAAAGCACGGCCGCCAGTCGGGGATGTGGGGCGAGGTTTCCGAGCCCCTGCGAGAGGACTGCCGGCTTGCTGAGCGCCACCAGGAAGGCCTCGATCTCATCGGCCTGGGTCAGCAGGGCCTGCGCCACCGGGAGGCTTGCGGGCGCCTCGCCGCCTTGGTTCTCATCGTAGAGCCGCCATTGGAGCCCGTGAGTGACCACCATCCATCGCCCGCCACGGCTCCGGGCATGGGCGCGGGCTGCGAGGATGCGTGTGTCGGCATCCAGGTCCGTCCCCCAGGCAGCGGCGAGCAGGCACCATTCCTGCTCGGTCCCCGGGAGAAGGGTCCGGTCAGGGTGCGCAACTGGACCGGGCGGACCATCCGGCTCCACATCTCGGGCAGCGTAACCCATGGCGCGGATCAGAGGGTCGATGATCCTAAAAAGCGTTGCCGCCGCGGTCGCCGGCGGTGGGGTCGCGTCTCGACGGGCGGCTTCCAGGGCTGTTCGCAGTGCCGGTTGTGGGTCGATCATCGGTGTGGCGGTGGTCCTCGGGGAGGTCCGGGCGCTGCGGACCGTTGGCTGCCCACAAAGCACATTCGGCGAGGTCCTCACCGACTCCTCGCGCTGACTGCAGGGGGTGGCGGACCCCCGGAATCGACTCCGAGCGAGATCCGCACCAGGGTTCGGATGAGGGACTCGGGGAGGCTTCCGCAAACCTTGCGCGCCCAGCCCGCAACCTTCTCGGAGAGCAGGGTTCGAACTGCAATATGACCCCCGCTTCGAGCCCCCTTTCCGGCCCCCACACGCTGATCCCCGTGCTGCTTGGTTGCCTGGTGTTCTCCGCCGGCCTTGCCGCGACGGCCCTAGCCGCCGTCCCCGAGCTTTCAGTGACCGGCGATTGGGCCATCACCGTCCGCTGTTCCGAGGCGCGAGAGAAAACCACCGTCCTCAAGGTGGAGCCTCCGCTGGCCATCACCGTACGGGCCGAAAAGCACGACTCACTGCCGGTGTTCAACCCCAATGCGGGGGGCTGGGTCCGGGGCGCACAACTGCGCGGAGTGCGAGCCCAGGAGACGACCACCCCCTTCCTTCTGGACCCGGCCACCGTCGTGGTACGGGCGGGTCCGGATCCGGCGGCGGAAACGTTCGAGGCCGGTCGAGACTACCGCATCGACCCGGACTGGGGAACTGTCGGGCGCACGGCACAGGGCCGGATCGGCGAGAACCGGCCGGTTTACATTGACTACAACCATGCTCGGCTCCGGCTAGATGCCGTTGTCCTGACGCGCGACCGGCACGTGGTGCTCCGTCCCGGAGAGGCCCGCGCCGCTGCTCCGCTACCGCCTGCGGTCGCAGTCGGTGAGCGCCGCCTTGCGAACATCTGGTTGCCGGGGCGCGTCGCTCGACTGTCGCCGGACCTGTTGTTCCCCGTCCTCGAAACGGCCTACCCCGAGCCGCCCCGCCTGCAACCGTCGCCCGCGGAGTCACGGCTACCGCGGGCGCTTGCCCGACTCAAGTCCGGTGAACCGCTGCGGATCCTTGCCTGGGGCGACAGCGTCACCGTTGGGACCTACGTGCCCGACCCGACCCGCCAGCGCTGGCAGGAGCAGTTCGTCGCCCGATTGCGTGAGCGGTTCCCGCGGGCTCGCATCGAACTGATAACGGAAGCCTGGGGGGGTCGCAATACGGGCAGCTACCTGGCCGAACCGCCCGGCAGTGAGCACAACTACAAGGAAAAGGTGTTGGCCGCTCGGCCGGATCTGATTGTCTCAGAGTTCGTGAATGACGCGGGGCTAAATCCGGACCAGGTCGAAGAGCGGTATGGGAAGCTGCTGGCCGACTTCCAGGCGATCGGCGCGGAGTGGGTCATCCTGACGCCGCACTACGTACGGCCGGACTGGATGGGGCTCACTCGGGAGCGGGATATCGACGAGGACCCACGGCCCTATGTGGCGGGCCTTCGCCGCTTCGCGGAGCACCATCCCGTCGGTTTGGCGGATGCCTCCCGCCGCTATGGCCGGTTGTGGCGGCAGGGCATCCCTTACAGCACTCTCATGCTCAACTCCATCAACCACCCGGACGAGCGGGGGATGAAGCTGTTCTCCGACGCACTGATGGCGCTCTTCCCCTGATGGCGCTGGCTATCGGCGGCGGTGTCGGCGCTTGCGCCGACGGGGCTGAGTGGCGGGGTCGTAGTTCTCGTCCATGCCCGGAACCGGGGGAATACCCTCTTTGAGTTTTATGGCGAGGTCGTCCATGGTCGGCCGATGCGGCACGACCGCGGTCCGCTTCGCCGGGTAGTCCAACACCGCCATTTCCTCGCCGGATTCGGCATCGACGGGGTAAAGCAGGAGGGCATGGGGGACAGGCCTCGCAGGGATGTCCCGGCGCATCAGGCCGGTTACTAGGACGCTCTTACCCACCGTGAGGCTGGTGCTGAAACCGGAGTCAAGGAGCACGCACTCGCGAATCCCCAGCTTCTCCAGCGTCTCGGCCACGCGATCGGATTGGTTGCCGGTCGAGGTGGCGCCCAGGAAGGGCCGGCCCTGACCATTGATCCCCATGAATGCTCGCGGTCGGAAGTCGAAGACGTTCGACAGGCTGAAGGAGGCGATCTCATCATGCGTCAACGCTCGGCCTTCATGGACCAGCCAAGCCCCACCAACAAAACAATCGGTTGCCGCTGGCATCAACCGTTGCACGGCGTCGGCGTCCAGGGCCAGGGAGGGACGGAAGGGAATGAAGGCCATCTGCTTGCCCGCGATGATCACGAAGGGCCGACCGGCAATGCGCTCCCGATCACCGGGAAGTCCGGGCGCGAAGTCCGGGCCGAAGCGATTCATGATCGGACCGACGATCCCCGCCCCCGCGCTGTTGACGCGAGCATCAGAGAAGAACGTGCCGTTCAGCCCACCCACGGCATGCGCCTCGCCAACGATGGTCGGCACGTCGCGCCGGCCATTCAGCCTGAGGCTCAGGAGACGTCCACCGCTGAGCCACCGGAGGTGGACGATGCCGTCTTCCAGGCTGCCGCACTCGAGGTCGGACGGCTCCACGTCCAGGATTTGCGACGTGGCGGCGAAAACAGGGGGGGACGCCGTCATCCCGGAGACCACCTCGTCCAGCCGGGCGGGGCTGAACCGGGGAACAAAGAGTGCGTCTTCCGGCGACGCGGCCCACCCGGGCCCCATCGTGAAGGCCATCTCGTACCCGGCCTCGTGGGTGAAGCGCGCCACCCTCGCATCGGCGTTCCCAACCGGGTAGGCCAGGAACCTGACCCTTCTCCCCAGCCGCTCCTCCAGGGCCCGCTTGCTCTCGACGAGTTCCTTCTCCAGAGAAAGATCCCCCAGCAGGCGGAGGTCCTCGGGGTGGGTGATGGTGTGGGCCTCGATGGAGACGAGCCCTTCCTGGTCAAGCCGCCGCAGCTCGTCCCATGTCATGTGCTCCTTGCTCGTCGTCACCCCAACCGTGCCGGTGGGGACGAAGAAGGTGGCGGGGATCTGCTGCGCTTTCAGCAGCGGGTAGGCCAATCGAAGCTGGCCGGCATATCCATCGTCGAAGGTGAGGAGGACGGGATGGTCCGGAAGCGGCACACCGGTGTGGAGGTGATCGTAGACCTGGCCCAGCGACACGAACTCCGCGCCGGCCTTCCGCAGCCGCTGGATATCGCGGGTGAGCTCGCGGAGGGTCACATCGAAGTAGACATCCTTCCGCTTCTCAACGATGTCGTGGTACATCAACACCGCGACCTGGCGGCGACCGCCATACAGCGCCAGCGGAGCCGTCGGCGCGGGCGGTGCCACCGGGATCGGCGGGGCGGCCGGGGTAGGCCGATCACCAGTGATGGAGGGAAAGACGAGATAGGCGGTGAGGCCGAGACCGACACCGAGCACCACGATCAGCAGAAGGGTGAGCAGAGGACGCATGTGATTACCCGATTAGCGTAGCCGGGTACCCGTCACTTCGTCGCGCGGAGTGACGCGCTGGTTCGATCCGCATCGCAACAGACGGCCAACCGCGACCCGCCTCCGTCAGCCGGCCAACCGCGGGGGAGAGGTTCCCGGGAACGCTGGCGTCTCGCCGGCGTCAGCGGTTACCCTGGGTGACAGACCTGCTCTGGCTCAGAACCGTGCACGTCAGTGCCGGGATCCCCGCCTCCGTCAGCCGG
>CAZSRZ010000175.1:0-5795 GCA_964609085.1 uncultured bacterium | reverse complement strand
TCGGTGCTGTCCAGGCTGAACCGACGCGCGCGCCATTCGGTACAGGCGATCTCACCCAGGCCTCGCGAACGCCGACCACCCAAGCGGATCCCGCCATCGACGAGACCGGAAAGCGCACTAGCGAGCCGTGCGAGCAACGCAGCTTCCGTCTCCGCTTTGGCAACCAGCAGATCCAGCCGGATGGGGAAGGAGGAACCCGGCGGGATCAGTTCCGCGTCGAACTTTAGCCCGCGTGCCGCGAGGGCCGTGCGAGCGTCCAGCGAGATCCCGTCGCGCAACTCCGAGACTTCCGAATCTGCGATGGCGTCGAAGACGATCAGTGGGCTCTGGCTTCCGTCTTTTCCCTGCCGTGCGCATCCAAAGACTGTTTGAACCTCCTCGGCTTCTCTGGAGCCGTAGCCACCGAGCAGATCCGCCAGATAGCCGCGCAGGGCCCCCGCTAACGACGAGCCCGTGAGCAGAGGGCGACCGCTGCGACGATCGCGGATCAGCGCCATGTCCACCGGTCCGGTGGGCTCTCCGCCTAGATGCGTCGCCGTGACGGTGCGCAGGTTGGCAGTGATGGTCCATCGCACTGCGACCCGACGGACTTTTCCGTTGTCCCTGGCCTTTGATTGAGTTGGCATGGTCTAGCCTCGGCCTTCTCGCCGGTTCCGTCGCATCATCTCCGCCAGCAGAGCATCCACCAGCCTGGCGCGGATGGAGAGGCTACTGCCGGACAGGGTCGTCTCGGCGCTCGCGCGGGAGTGGACCCATCCCGCCTGTGCGATGTCCGCCAGGGCGAGACCGGAGTCGGTTGAGTTTTCGGCCGACATCTCGTCCAGCCACTGGTGGAGGCTCTTGCCCGCAAGTCGGCAGGCGCGTAGCTGGTTGCGTGCCGGAGACTTGAGGGCGGACTCGTCTGCCCCCAGCCATACACGCAGGAGGGCCAGGGCAGCTTCTGGGCTCTCTCGGAAGGGGATGCGCAGCTTCCCGAGCAGGCTGTTGCTGGGCAGGGCACGCGCGCTCTGCACAAGGCGGCCTGCCTCGTTCGCAATCCGCGTGAGGAGTAGCTCCTCGAGGACGCGCTGTTGCAGTTCGATCACGAATGGCGGCACGGTGCCGACGGGCTCAGTCGGCATGACCGTGGGGGGGCGGGCGATACGGACGGTGGGGCCTGGCTCCGGTACCATTCGGAATCGCCCGAAGCCTTCATTGCGGCGCTCACCCAACCCCTCGGCCTCGATCTCGAGAATCTCGGCGGCGTCGAGGTCCCCGGTCAGTTCCAGGATGAGGACCGATCCTGCCTGTGCCGCCAGCCCCTGCGGCAGGGGCACCCCCCATCGCCGGTTGTAGCCACCCACGGCCCGGAATTGCCAACGGAGCCGTCCTCGGTCGATCGTCGGCCGCGCGGAGGAAACTCGCTCCACGAGCGCCGGGAGTTCTTCCAGCAGGTGTTCAGGATCCGTCGCCCCGGTCCATGGATCGCGTCCCAGGTAGTCCGAGGTCAGGACCACGCCGATCCTGGTGCCGACAGTGACAGGGCCGGAGAGGCCGCCCAGCGCAAACTCACGCGTCGTCAGCGTGTCGAACGCGATCTCCGCGTCACCGCCGTACCCCGCCCGTCGAGAGCGTCCCAACAAAAGGCGCGAGGGGATGAGTTCTTTGAGGCGCTTAGCTCGGTCGGCTACATCGTCTTCGTCCGCTCCGAAGATCTGCACAAGCCCGGCAAACGTTTGACCGGGGTCCAGGCTCTCGTAGCTGAAAATGGCGCCCGTGTGCTCGTCCGGACGACCCTTCTCGCGGTCTCGCTGATGGTGCACCATCGCCGAGACACGCGGCTCCACGGACTTTGGCTCGACCTGGGTCGTGAGCCACTGCGCCGCGCTCCTCTTTGCCAGATTGGGGGGCCAGGTGCCGCCGCCAAAGTGGGAAAGGTCGTACGCGTCCGTCGGCAGTTCCCCGCCTTTCGGCAGACGAAGCCCGATGGGGGCTGGCGCCGTGCGGAGATCTTGACAGACCAGATAGCCGTTCAGGTAGCGGACGTCATCGCCGAGTACGAATTCTTGAAAAGCCGCGGCGAGGGTGGCGTCCGCATCCGGGTTGCCCAACACACGCGCGACGACCCCCCGAAGCGAGGAGCCGGTAATGAACTGCGAAGTCACCGCACTGTTGGCATCGCCCTCGAGCGACGTCAGCAAGAGAGGAGCATTCAGTGTGATTCGGTAGGGCAGGTAACGGCAGAGGCTCACTTCACACCTGCCAGTTCCCGGGTCCACTCCCGGTCGCCATCCAGTGAGAGCGCAATGTGCCCGCAGCCCCGGTTCCGCGCCAGCCCGGCGTGTCGAACCGACAGCGCACAAAGGGCAAGGGCCTGCAAATCGGCAGCCTTAGTGTCAGTCGCCAACCAGGTGAGGGGGGCGTGAAAGGTGATCCCGCGGAGCACGACGCGGGTCGCCCGCAGGGTGGTTCGCTCGGGGGCGCCGGTCTCCCGGTCCTCAGCGGTCTGACGCCGAATGTCCGTCAGCGCTCGCAAGATCTGATTTGGGGTGAGAGGCTTGTCCTGTCGGTTCACCGCGAAGTCAACCCACGCATGGGTCTGTGCATCCAGGAGGGCATCCCCGACGCGGAGGATGCCGTGCTCGGACAGATCCTGCGGAGTGCCCAGCACCCGATCCGCCGATTCCTGCAGGTCTGAGAACGCATGGCTCATGGTCAGCCAGGCGTCCAGCAGGAGCCCGTGCAGCGTTTTACCGCCGACGAACGGCAATCCAAGGTCATTGTGTTCCACCTCGGAGTCGACCTCGCCGGCGGTACCCTCCCCCCGGCTCCAGGCTGTATCCGAGAGCAACTCCACGACCAGGGTCTGTGGCAACCTCATTTGGTTGAAACTCCCAACTGCTGATGTAGATCGATCAACTCCACGGCGTCGAGCAGGGGAGTGCGCTCCCCCGACACAAATCCGCCCTCCAACCCTTCTGGCAACACCAGCTCGGATTCCGCGCTCTGCCAGGCATTGAGAGCACCCTGGAGCGCAGCGCGGCCTCGGGCTGCCAACTCGCGGATCGCCTTCACCTTGTTGCGGCGTTCGCTCCAGATGGGTCCACGGAGACTGAGTGCACTCGATGGATCGAGCAGTTCGCTCTCAAGCCAGGACCACGACGAACCCGGCTCCGCACCATTCAGCAGGTACGGACGCATGGTAAGAGTCTCACCTTGGTACTGCCGCTGCCGAACTCCGCCCACCTCCTCGCGAGGCCTGGTAGGGCCGATGTGCCAATCCAGCGCGCTGGCTGGCTGGCCGAGCCGCCGCACATGCCCCTTGGCGGAATTGCAGAGTTGCTCCGCCAGCCAGTAAGCGCGAGAGAACGGAGAATGACTGTGCACGATGGCGACCCCAGCGCAAGCGTGGAGCGGGCCTAGATGCGGCACGGATTTGCCGTCGAGCTCGCGCAGCGCCGCCACCGCCAGATCGAGGGCGATGCGGCCATCGGTGATGAACGTGAGATCATCTCCACCGAGGAGCACCGGGCGGATCGGCAGGAAGTCTGCGATGTGGACCGACTTCCCGTGAACTCTGTCCAGGCGGGTCATGGCCCGAAGGCCAAAGTTCAGCGCAGGCACCCTCCCCATCAACTCATTCCACCGCCCCTTGAGTTCGGGCTTGATGCCGCTGGCCACGCGTTCGACAATTGCCCGCATTACCCCATCCATCAACTCGATCAACGCCTCCGACCATTGGTGGTACTGCTCCTGCAGCACTTCATTCTTCAGCGCGCTGGACGCTCCCAGCCAGTTCTGGATCGCGTCCCCCACGCCGTTCACGTCGATGTGGATGACCCCGATCATGCTGGTATCGCCCCGCGTGCGTCCAAGATTGTCGAGGTCCAAGGGGAAGTCCACGGGCAGATTGGCTGTCTTCACGGCGAGCTCGCGGTATTTCTCCCACTGGTGCGACACGCGTCCATTCTTGAGAGCTTGCTTCCGGCACTCGGCGATCTGTGGCGACGTCAGCTCGGACTGATCGCTGTTCGGTCGCTCACGGGCAATCCGGTCTGCCGGCCTGCCCGTCCGCGCGCACTCCGCCGTCACCCCTAGACCGAGCAGGGAGGCAGGTGGTCGGCGGGATAACTTCTGCCGGGTGAGCTCCAGTCCCGCGCGCCCCATCGCTGCGGCCAGGGCCCCGGGCCGATCCTCCTCGTATGGCTGGTGGTGGATCGCAACCAACAGTCCGGGTGCCTTGTCGTACAGCACCCGGCTGTACACCGCCGCGAATGCCCGGGCTGAATCTATTCTGTCGAACTTCAGGACCACGTTCCCACCGGCCTGGGCCAGCGTCGCCTTAGCTGGCGCTTGGTCGAGCGCCTCCTGCAGCAGCTCACTCTCCGCCGCCTTCAGGAGCGCGGACGCGCCGGCAACGTCGGGCAGGCGGTTTGAAGCGAAGACGAACGACTGCACCTGCAGCGTATCCACCATCGTCAACACACTCATCGGGGCACGGTCCTATCAGCCATCAAGCCAGTCGTGAAGGGAGGATAGGTCCTTGCCCCCACTCACGCCCGCCCAGGCTCGGAGATTCTGGTAGCCGAAGACGCGGGGCGGATTGGGGGAGTCCCAGTACGTCTCGACGTCCTGGCGCAGCAGGTTGACGTCGCCGTTGTGGCTCCAGACCAGGGCGGCTCGCGCGAGGTCGCCGCCGCTCTGGCGGGCCCGCACGACGGCTTCAAGGAGCTTCAGCTTCGCTATGTCAAACTGCTGATTGGTCGTGCAACTGAGGTAATAGAAGCGATTCTGGAAGATACAGGCCACGTCAGGATTGAATTTCCGCCTGCTCCGCCCTCGGAAGCAATCTCGATCCACCCAGACCTCGCGCCCGGTGCGGTTGGAAACCAACGCCCCGGTCCACCGCTCCAGCCACTTGTCTTTGAGAAACTCCTTCCACTCTGGCAGTGCGGGTGGGTCAATCTCGTTAGCCGATCTGCAACTCATGGAGACGCCCCCCTGGTCGAGTAACTGGATGGCCGCTTCGAGCCCGCCGGACTTCACCATGAGCTTCACATCTTCACGGAGGCGATCGTCGCCGAGGAACTTCGCCGCGACGGCAATGGCGTCGTCGGGGGTCGGCAGCCCGGTCGGTTCGGGGTCCGCTGTGACGTCGTGCAGCGCCGCCGCGAGGTCTAGAGTCAGGATGTCGTCGGCGAGCCGCAGGGGCAAGCCGAAGTCGTAGCGGATCTCGTTCGTGGCACCGTAGAGGTAGGACACCCGACCTCCGGCCGCCCGCCTCGCCTGCTCCGGATCAGCCTCACCCGGGCAGGCCAGGGAGTAGAACGCACGCACGGAATGCGCCGCCATGACGTTTGTGCCTCCAGTGTAATGCAGGCCGCATCCCTCTTGGTACGTCGCTCGGACGGACGCCTCCACGCACGCCGCCGCCGCCGCATCGGTGATGAGCTGCTCCGAGCACCGGATTCTGAGGAGACCATCAATCTGGCTCTTCAGGCGCTTTTTCGGGCTCGAGCCACCGCGCGGGGCCGCGTCCGACTGCGGCGTGTAGAGCAACACAACTTCGTCCGGCCGAAGCATAGCTACGGCCAGGTAGTTGGGAACAGTGTTTTCCCCGACGAGCAACAGCAAGCGTGGCAAGGGGCCCATCCTTGTCTCCAGTGGCATCAAATGTAAAAGTTAGTTGAATAATAGGGACTCACCGACGACCCGCGACTGTGATTCGCCGGTCGCGGCAGCCGTCGGCATATGTTTTCGACCCTACAGATACCAATCTTGGCCGAGGCAAGGGCGGGTTCCTTCCTCTTTCCGGA
>CAZSRZ010000174.1:0-5801 GCA_964609085.1 uncultured bacterium | reverse complement strand
TCGGCGGGGCCGGCGGCAAGGGCGCGGGTCGGGCCGGTGCCGGTCGGAGTAGAACGGGATGTGAGCCTTCCGAAGCACCCCTTCCCCCCTGACGTCGATCCCGGCCCTGTGCCGGACGACCCCGATGGAGTGCGACTGCCCATCCCGTTGGGAGAGCCCTTCGATCTCGCACTGACACTGCGCAGCGGCCAGGCGTTCGGTTGGTCCGAGCAGGACGGGGAGTGGCTTGGGGTCCACCGCGGTTGCGGACTTCGGTTGCGCCAGGAGCCGGAAGCGATCGTTGTTCGCGCCAGTGGGACGATCACAACCCGGGAGTTGTGGAGTCTCCTGGGGCTCGGCTTCCCGGCACGCGCTGCGCGGGCGCGGCTCGCGGCCGACCCCGCTCTGGCCGCGGGACTTGGCCTCTGGGCCGGGATGCGCCTGCTCCGCCAAGACCCCTGGGAGTGCCTGCTCGGCTTCGTCTGCTCCCAGAATAGCAACATCCCCAAGATTGAACGGAGTCTGGATCGTCTGGGTCGCGGCTGGGGACGTCAGATCCGCTGGCCCGATGGTCCATCGCACTGGAGCCTGCCCCGACCGGAAGAACTGGCCGGCCTCGACCCCCTCGAGCTATCGGGCACAGGGCTCGGCTACCGCGCTCGCTACCTGCCCTGTCTCGCACGAGCGGTGTTGGATCTGCACCCATGTCTGGATGACCTGCGGACCAGCGATCAGGCCCTCGCCGCCGCCACCTTGCTGGCCCTGCCGGGCGTCGGGCGGAAGGTAGCCGATTGCGTGCTGCTCTTCGCGCTGGACCACCCTGCCGCCTTCCCCGTGGACGTTTGGATCCGCCGCGCGATGCACGCCCAGTACCGTGAGGCGCTGAGCAGGGAGCTGCCGGATCTGGATCGGCGGGCTGCAGGCTCACTGACGACTCGGGAGTACCAGGCAATCAGCGACTTGGCCGCACAGCAGTGGGGCGAACTCGCGGGCTACGCGCAGCAGCTTCTCTTCCACACGTGGCGCATGGGCCTGTCGCCGCTTCCGGTGAACCCGAACTAGCGATAACGCCAGATCAGGTTCGCCCCAGCATCCTGCCCGAGAATGCTCTTCGCGGAGGCACTCTTCATGTGCCCGTCGGCAAAGACGAGGTTGGATCGCCCATCGTTCCTGCCCGTTGCAAAATGCCGGCAGAAAACCGGTTTCAGTTGCCCAGGAGGAAGCGGACTGCTGGCGACCAGGTCATAGTCGGCCACCAGCGGTGTCGACAGCCGTGCGTCCCGGGTGTTTTGGAGCCCGACCATGGGGTCAAACGTGTATCCGCGGTATTTCTGCGCGGGATCCCCCGAGGCGGTCTCCGCAAAGAGAACGGTGCGTGCCGGTTCGTCCAGCGTCGCCAACGCGGTGACGGAAGTGGGTGCCTCGACCCCCGCAGGGTCGTAACCGGTGAGGCTGTTGATACCGATCGGCAGCCAACCCCGATCCGCCCACGACTCCCCGAACCTGGACTTTCCGACGGCACTCGGGCACAGGAACACGCCCTGGTTCTGGACATAAGGCCGAACCTGCGCCATCCAGCATCGGTCCGGGGCGATGGCGGTGGTTGCGTAGTTCGCCGCCATGGGGTACGTCTCATCGAAGTCCTGGACGTACATCATGACCCCGAGGGAAAGCTGGCGCACGTTCGATCCGCACGACGCCGCGCGGGCGCTCTCGCGCGCCTGTGCGAAAACGGGGAACAATATGGCTGCCAGGATCGCGATAATGGCGATGACCACCAGCAGCTCGATCAGGGTGAATGCCCTGCGCCTCAAGCCGAACCCTCGCACAGTCCGGTCCTCCATACGACCCCAGGTAGAGGCCCTGCGATCAGAGTCATTCTCGCGCCTTCGAGGGCCAGCGGCAAGTCAGGTCCCCCGTCCCCCGCGAGGGTGCATGCCGGGGTGTCGCTGACGCCGGCGGGACGCCAGAGCTCCCGGGGACCGCCTCCGGTATGGCGTTTGCTGGTGCCGGCGAGACGCCAGGGTTCCCAGGGGTTGGGGGCGGACTGAGCTCGCCTGCGGTGATGTCCGCTCGGCCGGCCACGCAGTAGCGCCCAACGGACTCCATTCGGCGACAGATCCTGGATCGCACCACCGCGGGGCCCGGGCGATGTCAGCCTTGCTGCAACCCCTGGGTGCCTCTACCGCGCGGACGAGGCAGCAGCCGCTTCGCGACCCGACATTTGAACCTCGCGGCGGGCGAAGTTGTCCAGGATCCTGAGCCCATTGGCACCGCTCTTCTCGGGATGGAACTGGACCCCGGCGAGGGAACCGGACTCGATGGCCGCGGCGAACTGCCCGCCATGCCCGCACCATGCCGTAACCACGGAGTCCGTGAGCGGCACGCAGCGGTAGCTGTGGACGAAGTAGACCGTGGGATCCGGGGGGAGCCCGGTGAATAGCTGTGAGCCAGAGTCAAACCGGATCGAGTTCCAACCCATATGCGGGATCTTGACGCCCGCCGCCTCGTCTCCCGCCATGAGCCGCACGTGTCCCGCGATTAGACCGAGGCCGCGATGCTGGCCCAACTCCTCGCTCGTCTCCAGGAGCAACTGCATTCCCAGGCAAATCCCCAGGAGCGGACGTCCATCCCGGTGGGTCTGTCGGACCGGATCGGCCAGGGTGAGGCCGCCGGCAGCGGGAGCATTGAGCCGCTCCATCGCCGCACCGAAGGACCCCACTCCCGGCAGGATGACCCGATCCGCCGCATCGATCACCCTGGGATCGGAGGTCACCGTTGCAACGTGGCCCAGGTGCTCGAGCGCCTTCTGCACGCTCCGCAGGTTTCCCATGCCGTAGTCCACGATAGCAATCATCGGCTGTCCGTCGCCGCGATGGTCGTGCTCACCGGATGACCCGTCCCTTCAGGTCCAATACCTGGGCAGCCGCGAGGCTGTTGCCGAAGGTCTTGAAGTCCTTAAGCGTCCACACCACCTTCTTGTCCCGGGTCACTTCGATGAGTTGCGGGTTCTCCGGACCTGCGTGGCAGTTGCCGAAGATCAGGTTTCCGTTCGGAAGCACCTCGAGGGTGGTGACCCACGCCAGTGTGATACCGGGAAGTTCCTTCTGATCGATGCTCCACACGATCTTCCCGGTGGGATCCACCTCGAGCACGCGGTTGTTGTTGCCCCCGGCGATCAGCGTGTTCCCATTAGCCAGGCGGACGGCGCCGAACACCTCTGTTCCGTGCCCTTCCGGGCCATGGCCCGGGGATCGGGGCCGACCATTCAAGTCCAGCGCATAGCTCCAGACGACCTTGCCGGTGCCGTCATACTCCCGCACGACGCCGTCGCCTTCGTGGCAGACGAGGTAGTTCCCGTTCCTCAACTTGCGGACCAGGCGGGTGTCCCGATGCGGGTCGGGGCGATCCACCTTCAGCGGCACTTCTTTGAGGATGGTTCCCTCTGGGCTCACCTCAATGATCCGGCGATTGCCGGTCTCGGCGATCATGGTTCTGCCGTTTGAAAGTCGCTGGAACGCGTGGACTTCCACTGGCCCGCCCGTCGGAGAGATGGAGCGGCACTCAAACTGCCACACGACCTGCCCGGCCTGGTCCAACTCCACGACCGTCCGCGGATTCGAAGTGACAAGGACGTTTCCATTCGGCAGCATCTGAATGTCGTGCGTGGAGCCGCCGATGGGCGCCCGCCACAGAAGCTCGCCGCGGTCATTCACGATGGCCGTCTGCCCGTTGTCGGCGCCCAGCACGCGGCGGGGCACCTGCTCGGAGCCGCGTGCGGATAACCCGGCGGCCAGAAGTAGCGCAACGCTTAGTAGAGTTGCCGAAGGAAAAGCGGTGTGGCGGTGTGAAGGTCGCATGGAGATCCCCGACGATGGCCGCCCCACGTCGGAACGGCCGGCGCCATCCTATCATCTCGCGATCGGACGCCGCATGCCGCCGTTGTGCTGTTGGGGTCCGCGAACCCCTCAGTGCGGCGAGGTTCATCGCTATGGGAGTTTGAGATGTCCCCCTCTCGCCGTCGGCTCGCCCTGCTCGTCGTCCTGCTGGCAGCGATTCCCGCGACCACCGGCCTGCCCGCCCGGAGCGACGGCAACGCCGAGGGACCCTGGTCCGATCTTGACCGCGTTGCGCAGGAAGCTGTCGCCGCGGGTAAAGTGCCGGGCGTGGTGTTCCTCGTCGGCGAAGGCGATCGCGTGGTCACGGTGCGCGCGTACGGGAGACGAGCCGTCCGTCCCGCCGAGCTGCCGATGACGGCCGACACGGTGTTCGACCTGGCGTCGTTGACCAAGGTGATCTCCACGACGAGCGCGATCATGCAACTGGTGGGTGCGGGCCGAGTCCGCCTGACAGATCCCGTGTATCGCTACTGGCCGGAGTGGAAGGAGAACGGCAAGGACAAAGTGCTGGTGCGACACTTGCTCACCCACACGTCGGGGCTGGCCGCCTTCATCAACTTTCAGCGCAAGTATGCGGACCCAATGGGCCCGGCGGTGCAGGATCAAACCACCCGGGTCATGACGGAAATCGCCGGTCTCCCGCTCATCCAAGAGCCTGGCACCAAGTTCGTGTACAGCGACCTCGGGTTCATCACGCTGGGGGAGATCGTACGCCGAGTATCCGGTCAGCCGCTGGACGTGTTCGTACGGGAGCGCATTTTCGCACCCCTTCGCATGCGCGAGACCGGCTACAACCCGGATGAGCGACTGCGCCCCCGGTGCGCACCTACGACCGAGTATCGCGGCGTCTTCCGCCAGGGCCAGGTACACGATCCGAATGCCGCCGTGCTGGGTGGCGTCGCCGGGCATGCCGGACTCTTCAGCACAGCTCACGACCTCTCGCGCTTCGTCCGTTCGCTGCTGGCAGGGCTGCGTGGCAGCGGCCCGACGGGGCCGCTCTCCCCGGCCGTGATCCGCTTGATGACGAGCCCGCAGACTCCGGCAGGGCTCCCCGTGCGCGGCCTGGGTTGGGACCTTGACTCACCCTACTCCCACGTTCGCGGCGACCTGATGCCGACGGGTAGCTTCGGTCACACGGGGTTCACGGGGACGTTCCTCTGGATCGATCCGGCGACGGGGCGATATCTGATCGGTCTGTCGAACAGGGTCCATCCGGATGAAGGGGGTAGCCCACTCGATCTCTGGGCACGCGCGGCCAACATCACGCAGTCCGTCCTGTCTCGGCGATCGCGCCCGTAGGAGACCAGGTCGGTCACCAGGGGTGGATTCGGGTTACGATTGAGGGACGGCCGCCACCGCACGGCGCGCCGCGAGGATGTACGATGCGAGTAATGCTCCCAGCCGCAGGCCTGGCCTTCCTGATCGCGGCCCTGCCAGTCTCTGCCCAGATCACCACCGGAAGCGTGGGCCAGGGTGTACGTGGGGACACCTACGCCGGCATGAAGTTGTTGATTCGGCGGCGGACCGTCAGCGGCACGGTGAAGCAATCGGACACCGAGCGGAAGCACCTGGTCCTGGCCTCGACATCGGGGAAGCCGGGAACCGAAGTGCATGTCGACGTCGGTCCGGCCCTGATCCGCGCAGGGAAGGGGCAGGCCAAGTTCGACGATTTGAAGGTGGGCGACAAGCTGAGGATCTTCGGTGAGGTGACGATCCAGGGCGGTTTGCGCGCCATG
The DNA here is from genome assembly GCA_964609085.1 of uncultured bacterium. GTDB lineage: Bacteria > Armatimonadota > SYMT01 > SYMT01 > SYMT01 > JANPLG01. Next base: position 187 of record CAZSRZ010000174.1, on the reverse strand, counting down.
GAGATCACCGCACCCAAAGAGCGGATGACCATCCCGCCGCCCGTGAAGCCTCCGAAGGTGAAGGTGCCTAAGGAACCGAAGCCGAAGAAGGGCACCGACAAAAAGGTCGACGAGAAGAAGCCTGCGGTTAGCCCCGCAAGCTAATCGGAAACGCCGGGTCGGGCAGGCGGCCGGAGGTAGTGCCGCC
>CAZSRZ010000173.1:0-5926 GCA_964609085.1 uncultured bacterium | reverse complement strand
GGCCTGGTGAGCCAGCCACCGGGTGCTCCAGCCAGGGTGCTCTGGGCTTCGCGTTAGCCGAGCATCGTGGGTCCCATCGCCGCCACCGAGCGGCGTCAGGAGTAGATTCGACACGCGCGACCGAAAATCCCTAGCAACGGAGAATGTATCGAGTACCTTTTTCCGGCTAGCTCCTAGTCGACACAAAACGGCTCAATCCTAGATAGTCGGCATGAGCTACCCGGCGTACCCGGCGCAGTCGACGCAATCCCATTGGGCACGGCGCTCATGCCGAGCTGGAGCTCAGCGGTCCCAGGGGGGTTGGGCCCACCCAGGCAATGCCGGACACCCGGCCCGCAGCAAGGGTGCGGTGGTCCGCGTGCACGGACCTGGTCTGCAGCCCCTTGCGCCGGGCCGCTCGTTCCAGCGCAGAGAGACGGGTCCCCCGGGCCGTGGCGTCGGCGATTTGCTTCAGCTCACCCAGCGTCGCGGAGATCCCGGCCAGGCGGCACACCTGGAGGATGGCACGGGGACCGCAATCCACCGTTGCCGTCCGCGGCGCGGATGCCGCCACCGGAGGCAGGTTCGTCGCCCGGGTGCGACGCCCAGCCTCGGTTAGCGGAAGATGCGCTGGAGGAAGTGGTAGAGGTTGTTCCGCCAATGAGTGGGGTCATGGCCGTGACCGTCCACGTTCCAGAGGTGCGGCACTTTCTTATCCTTCAGGTAGGTGTGGACCCCCTGGCTGATGCGGATGAGCCCGTCCTTGTTGCCGCAGGAGAGCCAGAGCAGCTTGAGCTTTTCCCGGGCGACCGCCGGGTCCGGCACCAGTTCCGCGGGCGACTTCGTGTTCGGGGCCGAAGAGAATCCTCCCACCCAGGCGAACTGGTCGAGGTGCCCAAGCCCGAAGTTTAGCGACTGGCCGCCGCCCATGGAGAGCCCGGCCAGGGCCCGATGCTCCCGGCCCGCGCGGGCCGAGTAGCGCGACTCGATGGCGGGGATCACATCACGGAGCAGGTCCTGCTCGAAAGCGGCGAAGGCCGGCGCGGAGGCGAAGACGTTGCCCTCGGCCCGGTCGTTCTTCTGGGCGCGGCCGTTCGGCATCACGATGATCATCGGGAGCGCCTTTTCCGCTGCAATCAGGTTGTCCAGGAGGAGGTTGGGCTTCGCAAAGCGCTGCCACTCGGTTTCGTCGCCGCCGATACCGTGCAGCAGGTAGAGGACCGGGTACTTCTTGTCCCGGGAGTAGCCCGGCGGGGTGTAGACGTACAGCTTACGCCGGGTGCCCACCGTCTTAGAGTCGTACTCGATCATCTCCAGCTTGCCGTGAGCAATCTCCGGACGGTCCGCGTTGATGTCGTTGGGTGGCTCCGGGAAGGCCTGCACGTCGTCCGCGTTCAGCACGATGGGACCGCCGAGGCCCTGCGGCCGACCCTGGGCAGGCTGGCCTGCTCCTTGCGGCTTGAACAGGAGCGGCGCGAATTCGCGGAGGCTGCGTCTCCAAGTCAGCCATTCGTGGTCGGTGCCGGGGGATTCGTACAGGACGGATCTGATCCCGGCTTTGCTGATCGCGGAGTGGAATCCGCGCACGCTGTCCTGGATCCGCTGCCCCTCGGCGGTGCCGATGGAGAGGAACAGGATGCCCATGCGTCGGTTGAAAGCATCCGGATCCGCCATGACCCCGTTGTAGGCAGTCTTCGGGTCGAACGGCGTCCCACCGAAACCGCCGCCCGCCCCGCTGAAACCGCCGATGGACGAGAACAGTTCCGGGTGGTTTAAGCCGATGGAGTACGCCTGGAAGCCGCCCATCGACAGGCCCGCCAGCGCCCGCTGGTCCCGGTTGGGGATCGTCCGGTAAGTTGCGTCGATGTAGGGGATGAGGTCCTTGGTGAGAACGTCCTCGAAGGCGCTAAAGGTCCGGCCCGGGTTGGGCGCCGGGACCTCGCCCGCGCGCGTGGCGTAGCCCTTCTCCATCACGACGAGCATGGGCAGGGCTTTCCGCTCGGCGATCAGGTTATCCATGATGAACGCCACGCGGCCCTGGTTCGACCACCCACGCTCGTCCTCGCCCGCACCGTGCTGGAGGTAGAGGGCTGGGTAGCGCGCGTCCCGCTGGGTGTCGTAACCGGGCGGAGCGTAGACGTAGACACGGCGCCACTCCCCTGTCGTCTTCGAGAGGTACCAGCGCTCGCGGACATCCCCGTGGGGCACGTCCTTCGGGAGGTAGTAGTCGACACCCTTCTCCGGAACTTCGATTCCGCTCGCATCTTTTCCGGTCCCGTAAAAGGTGTGGCTGGCCGGGTCGTTGACCTCGGCGCCGTCGATGAAGACGCGATAGTAGTGAAATCCCGGCGCCACCGGATCAGTCGTAGCCGTCCAGAAGCCGGCCTCGTCTTTCGTCGCGGGGAACCGCTTGGGCGAGTAGAAGCCGAACTCCACCTTCTGCGCGTCCGGCGCCTTGATCCGGAAGATCACCCGCAGGTCCGCCGTGATGCGGGGGTACTGGGCACCGGTCACGTTGGTGGTCGCCGGAATGCCGCCATCCGCCACTTGCGCCAGTCCGCTGACAGCGCCGGCCAGCGTGAGCAGCGCCACGAGGAGAGAATAGGTGCGCATCATCAGGTCTCCTTTCGCTCAGACGAGTCCGAGCGCCGTTACCGAGGGTGAGGGGGCGGCATACAGGTGGCGCCTTCCAGGAGCCGTTCGGGGACCGCTCGGGAAGGCAGGGGCTGGTCAGGGTTCTTGATCTTCTCCAGCAGCATGGTCACGGCGCCCTCGCCAACCTGCTGCATCATGTTGCTGACGGTATGGATCGGCAGGAAGCAGCGGTCATCGATGTGGCTGTGGAAGTGGATGAGCGAGAGCTGCTCTGGGATCCGGAGTCCGAGGTGAAGCGCCGCTCGCACGACCGCCATGGATTCGCTCTGCTCGTAAGCCACCACGGCGGTCGGCCGATCCCGCCGGTTTAACAGCCGCAACGCCGCCTCGACCCGCTGATCCGCGTGGGGTTCATGGGGCGAGCTCCAGCCCACCGGGATGCGGTGCACCCAGGGCGCCCTGCCCCCCGACGCCATTGCCCGCTCGCAGCCGGTGCGGCGGTCCCGCTCGCTGTAGTGGGGGAGAGACCGCTCTTCCGATTCGACGTAGGCGATCCGCTCGTGGCCAAGGTGGAGCAGCGTTTCCACGGCCAGTTCGCCTCCCCGCAGATCGTCCGGATAGATGCTGTCTTCGTCCTGCTTCGAGTTGAGAAAGACGGCGGGAATACGGAGTTGCCGGATGCGCTCCAGGAACGGCGGCGGCGAATCTCCGTGCCGGTTGATGAACACTCCGTCCACGGACAGCGCCCGCACCGTGTGCGCCAGATGCGACTCGCCGCTGTCGTCCACGTTGGCGACCTGTGTCAGCACAAGTTGCAGATCCCGCTCCGCCATCGCGGTGGTTAGCCCGTTGAGCAGTTCAGCAGGAAGGTACCGTCCAAGCCGAGACTGGACCAGCGCGATGCTTCCGAACCGGCCCGCCCGGAGCGCCCGCGCGGAAGCATTGGCGCGGTAACCGAGCTCCCGGGCCGCCTCCATGACCCGCTGTCGGGTCTCCGGCCGGATGCGCTGCTCCGCTGCCCTTCCGTTCAGGACGTGGGTGACGGTCGCTCGCGACAACCCGGTGTGGGCGGCCAGGGTCGCGAGGGTTGGCGGGCCGGTGCGCGGTCCGGCAGAGTTCGAGGTACGTGCCATGGGTCTCGATGGCGACTGTTTGGGGCTGCTACTTCGTGATAGCATCAGGATAGCATCGCGCACTGGCCGCGTCACACCGGAGGTTTTCGGGCTTCCGGGCCGGCAGCGCCTGACGCACCACGGCCGGTCACATCCCATAGCAGCCCAGCATGAGACGCCTGCTCCCGACCCTGCTTCTGATCGCTCCCCTTGCGGCCACCTCGGTGACCGCCCAGTCTCCCACGCTCACCATCGAGGTGGGTCAGCCCGTCGCCAGGACGAGCCCCATCCACTATGGACTCATGACCGAGGAGCTGAACCACGCCTACGACGGGGGGCTCTACGCCGAGCTCGTCCGAAACCGCGCCTTCCTCGACGACACTCGCTCACCGGTCCACTGGTCGCCCGTGCAGGGGCAGGGCTCCGCCGCGTCCATCGCGCTGGACCCGGAGCACCCGTTCAACTCCTCACTGCCGATCAGCCTGCGGCTCGACGTCACCACGGCGTCCCGAGTCGCACCCGCCGGTGTCGCGAACGCCGGCTACTGGGGCGTCCCCGTGAAGCCTCGCACCCGCTACCGTGCCTCGTTCTATGCGAAGGCTGCCCCCGACTTTTCGGGGCCCGTGACGATCGCTATCGAGAGTCTCGACGGAGCCAGGGCGTTCGCGACGGCTGACGTGCCTCGGGTGGCAGGCGGCTGGCGCAAGTACGAGGCGACCCTCCGAACCGGCGATCTCACGCCCACGTCGAGGGCTCGCCTGACCCTCAAGCTGCAGCGTGCCGGGAGGGTGTGGCTCAGCCTCGTATCCCTCTTCCCTCCCACCTGGAAAGACCGCCCCAACGGGCTTCGTCCTGACCTGATGCAGATGCTGGTCGACTTGAAGCCCTCCTTCCTGCGGTTTCCGGGTGGCAACTACCTTGAAGGCCAGACGATCGCTACCCGTTTCGACTGGAAGCGGACCCTGGGACCGCTCTCCGCACGTCCCGGTCATCAGGGTCCGTGGGGTTATCGCTCCACGGACGGGATGGGCCTGCTGGAGTTCCTGCTGTGGGCCAAAGACATGGGGGCGGAGCCCCTCCTCGGCGTCTATGCGGGGTACTCACTGGGTGGCGAGCATGTGAAGCCCGGACCGGACCTCGTGCCTTTCGTCCAGGACGCGCTGGACGAGATCGAGTATGTCACCGGCGCGGCCACGTCCAGGTGGGGTGCCGTGCGCGCCGCGGACGGTCACCCCCAGCCGTTCCCGCTCCGCTATGTAGAGATCGGCAACGAGGACTGGTTCGACCGCTCCGGCAGCTATGACGCCCGGTTCGCGCAGTTCTACGACGCGATCAAGGCCCGGTATCCGCAACTCAAGATCATCTCCACCGTCGGCAACGAGCAGCCGGCCGAGAAGCGGGTTCACAGCCGACGCCCCGATGTGCTGGACGAGCACTACTACCGAAACACGGCCCAGTTCCTCCGGATGTCGCCATCCCATTACGATGGGTACGACCGCAAGGGCCTCGAAATCTTCGTCGGGGAATGGGCTGCGCACGAGGACATCGTGCCGTGGGATCGACGCTCCCAGGCGCTGCCGCCCACCCCGAGCATGAAAGCCGCGTTGGGCGATGCGGCGTTTATGACGGCGATGGAGCGGAACTCGGACCTGGTCACGATGCAAGCCTATGCGCCGCTGCTGGTCAACGTGAACCCGGGCGCTCGGCAGTGGCGCCCCAACCTGATCGGCTATGACGCGCTTCGTTCCTTCGGCTCGCCCAGCTACTACGCCCTCAAGATGTTCAGCCGCGACTACGGCGACTCCATTCTCCGGGCGACGCTCTCGGGCGCGCCGCTTCTCACCTCGGTGACGAAGAACAGCAAGAGCGGCGTGATCTATCTCAAACACGTCAACCCCGAAGCCACACCGCAGACGCTCACGATCGAGCTCAAGGGCATCCGGTCCATCCGGCCGGGCGCCACGGCGACCGTGCTCTCCGCCCCACCGGCCGAGACGAACTCCATCGACGAGCCGACCAAGGTGGTCCCGGTCACCCAGACGGTGGGCGGCGCGGCTCCCACGTTCACCCACACATTCCCACCGCACTCGATCACGGTCCTTGAGCTGACGACCCGGTAGTGGCGGCCATGCCGAGCCGGAGCTGGGCGATCCCAGGTCCGCCCTGGATACGGCCTGGGGGCTAGCAACAGAACCGCAGGGCGTAAGCCCGCGGAGCGCACCTCCCCATCGCCGACGGGC
>CAZSRZ010000172.1:0-6155 GCA_964609085.1 uncultured bacterium | reverse complement strand
CGCGCTCGGCTCTGCACGGCGGCGGTGGCTGACGCCGGCCAGACACTAGCGTTCCCGGGGGCTGCTTCCGGAGGACAGACTCCGATCAGGGGAAGCTGACTATCGCTTGCGCCGACGAAGGACCCAGGGAACCAACCCCGCCAGCCCCGTCATCATCAGTCCGATGCTGCCCGGCTCCGGCACCACCGACTCCAGCGTGGAGGTGGCGGAGTTTGGGAGTACGAGATGCACCTGGTCTCCTGCGGCCGTCGGCATGAACTCAAACCGGAACTCCTGGTTCAGATTTGCCGGGCCCGGGCCTTGAACCACCCCCGGACCGATGCTCGTGCCCTTCACCTGCGTGGGGTTAGTCGGATCGAGCACCACAGCCTGGAACATTAGCTCGAGGCCTGAGGCTTGCGGAAGCGGGAGGGTGAACGTGTTGAGGGACATCCCCAGCGGTATCATGGTGGGGGTTCCAAGGAGGAACAGGTCCAGGCTCGAGCTGAGGAAGAGTGGGTTCGGACCAAAGTCGAGGACAGGTCGGCTGAGGGACCAGTCCAGGACGATTGGACGACCAACGTCCAACACATCGGCAACATAGCTGAACTGCTGTCCTCCCCACTTGTAGCCGTTGGTGAGGTCCGATGGCCCGGCGGGACTGCCGATCGAGGTGACGGAGAAACTCCCAGCGGGGGTACCTCCTCCCGTGGTGAAGGAGACGCCGGCGTCCTTGGTCTTGAAGACGGACCCGCCCCAGACCTGCGCTTCGGCGGGAGCCACCAGCAGGACGGAGACCAGAGCGCAGAGCAGCAGGAGCCCGGGAGTAGCAACGGTTCGGGGCATGGTATCGTCCTCCAAGAACCATCATTCGCCCGTAGGGCGTCTTTCTCCTGCACTCGTCACGACGCACGTCGGTCATCAACCGCCGTGCGACCGCGTGCTCTGGGCAGGACAGGTGCCTCACGCTAACGAAGTGGGTGGTGATGGCCACCGATGATCGACAGCCTGTGAACGATGGAAGCGGTTCGCCCCTGGCAAGTGCAGGGCGGACGCGTCTGTTCGCTGACACCACCCCCGAGGCGGAGGAGTATTACGTCCAGGCGATCCGTCGAATGACGCCGGCGGAAAAGATGGACCGCATCCGGGAGCTCTCACTCCGATCGCGGCGCATGATTGAGGCCGACATCCTCCGGAAGCACCCGACAGCCTCCGAGCACGAACTGAAAATGCGTTTGGTGGCTCGCTGGCACGGCCCCGAGATTGCCCTCCGATTCTTCGGATGGGATGTCGAAGTCGAGGGTTACTAGTGTCGACGGCATCCCCCTCGGCCCTGCGATTCCTTCTGGAAGCCCTGGAGGATCTGGACATCCCTGCGCCGCTGCTTCCGTCCTTGCGCTAGATGGGCTCGCTGCGATCGACACTGGTCACGGGGGCGACCGGATCGCCGAGCGCGAAGCTGCGGCGGACGTCCGTCAGGCGCACCCGGATCCGCTGGCCCTGATGACGGCTGCCGTTGGCCAGGTCGACGAAGTAGCCATCCACCCACGCCGCGGCTCGGGGTGGGGTGATGAGGTCGCTCTTGCCCACCTCGGCCTCCACTACCTGCCCACCGTGGAACGGCATCATCTGGCGCTCCATCTCCATCATGTCGCCCGGCTCCACCTCGAACCGCTCGGTGTGGTAGTCGTGGTGGGCGCGGACATAGACCGGTCTCCGGATGATCCGCTCCAGCCGATCGACCCCCTCGCCTTCGGGGCCGATCAGCCACATCGCCACCTGGGGATTCGCGTGGACGAGGATGGCGTCGACCTCCGCCTTCGCGCAGGTCTTCATGACCTCTCGCTCGATGTTGATGGCCATCGTCTCCGGCGACCAGACTCGGCCCCGACCCTGGCAATAGTGGCAGACGTCCGTCATCACGTCCGTCACAGCCTCGGACGTCCGCTTGCGGGTCATCTCCACCAGGCCCAGCGGGCTGATGTGGGCGATCTTGATGCGCGTGCGGTCCTTCCGGAAGGCATCTTCGAGCTTCCGCATGACCTGCTGCCGATCCCGGCTGGAGGCCATGTCAATGAAGTCGAGCACAATCATGCCGCCGATGTCGCGCAGGCGGAGTTGCCTGGCGATCTCATCGACCGCGTCGAGGTTGGTCTTCAGGATGGTCTCGGCGAGGCTGCTGGAACCGACGAACTTGCCCGTGTTGACGTCGATGGTCGTCAGGGCTTCTGTGGTATCGAGCAGCAGGTAAGCGCCGTTCCGCAGCCACACCTTGCGGCGGAGCAGCTTCTCGATCTCTTCCTCGAGGTGGTACTTGCTGAAGAGCGGCTCCGGGTCGTCGTGGAGCAACACTCGGTCGACCAGATCCGGCGCCAAGTCCTGGAGTGTGTCCAGGATCTTCTCATACTCCTCGCGGGAGTCGATGATGAGGCGTTCGGTGTCCGAGCCGAACAGGTCTCGGATCGTCTGGAGGATGATGCCGAGGTCCCGGTGCAGCACTGCGGGAGCGTGGGTCTTACCCGTCCGTTCCGCGATGTTCTGCCAACTCTTCAGCAAGTAGTTCAGGTCCTGGCGTAGCTCCTGTTCGGTACGGTCTTCAGCCTCGGTGCGGATGATGAGCCCGAAACCCTTCGGCTGGATCTGCTCGCCGATTCGGCGGAGTCGCTCCCGCTCGCGGGCGTCCTCCACCTTGCGCGAGACGCCCAGGTGATCGCCCTCCGGCATCAGCACCAGGTAGCGCCCAGGGATGGAGATCTTGGTAGAAACGCGGGCGCCTTTCGTGCCTCGCGGCCCCTTGACCACCTGCACCATGATTTCCTGGCCCGGACGGGCGAGATCGGAGATCCGCGCGTCGCGGCTGGTGCGGCGCTGACCAGACTCCGCGTCGCCACCCGAGCGGCCACCCGTGTCGTCGAAGAGAATGTCGCCGACGTAGAGGAAGGCGTTGCGCTCCAGCCCGATGTCCACGAAGGCCGCATCCATGCCCGGAAGCACGTTGCACACGCGCCCCTTGTACACGCCGCCGACCACTCGTTCCTCACGCTCGACCTGGAGTTCGACCAGACGACCGTTCTCGATCACCGCAATCCGTGTTTCGCGGTGACCCACGTTGACCAGCACTTCCTTGTGCTCGCGGATCTCCCGGCGTTCCCGGTCGGCACGACCGAAGTCGTCCTCTCCCACCACGATTACCGGTCCGCGGCGCGGCTCCGGCGTGGTCTCGGTTTCCGCTTCGTCCGGCCGGCGATCACGTCCGCGGCGGCGACGGCGGCGGCCGCCGGGCTCCGTGGAGGTCTCCGGCTGCTCCTCGAACGGTGGCGTCTCCAGCACCGCTTCGGGGACGAGGACAAAGATCGGCTCGGGAAGGGAACGTGCCTCCACGGCCTCAGTCGCGACGGGCCGTGGCGGTGGCTTGACACCGTCACCGCGTCGTCGCCGACGTCCGCCCGGTTCCGCCGGGGCGACATCAGGCTCGGCGGCTACCTCCTGCAGCGCCTCGGGGACGACCACTGGTTCGGGGGCCGGCCTCCCCCGTCGGCGGCGCGGAGCTTCGCTGATCGGCTCCCCGGTCGGCTCCATCTCCTGCCGGCCGAGGTCGTGCAGCACATCGGCATCGGCTAAGGCGTCGGCGACGAGTTCCGGCCCTTCCGCCGGCTCCGAGCCGCCGTTGCCGCCGTTGCCGCCGTCGCCTCCGCCTCGTCGTCGGCGGCGCCGAGGTCGTCGTCCAGGGCCCTCGCCAGACCCGTCTGGGCCGCCGGCTTCGGGGCCGGTTTCAAAAAGTTCGTCCATGCATTCCTCCTATCCGTGGGGAAGGAGGGCACGTCGTCAGACCCGACCGGGGGGAGCTGAAGGATCGCCTGATGCAGCATGCACCCGCGCACCGCGGTCGGAGCTATCCGACCGGGGAACGGGGCGAGAGGACCCGCGGGCGACCGGCCTAAGCCGGGTACCCGGGGCGACGATGCCCCCATCCGAGACCGATGGTCTGCGGACGTTGATGGCTCTCTCTCGCTGCGTCAGGGGATTACGTTCACTTCCCGCCCGGGGGCCGTTCCGCTTCGCGATGTCCGTGCGCGTGGGCGAGAATCGCCCCCCTCGGGCAAGGCTGCGATCCAGCGCCCGCCGCCCGTCGGCGCCCACGTTTGCCGCCGGGGTAACCACGTTGGGCGTGGTCGCCGCTCGATGCGGTGCGGGCTCAGTCGGACGGCAACGGGTTTGGATCGTACCCTCGCTCGCCGCGCACGGGCAGGCGTCTCGGCCTCGCCGTGCTCTCCAGAATCTGTCGTCCGGCGCCCCGCCGGACCTCGTGTCATTACTCCAGGCGATCCTGCGGCTCCGCTTCGCACCACAACCCATGGCGGTGCAGCCGCGTCATCCGCAGGGGCGAACTGTTGTCCGCCGCAAGCTCCTTCTCCAAAGCCGCCGCCAGGTCTCGGATGCGGGTTCCCCCGCGTTCCCCCGCCGGCAGGCGGATTCGAAGCAAAACCTCTTCCGGGCCCAACTCTTCCACCGAAAGCGTTTCCGCCCCCGGCGGTAGGGCCCCGGCTGCAAGAACCGTTCGGAGCCGGCTTCCCGCCTGCGGGCCGGACCACTTGAGGTCATAGCCCGCGGCGTTGATCTGGATGTATGGATTGCGCCGCTCGAGCGGCACTGCCCACACCTCGCCGATGGAGAGGCCGTTCGGCAGTTGCGCCCTGAGGGCGCCCATCGCCGTCCGAACTGTATCGGCGTCCAGATCGCCTTCCAGATCTACCTGACACAGCTCTGCTTCGCTGGTGGCACCCAACGTCAGCGCCGAAGCAAATGACATCCGGGGCCGGGGGTTGAACCCTTCCGTGTAGCGGATCGGGAAATGCGATCGTCGCATAGCCCGCTCCACCATCCGCATCAGGTCCAGGTGCCCAACAAAGCGGACCGGCTCTCCCTTGGCAAATCTAAAGAGAAGTCGCTCCAATATCCTCGCTCGATGGCTAGTATCGGCGAAAATGCGTTCGCGGGCAAGTGGCAGCCTGTTTCCGTACGGGAAGCCACGTCATCCCACGGGGATCGGATCCCAGCGACGCGCCTCGAACGCCCCGATCCGGTCGAGGTATTCCAGGCTGACTCCGATCTCGTCCAACCCTTGCAGTAGCATCGAACGCGGGCCCGATGGGACGCTGAAGCTCTCTGACAGCTCCTGATCTCCGAGCCTCGCCACGACTGTGAGCGCCTGGAGATCCACCGAGATCTCCCCGCCGCCGGCGGAGAAGAGGCGATCCGCCAGCTCCGCGGAGATCTCCACCGGCAGCAGGCCGTTCTTGTAGCTGTTGTTGCGGAAGATGTCGGCAAACCCAGGGGTATCACCGATCCGGGGTGCCAGCACGACCCGAAACCCCGCCTGCTCGATGGCCCAGACAGCGTGCTCACGGCTGGAGCCGCAGCCGAAGTTCTGCCGGGCGACGAGGACGGTCGCCCCCGCCGCTTCGGGCCGATTCAGCGGGAAGTCGGCAATCGGCTGGTCACTGTCACCTCCGCGGTAGCGCAGGTCTCGAAACAGGAGATCGCCGTAGCCCGTGCGCTCTATCCGCTTCAGATAGCGGGCCGGAATGATGGCGTCCGTGTCGGTGTTGGCTCGATCCAGGGTGATGTACCGGCCGGTGTGGTGGGTGAACGGCTCCATGGTCGGTGCTCCAGGCGATGAGAATCAGTCCAGATTGAAGTTTCGAACGTCAACGAAGTGGCCGGCGATCGCGGCGGCCGCCGCCATCTCCGGGCTGACCAGGTGGGTTCTTCCGCCGCTGCCCTGCCGGCCCTCGAAGTTCCGGTTGCTGGTGCTGGCGCTCCGCTGCCCGCGGGTGAGCTGGTCCGGATTCATCCCCAGGCACATACTGCAGCCGGGCTGTCGCCACTCCGCGCCGGCCGCGGTGAACACGGCATCCAGCCCCTCCGCTTCGGCCTGGGCCCGTACCCTGCCGCTGCCCGGCACGACGAGGGCCCGCACCGTGGAGGCAACTCGACGGCCGCGGAGCACCCGTGCGGCCGCGCGCAGATCTTCGATCCGGCTGTTGGTGCAGGAGCCGATGAAGACCACGTCCACCGAGATGTCCTCGATCGCCTGTCCGGCGTGCAGCCCCATGTAGGCAAGGGCTTGTTCCACATCGGCCGTGCTAAGGAACGGCACGGCGTCCGGCTGGGGA
>CAZSRZ010000171.1:0-6616 GCA_964609085.1 uncultured bacterium | reverse complement strand
GACCCGACCCCCCTCCCGCGAGTCCCCGAGGCGGGGGCCCCCCCGGCGCTGCCTTCGATTCGCTTCGGAGTGCTGGATCTGGCCGTGGACGACCTTGTCGACAGTGCCGTGCTAGATCCGGGAAAGACGCGGCTGGCTGTGATTGAAGTGACCGCTGATGGCAAACCCGGCCGCGTCATCAGCTCTACGCGGTCCGGGATCAAGGGGGCGCTGGCGGCGCGGATCCAGCAGGAGTTGTCCAAGGCCAACCCGATCGAACACGAGAAGAGCCGGCTGGAGTTCTCCTGCGTCGCCGATGATGCCCGCCTGCTGTGCGTTGCCCGGTACTGGCCGGACGCCGGTTGTTGGCTGGTCGCCACGCAGGCCGAGGAAGAGGTGCGAGCCGGTGCCGTGTCCCTCGCCAAGTCGCTCCTGCAGGCATCCACCGTCGCCCTCGACATTGTCAGGCAGCGAGGCGAGGAACTCATCCGCAAGCGCCGAGCGTCCACGGCTGACGCCAGCCGTCGGTTGGTGCGGGCCGCTCGCGCCGAAATGCAAAAGGTAGTCCGCCAGCAGACAGCGATTGCCAGTAGGAGCCTGGCGTCTGAAGAGGAAAAACTGCGCAGCGCCATTCCGCTCGAGATTCGTCAGGAGATGGAGCGGTCCCGTGCCCCGATCCGGCGCGCGATTGCGAGCGTGGCAGAGCAAACGGCCAAGAGCGCCACCGAGCAGGCCCAGGTCGCCACCGACACCCAAAAGCAAGCGACAGCGAGAGAGATCATGGAGCGATCTAACGAGATCGCCGATGCCGCCGCCGGCAAGATGATGCTCAACTCCACCTGGTTGATCCCCCTCTTCCTGCTGCTCGCGCTCCTCCTCGCCACCCTCACCGCCCGGTCCATCGTCCGGCCGATTAACCGCCTCGAGGTGGGCACACAGGCCCTAGCCGAAGGGGAGTATGATCGCCGCATTGAGACCCGCGGGGAGGACGAGCTTGCCCGCCTCGCCCTGGCTTTCAACCACATGGCGGAGGCCATCCAACAGGGACAGAGCGAACTGCAAGAGAGTCACGACATCCTGAGTGCCGAGAAACTGCGGATCCAGGCGATTGTCGACTCGAGTCCCGACGGCCTGATGATGATCGAGCCGGGCGAGCAGATCGCCCTCATCAATCCGGCCGCCATGCGTCTGCTTTACCTGCAGCAGGCTCGGCTACCCACCCCTCCGTTCGAGATCAGTAGCCTGCCACCGGAGATCGCGGAGCCACTCCAGTCTTGTCGGAAGGGCAACGACAGGGACGGCGTGGCCGAGTTTGAGATCACTCAGCCCAAGCGCCGGGTGCTTCAGGTGCGAGAAGTCCGTCTCCGCTCCCCAGGCGGCCGGGCGGTTGGGAGCCTCGTGCATCTCCACGATGTCACCCGCGAGCGGGTGATCGACGAGATGAAGAGCGACTTCATTTCCCTCGTATCCCATGAGCTACGGACGCCGCTCACATCGATTCTCGGGTTCAGTTCCTATATGCTCAGCGGCAAGCTGGGCTCGGTCGACGAAACGCAGACGCTTGCTCTCGAATCGATTCACCGGCAGGCGAAGCGCCTCTCCGCGATCATCTCGGACTTCCTCGACATCTCCCGCATCGAAAGCGGCAAGATCCAGATGAAGATGGTGGCGGTCCCGCTCCGCCCGCTGGCGGAAAGGGTGATTGAGGACCTGCGGCCCCAGGCGGCTGAGAAGAGCATCCACGTTTCCGTGATCGAGGGTGCCGAGGGCGAGGCGGGCCGAAGCCTGATCGCCCTCGCCGATGAGCAGCGGATCAGTCAGGTGTTCACGAACCTGATCGGAAATGCGCTGAAGTTCACTGACCGTGAGGGCGTCATCGAGGTGATGCTTAAGGCAGCGGGGAGAGAGATTCACTGCCACGTGCGCGATTCCGGTTGCGGGATTCCCCCGGACGAACTGGATCGGGTGTTTGACAGGTTCTACCAGGTGGAAAAAGTGGTCACGAGGAAATCAGGCGGTACAGGCCTCGGGCTGGCCATCGTCAAGAACATCATCGAGTCGCACGGGGGGCGGATCTGGCTGGAGAGCCAGGTAGGGCAGGGGACCACGGTGCACTTCATCCTCCCCGCCGCTGACCCCATCCACCCGGGCCGGATCGGTGAGCTGGCGTCGGTATGAAGCGACGAGTGCTGGTGGTGGAGGACGAGCCGGAGAACCGACTCTTCATCGGGTTGATGCTCCGCACCGAGGGATACGAGGTGGATGAAGCGGAGGACGGGCCCGCCGCGTTCGATCACCTCCTCGCTGGTCCGCTTCCGGACCTCATCCTACTCGACGTGATGATGCCGGGTCTCAATGGCTGGCAGGTGTTCGAGCGACTGCGCTCCGAGCAGGCCTGGGGGAGAATCCCAGTGGTGATGTTGACCGCCCTCGCCCAACGGACGGACGTGGAGCGGGCCGTGTCGCTGGGGGTGGATGGATACCTCACCAAACCGTTTGAGCCCGCTGACCTGCTGCACACGATTGAAGAGACTCTGGCGTCGCCCCACGCCGCCAACGTCGTCACCGAAGGAGCCGAGCTGTGAAGATCCTGATCGTCGATGATGATCCGAACGTGCGAGAACTTTGCCGGGTGGTGCTGGGGAGAGAAGGCTACGAAGTGCTCGAGGCCGTGGATGGCCCGGCAGGGATGAACCAGGCGATCCAACATCAGCCCGCGCTGATCATGCTGGACTGGATGATGCCGGGCGTGGACGGAATCGACACGCTCCGCGCCCTGAAGGGCCACCCCCGGACGCGGGAGATCCCGGTCGTGATGCTGACCGCGCTGGACGGACTGGCCGAGATTACGGTGGCTACCCACAGTGGCGCCGATGGCTACCTGACCAAGCCCTTCGATGTGCGTGATCTTCTGGCCCTGGCACACCGCCACGGATCGACCGGCGAGGCCTGACCGCGTGAAGCCCTCCCCACCACTGGCAGCGGACCATATCCGTGCGCTCCGTCCGTACTCACCCGGCAAGCCGATTGAGGAAGTGCAGCGCGAACTCGGCCTGCACGACGTGATCAAGCTGGCGAGCAACGAGAATCCCCTGGGCCCCTCGCCGGCCGCCCTCGAGGCCCTCGGTCGTGTGGGCGCGGGGTTGGCTCTCTATCCCGACGGGGCCTGCTACAACCTCGTTCAGGCCCTGGCGGAGACCCTGGATGTGCCCCAGGGGCAAATCGTTGTCGGGAACGGATCCGACGAGTTGATCCACTATCTAGGCCTCGCCTACTTGCAGCCCGGCGACGAACTGCTCACCGCAGATCCGACGTTTGTGCGCTACGAAGCCGCAGCCATCCTGAATCGCGCCGCCTACGTCACCGCGCCGCTGGTGCGCTACGCCTACGACCTCGACGCTATGGCCGCGCTGATCTCGCCGCGCACCCGGCTCATCTTCATCGCCAACCCGAACAACCCCACCGGGACCATCGTCGGCCGCGACAATCTAGAGCGCTTCCTCAGCAGGGTCCCCGAGCGAGCGGTCGTGGTGCTCGATGAAGCCTATGCCGAGTATGTGGTCGACCCGGAGTATCCAGACGGCCTTACGTACGTGCGGGAAGCGCTGAACGTCATCGTCCTTCGCACCTTCTCCAAGATCCACGCCCTGGCCGGGCTGCGCGTGGGCTACGGAATCGCCCGGCCGGAAATCGTCGCGGCGCTCCACCAGGTGCGAGAGCCTTTCAACGTGAACACGCTCGGACAGGTGGCGGCACTCGCCAGCCTCCGGGATCCGGATCAGGTGAGCATCAGCCGTCGGATGAATCTCGATGGGTGTGAACAACTCCGCACCGGATGTGAGCGACTTGGACTCCACTCCGTTCCCACTCATGCCAACTTCATGCTTATCGAGGTAGGGGATGAGGCGGAGGCCGTTTATGACGGGCTACTGCGTCGGGGTGTGATTGTCCGAGCTGGAAGTAAGCTGGGGGTGCCCAGATGCCTGCGGGTCACCGTGGGAAAACACGAAGACAATGTCCGGTTCCTCGAGGCGCTGGAGCAGGTCATCCACGCCCCGTCCACCTGCGGCGTGACGTAGCGCATGTTCGACACGGTGGCGGTCGCCGGTGTCGGCCTGATCGGCGGTTCCCTGGGGCTGGCGCTGCGAAGCCGGGGACTCGCCCGACGGGTTGTGGGCCTCGTGCGAAGGCAGGCCACCGTGGAAGCCGCCATCGCGCTGGGGGCTCTGGACGCCGGCTCTACGGATCCGAGTATCGTGAGGGGCGCGGAGTTGATTGTGCTCGCGCCGCCGGTGTTGACGATGCCGGCGATCGCTGCTGAAATCGCCCCCCACCTGACTGCGGGATCGCTGGTGACGGACGTCGGCAGCACGAAGTCCCGTCTCGTGCGCGAGCTGCCGCTGATCCTCCCGCCCGCCGTCGCCTTCGTCGGCGGGCATCCGATGGCAGGTTCGGAGAAGGGCGGTGTCGAGGCAGCCAGGGCAGATCTGTTCGAAGGCGCCGTCTACGTGCTGACGCCGGTTGCCGAAACGGACGCTCCTTCGCTGGCGCGGATGGCCGGGCTCGTTCGCGCTTTGGGCGCGGTGCCCGTTGAGATGGAGCCGGCGCTGCACGATGAAGCGGTCGCGCGCATTAGCCACCTGCCGCACGTCGCTGCGGCGGTGGTTGCCGAGGCGGCCATCGCCGGCACACTGCCGCTCGACATTCTGCGGCTACTGGTGGCGGGCGGATTCAAGACCACCACGCGCATCGCGGCCAGCCCACCGGAGATGTGGAGGGACATCTGCCTGACCAACCGGGAGGCGATGTTGGATGTGCTCAGTCAGGCCGCTGCGCGGCTAGACTCCTTTCGCGAAGCGTTGCAAGGCGCGGACGGTCCCGCCCTCCTCGCCGCCTTCGAGCGGGGAAAGCATGCCCGCGATCTCCTCGTCCCTCCTAACTCACCTTCCCCAGACCCCCGATGAGCCCTTTCGAGCCCCAGCCGCCTATCGATGGCGCCCCGCCGGTGATTCTGGACGTCCGCGGCCTGCGGAAGACGTTCCGCGGGCGGGCCGGCAGCGTGGTGCGCGCCGTGGATGATGTGTCTTTCCACGTCCGCCGAGGCGAGACGTTCGGGTTGGTGGGGGAGAGCGGGTGCGGGAAGACGACTGCTGCGAGGTGCATCCTGCGCCTCATCCCCGCTGATGCCGGGGAGGTCTTCTACGAAGGTGCGGACGTGCTCCGGCTCCCCCCGGCCCAGGTGCGAGCGCTGCGCCGACGCATGCAGATCGTGCTGCAGGATCCGTATTCGTCCCTCGATCCGCGCATGACCATCCGCGCGAGCCTGCTCGAGCCGCTGGAGATCCATCGTGTGGGTTCTCGCGCCGAGCGGGAGGCCCGCGTCCGCGAACTGCTCCAGCTTGTGGGGCTCCCGGAATCCTCGCTGCGGAAGTACCCGCATGAGTTCAGCGGGGGACAGAGACAGCGGATCGGAATCGCGAGGGCACTGGCGCTGTCGCCCAACCTTGTTGTGGCCGACGAACCGGTGTCGGCGCTCGACCTCTCGATCCGAGCCCAGATCATCAACCTGCTCGCAGACCTGCAGGAGCGGCTCGGACTCTCCTACCTGCTCATCGCCCACGACCTTACCCTGGTTCGCCATGTGTGCCACCGCGTGGCCGTCATGCGGCGCGGACAGATTGTCGAACTCGCGGGTTCCGATGAACTTTTCTCCCAGCCGCAACACCCCTACACTCGTCGCCTGATGGCGGCCATCCCCAATCCCGATCCCGCGCTCCGTGGCAGCCGGACCGTTCTTGAGGACGAGGCGGCCGCGGAAGAGGATGACCTCCCGCTCCACGAATCTTCTCCGGGGCACTGGGTCCGCGCGAGACCGGCCTAACTCACGCGCGGCGAACGCCAGATTCGCCAGACCCGGGTGCGCGGGCCTCTGGCCCGCATGGCTTGCCCCAACATGGATGTGAGTAACGGGGTGGTTACCCGGCCCCTCCCCACCCGAACCGTACGCGCGGTTTTCCCGCAACACCCAGGGGGTGCCCGCTCTCCACCGGTTCAGCCCTTGGGCTGCGACGTCCCTTGGACGGTCCGCGCTCGAGACCCGTGGATGAGGATCCCGGTCACGCAGCCGGCCCGGACCGATAGACCCGTCCAGGGTACCTGGTCGAAGAATCCCGAGTGCCTCGTGACTCCGTCACAAGACGGAGGGCGAGTCCGCTATCGAGCGGGGATTCCCGATGGCCTGCGAGTGCGTCGACCTGGGTGCGCGGGCGTCCGGCCCGCATGGCGTTGACGAACCCGGCCCCGACCCATAGCCCCATCCGGGGTACGTGGCCGAAGAATCCCGGGTGCCTCGTGACTCCGTCACAAGACCGAGGGCGATTCATGTCAACAGGCGCAAGTGCGCGGGCCTTCGACCCGCATGGCTTCCCCAAACCTGGGTGCGCGGCCGTCCTCGGCCGCATGACTTCCACGATCTCGGCCCCGATCGATGGGCCCAACCCCGGCACGTCGTCCATGAATCCCGAGCGCCGCGGGACTCATGGCAGAAGACGAAAGGCGAGTCCGTGTTCGAGGGCTCTACTTGAGGACCCAACCCCGAGAGTTGGCGCTGCAATTAACGCGCGGTCTCCAGCCACCC
>CAZSRZ010000170.1:0-6809 GCA_964609085.1 uncultured bacterium | reverse complement strand
TCCAGCAGGGCGCGCTGGCTCAGGAAGTAGAGGATGAGCACCGGTGCCAGCATCAGGGCGGCGCCTGCCATCAGCACGGGGATGTCCTGCGCGTAGGCGCTTTGGAACTTGGCCAGCGCCAGGGAGAGGGTCCGTTTGTGGTCGGAGTTGAGGTAGATCAATGGGCCCAGAAACTCGTTCCACGTGCCGAGGAAGGTGAACACGGCGACCGTCACCGTGACCGGTCGGGCCAGCGGCAGCAGGATGTCCCGGAAGGTCCGAAATGGGGAGCAGCCGTCGACCTTCGCCGCCTCGTCCATCTCCAGGGGGATGCTTAGGAAGTACTGCCGGTAGAGGAAGGCGAAGAAGGGGCTGCCGAACCAGGCGGGCACGATGAGCGGGAGGAAGGTATCGATCCATCCAAGCTGGCGGAAGATCATGAAGGTCGGGATCATGCCGATCTGCCCGGGGGTCATCAGGGTGGCGAGCATGACCATGAAGAGGGCGCGGCTCCCGGCGAACCGCAGCCGCGCGAATCCCCAGCCGACGAGGGCGCTGGAGAGCACCTGCCCGAGCACGCTGAAGGCGCAGATCAGCAGCGTGTTGACGAGAAACCGGGGGAAGTCGTCGTCGCGGCTCCCCCTGCCCGGCACCAGGATCCGGCCGTAGTTCTCCCACCGGGGCTCAATGCGCCGCTCGCGCTGCAGGGTCGCCGCGGCCACCCAGACCGTACGCCCGTCCGCGTAGCGGATCCGGGCCGGGTCGCCCTCC
The DNA here is from genome assembly GCA_964609085.1 of uncultured bacterium. Taxonomy (GTDB): domain Bacteria; phylum Armatimonadota; class SYMT01; order SYMT01; family SYMT01; genus JANPLG01. The sequence continues at coordinate 6,059 of CAZSRZ010000170.1, read as the reverse complement.
GCGAGCAGAGTCACCTCTTCCCGGTCCGCGCCCGTGGTCACGAAGGCATGGACGACCGTCGGCAGCCATTGCGGGGGCGTCTCCGCGACCATCTCCCGGGTCTTCAGGGAGCTGGAGAGCATCCAGACGAACGGGATCAGCACCGGGATCGCGCCGGCGATCAACACTGCGTAGAGCGCCGCGGGCACCCACCATCGGCGGCGGCGTGTTTGCCCAGGGGTCGTTGATCCGCTGCTCACCGCTCCTCCCGACGACTCTCGTAGTAGACCCACAGGCTAGAAGAGCGGAACACCAGCGCGGAGAAAGCAAGGATGATGACGAAGAGCACCCACGCCAGGGCGGAGCCGTAGCCGACCTGAAACTGCTCGAACGCCTTTCGGTAGAGGTAGAAGCTGTAGAAAAGGGCCGCATCTTCCGGCCCGGAGCCGCCGCCGAAAAGGACGAAGGCGGAGGTGAATACCTGGAAGGAGCCGATGATCCCCATCACCAGGTTGAAGAACAAGACCGGTGAGATCATGGGGAGGGTGACGGCCCGGAACTGGGCCAGGACCCCCGCCCCGTCCAGGCGAGCCGCTTCGTAGAGCTGCGTCGGGATGTTCTGCAGGCCGGCCAGGTAGATCAGCATGCCGCCGCCGGCTCCCCACATTCCCATCAACACCATCGCGGGGACGGTCCACTGGGGGTCTCCCAGCCAGTCCGGCATGCTGGTGAGCGGCACCTGCCCCGGGCGGCTGAGCAGGTAGTTGAGCACGCCCTCGCGTCCCAGGATCCAGCGGAAGAGCACAGCGGAGGCTACCGCCGGCATCACTGCAGGCAGGTAGTAGAGCGTGCGGAAGATCGCGATGCCGCGGAGTCTGCTGTTCATCAACAGGGCAAGGAGAAGGCCGGACACCAGACCGACCGGTACCTGGAGCGCGGTGTAATAAAACGTGCTCCCCAGCGCCTTGAGGAACAACTCATCGCCGCCGCCGAGCAGCGTGCGGTAGTGCTCCACCCCGACCCACCGCGCCGTACCCGGCGGCGCCAGACTGCTCCACCGGGTGAAGGAGAGAATGAATGAAAACAGGATCGGCCCGAGGCTGAAGAGCAGGAACCCCAGCAGCCAGGGCGCGATGGCGACATAGCCCCAGACCTGCTCCGAGCGCACGAGCCGGGACCGCCGCGCTGCCCGGAATACCGACCCGCCCCACCACAAGCAGGCGAGGCCGAGCACCAGCCCCGTCCCAGCCAGAGCGAAGGGCCAGTCGACCGGTCTTCCCCCGCCGGCGGCCCGGTCCTCCGTCAGGATCCTTTCGGCCTGGCGGTTGACCGCTGCGCAGACGGTGGCGGCGGTTTCCCCCGGTTTCGGCCGGCCGAAGAGGAACGCTCCCCACCGGGCGTTCAGGGCTTCGTCGTTCACGTCTCCCCAGCGGTCGCCCGACCAGGGAGGCGCGATGCCCCACGGCTGTCGCCCCTCGCGGTCATCCAGCATGGCGACCAGTGCGTACTTATTGCGGGGCGGACCCGGTGCGTCCAGGAACCTCGCGGAGAGCGCCACGCTCCTGCGTGCCGGGACGAAAAGCCCGGAATCAGCCAGGATCCGCTGTCCCTCCTCCCCCGCGAGGAAGTGGATCAACTTCCAGGCCTCGCCCGGGTGCCGGCTCTGGGTCGTCACCCCGAAAGCCTGGGGCGAGACCATCGTCCCCCTGCCGCTCGGGCCAGCGGGCACGGAGGCGATGTCCCAATCCACCTTCTCATACGTCCTGTAGGTGGGGATGTAGAAGGAGCCGGTCGGGCCATGCATCGCCAGCCGACCCGCCTCGAAGAGTCCCATTCCGGTCTGCTTCGGCCGGTTCACCTCCGTGGGCATCACCCGGTCGCGGCGGGTCAGCAGCTCCAGAAACGCGGCTGCTTCCACCACGGCCGGAGAGTCGAACGTGGCGTGGGCGCCGTCGGGCGTCAGCACCCGGCCGCCGTTCTGGTAGATCCAGCAGTAGTACCCCTCCTGCCACTGCGCGAACGACGCCCCGAACTCATCTGTCACTCCATCCGAGTCCAGGTCGTGGGTCAGCCGTCGCGCCGCGTCCCGGTAGTCCGCCCAGGTCCAGGCGTCGGTGGGCGTGGGGACGCCGTACTTCTGGAAGAGGTTGCGGTTGTAGAACAGGACGAAGGGGACGTATCCCCAGGGCAGCCCGTATACCCGGCTGCCCTGCTGGAAGGGCTCGGCGGTGGCCGGGAAGAACGCGCGCAGTTCCGCCCGGTCATCCGGCGACATGAAGGCACCCAGGTCACGCAGGACGCCGGCACGGATGAAGTAATGAGCGCGGTCCAGGCCGTACTGCAGCACATCGGGTGCGTCGCCGCCCGCGATCATGGTCTCGACTTTCCGCCCTTCATTCTGCTTGACGAGCTGGATGCGGATGCCGGGGTGCCGCGCCTCGAACGCCGACCGCGCCGCCTGGGCGAAGAGCTGGTCGCGCTCCTGAGAGTTGACGACCCACCGCAACACGACGGTCCCGGAGCGCTGCTCAGGCGGGCGCTCCAGCGCCACCCACAGGGCGGACAGCGCCAACAGCAGTCCCGGGAGCCAGAGCGAACGCAGGAGCGCGACCATGGTCTTGAGAAAGCTCCTCTCCGCCGGACGTCCGACTCGCTCGCATCTCGGGCGGCGCTCTCAGGGTTGCGGTAGTGCGAACGCGATGTAGCGGCTGCCCTTCGGATCGGTCGGGCGACCTTTGGAGCCCTCGGCGCAGAGCACGATGAACTGTCGGCCCCCGACGGAATAGACCGCCGGTGTGGCATTGGCGGAGAAGGGGAGGGTGGTCTCCCACAGCAGCTTCCCCGTGGCCTTGTCGAAGGCCCGGAATTTGCGGTCATAGTTGGTGGCGGCGATGAAGATCAGCCCACCCGCTGTGACGACCGGTCCCCCGTAGTTCTCGCTGCCGGTTCCTCGCAGCCCCTTTTCGGCCAGCTCCGGATACTCGCCAAGCGGAACTTTCCACGCATACTCGCCGGTGCTCACGTTGATGGCGTTGAGGGTGCCCCAGGGCGGCTTGATCGCCGGGTAACCGTCCGGGTCCAGGAACTTGTGGTAGCCCGTGAAGCGGTAGTCGAGCTGCACGACGGCGGCTTCGTCGGGTTGGATTTCCTTGCTTTCGCGGCTGAGCACGTACTCCGACACGGCCTTCACGTCGGCTGGGGAGAGCATCGGGAAGCTGGGCATGCGCCCGGCGCCCTCACGAGTGATCTTCGAAATGGCGGCGAGATCCCATTTCGAACCCAACTTCAGGAGCGAGGGCATCTGCGGGGGGGCCCCGGCCAGGGTGTCCCCGTGACAGTTGGCGCAGTTCTGCATGTAGAGCTGTCGCCCCGACTTTACGAAATCGTTCCGGACGAGACTGGAAGTCCAGACCATCTCATTGGCGTTGACATAGAGAAGGCCGGACTCGGGATCGTAGGCCGGGCCGCCCCACTCCGCACCGCCGTCGAAGCCGGGGAAGAGGATCGTCTCCTGCCCTACGCGGAAAGGGACGAATGGCGTGCCGCCGTGGAGCTTGCGGAACTGTTCGACGACGGCCTTCCGTGCGTCGGGCGTGCGGTCCGTCAGCATTCCTTCGGTCAGAAGCTGTCGGGCAAACGGCGCCGGCCTGGTGGGCAGCGGTTGGGTTGCGGCGGCGACCTCGCCGGGGACATCGCTCGGCGGGTACGGCTTGTATTCGATCGGAAAGATCGGTTTGCCGTTCGACCGCTCGAACAGATAGAGGTGTCCGGACTTCGTGGTCTGCGCCACCGCGTCTACCCAACTTCGACCACGCTTTACCCGGACGAGGGCCGGCGGGGAGGGAAAGTCGCGATCCCAGATGTCGTGCTTCACCGCCTGGAAGTGCCAGATCCGTCTGCCGGTCTTAGCGTCCAGCGCCAGCAGGGTGTTGGCGAAGAGATTGTCCCCCACGCGGTTGGCGCCGTAGAAATCCATCGCCGAAGAGCCGGTCGGCGCAAACACAATCCCTCGCTTGAGATCCACGCACATCCCCGCCCAGTTGTTAGCCGAGCCGGCAACCTTGTGGGCGTACTTGGGCCAGGTTTTGTAACCGAACTCGCCGGGACGAGGGATGGTGTGGAAGCTCCACCGCGGTTTGCCCGTGCGCACGTCGTAGGCGCGGATATCGCCGGGGGTCGCCGGCAGCCCCTCTGACGTGCGGCCGCCGACGATGAGGAGGTCCCGATAGACCACGCCGGGCGTGGTGAGCAGGACAGACTGCTTGGCGGGGTCGCGTCCGAGGCCTTCGCGCAGGTCGATCCGGCCCTGAGCGCCGAAGCCGGCGATCGGTTTCCCGGTGGCGGCGTTCAGCGCGTACACCCAGTGCTGGACTCCCGCGAAGACGCGGCGGTCGTCGCCAGCGGACCAGTAGGCGACACCGCGGTTCGCCCCTCGCCCGGTGACGCCGGACTCAAACCGCCAGACCTGCTTCCCCGTAGCCGCGTCCAGGGCCACCACGTTGTGGCGCGGGGTAACGGCAAAGAGGAGACCGCCGGCCACCAGAGGCTGCGTCTGCGTGCCGCCCGGTCCCTCACCGGCGTCGAAGGTCCATGCTACCTCTAGTTTGCCGACGTTGGTTCGGTCGATCTGGGTGAGGCTCGAGTAGCGGATACCCTCTGGACTGCCGCCGTAGCTGGCCCACTCCGACCCTGACTCCGGCTGCTTCTGCGCCAGGCCGGGTTGGAGGGCCAGGCAAGTTGGGACCGCGACGCACGCTGCCGCGATCAGGGCCGCCCGTCCAGTCGGGACCCTCTTCCCACCATTTCTAGGTCTCGGTCTAAACCCCGGTATGAACCTCGCTCTGCTTGCCTGGGCCGACATCGGGCACCTCCGCTCACCCAGTGCGGCGGTCCACCGAAGCAATCCTGCTCCACGAACGGCGGGTCACCTCGGGTGGGCGGTCTCGAGTCATCATGACTGCGACGTCAGGGCTCCCTGGTCGGGCACCGCCGCGCCGCTCTGCGTCTCCGCCCAAGGATCCGCCACGCATGCCGCCAGTCCACTACCGAACCATCATTTCCGACAGCCGACGGTGGGACCGGTTCGCGTTTCGGGAGGGGGACATCCTGATCTCGACCTCCCCCAAGTGCGGCACCACCTGGACCCAGATGATCTGCGCCCTCCTGGTGTTGCAGACCCCCGTGTTCTCCCAGCCGCTGGATCTACTGTCACCCTGGCTAGAGCAGCTTCTCCGGCCGCTCCCCGAGGTGGTCGCCGATCTCGAGTCCCAGTCACATCGGCGGTTCATCAAGTCGCACACACCGCTGGACGGGCTGCCCTGGGATCCGCGGGTTACCTACATCACCGTGGCTCGTGATCCGCGGGACGTGGTCCTTTCGCTGGATAACCACCTGAGTAACCTCGACTTTGAGGCCGTCATGGTGCTCCTGAACCGAGCGGCGGGGCCGAGCGACATCGACAACTCCCTACCGATTCAGCCGCGCGAGCCGCCGGCCTGCGAGCGGGAGCGCATCCATGGCTGGATCGAGGATCGCACGCCTGTGACAGAGACGTCGGTCAGCCTCTCTGCGAATCTCCACCACCTCGGTACCTTCTTTGAACGGAGGGATGAACCGAACGTGGTGCTGCTGCACTACACGGACCTCAAAATGGATCTGGAGGGGGAGATGCGTGCCCTGGCGGCCCGCCTTTCGATCGACGTTGATGAGGCCTTGTGGCCGTCACTGGTGCACGCGGCCACGTTTGAGTCCATGAAGCAGCGCGCGCGGGACACCGGTCCGAACCAGACTGAGTGCGTGTGGGTCGATCGCGACCGCTTCTTCCATCGCGGCCGTCAGGGCGAATGGCGATCCCGTTTCGATCCGGAGCTCCTGCGTCGGTACCACGAGCGCGCGGCTGGAATCGCATCCCCGGATCTCCTGGCCTGGCTACACCGGGAGGGGTCGCCGCTCCCGGCCGTAACCAACGAGCCGGGCCGGGATGCATAGGGGTTCCCGTCTACCCGGGTGCGCCGAGGCCTGGGGAGAGGGGTCGGATCCGTCGGCGGAAACGGATCCACGCTCCCTCACGGTCGCGGCTC
>CAZSRZ010000169.1:0-6883 GCA_964609085.1 uncultured bacterium | reverse complement strand
TGGCACCCACCTGGATGCGCCATGGCATGTCGACGCGAACGGCGCCAGGATTGAAGCGCTGCCCCTGGACCGGCTATGCGGCGCATGTCTGGTGCTCGACGTCCGCGGCCACGCGCGGATCTCGCGGGCAGCCCTGCCACTCGGGTTGGGCACACCCCCCCGGCTGCTGCTGCGGACGGACGCGTGGCCGGTCGGCACGCCCTTCCCGTCCGAGATCCCCGTGTTGGAGCCCGACGTGCCCGCCTTCCTGGCGGACGCCGGCGTGACGCTGTTGGGTGTGGACGTGCCCTCCGTCGATTCGTTGGAGAGCGAATCGCTGCCGGTCCATCACGCGCTATTCGATGCCGGAGTATGGATCCTGGAGTCCCTGGACCTCTCGGGAGTGGCCCCCGGGATCTATGAACTGGCGGCTCTGCCCCTGAGACTCGTCGGTGCGGACGCCGCCCCGGTCCGGGCGCTGCTCCTGGACCTCGGCTGATCAGCCCTCCTGTGGCACCCTATCGGCGGACTGTGTCGGACAGGTACGATACACACTAATCTGGCATCGGCGCGCGGCACGGCCCGGTCCCGCGCAATCAATCGCCACCCACTGCCTCCGGCTGTCCCAAACCTCGGGCGGACAGGCAAAGGCGGTGGTCACGTCGTTCCATTGGTCAACCGGTCGCGGAGAACTTTTGAATGGCCCTGGAGATCATGCGCGATCCGCGCGTACGTTCTGTGGAGTGGAAGGACCTGCTCCCCCTGACCACCTACGAGGTGGTTCGCGAGGTGCTCCTCTACCTTCCCTGGCTCACAGCCGCCCTGGTGCTCGCGCAATTCCAACTCTACGTGCTGGCATTGCCGTGCTCGTTCATTTTCTTCCTCTGCGGGCTCCGCGTGACGCACAACGCGTACCACTACGCGATGGGATTGCGGCGGGTGGCTACGGAGTGGGTGATGTTCACTCTAAGCGTGCTGATGCTGAGCTCGATGCACGCACTCCAACAGACCCATCTCCATCACCACAAGCACTGCATGGACGATGACGACGCCGAGGCTGCGAGCGCCCGGATGAAGGGCTGGCAGGCGATCTGCTACGGGCCCTACTTCTACTACCTGATCCACCGCAAAGGCATCGAACTGGCCAGCGCCAGGCAGCGCCGATGGATCCTCGCCGAGTTCGTAACCATCGCGGTCTGGGTGACCCTCGCCCTGACTGTTCTCCACATCCCGTTGCTGACCTACCACATCATCGCGATGTCGATCGGCCAGTGCCTCACGGCATTCTTCGCGGTGTGGACCGTCCACCACGACTGCGATCGGAGTCTCTTCATCGCCCGAACCCTGCGGAATCCGCTGAAGAGTTTCGTCTCGTACGACATGTTCTTCCATGTGGAGCATCACCTGTATCCGAAGGTGCCGACCTGTCACCTGGAGACCCTCTCGCATCGGCTGGATCAGGCCGCGCCGGAACTCTCGTCCAGGCAAGTCTGGTAGTCTCGGAGTGAGCGAACGCGGCTGCGACCGCGCGAGTTGCCCGGGATCGGCGGCGATGGCGTGAAGCGGGTGCTGGTAGCCGGGGCAACCGGCCGGTTGGGAGTCGAGGTTGTCCGGGAACTCAAGCGAAGGGGAGAGCGCGTGTGCGCTCTCGGTCGTTCGCTCGAGCGGCTGCGACGGAGCGTGCCGGAGGCCGACGAGCACGTGGCAGCGGATGCCCTCAGGTCCTCGGAGCTAACAGGGGTGCTCGACGGCGTCGATCAGGTCTTTTCGTGCCTCGGCGCCAGCGTCATCCCGATGCCCCGATATGGTCGGCGCACCTTCACACAGGTGGACTATCCGGCCAACCGTAATCTCATCCGAGCGGCCGTGGCGGCGGGTGTGCGCAAGTTCGTCTACGTCTCCGTGTTCGGAAAGCACAAGCTCCCCCAGGCAGACTTCATTCGCGGCCATGAACTGGTGGTGGACGAGTTGAGGCAGTCTGGGCTGAACTACTCGGTGCTGCGGCCCACGGGGTTCTTCAGCGCGATGGACGAGATACTGCTGGTCGCCAGCCGTGGGCTGCTGCCTGAATTCGGCGGGGGGCAGGCGCGCACCAATCCCATTCACGAAGCCGACCTAGCGCTCGCGTGCGTTGATGCGTTCGACGCACATCCCGGCTACGAAGCCGACCTCGGCGGACCGGACGCGATGACTCGGCGGGAAATTGCTGCCTGCGCCTGGGAGGCCATTGGCCGGAAAGGTCGGGCGGTGAGGGTGCCGGTCGGCGTCCTCAAGGCGGCCGGTTACGGATTCCGTGTTGTCTCCCCGCGAGTTGGGCACCTGATGACCTTCATCGCTGACATCCTGGTGGAGGACTTCGTCGCGCCGGCCTACGGGACCCGCCACATCCGAAGCTACTTCCAGGAGCGATACGCCGCCATGCGGGCCGGCTCAGGCTGATCTGGGCAATCCCACTCCCGACCCCGTCAAACAGGGCAGCCACCGCGCAGGGGCGCGCGACAGGCTCGCCGAAGAGGAGTACGTTCGGGCACTCGGCGTAGGTCGGGGCTTCGGCGTGCCCGCCCGCAGAGGGATCCGTTGCCTGGCGCCTCTCGTACCTTCCGGGTTTTCGTCAGTTCCACGTTCAGTGACCTCAAGGCCGAGCGGAACGCGCTCCAGGAGCGCGTTTTCCCCCGGCTCCGAGCGCTGTGCATGCGGCATGACTGCCGCTTTCAGGCGATCGACCTCCGCTGGGGCGTGACCGAGGAAGCCTCGCTGGACCAGCGGACCATGCAGATCTGTCTGGATGAGATCGTCCGTTGTCAACAGGTAACGCCCCGCCCCAACTTCCTCATCCTCCTCGGTGACCGCTACGGCTGGCGGCCCCTTCCCTTCGAGATCGGGGCGGAGGAGTTCGAGGCGCTGGCCCTCGCCAGTTCGGGGGCCGACCGTGAGCTGCTGGTATGGTCGGAGAGTCAACCGGCAGGTCGCAAGGGATGGTACCGCCGGGATGACAATGCCCTGGAGCCTGTCTACGTCCTGCAGCCGCGGAGTGGCGAGTACCGGGAGCCGGCGACGTGGGCGTCCGCGGAACGCGAGCTTCGTCGGATCCTGAACTCTGCAGCCACCGTGGCATCGGCGGCCGCCGAGCGAGCGGGAGCAGACTACGACACCTCCGCCACGGAGTGGGAGGTCGTCCGCGGGGCGCTCGACACCCCGGACCCGCACATCCACGCCTTTGCCTTCTTCCGCAGCATCGAGGGGCTGCCGGACGACGCCTCCGCGGCTGCTTTCGTGGATCTGGACCCTTCGGGGCAGCGGGACCGCGGCGCTTCCCTGCGCCTTGAGGCACTCAAGGAACGCCTCCGGAACCGATTGCCCGGGAACGTGCGCGAGTACCGAGCGCAGTGGGCCCAAAACGAGGTCACCACCGCTCACCTGGACCAATTCTGCGAGGACGTGTTCCAGTCGCTCGCGCCGGTGATCGAAGGGGAGATCGCTCGCCTGGAATCGGTCGACCCCCTGGAGCAAGAGAAAGAGGCCCACGCTCTCTTTGCTCAGGAACGGTCGCGCCACTTCGCCGGTCGTGCCGAGCCGCTGAGGCGTATCGAAGAGCATCTGTCCGGGGCCGCAAGCCAGCCGTTGCTGGTGACGGGCCCTTCCGGAATCGGGAAGACCGCGTTGCTAGGCAGGGCCCTGGCGGACGCGCGGCGCCGCCACCAGGGAGCGGTGGTGCTCGGCCGCTTCATCGGCGCGACCCCAGGTTCCATCGATCCCCACTCACTGCTCCGCGGGATCAGCGAGCAGGTTTACGCCGATTTCGGTCTGGAAGCGCTCAAACGGTCAGAGATGGACGCGCTCGGTCCGGCGCGAGCGGGTGACGACTATGCGGATGCCGCCGCAGCGATCGGGCGCCGCTACGCGCTCGGCTCGTCCTCAGACGATCTTGTGCGGTTACTGGGGCTGATTCCGGCGAATGGGAAGCTGCTCCTGATCATCGATGCCCTCGATCAACTGGTGGGCCTGGAGGAGGCGCAGTTCGATTGGCTCATTCGTCTCCCCAGAACGGTACGCGTCGTCGTCTCTTCGCTTCCCGATCCGCGCATCGAAGCGCTCCTGGATCGCCTGGCTGGCTTCGGCGCGGTGGACGTGGGCCGCCTTGCGGAGGCGGAAGCGGGTACCGTCCTCCATTCGTGGCTGGTCGATGCCGGGCGGACGCTGCAGCTGGCGCAGGAGGAGGTGCTGCTTCAAGGGTTTCGCACATCCGCCTCCCCGCTCCACCTCAAGCTCGCATTCGAGGAAGCCCGGCGATGGCCGTCCTTCCTCCAGCCGGCGGAGATTCCAGGTGAGATCCTGGGAATGCTGGACGTTTTGTTCGCGCGACTGGTCCGCGACCATGGCGAGGAGCTAGTTTCCCGCAGCCTTGGCTATCTCTGTGCCGCCCGGTACGGCCTCTCGGAAGACGAATTGTTGGACCTGTTGGCCCGGGACGATGACTTTGTCCGGGAGTTTCTCCGAAGTGCGCGGCACGCGCTGCCGTCTTCCGAGGAGGGTCGGCCGGCGTTGCCCGTGGTGCTCTGGTCTCGCCTGTATTTCGACCTCGAGCCTTACCTGATGGAGCGCCGGACCCTGGGCGGGACGGTGCTGGGTTTCTACCATCGCCTGGCCGCGGAGGCAGCCCGCCGCGCCTTCCTCCCCGGTCGTCGCGAGGATGAAACGCACCAACGGTTGGCCGCCTTCTTCTCCGGCCAACCTTCCTGGCAAGATGCCGGCACGCCCAATAGCCGAAAGGCCACGGAACTGCTCTTTCACGTCGAGCGTCTGGGCACATCTCCGGCGCTTCACGGGTCGGCGCTGGATGGGCCCTTGCTTGAGGCCAAGATGGCAGTGGGCCTGCAGGACGAACTCTACGGCGAGCTCACGCGCCTGTGGGAGAAAGCCGACAGCCAGGATGGTGCGTTGATCGCCGGCGTACTCGAGGGGATGGCCGCAGATTGGGCCGTCCTTCGACGACACCCGGGCTCGCTCTTCCAGTGCCTGTGGAACCGGTGCTGGTGGACCGGACGAGAAACCACAGCCGACCCTCTCCGTGCTGCGGCGTCAGCGCTGTCCGCCCCGGTCACCCCGGGATCATCGGCCACCCTCGGCGAGTTTATGGAGCGCTGGCTCTCGGACCGGGAAAGGCAGCGGCCCGGTGAGTTCTGGATGTGCCGGACAGCGCCCCCTGGGGAGGTCGAGACCCCTCTCGACGATGAGGACGAGCCGGATTCCGGGCCCAAGCCGTGGGGACGTCATCACCTGCTTTCTCCCGATGGATCGTGCGTCGTGGACGCGACCATCTTCTCCCATGTCCGAGGCAAGCCCGTTCGACCCCAGGAGCTGCTGCGGATCTGGGATCGTCGCTCGCTCGCGCTGGTCAGGACCCTGCCGCTGCCTGAGGGGGCGAGCCCGGCACTCCGATGGGATGCGGGGTGGACGCCGGACGGCCGTCTGATGCTGGGTGGATTTAGCGGCCTCACGCTGGTCGACCCATTCGGGGAGGCGGCCCCAGTGAGATTTGATCACAACATTCGCGGGGCGACGTCCTTTCACCTGACGCCCGACTGCACGCGAGCAGTCACATGCGCGGGCACCGAGCCCGAGCCGCCCCGACGCCAGCGTCCGGTCGCTCCTCTGCTTGCATCCGGGCCCTCGGCTCCGATCGGTCTGCCGCAAGATGGGACTGCGGAGGGGCACTCGTCGGATGTGGATGAAGACGATGGTGAACTCCGCCTCACATTCTCGGGCACCGCCGCTCGCTTGCCCGCTGAAGAGAGGGAGATCGATTTCTTTCTCCGTGATCAAGATGATACGGAAGCCTCGGGGGCGGGTGACTCGGCCGAGGAGGATGCGTTTGATCTGGTCCGTGAGACCCACACGGTTCTCCATGCCGATCCCGCCGAGGTACGGCCCGCCGAGGGCGAAGTCGCTGTTTGGGGGGTTGCCGATGGCCGACCCCAGCTTCGAGTCCTACATCCCCATGGCGTGAACCAGGTTGCGATTTCCCCGGAGGGTACTCGGATCGCATTCGCCTGCTACGGCGCTCGGGTCCACCTGTATGACGTCGACTCCGGTGTGGAGCGCTGGTGGCAGGCGACAAGCAGTGCCGTGATCGACCTCTGTTTCTCGCCTGATGGCCGGCGGGTGGGGGCCAGAGAGGAGTTCCGAGGGGACTCCATTTGGGATGCGGAAAGCGGGGAGTTGATCGGTGGATCCGGCGAGAACCCACCCATCGGCGGGACCGGATGCTTGAGCCTCCGGTCCCTCATCGCCGGGAGCCGGGACTCTCCGTGGCTGCTTCTGGACCACGATGGTACGGTTGAGATTCAGTGGGTGCCCGGCCGCAAGTCCGTGGCGCGGGTACCCGCGCGGCATCTGGTGGGCACTGGGGATCGCCGTTGGCGGGAGCCAGGCAAGCAGGGAGAGTGGGTGCTGATGGGATCCGGGCGCCTTCCTCCCCCTGGCGAAGTGGAGGAGTGGCCCTGGTTTCTGCCGGAGGAGGAGGAAGACTTCTCCGTCTTCGCGCTCGAGCCACCGGACGCCGATGCGATTGGCGAGGTGCCCGAAGGCGCGGAAACCGGCACCGGCTGGTTCAACGGTGAGCAAGACCCGGCGGTGTTTGCGGAACCCACATCAGCGAGGCCGGCCTACCGTCGCAAGGCGAGTCGGCCGATGACGCTGCCGTTGTTCCTGGCCGCCTGCGGCGGCGCCAACCTGGTGCTGTGGTCCCTGGTCTACCTGCTCGTCGGGAGGACCCCGCGGGCCCTCGTGGCGTTGGAGGTGGCCGCACTCGGCTTCGGCTTCACCGCACTCCTCGCCGTGGCGGTGCTGATCATCAAGTCCAGGCGGTAGGAAGCCGTGTGGGCTAACCAGCGTCGAGAGGGAA
>CAZSRZ010000168.1:0-6928 GCA_964609085.1 uncultured bacterium | reverse complement strand
ATCCAGATCGACGGCAAGTGGATCGTGGGGACCGACGGCTACATTTGGCTGCTGCCCACTCAATTCTCCTATAACCCGATCGCGGGATTGCCGGACCTCCCCATCCCATTGCCCCGGAAGGGGGTCGTGGCCAAGATGGGTTATGTGGAAACGGATCGCGGGATCGATCTGACCAACCCATTTGATGACACTGAGGTGTTCCTGAGTCTCAAGAAATGAGGTGGGGGCAGGCGGCGATTGGCCTGCTTGCCCTGCTGGTCTCGCCGCTTTCCGCTCTGGCCCAGAGCTTCGCCGCCGGCGACATCGCCCGCAACGTTGGGCTCGGGGGCGGAGGAATCGCGATCTTTGACGAGGAAGCCAGCTTCCGCGCAAACCCGGCTGCCGCGGCCGTCCCAGTGCGCTGTCGGCTCCGCCTCGCCGGGCTCGGGCTGTATGCGGACGGACCGCGCAGCCTGGACGCCTGGTCGAGCATCATCCAGGCCGGATCCTTCGACCCACTGCAGGCGGAGGGATACCCGTACCTCGCGGACCGCAATCGGCTGGGAGCACGGGCGGAGGGGGCTTGGGAGAGTCGGCGATGGCGTGTCGGCCTGGCAGGCGTCTTCGCCGGCGAATCCGATCCCAGTGCCCCGCTGCGGCAGTGGATCCGGCAGGGAGCGGTCTTCACACCCCCGCCGGGCTCGCGCGCGGATGTCGGCTACCTGGTAGCGATCGTTCCTTCCGCCACGACGGGTTGGCGACGCCAGTTGGGCGGAGGCTTCGGCGGAACGCTGGATGTGGGCGCGAGGGCCAACATCTGGGCCGGGTCGGTGCGACGATACGTCTACTCCGCGCCGCCCGGCCAGGGGTTGCAGCAGACTCGGTCCAGCAGAGTGGATGCTCTTGGAATCGGGATCGATCTGGGGATGCGTTATCGGCCGTCCGCAGTGCCGCGGCTCAGCCTGGGATGGACCCTCGATTCCGCCGTGGAGCCATCCATGTCCGGGGCCGGCGAAGATCGGACGCTTTCGGTCGGGGCCGCCTACGTCGTCTCTCCCAGGCTGCTGCTGGTGATGGACGCGCTTAATCTCAACGGCCCGGCGCACCGGGATTTCCGGTTTTCTGCGGGAGCGGAACTGCGCCTGCGACCAGGCGGCCTGCGGGTGCGGGGTGCGGCGACGACCCGGGGACTGGCGGCCGGTCTCCGGATCGGACCGATCGACCTGGCGTACGCGACCGATGGACAAACGACCCTTGGATCCGTTGTGCGGTTCTAGGCGAGCGCTGCTCGTTCGCGGTTTCGGCCTCGCGCTGCCCTGGCTCGCGGCATCTCCACTCCGCGCTGTGGCCGGAGAAACGCCGGGGGCTCTCCCCTACCGATTCTTCGGGGGCTCCGCGCGCGGAGATGACCTCAACGCTACGGTTGTGGTGGCGACCGGAGAGCGGCGGACCTACGCCTCGTGTGCCGCCTTCGATTCCCAGATTGGGTTTCGCATGGAGGGGGACGAGCTGCCCAGCCGAGGTCTGTTTCGCCTCACAGCCCGTTACCCGGAAGATGGGCGGCGGATCGGCCGCTTCGACGGACGCGCCGATGCCGGCGGCCTGGTCGGCCGGTTTAGCGCGGCCGGTCGAAATGGGCGGTGGAACGCGCGGGAGGTGCTGCCTTCATCCGCGGCGATGGCCAGGCTCAGCGGGAGTTGGATCGACCAGGGCACCCTCCGACCGAACCGACGCATGCTGCTGACGCTCGACGCCGATCAGGGGAGGGCATCACTGGTGCTCCTACGCCGCGGTCTGTTTTTCCGCCTGGACGGCGTCTGGATGGCCGACGATGAGGGCGGTTTCTGGTTCCTCGCTCTACGTGGCGACGGTCGGATGGCCGGCCTCAGCCCGCTGGACCTGGACATGCGCAAGCTGCCGCTCGTACTCCCGTATACACGGCGCGGACGTGTGCTCCGGCTCCTGGATCCCTTCGGAGCCAGCGCGGTGATGATCCTGCGGCGTCAGGACGACGCCGGCTGAGCGAGTCGGGCAGAGTCGGACGAGTCAGATTTGTCAGACCGGTCGGACGAGTCGGACCGGTCCGACTCGTCCGACTCGTCTGACTTACGGCTCAGTCGTCGTCGTTCGCTCCGGCGGAGGGGATGGCGTTGCCGCCCAGGTCCGTCACGCTGAAGCCGAGCGCCGCCAGTGCATCCTCGGACGCACCCGCGAGGCTGTCTCCACCGCCGGGCCCTTCGCCGGCCAGAGCTCGGAACTCACCCAGCCCGATCGAGTCGCCTCGATCGTGATCGCCGATCCCGAGGGGCTTGGCCAGCGGCTTCGGCGGCTCGAACGTGCCATCGTCGGTCAGCACGGTCACTTCCACGTTGCGGTACCGCGGCAATCCGGTGCCCGCCGGGATGAGGCGGCCGATGATCACGTTCTCCTTCAGGCCCTGCAGGTGGTCGCGCTTACCGCGGACGGCGGCTTCGGTGAGCACCCGGGTGGTCTTCTGGAATGAGGCGGCTGAGAGGAAGCTCTCGGTCTGGAGCGAAGCCTCCGTGATCCCGAGCAACATCCATTCGGCTGTGGCGGCAGTGCCGTCGTTGTTGATCACTCGCTGGTTCTCGTCCTCGAACTCGAACTTGTCCAGCACCTGGCCCGGCAGGAAGCGCGTATCCCCGGCGTGCACCACACGCCGCTTCTTCAGCATCTGCCGCACGATGATCTCGACGTGCTTGTCGTTGATGTCCACACCCTGGTTCTTGTACACCGCCTGGATTTCGCGGACCAGGTACTCCTGGATGCCACGGACGCCTTGCAGGTCCAGCAGCTCGCGGGGGTCGAGCGGGCCTTCCGTCAGTCGATCGCCTGCCCGGAGGTGCTGGCCGACCTCAACCTCGAGGTTGCCGCGGTAAGGCACGAGATAGGAGTGCCTGAGCTTGACCGTGAGGATGCCGGAGTCCCTGATCGCCTTGAATTGCTTCTCAACGATGGACTCACCTATCTTCACCAGGACGGCGTCCGTGCCGGGGAGGATGATGTCCTCGGCCGCCGTTCCGCCCACGATCCGGCTGTGGTCCTCGATATTCTCGTCGGTGTGGATCACGACCTGGCGCATGCCCTTGGTCTGGATCTCCGCCACCACCCCATCGACCTTGGTGATGATCGCCTTCCCCTTCGGGTTCCGGGACTCGAACAGTTCGACGACGCGGAGTAGCCCACGCACCTGCTCTTCGAGCACCTTCAGGACGGCCTGGATCGCCTTGACGCGCTCGCGCTCGCCGCTGTTGTCTTCGAACTCGACGATGCCCTCTTCCACGTCGCGATGGATCAGCCGCAGGGTTTCCTGCTTCTTCTTCTTCACCTCGGCCACGCCGGTCAGATACTCGCCGGCGATGCCGCCCGTGTGGAACGTCCGCATCGTCAACTGGGTTCCGGGCTCGCCGATGGACTGCGCGGCGATGATGCCGACCGCCGTGCCGACTTCGACCAGGCCCCCACGGGCCAGATCGCGGCCGTAGCACCGGGCACAGATTCCCTGCCGCAACTCACAGGTCAGCGGCGACCGGATGCCGACCGTCTTGATTCCGGCGCGCTGGATTGCCTCTGCCGCGAGATCAGAGATCTCTTCGTTCGCGGCGGTGAAGACCTCGCCCGTCTCCGGGTCGACCAACTCTTCGAGCGTGTAGCGGCCCCGGATGCGGTCCGAGAGTTTCTCCAGAACCGTATCGCGGCTCTCCATGATCTCCTGGACGTAGATCCCGTTTGGCGTGCCGCAGTCGATGTCACGCACGATCACATCCTGCGCCACGTCCACCAGACGTCGGGTGAGGTACCCGGCGTCGGCCGTTCGCAGGGCCGTGTCGGCCAGACCCTTGCGGGCGCCGTGGGTCGACACGAAGAACTCCAGCACGCTGAGGCCTTCGTGGAAGTTCGACTTGATCGGCAAGTCCTCGATGAGGCGACCGAACGGGTCGGACATCAAGCCGCGCATCCCGGAGAGCTGGGTCACCTGGCGCTTCGATCCGCGGGCGCCGGAAGTAACGATCATGTTCAGCGGGTTGTAGCGATCGATGTCTTCCATGATCGCGTCGCCGACCGCGGAAGCGGCGTCCTGCCAGAGCTTCAGCACGCGCTGCCGCCGCTCTTCGGCCGTGAGGGTGCCGCGCCGGAAGTAGGCGTTTTGGCGGGTTACTTCCTTCTCGGTATTGGAGATGATCTGGATGCGCTTGGCGGGAACCGCCATATCCGTCATCGAGATCGTAACCCCGGACATGTTCGAGAAGATGAAGCCCAGAGCCTTGGCATCGTCGAGTAGCTCGATCGTCCGCTGGGAACCGTACTTCTGGTAGCACTCGGAGACCAGTCGGTTCACATCGCCCTTTACCATGGTTCGGTCGATGTAGTTGGAGCGGTATTTCATCCGCGGCGGCAGCACCTCATTGAGATACAGCCGGCCGACCGTGGTCTCGATGACTCGCGGGAAGGTATCTCCGTCATCGTCCGTGTACTGCACCCTCACCTTCACGGGCGCCAGCAGGGAGACCTTGCCCAACTGGTGCGCGTGGATGGCTTCGGAAGGACCGGCGAACAACGTGCCCGCGCCGAGGGCATCGGCCTTCGACTCCGTAAGGTAGTAGAGCCCGAGCACGATGTCCTGGATCGGAGCAACGATCGGCCCCCCGTGTGCCGGCGAGAACAGGTTCTGCGTCGACAGCATGAGGATCCGCGCCTCCGCCTGGGCGGTCTCCGAGAGGGGCACGTGGACGGCCATCTGATCCCCGTCGAAGTCCGCATTGAACGCGTGACAGACAAGCGGATGGATCTGAATTGCCTTGCCGTCCACCAGCACGGGCTCGAAGGCCTGGATGCCGAGACGGTGGAGCGTCGGGGCACGATTCAGCATCACCGGGTGCTCAGCGATCACCTGTTCCAGCGCGTCCCACACCAGCGGGTTCATCCGATCGATCATGCGCTTCGCCGTCTTGATGTTGCTGGTGACCTGCGTCTCCACGAGCGTCTTCATCACGAACGGCTTGAACAGCTCCAGAGCCATCTCCCGCGGGAGGCCGCACTGGTGCAACTTCAGGTACGGCCCAACGACGATCACGGATCGGCCCGAGTAGTCCACCCGCTTGCCGAGCAGGTTCTTCCGGAACCGGCCTTCCTTGCCCTTCAGCATGTCGGAGAGCGAGCGCAGCGGTCGGTTGTTGCTCCCCACCACCGGTCGAGCGCGGCGCCCGTTGTCGATGAGAGCGTCCACCGCTTCCTGCAACAGCCGCTTCTCGTGGTTCACGATGCTCTCGGGCGCGCGAATCTCCACAATTTTCTTCAGGCGGTTGTTGCGGTTGATGATCCGGCGGTAGAGGTCGTTGAGGTCGCTGGTGGCGAAACGGCCGCCGTCGAGCTGCACCATGGGGCGCAACTCCGGTGGGATCACCGGCACCACATCCAGGATCATCCATTCCGGGCGAGCCTTGCTCTTGATGAACGCCTCGCAGATCTCCATCCGCTTGATCGCGCGGAGCCGACGGGGGCCCTGGGTCTGCGCGATCTCCTGTCGCAACTCCCGCGCAAGCTTCTCAAGGTCGATTTCCACGAGCAGCGACTTGACCGCCGCTGCGCCGAGGCCGGCCCGAACCCAGGAATTCACATCCTTGTCGAGGCGTCGGGTGAGGACCTCGACGAGCTTCTCGAGGCTGCGGAACTGCTCCTCGGTGATGAGTGAGCGCTTCTCGACCGTTTCCAGCAGCTTGACGGCGTCCTGCAGCTCCAGGATGCGCTCACGCAGGCTGCGCTCTTCCCGCTCGCGGGTTGCCTTCTTGTCAAGCTCGAACCGGGCCGCCAGTCGCGTGCGCTCCACTTCCACTTCTTCGGGCGTCGGCGGCTCCTTCGGGCCCTCGGGCTCCTCGTCCTCATCGTCGTCCGCGAACTCGTCCTCGATAGGCTCCGGCGGGTTGGCGAACAGCTCGATCTCATCTTCCAACCGGCGGGCGTACTCGTCGTCCAGGCCGGCGATGATGTCGGCCGACTCGCGCTCCATCGCTTCGATCTCGCGCTCCGTGCACTCGCGGCTCGCTTCCAGTTCCTCGTTGATGCGCTTGCGATCGACGTGCGTCACCACGTAGCTGGCGAAGTAGAGGACCTTCTCCAGGGGCCGCGGGCTGATGTCGAGCAGCAACGAAAGCGGACTCGGCACGCTCTTGAGATACCAGATGTGGCACACGGGCGCCGCCAGCTCAATGTGGCCCATCCGCTCGCGCCGCACCTTGCTCCGGGTGACCTCGACGCCGCATCGGTCGCAGATGATGCCCTTGAACTTGACCTTCTTGTAGCGCCCGCAGTGGCACTCCCAATCCTTGACCGGACCGAAGATCCGCTCGCAGAAGAGGCCGTCGCGCTCCGGCTTGAAGGTGCGGTAATTGATCGTCTCGGGCTTCTTGACCTCACCGTACGACCAGTCGCGCACCTCGTCGGGGGAAGCGATCCCGATGCGAATGGACTCGAAACTGCTAACATCAGCCATTGCGTGTCTCCAAGCTTGTTCCGTTCAATCTGTGGGCCGTCCGCACACCCTACTCCGCCAACTGCTCTTCGGGGGTGAGCGGCATGGGGTTGGGGTCCATGATCCGGCGGATCTGGCGGTGGCGCGCCGCTTCGGCGCCGGCACCGTACTCTTCTTCCGGGTCGCGCAGATCCACCGCGTTGCCTTCCCGATCCTCGACCGTCACCTTGAGGCTGAGCGACTGGAGCTCATTCACCAGGATGCGGAAGCTCTCGGGGATGCCCGGGGCGGTGATGGTGTCGCCCTTGACGATCGCCTCGTAGGTCTTCACCCGTCCGAGCACGTCGTCGCTCTTGATGGTGAGGATCTCTTGCAGCGTGTAGGCGGCGCCGTAGGCCTCGAGCGCCCAGACTTCCATCTCGCCGAAGCGCTGTCCGCCGAACTGCGCCTTGCCGCCCA
>CAZSRZ010000167.1:2226-7456 GCA_964609085.1 uncultured bacterium | reverse complement strand
AAGGGTTGTGATGGAGCCGCCGCAGTCCGATCCGCCTGTGCAATCCCCGGCATTCGACCCGAGGAGCGCGGAGTTCGTGCGGGTGGTGCGGCTCTACATCGCCATCCACGCCATCCCGTCGTGCTGCTGGTGCTTTTCGCTGGGTGCCTCACTGGCCCAGATGGTCAGCTACGGGCCCCGCAGTAGCGCCGTCTTTATGCTCGCGGGAGTGTGCAACTTTGCTGTGAGCACATGGGCAGCCCTCTATGCCAGCATGGAGGTGCGGGGTCGGGACGGCTCGGGCTGGTCGGCGGCGATGGCATGGTTGTTGGTGAAGAGCGCCGCAGGCATGGCGTTGATGGTCGTCACCGCCACCATGCTGAATCGCCCATATGGCGGGAATGTGGTCTGGGGAATCGTGGTGGAGGGGGCGGACGTCCTCGTCCGGCTCGGACTCGCATGGGCACTCTTCTCCGTTCGAGGCCTTTTTCAGATAGAGCCCCGATTCCCATGGCGCACGTTGGGGCAGAACCATGGCTGGTTCCTCGGCATCCTCGCGGTGGCGGAGGTGATCTGGTTCGGCGCGGCCGTGTGGGTGCTGCGGGGCCTCTGAGCCGGGGAGTGCTGCCGCGCGCCCGCGGCTCGATGCCTGGGGCACCGGCTTCCCACTTGCAGCCCATTCGGTCACAATCACGGTATGCGATCCCGGGCAGTTCATACCGCGGCAGGCTGGCACGGTCTCGTGTGGGTTTACTCAGCCGCCCTGTGGCTGTTGTTGACGTGGCTCACCCTTAGCTTCGAGGGCGACCTGCTCGGGACGCTGCTCTGCCTGGTCCGACTACTGGGGACGCTGGCCGTCGGCATCGGGCTTTGCGGTTCGGTTCGCTCCGCCTGGGCCGTGGCGGTCTGCGCCTCGGCGGTCTACGCCGTGCTGGCGTCGCTGGCGGCGGCGGCGGCGTGGGTGCGGCTGGCTACCCTGCCCCCCAGTTCTCTCTCCTGGATGCCGGTGGCGTACGGGCTCACTTCCGGCCAGTTGCGGACCTTCGCCACGCTCTGCCTGGTTCTGGTGTTGGTGTCCGCGATCTCCCTCCGCATTCTGCAGAGCAGCAGCGAGGAGTATGATGTTGGGGAGCGGGGCGCCTACGGCATCCTGGTGCGTGACGGGCTGGTGCCTGCACTGGCCATGCTGACCCTGGATCTCGGGATCCTCGCGCTCTGGTGGCTGCGAACATGGGGCTCGGCACTCTCCTGAGGAGAATTCGCATCCCACGTCGAACCTACAGCTAGGCTCCTGCTGGAGCCGGGATGGAGAGATGCACCTGGGCCTCATCCTGACGCCTATCATTGCGGGCTACGTTCTCGGGTCCATTCCCTTCGGCTATGTCATCGTACGCGCCCTCCGCGGGATCGACATCCGAGACTACGGCTCCCACAACATCGGCGCGACGAACGTGCTGCGCGTCGTCGGCTGGTTCCCGGCCTTACTCACGCTGCTCGGCGACGTGCTGAAGGGCAGCGTCCCGTCCTTGCTGGCCGCGGCGCTGCTCACCGGTCCCGAGGTCGGGTGGGTGTCGGTGGCGGGCTCCATCGCAGCCATCGCGGGACATGCCTACTCCGGCTTCTTCTACCTGCTGGAGCGCAAGTTCGCGCGCGGAAAAGCGGTGGCGACGGGTCTCGGAGCGGTCATCGGCTTCGCGGGCTCCGGGCAACTGCCCTGGATGGTGGTCGCCTGCGTCATCGGAACCTGGGCGTTGGCGATCGCCCTGCCGCGTCTCCTCGGTCGGTGGGGCTGGGTGTCGCTGGCCTCGGTGATCGCCGCGATCACGCTGCCGATCGCCACTGCGGCGTTGGGCGCACCGATGCCGTTCCTGTTGTTCGGCATCCTCGCCGCCGCATTCATCACCTGGAAGCACAAAGAGAATCTCGGCCGACTGCTTGACGGCGTGGAACCGCGCCTGGGGGAAAAGCCACCCCTGGCGGGAGTTGACCAGGACAAACTGAGCTGCGCGTTCATGATTCATCCAATCACACCGGAGGATTGGTGGCAGTCGCGTCGTTTCTCCTGGGCGGTCGGCCTGTACAGGCTCGGCCTCCTCCCGCTGGGGGTCGTCAAGCGCCTGATGCTGCTCGTCAGGCCCATCAAGTCAGACATCCTGCACGGCATTCGCGTGCCGGACGGCCGCGAGGTGCAGGTGTACCTCATCACCGTGCCGATGCTTCCGGACCAGATCAAGGCCCATCCGCGGCTGGCCGTGCTTCGGGCTCGACAGGCTGCCCAGGTGGCCCGGCTTCTGGGTGCGCGCTGCCTCGGGCTCGGCGCTTACTGGAGCGTGGTCGGGGGGAAGGGGCTGGAGGTGCAGCAGGCGGAGCCCGGCCTTCCGATCACCAACGGCGGCGCCTACACGGCCGGCAGCGTGAAGCAGGCGGTACCGAATGTGTTCGCGAAGGCGCGCGCCCACGGCGTCGACCCGGAGCACTCCAGCGTTGCCGTCGTCGGGGCCGGTGGTGTCGTCGGATTTGGCGTCTGCCGCCAACTCGTGGGGTCGGTCCGGCGGCTAATCATGGTGGGGACCGACGCCTCCCGGCTGGAAAAGTCCGCGGCCCTCCTCCGGCGGCGGATGGCGAGGGCTGGTGGCATCATCACCGAAGTCGTGGTGACGACCGAGCTGGCTGCTTGCCGCGAAGCGCAGATCATCTTCACGGCTACGTCCACCGTTGAGCCGGTCCTGCTTCCCGACCACGTCTCCGCGGGAACGGCGATTTACGACCTCGGCCGTCCGGCTGATGTGCATCCGGACGTGCTGCACCTCCCGGGCGTGGTCGTGATTCCGGGCGGAATCATCCGGCCGCCGGGTGAAGCGACCCAGCGCCTCGATGTGCACTTCGGCAAGGGTCTGATCCCCGCGTGTATGGCCGAGACCATTCTCATCGCGCTGGATGAGTGCTATGACCGCGCCAGCCTCGGCGAGGGCACGCGGTCCGAAAACATCGATTACTTCGTGGGCCTGGCACAGAAGTACGGGTTTGAGGTGCTCGATGAGGCGCTGGTGCCCGCCCCGCCGGCCCCCACCGTCGCCATGTGGGCGGGTCCGGCCAAAGCCGAGGTGCTCTCGCCGTAACCGCATGGCCGGCCGGTGGGTATTACTTAGGCGGGGTACTCTGCCCCCGAGGAAATCCATGACCATCTCCGCCCGTCTTGCCGCACTCGGCCTCGCATGTCTCACCGGACTGATTGCCGCCCTTCCTGCCGCTTCACAGCAGCAGCCACCGCCCCGTCGGCCGTCCCCCTTCGCCGCGGATGCGCGTCTGAACAAGCCAATCACCATCCGCTGGGTGAAGCGGTCGTTGGGCGAGGCCGTGAAGGAAGTCGCCACCGCGACCGGGGTTAAGCTCACCGTCGCCCGCACGCTGGCCGATGAACCCGTCATGGCGTCCGAGCGCAACGTGCCCGCGGGCGAACTGCTCGTGCACATGGCGGAGTTGCTCCACTTCACCTGGGGTCGCACGACCACGCCTGCAGGTGTCCCCAGCTACGAACTTTTCCAGAACCAGACGCAGCGAGACGAAGAGCAGGCGGAGATCGACGGTGCGCGTCGGCAGATTCTGGCGGCGCTCAACCGCGAACTGGAGCGGCTTCGTCAGGTGGCGAAACTCCCCCAGGACCAGATCCAGAAGCTGTTGGACAAGTCCGAGGACAAGCTGACCAATCAGTTCGCTGGCGGAATGAATGCGGGCCTGGGCGGGATGCAGTCCCTCCAGGGCGTGCAGGATTACATGGCCCTCCAGGCCGCCGCCTCCCCGACAGGTCGGCTGATGCTCGACCTGCTAGCCGGCCTCACGCCCGCGCACTGGGCGGAACTCCAGGCTGAGGAACCTCTCGTTTTCAGTTCACGGCCGCAGGATGGCGAAATGGCGATGCCGGGCGGCTACGTCGACC
Source organism: uncultured bacterium (assembly GCA_964609085.1). Lineage (GTDB taxonomy): Bacteria > Armatimonadota > SYMT01 > SYMT01 > SYMT01 > JANPLG01. Next base: position 3,540 of record CAZSRZ010000167.1, on the reverse strand, counting down.
GCCTGCGGAACAACTCGCCGGAGTTCCCCTTCTCACGACTCCTTTCCCGAGCCCAGGTGGGCGGTGGCGAGCAGGCCCCGGATATGTTCGCGGCCCTTGGTCAGATGATGAAAGACCAGTGGTCTCAGGCCGTCGGCTACAAAGTCACCGTCGTCCTGATGATCGAAATCACGGGCTCGCCGGTGGGGATGCTCCGCGTCTCTCCCGAACCGATCTCGGACAAACCGGAACAGCCGTTCGGCCTGGGTTCCGGCGCCCTGTTCGGTTTCAGCGGGGTGACCATCATCGGCACAGCCAAATCGCTCGAGGATGAGGAAGAGGACCCGGTCGAGCGCGAGAAGCGTCTCTCCGCGGACCCGGTGCTCGGCAAGAAAGCGCTGTTGAAGCTGCCGGCCCAGCCTGCCCCGGCTGTCGAAGCGCCCGGCGGTAACCTCGGCGCTGTGCCGCCCATCCCCGGGCTCGACCTGAGCGCCCCGAAGGTAGGGGAGGTGCTCCCCTATGTCGAGGATGCTTTCGGCATCCGCCTACTGAGCGATGCCTACTCTCGCCAGGCGATCATGCGGTTCGCCCTGTCGACCAAAGTTGAGCAACCTCTCTTCAAGGTGCTAGATGCGATCGCCGGAACCGGCCGGCGCTGGGAACTGGTGCAGCCCACCATGGGCGAGGGTCCCGCACTGGTCTGGATGAAGAGCAAGACGTGGGCGCATGATCGCCGGGCGGAGATCCCAGAGAGGCTGCTCGAGCAGTGGGCAGCGCTGCGGAAGAAGCAGGGCGGATTCAGCCTTGATGACCTGGCTGTCATCAGCCTCACCCTGCGCGACGAACAGGTGGAGAACCTGACGGCGTCCGTCTTCGGCGTGGGCATGAGCTCGGCCAGCGAGCTGATGATGGTGCCAATGTCGAAGGGGATTCTGCGGCTCTGGGGCAGGCTCCAACCGCAGCAGAAGCGGGCGCTGCTGGCAGGTCAACCTGTGGGGGTGCGGTCGCTGACCCCGGTACAGCAGCAGCAGATCGTGGCGATGCGGTCGGCGCAGAACAAGTCCGTGATGGCGATTATGACCGGGGCTAAGCCCCGCCGCTCGGCGGAGCAACTGCTCCGCGCTTCGCTCGTGCTGGAGCGAGGGCCGGGCGGCGCGGGAGCGCCCGCCGGCGCGCAGGCAGGCGCGACAGCCGTCTACAACTTTGCCCTCGTGCTCCCAGGTGGCGGGCGAGATCAATACACTGTGATGGCGCTGCCGCAGCCAACCCGGTAGGGGAGTGCCGCTGAGGAACTCGTCCATCGTGCTGGGACGGTGGCGTCGCGTGATCAGAACG
>CAZSRZ010000167.1:0-2126 GCA_964609085.1 uncultured bacterium | reverse complement strand
CGACCCCACTCCAGATTCAACTGGTGGACCCAACGCCCCTCCGGCTCGTGCTCCAGGATCAGGTCGGCGAAGTGGCGCCAGGTGTTGATGCCGCGCGCGTCCTTTTCCTCCCCACCGAGGTACGTCAGCGTCCCGCTCCAGTTCGCCCCGATCGCGCGTGCCCAGGAAAGCAGCATCCCCGGGCCGTGGTCTGGATTCGCGACGGCGTCCCATCCGCGGTGCACTCCGACTACGACCGCATCGGTCTCGCTCAACTCGTGCGTCACTCTCAGGCCGAGGTGGTAGTACGGAGAGGAACCGGCGAACAGCAAACCCTGTCCGTGGAAGAGGTTCTCCGCCGGCTCCAGCGACTCCAGGCCCGCCAGACCTACCCACTTGCCGATCTCGACAAAGGTGTGTCCATCCCGATCCAGATTGATGCCGAGGTAGAACTGCTGCAGGTGTTCCCAGAGATCGGCACGTCCGGGCTCTTCCTCATTCTGCATCCGTGCGAGGGCGCCGAAGTTCAGGTCCAGCCGGCCGCCAATCGGGCGACGCTCCCACTCACCCCAGAGGTCGATCAGATCCAGGTGCGTGCCGCCTTCATCCCGCCCATCCAACAGGTGCAGCCGGTTCCTCGCCGGCCTCGGGTTGGCGAGATTCGATCCGTAATGAAAGGCGGCGCTGCCCCCGATCTTGAACGCGGGCTCGGTGGCCTCGGTCGGCTCCGGGGGCACGGCAGGTGCCGCCAGCACGTCCTGGCCCGGCGAGAGGCAGAGTGAGAGCGAGAGCAGCAGCGCAGATGGGGCGAGCATGGTGGGGATCCCGTTCGGCAGATACGGTATCGGCGATCCAACCCGCCACGGAGAGGGCTGTCCCTGGGGCGCGCTGGTGCGATACACCAATGCTGCTGTGCCGAAGTCTGGTCGGTCGAGGAGGAACCAGGGATGAAAGTCGCCGTGCAGCTCGGGCTGCTTCCCGGGGAAACCACCCGAGACCGTGCCCGGTGGGCGCTGGATCATGGGGTCGAGGGCATTGAGCTGGGTGTGTGGGGCGGCGGCCTACCGAAGCTCCAGCGCGAGGCGGATGAGATCAATGGGATCGTTCCGATCTGCAGCGTCTGCGGCAACACTGACCCGGACGGCCAGCCCAGCTTCGAATTCCTCGATCCGGATATCAAGCGTCGGCGGGCCAGCATCGAGGGCAGTAAGGCGATCCTGCAGTTCTGCGGGCAGGTCGGCGCGGCGGGCCAGATCGTGCCTCCGATCTTCGGGGCAGCCAGAGTTCCGGACCTGTCCCCCTTTCGGACGCCGCTTGAGCTTGAAGAGGAACTGATGCTGGCCGCCTGCCGCGAGCTCGGTCCCATCGCCGCGGCGGCCGGCACGCTCTTCATGCTCGAGCCGCTGAACCGATACGAACAGCACTACCTGCGCAAACAGTCGGACGGCGTTCGGGTCATCGAAGCGGGCGGCGTGCCGGGTATCGGGTTGCTCAGCGATCTGTTTCACATGCACATCGAGGAGACGGATACGCCGGCGGCGCTGCGCGCCTGCGCCCCGTACACGTCGCATCTGCACCTTGCCGACAACACGCGCATGGAGCCGGGAACAGGCGATATCGACTTCGTCGCAGCGTTCCGGGCGCTGGCCGAGACCGGTTTCGCCGGCTTCATGGCCTACGAGTGCAGCATCAGCGGCACCGATCCGGGCGAGAAGGCGGCCAACCTGGCTCGCAGCCTGGAATATGTCCGCGCGGCGATCGCGACGGCCAGGAGCTAGGGGGCTGCCCCAAGCGGAGGCTGCCCGTCGCCCAGGCCCGGGAGCGTTCAACGCCAAGGCGCGAGGGTGAAGGCCGGCCAGAGCCTCTTTGCGCCTCTGCGCCTTGGCGTCTTTGCGTTAAATCGGTCGGGCCGACATGATGAAGGCTCCGTTCAACGCAAAGGCGCAAAGACGCGAAGACGCAAAGAAGACAGCCCAGAGGTACTCGGCGTCCGTCAAGTCGGTCAAACCGACATGCGGAAGGCTCCGTTCGACGCATTGGCGCGAAGATGCGAAGACGCACAGCGGACAGCCAGGAAGTTCTTTACGCCTTTGCGTCTTTGCGTTAAATCAGTCAGACGGAGAAGAGGGAACATGAGGAGGCTGCCC
>CAZSRZ010000166.1:1726-7577 GCA_964609085.1 uncultured bacterium | reverse complement strand
CTCGGGCGACCCCGCCGCCGTGGCCCGGGAGGCGCGCGGGGCGGTGCTGGAGGGACTCCGCGGCCAGTGGCAAGAGATGCTGGCCGACCCGCAGCACGGAAAGACCATCCGGAGCGGCATCGATGCCACGCTCGGCGAGGATCAGATCGAGCACTTCCTGGAGTGGTTCGCCGCCTGGACGCCTCTCGACCGGCCGTACGCGGAGGCTCGGGAGGAGGTCGAGCTCCTTCTTGCGGGGCGCAAGGCGCTGCGAGACTTCGCTCAGCCGATGTCGAAGGCACGTCTGCCGAAGAGTCCGCTGGACCCCTCGCGGGATTGCGTGCTCGACTGCGCCGGACACCAGCACATCGCAGAGCACCTGCAGGACAGGCACCCTCTCTGGCTGAAGCCCTCGGAGACCCTGGACGCAATCTCGCTCCTGAAGCGCTGGCGGGGTCAGCGAGAGGCAGCGGACGACCCCACGCCGTCCACGTCGCTCGTCGCCTTCGCGGCCATCGAGCCACGGCTGCGCAGACGACACCCGGAGGAGTTGGGCCGCCTGGATGAGCTGGTCAACCAGGCCGGGTCAGGCGTGGATCTGGGCGACCTCATCTACCCGGGCCGCAGGGAAGTTTCGGATCTTAAAAAGCTCTCCGTGGACGAGCAAGCGGAGATCGATAAACTCGTCAGCGAACTGCTCAAAGGGTTAGAGCCGCCGCCGTATTACGCGATCCTGGTCGCTGACGGGGACCGGGTCGGCGGGCTCTTGGGAGAGCTCGCGGCGCATGCGGATGGGATGGAGCGTCACCGTAAGTTCTCCTCGGCCCTCGGCGACTTCAGCCGCGAAGTGCGCGGTCTGATCCCGGTCGGCGGCTTTCTGGTCTACTCCGGCGGAGATGACGTCCTCGCTCTCCTCCCGGCGAATCTGGCGATCGACACCGCAAAGATCATCGAGGAGTGCTATCGCCGCGCACTGGCGACAATCGCCCCAACGGCGACCATGTCTGCCGGGATCGCCCTGGTCCACTACAACGTCTCGCTCGCGAAGTCGCTGGAGCACGCCCGGGAAGCTGAGCGCGCCGCCAAGGATGCCGGCCGAGACAGGCTGTGCGTGGCCTATCATCCCCGAGGGGGCTCCCCCGTTCGCTGCACCCTGCAGTGGGCGACGGCGAAGGATGAGTGGGACAGGTGGAGCACCAGTCTCGACGAGGAGCTCTCGCGCGGATTGCCGTACGAACTGCGGGAGCTCGCGTGGGAGTACGAGCCCCCGCGCCGTCAGGGGACTCCAAGCAAAGCAACGGGATTGCCCGTCAGCCGCATTGAGGCGGAAGTGCGCCGCATCTGGGCCCGAAAGAAGGGGGGAACACCACCCGCCCTCCCGCGGTTGGAGAAGCCTGCCGAGTTGATCGCGTTCGCCGAGCAGTTGATCATCGCTCGTTACCTCGCCGGCCTGAAGCGCATCAGCGATGAAAGGGACCCCGCCGGATGAATCAGACCACCTTCCGCATCCGGGCCCGCGAGCCGCTCCTCTTCCGAGACGGCAGACCCTTCAGTGCCGAGCTCGGTGCCCTTGCGGCGCAGACGTTGCCACTGCCCTTCCCGAGCGCCATTGCGGGCACCCTTCGCACGCGACTGGGCAACCGGCTGGGCTGGGACTGGGCAAACGGCGGACCGGACGAGGCGCGAGCCACTCCCGTGCGCGGGCCCATTCTCTGCGGACCGACGAAATCCAGTCTCTCCGGCCCCCTCTTTCCCGCCCCTGCCGACGCCCTGGTGTATCGGCCCGAAACGGCCGACCCGGCAGATGCGGACGAGCGCCAATCCGAGCGCCTCCGGCCCGTCCGTGCTCGGGGAGGCACCGACCTGCCCGGCGGGCTCTACCCTGTTGGTGTCCCGCGCTCGGTGAAGCCCGCGGGGGCGCCGTACTGGCCGGCCGAGTTGCTCACCGGCTGGCTTGCGGGAGGTGCCGGACCGACTTCACTCACGCAGCTCGCCAAGGGGCCGGAGATAGAGGAGCGCGTCCACGTCGCCATTGACCCCCAGACGGGGCGGGCCGAGGATGGCCGACTCTTCTCCACCGCCAGCCTGGCGATGGGAGACGAGTGGACCTTCCTCGCCGCCGTGGATCATCCCGACGCAATCCAGGTTGAGGGACTGTTCCCCTTCGGTGGCGAGCAGCGCCTGGCGGCGGTGGACGCGGAGCCCGACGCCTGGCCCGCGTGCCCGGATGAACTGGCGACGAAGCTCGGTGCCCCGCCGTCCGGGATCACGCTCTACCTTGCTTCTCCCGCGCACTTCCGCGATGGCTGGAGGCCGGGCTGGCTCGACGGGGATCTCCGGGGATCGCCCCCGGGCCTCGATGTGCAGCTCCGGCTGGTCGGCGCGGCCGTGCCTCGCAGCCAGGCGGTCAGCGGGTGGGATTACCAGGCGAAGGGGCCAAGACCCGTGCGCCGACTCGCGCCGGCGGGGTCCGTCTACTTCTTCGTGCTGGAGGGCGGCGCCGCCCCTCTCCTCGCGTCGGACGGATGGCTCTCGCCGATCAGCGATGACCCACAGGCAAGGCGAGATGGATTTGGAATGGCGCTCTGGGGCGTCTGGGACGCCGCTGGTTTCTGAATACCAGGAAAGGTGATGATTCGATGGGGATGAACCGGTTACTCTCGCTTCACGCTCTCTCGCCCGTCCACTCGGGCACGGGGCACGCCGTCGCCGTGATCGACCTGCCGATCTCTCGCGAGAAGGCAACCGGCTGGCCGCAGATCCCGGGCAGCAGCATCAAGGGCGTCCTTCGCGCCCACCTCGGCTGCGGCGACGCCAGGTGGGCGAATCAGGCCTTTGGCGACGTGGATCAGGTGGGCGATCTGGTGGTCGGGGATCAGCGGATCCTCTGCCTCGCCGTTCGCAGCTACTATGGCACCTTCGCCTACGTCACCTGCCCCCTCGCCCTCACGCGCCTCCGCCGCGACCTGGATGCTCTCCACATCGGGATCGACCTGCCGGTCCTTTCCTTTACGCCGGTGTGCACCGACCAGGTGATCCAGGCGGTGCCCGCGAGGGAAACCAGGCTGTCCGTTGACAAGAGGATCTATCTCGAGGATCTGGACTTGACGGCGCTGGACGGTGCCGCGGAACCGGTCGCCGCCAAACTGGCGGAACTGGTCTTCAACACCGAGGACGAGAAAAAGGCGTTCAAGCAGCGCTTCCTCGTGGTGCCGGACGACATCTTCACCTTCCTCTGCGAAACGGCAACCGTGGTGACGGCCCGCATTCGGCTGCAGGACGAGACAAAGACGGTCGCCAAAGGAGGACTGTGGTACGAGGAGGCCGTGCCCGCCGAGTCGATCTTCACCGGGCCGCTGCTGGTGCAGACGGACCACGCGGACGGCCTGGTCGGCCGGATCGCCAACCTTGACGGGCAGTTGCTGCAGTTCGGCGGGGACGCCTCCATCGGGCGCGGTCTTTGCCGGGTCAACGTGAGGGGGAATTGATGCAGACCCGTGCCCAACGGCACCTCATCCTGGCGGAAAGCTGCGTCTCCGAGGTCGAGAAGCTGCCCCAGGAGACCAAAAACGTCTACGGCGGCCTCTGTCACAGCTTTCCCGTGCTGGTCCGCACCAACGGTCTCTGCCAGGCCCTCGCATTCTCGGCGGCGAAGGGACAGTCTGGCGGCGATCGAGGCGATGCCCACAAGCGTCTACTGCTGCATGTCTGGCGCATCCTGAATGGGGGCAAGGTGCCGCCGGCCAACGCGAGCCCGCTGGATGACGTCCGGAAGGCTCCGACGCTCACCTACTTGCGACAGACCCGAGAAGTGCTGGACGCCTGGATCTACTTCAAGCGGTTCGCGGTCTCCGTGCTCAAAGTCGACACCGGCGACCAGCAGGACAAAACCTGATGTCCACGCCGATCCATAGCTCGGCACTCCCAGCCGAGGGTGCCTGCTGATGCCGCCAATCCCTTCCATTCGCAGTGCCGGCCCCCAGCCGGGCCAGAACCCTGGTGCCCATGCCGGCCTGGTGCTTACTCGTTGCCTGCCGGCCCAGCACACGGAAGGCGAGAAGCGCACGCTTACTGATCACTATGGTCGGGTGGTCGGTGTGCCCCTCCCGGCGGAGTACGACACGGTCGTCCGGCGGTGGAAAGAAGCCCTCCAGGGTCGCAGCGCCCACCTGCTTGAGGGAACCCTCGTCTCGCCCATGGCGATTGGGCTGGGGAACGAGAGCGCAACCGAGGTCGGGCTGACGTTGCACCACACCTACGGCACCCCGATTGTGCCGGGTAGCGCCCTGAAGGGACTCTGCCGCCGCACCGCCTACGCGATGATCCAGGACGGCGCAGTCAGCGTGGAGCAGTTTGCCCGGCTCTTTGGTCGGGCGGCGGAAGAGACCTACGAGTTGCTCGACACTGCCGGCATGGAGCGCATGGCGGAGCAGGGCGGCGAGGTGGTCTTCCACGACGCCTGGATCCTTTCCGCCCCCAACCACCTCCCGCTCAAAAGAGACGTCGTGACGGTTCACCACCCCGACTACTACCAGGGCAAGGACACACCGCCGGGCGATTTCGACGACCCCAATCCCGTCCCCTTTGTCGTGGTCCGACCCGGGTGCCGGTTCCTCTTCGCCCTGGAAGCTCCGGACGCGGAGTGGGCCGAGTTCGCCCTGGAGATGCTCAAGTGGTCGCTGGAGACGAATGGCATCGGCGGTAAGACGAACGCCGGTTACGGGAGATTTGACTTCACCGTATCCGCCGCGGCGCGTGCGGTCGCGGCATCAGAGGAACGGTGGCCGGATGCGGCCGTAACCCGCAACGCCAGCTCCGGTGCCCTGATGGCGATCCGAGCAGGCTCCTCGGAGCGGGCCGAACTTCGACAGCCGAACCAGGTCACCGAATTGCTGGCGACGCTGCCGGAGGCTGCGCGAGAGTTATTGGAAAAGCCGCCCCGAAAACTGACCGGCGTGGCTGTGGTGGTGGAGCGGCGGGGCCGCCAACTGCTGATCAAGCGGATCGAGACAGAGAGTTAGCGGATGTCCACAGTCCTGATCAGCTTCATTGGCACGGGCCGGCCGGATGCTGGAGGAACGGGCGGCCGCTACCAGCCGACCAGCTATCGCTTCCGGAATCCGGACGGTTCCGAGCATCTGGAAAAGACCTCCCTCTTCGGCGCGGCCCTCCTCCGTTGGTTGCGGATGACCGGCCAGGCACCGGGTCGTTGGCTGGTGCTCGGCACGGAGCAGTCGATCTGGGGCGACCTCCTGTTCGGTTTTCAGGAAGATCCCGGACAGATGATCGATGACTACTTCCGGATCGACGATGCTGTGCGCGAGGGGTGCCTCACCCCGGAGCTGCTCCACGAGTGGAGCAAGCGATTGTCGCCGCACGCGGAAGGCACAGCCCTGCGGTTTCGCCTGGTGGATGGCTGCAGGGATCGCGCAGCCCAGGAGCAGTTGCTCCGGACGTTCCTGGATGAGATCCAGAAGGGCGACGAAGTCATCCTCGACATCACGCACGGTTACCGGCACCTCCCGGTGCTCGCGGCGTTCGTGCTCTTCTACCTCCGGTGGGTACGCGACATCCAGGTGGGGGGGTTGTATTACGGCGCGTTTGAAATGCGGGGAATGGACGGACCGGCTCCGGTCGTGGAAGCCGGGTTCTGCAGCGACCTCTTCCACTACTCGGAAGCGCTGGCAACCCACGCGCATACCGGCAGCTATCAGCCCATCGCCGACGCACTGAAGCTCGAGCCGGCCATCGCTGGACCGGTCAGCCAGATTTCCTTCCGCGACGAAATCAACCAGACCGTGCGAAACCGCGCCAACGAGGCTGTCCGCGCCCTCGACGCCGGCAGCGGTGGGGACACCTCGGCGGAGACGCT
>CAZSRZ010000166.1:0-1626 GCA_964609085.1 uncultured bacterium | reverse complement strand
CGTCAGGAGTATCAGTCCCTCTGGGCACTGCGCTACCTACGCAACGCCATCCTGCACGGTACGTCACCCGATACCCACCACGAGAACCCACTCGCCCGGGCTTCTGCGAGAGACGCACAGGCGGCACTGGATGGGGAGAAAGCGTTCCGAGCCCTTTACCTGACGGCCCAGAGGGTCGCGTTTTCCCTGGCGGGACTGGACTGATCCGTCCCCCATGCTCGTGCTCAACTTCGCCCACCCGCTTACCGAGGCCCACTGCGCTGCTCTGGCGGCGCTCGCCGGGGCAGAGGTCGAGCGCCAGATCGACCTCCCCTGCCGCTTCGACCTTGCCGACCCTTTCTCCCCACAGGCCGCGGCCCTCGTTGATACTGCAGGCCTATCGCCCGTCGAATGGCAGACGACCCCGCTGCTGGTAAACCCGCCCACGCTGGCGGTGGCCGCCGCCGTCGTACTGGCAGAGATCCACGGGCGCGCCGGCTACTTCCCCGCCATCGTGCGCCTGCGCCCAGTCCGGGGCGCCCTGACCACTCAATTCGAAGTGGCCGAGATCCTGAACCTGCAGTCGGTCCGGGAAGCCGCGAGGGGGCGAAGATGAATTCGGAACTCGATGAATCCGTCCGGATGGTATGCCTGATCGGAGAGGCGCACCTGGCAAACCTGATCCCGCTTCGGTGCCTCCAGGCCAGCTCAGCGCTTCTGGTCCACACCGACCGCACCCTCACCCACGCAGAGAGGTTGAAGGCGCTACTCCAGGACGAGTGCCGATGTGAACTTCTAGAGGTGGATGCATACGAGCTGCCGGCGGTCCGGGCAGACCTCGCCCAGCACGTGAAGCCCGTGGATGGCTACAATGGACTATGCATCAATCTAACGGGCGGTACAAAGCCAATGATTCTGGCTGGTTTTGGCGTCGCGATTCAACTTGATGTCCCATTTTGCTACATGGAGACTCATGGTCCTTCGTCGACAATCGTCGTATATCGAGTAACGCAGGGATTGCCTAAAATTGTGAACAGTTTTGATGCCGATTGCACGATCACCGTGGATGAGTTTCTCAGGCTCCATCTGGGGTCGTACACGCAGAAGCCTCCGCACGCTCACGAGGGTGCCCGATACGAAGCGTTGATCGCGGATTGCGTTCGACCGAGCGTCGACGAGCTCCTCGCAAGCGCGTGCAAAGGCAATCTCGAGATTGACCTGATACTGAGGCGAGGCAGTCGATTCGCAGTCGTTGAGACCTCTACGGGGTCCAGTAACCACAAGAAAAAGATTGATCAGCTTGCGGCTGCTGGTCAGTCATTTGGGCCTCATACTCACAAACTGTACGTCTACAGTGGAGAGCTCGACGAGAACAATCTGGGGCTGGCCAGCGCCCACCGTATCACACCCATTCGGGTTCGCCTCGACGCAGCCGGTGGCGTCGAGGCCGAGGATCTTCCTGCGCTGGTGGCTGCTCTCGAGGGAATGTAGCCGGTCCTGCGCCACGGTCTGCCACCCCGGGATCAGCGGCCCTGGGACCGCTGAGCTCCAGCTCGGCATGCGCGAAGCGCCATCCCACCGAGGACGGCCGTCCCTGGGACCGCTGAGCTCCAGCTCGGCATGCGCGAAGCGCCATCCCACCGAGGA
>CAZSRZ010000165.1:0-7772 GCA_964609085.1 uncultured bacterium | reverse complement strand
GACGGTTCGTCGGCGGCCGGGTGCTTCGGCCCGTCCGCGGGCTTACGCCCTGCGGGTCTGTGGCCTGCACTCGCCCCGCGCTTAGGGTTGGTACTCCGTGTGTTGACACCGCCCCGGGAGTCTCTCACGCCTGTGAAAGAGTTTTGAGGAAAACCGCGGCGTTTTCTGTCACCACTGCCGTCTAAAGACGTCCTAAAGAACGAAGGCTCCCGAACGATCGGTGAGCCGGACGATCTGACCGCAGTTTAGCGGGGCGTGAGTGGTTGAGGAGCGGCGGCGGGCGTGGCATGCCCGCCGCCGCGGAGAGCACGACGGGTCGCGTCTCAATCGCATCATTCGCCTCGAATCGTTTCAACTCCTCTGTCGGGCTGGCGGCGACGCTTCCAGCCCGGGCGCTTATCGAGGCAATCATCGATGCTTGCTAATCAACCGGTTGGCTTCCCGCTGTGGGCAGCCGTCCGTGACGCGGTGCGCACGCCGCTGGCGCCCCCACCGGGTGTGCACAGCGACTTCGCACTTCTACCCCCGCCGGTCATTGTCGCGGGCATGCACCGGTCAGGCACCAGCCTCACCACCCTGGCCCTGGCGCGCCTCGGGGTCTACGTCGGGCAGGAGACGGTGCCGTACCGCGCTTCCCGGCCGGAACCGGGAGACCTGGAGGACGGCTACGCGGAGTCGCTGGATTTCCGCACGATCAATGACGAACTCCTCGCGCAGGCAGGCAGCCATTGGTGCGATGTCACCGCGTTTGCCACCCGGGTGCCCAGCGTGCGATTCCAGGCCGAGAGCGTCCGCCGGATTGCGCGGGCCACGCACGGTCGACTTCGATACGGCTTCCTTTCCGCCCTTGCGCCCGAGTCTCTCGCGTGGGGCTGGAAAGATCCGCGGAACTGCCTCACCCTGCCCGTATGGCTAACCGCCTTTCCTGCCGCCCGGATCGTTCATGTGCGCCGCGATCCCGAAGCTGCCGCCCGGAGCCTCCACCGCCGCTCATGCCGCTGGCGGGACGCGCCGGCCCCCGCGCGGCCTGGCCTTGCGCAACGCGCCCAATGGGCCCTACGCAACCCGTTGGACGCCGGAAGGGTGGCGGCCCGAAAGTTGGGGCTTGTCCGGTCGGCCCGGCCGCTCGCGAACCCGTGCACTGACCTCGACTACTGCCGCGAACTGGCCGACGTGTACGAACGAAACTGTCTGACGCATCGATCCCGGGCCGCCGGCTACATCGAGATCTGGTACGAGGAGTTCGTTCAGACGCCGAAGTCCGCGCTGAACCAGGTGGGCGAATTTTTGGGGATCCAGCCGTCGCAGCGGGACTTCGAGTGGGCGGAGTCGGTGATCATCCCGCCGGCTGAGCGCTACCGCAACTGAGCGGGCTCGCGAGCCCGCTCAGAGGCTGAGCAGGGGCTGGACCCTGGGGGGCAGCCAGACGCCGTCGAAGACCTCCGCCCGGGGTGCGTACAGCCGCAGGATCAGCGCGAACTCCTCGTCCGGGCTCGGCAACCAGTTGGACGGCCCCTCGGCGGGCTCGGTGGGGCGGATGGCGATTTCGAGGCTGCCGTCCGCCCCGAAGACGAGCCCGGGGGTCCGATCGCCGATGGCGTAGCGCCGGATCGGGTTGTCCGCCAGTCGCATGCTTCCGGCCCGGTACAGGGTCAGGGACCAGAAGGCGTCCACCGGCGGCAGGGCACCCGGATCGAACACCAGGCGGTAGGGCTCACTCCCGTTAAGCGGTTGGCCGTGGCTATCCGTCAGGCGGGCGAGGTACACCGTTTCGGACGAAGGCAGCGCTGCCCAGGCCTTCCAGGCCGCGGCCGCCCGCAGCAGGTAGTCCGTGCCGTAGTTACCGAGCCCCAGGCAGAGATTCCACCCGCCCACCGGGATGCCGACAGCGTGCCAACGCGCCAACATCTCCGCACGCGCTTCACGGATCCCTGCCCGGATGCACTCACGCACCGCGTCCGTGAGCCCCGCGGAGCAAAACCCGCTGTGGGGGCCAAGCCTCAGGGACTCGAGCTGCGCAACCGCCGCGGCGTCCTCCGGACGGGGCGGGTTGGCCCCCAGGGCGACACCCAGGTGGTCGAAGAACCGCTCATCCTCCAGGGCGTCGCGAGCGATCAGCGGCGGGTCGGCCGGCGAGGAGGTGGTCGCCGAATCCAGCCGACATCCATCCTGAAGCGCGTGAACTGCCGCGAGATCCGCCTCCCCATCAATGAGAAACCGGCCGAGCACGAAGATCCGGTTTGCGGGGGAGACGATCAACTCAACGCCGGGCTGTGGATCCGGAAGAGTGCCCGGGCCGACGATCAGGTACTCCCCGCCCTCGTTGCCGTTCCGCCGCCGCTCGATGACGGCGAAGACATCCGTCCACAAATCCATCAGCATGAAGGAGTAGTAGCGGTCGCCCGTCGGCGGCAGGTGGAGCCGGATTGGGCCGCGATCCAGATCCAGCCACGCGGAGGAGTAGAGGGTGTCGTTGTTCGGCGCAGCTACGCGGTCAAAGGCCGGCGTGATCAGGCGGCGGCGATGAATGAATTGACCCAGCGCCCCGCCGGTGGGATCCCGGGGATCGCCCCTGGAGGCCAGGGCTCGCACGCGTTCGCACTCCACAATCGGGAATCCAAACAGGTAAGCATCCCGCCATCGGCCCGCATCCGCCAGGTCACCGCTCATGTGCCCCCCGTTCCTATGCCGCCCCGAAACCCACCGCCCTCAGGTTCGCTCGCGGGCATCGCCCGACCTGCGAACGAAGGGATATCGGCAGGCCGAGCCAACACTGAGATCGAGTCCCGCGCCGGGCGGGTCGCAGGAGCATGAAGATGGCGGATCAGTGGCAGTACGCCTCGTTGGAGTGGCTCTGGGCGGACAGCAGCATCCGCATCAACGTCCCTGGCGTCCCCGAACAGCACCTCCGGGGCAGCTACCAGGAGGTGGTTGAAGCCCTGTCGGGGCTGGGCATGCAGCGTTGGGAGATCTGCGGTTCGATCGGGGTGGCCGACTGGGTCTACTGGACCCTGAAGCGCAAGGTGGGTTGACCACCGGGCGGAGCCTACCGAGGAGGAACCGCCCGCGCGGGCACCATCCGCGCCCACTTCCACTCCAGGCTGCGGGGAGCGCCGTTGATCGTCCCTTCGACTCGGGCGTGGAGGACATCCTCCCCGCCCTCCGGTGACTGCCAGTAGGTGATCTTCGCGGGGAAGTCGTGCTGCGGATTCTCGAAGACCACTCGTCGGGCATCCAGTGTGGTGGCCTTGAACTCGGTGGCCGGTCGGGCCTGGGGGCTGGCAAAGTAGCTCATGCCCTCGGGCGTGCGCGCGATCCTCAGGAACTCAAACGCGGTGACAACGCCTCCCCGGATCGTGCGGTTCGTGCCCAGCATGGTTCCGCCCCTGGGTGCGGTCCAGTGTTCTTCCGTCTCGACACCGCGGGCCGTCGTCGTCCACGAACCCGACATCCAGGCGAGGGCGACAGGGTCCATGGGCTGCTTCTCCTGGGACGAAGCGGGAGGGAAAACGCTCAGCAGCGCGGCGAGCGAGGCCGCACCGACCAGACCTGCCGCGGGGGAGTGGCGTGGGATCATGGGTGGATTCTCCGGGCTGAGGCGGCGATCTTGGCCGGCATCTTCCCCAAGAGTTTAGCGATATATCTGCGGCACGCGAGTCTCCAGTGGCGGACGTGAGACAATCTGCCCGTGAAACTCTCCATCACCGGATCTCCCCTCCCCCTCGCCGTCCTGATCCTCGGCTTGCTTTGCGGTGCCGCCGCCGCCGAAACCTCCTGGCCCGAATTCCGTGGACCGACGCAGCAGGGGCACTCCACGGCAGTGGGTCTCCCGCTGGACTGGGCTCCGGACAAGAACATCCTCTGGCGGACCGAGATCCCGGGGAGGGCCTGGTCCTCGCCGATCTTTGCCGAAGGGAAGATCTTTCTGACGAACGCCCAACCCCTGCGGGCGGCGGACCCGAGCGCCGGCGTGTCGTTGCGACTGATGGCACTGAACGCCGCAAGCGGCAAGGTGCTCTGGGACACACAGATCTTCCAGGTGACCGCGCCGGAAGAGCTGCGGATGCACGACAAGAACAGCCATGCCAGCCCCACGCCCGTCTACGAACTGGGACGCCTCTACGCACATTTCGGACACCACGGCACGGCCTGCCTCGATGCCGCTGGGAAGTTGATCTGGTCTACCCGTGAGTATCGGTATCCGCCGGTACATGGGACCGGCGGCAGCCCCTTGATCGTGGACGATCTGCTGATCTACAACGCCGACGGCGCGACCAACCCCGCCGTCATCGCACTCGACAAGGTGACCGGGAAGCTGCGCTGGAAGTCGCCGCGGCCGCCATCCCCGGCAGCCAGCAAGTTCTCCTTCTGCACGCCGCTGCTGATCCGGGTGAACGGACAGCAGCAACTCATCACCCCCGGCAGCGGCATCGTGCAGGCACTCGACCCCAGAGACGGGAGCGAGATCTGGCACGCCCTCTACGGCTCCGGGTTCTCCGTCGTCCCGCGGCCGGTCTACGGCCACGGCATGATCTTCTTGAGCTCCGGTTACAACACGCCCGTGGGTTACGCCATCCGGGCAGACGGCAAGGGGGACGTCACCGAGACCCACATCGCCTGGACACTGCGGAAACGCGTGCCGCTGAACCCCTCCATGCTCATCGTCGGTGACGAGCTCTTCCTGCTGGCCGACAGCGGCATCCTCTCCTGCCTGGATGCGAAAACCGGAGCGGTCCACTACGAGGAGCGCGTGCTGGGAACCTCATCCGCCTCGCTTCTCTACGCCGCCGGCCGGATTTACGCGGTCGACGAGCAGGGGCTGTCGGTCGTCGTCAAAGCCGGCAAGGCCTTCCAACTCCTGGCGACCAACGACTTGAAGGAGCGTACCCTCGCCTCCCCCGCCGTCTGCGGAAACGACCTGCTGATCCGAACGGAGAAAGCGCTCTACCGGATTGGCACGCGGGGCAGAGCCGAGTCACACCGCAGGCAAGATGTGCGGGCGGGCGAGGCACGCTAAGTTGCCCGTCCCGTGTAGTAGGTCCGGCCGTCTGACGGTGATTGCCGGGAGGACGGAACGATCGTGGCCACGGGAGGTGAGCCCGTGACCGGCAATCGACTCGGGTTCTGGTCGTCCGTGGCCGTCGCCGGGGTGGGTGTGGCCTACGCGTTCGCGCTCGCCGTGGGGATTGCCCGCCATGGATTGCATGAACCGATCACCGATCCAGTGCTGTTGGTCATGGAGCTGCTGACGATCATGTCGGCCCTCCCCATCGTCACACTCATGGCGGCGGTGTACGACCGGGCGGCGCCGGACCGGAAGATCTACGGCCTCACGGCCCTTGCCTTTGCGACGTTGTGCGCCGGCGTGACCTGCGTCATTCACTTCGTCGAGTTAACCGCCGCCCGGCAGATGGGCAGCCATGGAATTGTGTGGCCGTCGCGGGCGTACGCCGCCGAGTTGCTCGCGTGGGATCTGTTCCTGGGAATTGCGCTTGTGTTCGCGGCCCTGGTGTTCAGCGGGATTGGGCCTGAGCGCGCGGTACGACGCGGTCTGCTGGTCGGCGCCATCCTCTGCCTCGCCGGCACTGCGGGACCGGCAGCGGGCAATATGGGCATGCAGTTGATCGGCGTCGCGGGCTACGCTGTCATACTCCCCATCGTGTCCTTCATGCTTGCCCGGCTGTTTACCCGGGAACGTGCCTGAGATGCTGCTCTGCCCCGACGGGAAGGTCACTCATGCCCATCACCGAACAATCCGTCGTCGCGTTTCTGCATGAGTTTGAAGCTCTCGCCGAGCGAGAGGAGTTCGATCTCATCCGGGAGTTCATCGATGAGAATGCCTACTTCCGGTTCAACGACGGCGACTTCGTCGGGAGAGCCGCGATCCAGGCGGCTTTCGAAAAGACATGGCGCGGCGATCCGACGGTGAAGAAGGCCCGCTTCTACCTTACAGACATCAAGGTGCTCACGGTGGACGACAAGACCGCCACGGCGACCTACACGTACCACTGGGAGGGATCGCAGGGTGACCAGGGATTCTCCATCCGCGGCCGTGGAACACGAGTGCTGTTGCGGCACGCTGGTGGGTTCCGGATTGTCCACGAGCACCTCAGCCGCTTCCCTCGTGAGCAGTAACGTGTCGAAGCCCAGGCAGTGCGACGACCTCCGTGCTCTGGACCGCGAGGTTGATGAATGACCTCGATACCTAGGCGAGTCTCCAAGTTGGCTGTCAGGCACGCCAGGGCAGCAACCCTGGCGCCACGGCATTCCAGAGCGCGGACCGCGATCAGCACCAACCGCTTTGGCGGTCGCCCGCAACGTGCCAGGGGGCAAACAGTCGCGCGGCATTGGAGAGCCCCCAAGGTCTTTCGAACGGCCCTGGGGGCACTCCAGATGTCTAGGGCTGCTGTCCGTTTGGCGCCGAGCACTTGGACATGGGTGCTTCTTTCGGCGAATAGACGGTGACCGCGTTCACGGAGCAGCGCTGCGAGATCACCCGGAGAGCGAAGGCGGCGACATCCGGAGACGGCTGGTCGTGGGCAATCAAAGGCAGGTTGTCCGGTCGGACGTACCATTCATCGAACGGAGGCGTCTCGCCGGGCGCGGCATCGAGCGCCGACTCCGTCGCAATGAACGTGGGGGCGCTTCGAAGGTAGGCTCCGGCCACCCCGAGGGGAAACCGCAGCTTCAACCGGCTAGCAAGCAGTCGCGGCAATAGCGACCCGGGTGCCTGATCCTCGGCCTCGGACTTGCAGGTCCAATCAAAGCCGAATGGAAGCCACATGTGGTAGAGGTCGCCCTCGTCCTCTCGATTGGCCCGGCTTCCCTGGGCGATGCCCACCAGTCGACATTGTTTCGGGTAGCCCCGGCGATCGTTGAGCCTCTGAAGCCGGGCGTAGAGGGCATCGTGTTCCGTGGAGTCGGTCTTCCAGGAGACGGGCACCTGGCGCTGCGCCCCGGGTAGTCCGATACGCTTCCACTTGACCTCCACGGGTACACAGGTCAGGAGTGCCCGGGCCGCGGGGCAGGCGATGGCTTCGCGATCCGTTTTCGCGCCGTATCGCCCGGTCAACGCCTGCAGACCGGGGTTCAGTCGGGCACCGCGGTTGGGAGTATCCACCAGGATCAGCGTGTGCACCGGCAGGGCGTCGCTCTGTTCTTCCGCGGCCACCAGTGCCCACCTCGCGACGATCCCGCCCGCACTGAAGCCGGCCACCGCGACGGAGTGTCCGGAAGCGGCTGCCGCCGCGCGGATGGCTCGATCCAGGTACGGAGCCAGGGCATCCGGTGCCAGGTGGGAATCAGGGAAGTCGACCACCAGAAGGTCGATACCCTCAGCGCGGAGGCGGTCGGCGACCGGCCCCACCATTGCAAGCAGGCCTCGCGCCGTCATCTGGTTGTTCAAGTCAAATCCCTCGACCATCACGACCACGCGGTCGAGCTTCCCGTCAGCCCCCAGCCAGACCGCGAAGCCGTCAACATGGGTATCCGGCTCCATGTAGAGTTGGGACTTCGAGGAGACGTGGGCCTTGGGTCGCGGCTCCGAGGCACGAGCTCGAAGGGGTGCAATCGCAAAGGATAGCGCCAGCGTGGATGCAAGAGCGATCCGGGAGTACCGGGCAAGCCGCAGTTTCATGAGCGTTCCCTGTGACGCTCCCGTTCACTGTTCGGGAAGCGCCGGATGGGCCGATCTCCGGGGTGCGGAAACCGGCGTGGTGGACGCTCATCAGGGTATGCCGGGGTTCAAAAAGAACTCTAAAAGGAAGGGACCG
>CAZSRZ010000164.1:0-7854 GCA_964609085.1 uncultured bacterium | reverse complement strand
GCCCGCAGGCTGTGTCGGGTTTGCCGACTTGAGGAGAAAAAACATGGGTCTTGGTCTAAGTCGTTTCAATAGCCCGCAGGCTGTGTCGGGTTTGCCGACAGGCCGCAATACGAGATGCCCGCCGGACAGTAGCAGTTGCGTTTCAATAGCCCGCAGGCTGTGTCGGGTTTGCCGACGGCGGGAGTTACCGGCGATGCCGAAATCCAGGTTGGATGTTTCAATAGCCCGCAGGCTGTGTCGGGTTTGCCGACAACCAAAACTGAAGCTGAGCGGCAAGCGAATCCAAATCTCGTTTCAATAGCCCGCAGGCTGTGTCGGGTTTGCCGACGCTTTGGTTTTGGGGGAGGGTTGAATGCAACGCGTTTCAATAGCCCGCAGGCTGTGTCGGGTTTGCCGACTGGGTGTGCCTGGGAATCGTGGCTGGAATCCCTGATCCAACGCTGTTCCGGGTCTCACACCCTCGGAAGCCCTCGATTCTTTCTGACTCGGATGGGTGCCAGGCACGAAGCGAATTCCCTGAACCCCCCCGGTTTTCGAGGGGTTTGGGGGTTAGGGATTCGCGGTGGACGCTCATACGAGGATCAGATCTTCTTCAAGGGGAGGGGACGTAGCGCCGATCACCGTCACCCGTTCGGAGCAGTTTGCGCAGAGCGGATAGAAACGCAAGCTATCGCCATCCTCCTCATCTACATACTTCGCCGCCGTCTGGATCAATTCCTTCAGAGCCGTGCCGGAGAGTTCGGCTTCGAACACGCTCTTTTGTACGCGGGGGCCGTAGTCAAGCAACAGCCGTGCTAGCCTGATCCGACGGCTGTCGTCGGATATGTCGTAGGCGATGAGGTGTCGCATTAGATCGTGTTGCTCTCGCGTCGCTCTGATTCGTCGCTCTCTGATTCGTCGCGTCGCAGCTATCCCGCCAGGTGGGGCTCGTAGTCGCATCCGGTTTCGATGCTGCGCCGCATGCGGCCGGCCTGGCGGCGGAAGAGCTGTCGGTAGGTGCCCCGGCTCTCACCGTCCGGCAGGTCGAATTCAGATTCGAGGGCACGGTGGTAGAAGCGGTAGAAACGCTCGCGGCCTTCTCGGGTGAGAAATGTCCCTTCGATGGCAAGGGGGGCAGGGGGGAGTTCGGTGGGATGGGCGCTGTCTTCGGGACCGCTCTCCTCACCTGCCGCGGCCTCTTCAGCTTCCAGTGCCGCTGCCGTTCCCCCACCCCCAACGTCGGTTCCGGCCGCGCTGTCGGAGGCGTCGCCAGGTGAAACATCGAGGCTGATCCGCGTGGGCCGGCGCTCGAAGTGATCCGCTTTCAGCACCTGGCGATTGATGAGGCTCAGGACGAGCCGATCGACCACGGGCTGTCGAAACTCCTCCACCAAGTCCAGGGCCAGGGACGGTCGCCCGTAATCTACCTCGTGGAAGTAGCCGAGGTAGGGGTCCAGTCCCTGTCCGGCAGCAGCGCCCGCGAGTTCTCCGGCCACCAGGGTGTAGCCGAAGCTGAGCAGGGCGTTCACGGGATCTCGGGGCGGGCGGCGTGAGCGGCCGTTGAAAGCGAGTTCGCTCCGGACCATTCCCCCGAATGCGGCGAAGTAGATCCGGGCAGCGTCACCCTCGATGCCGCGGAGCATATCGGGCGAGGTTGCCTGGTGGAGTGTAGTCCGGCGTCGGGCGAGTTGGTCGATGGTCAGTTGGAGCCGCTCCTCTCGATGGTTCCAATAGTGATGCTGCACCAGGCTGCGCGTGTTGCGGATCTTGGCATCCACGATGGATCGGGAGATGCGCAGGCGGAACTCGGGCTCGTCGTACCGCCGAAACTGGGCGAGGCGCACCAGAACATTCTTGCCCTCTGCGGGCTGGAGGCGCCCACGCAGACTGCCGCTGGGAGAGAGGTAGACGGTCTCGACTCCCGCATCGAGGAGGGCTGTCACCGCGGGCGCGGTCACCTGCACGTTGCCCTGCAGCACCACCCGATCCAGCTCGCGCAGCCGCGCCTCCTGCGGGGCTGCCCCGTCTCGTTCCACAACCAGCCGGCGGCTAACCCGGCGAATGGTGACATCCGGTCCGCTCACGAATAGTGTGCTCATGGGCTTGGTTCCTCCTGTGTTGGGGGCGTGCCGTGGCTCGCTTCGGCGACTTCGTCCGCTTCGGCGGTTTCGGCCGTCTCGACTGGGGGCTGGGGTGCAAACAGGTCCTGTTCCACCGCGCACCAGAGGTCGCGTTCATCCATCGGGATTTCCGGCGTGGCCGTCCCCGCGATCCGGGATCGCGTTGCCTTTTCAATCGAGACCAGGTCCAGGGGAGAACGGCGCTCCCCCGGGCATGTGCAGAGCGCCTGTTCGCCGGTTTCCTCCAGCCATTCCCGAATGCGACGGCACGAGATCGGCTTTTCTCGCGGCTCCAGGGCGTCGATGAATCGCTGGCAAACATGCGGATCGTAGTTGCGGCAGAGGGCCGTGGTCCGGTGGATGAAGTCCCGCCCCGGCTTCCCGAGGTGTCCGGCCGTGTAGAGCAGGGTAAGGAGGTGAACATGCCGCAGGTGTCCGGCTCGTTCGGCGAGGTTGGCCAGTCCGCTGATCACGGTACAGCCGCCAAGCAGCGCCGCAATGGGGTCGCTTCCCAGGCCGGCCCTCTCGGCCTCGGCGACCCGACCAGTGGTGAGGCCTGCCGCCGGATCTGGCAAGGGTCCCCGGAGTGCGCCGATGGCCGACTGCAAGCCGACCGCTGTGATGGTGCGAATCGACTCCAGCGCCTCGCCGGGGTCCCGGATCGGGTCGCCCCGCTCGTCGAGGATGGAGCATCGGCGACCGGTGGCCGGATGCAAGCCGAGGGGCATCTTCACGGCGTCACCCAATTCCGGTCCGGTCCATTCGTTGCGCCGGGGAAAGATCTCCAGCCGCACTCCGGGCCTGGGGACCCCCACCCGGGCGGCCGTCAGCCGGGCCAGGCGACGGGCGTCTTCGACCGGAACGGGCTCGGAGAAGCACACCCACACGTGCTCTCCCCGGCGGCCGCTGTCCTCGCGGAAGGCCGGCACCCCCACCCGGCGCAGTTCACGCCACAGGTCGTGCGACAGCTCTCCCACGGCCGGATTTGTCGTGTCGCCCTCGGCGTCCACGTCCAGCACCAGCGTGCGCACAAACCCCTCGGCGAGCACCAGATAGTGGGCGATGCATGCCGTCCCGGCCAGGTGCGCTTCGGCAAGGTCTGATGTGATTGATCCGGAGCAAGGTGTGAACAGACGTCGCCCGCGGCCCGCGGAAGTATGAAAGGTCTCTCGCGCATGCATATCATCGCGGCCGGCAAAGAGCTGCAGGAGGCGCTGCGACACCTCGGGGCGCGGCCGGCATGGGCCGGCGACCGCCAGCGGCTGCGGACGGGTGGCCTCGCCCATCGCCGGTTCAGCGGGTGGTTGGGATGGGTCGCCCGCGCGGAAGTACTGTCGCCAGCCGCGGAGGATCGCCGGCACCTGGGCGGGCGTGGCGGCATCCAGCCGCTCACGCAGATCGGCGATGGCCACTGGCGATGCACGCCGGCCGCGCGCATCGAAGTGGTAGCCAAGGAAGGTGAAGCCGCGCTCGAGGGGGGTCACGCGAGTTTTCTCGGGGTTGAGGCTGAGGCCGAGCCCCCTCCGCAGATAGGCTTCCATCTCCGCAAGGGCTGCCTGCGCATCTCCCCGAGTGCGGCACATCACCACCAGGTCGTCGCCATAGCGGGCGAGGGCATGCTGTTGCCGGAGCAGGTGGCGGTCGAACCCGGCCAGGTAGATGTTGGAAAGGAGCGGTGAGAGGGGTCCGCCTTGTGGGATTCCTTTCGCCTCTCCGGAGGCGCTCAGGCAGACGTTGATGAGCGACAGCAACCAGGGGGTTCCGATCGTGGCCTGGTGTGCAGCGATCGTCGCCAGTTGATCGAGCAAGAGCGCGTGGTCGACGTGATCAAAGAAGCCGGCGATGTCCGTTTCGGCCGCCCATGAACGGCCCTCGTTGAGCCAGCCGTCGATCGCTCGCAGGGCGTCGTGAGCGGACCGGCCGGGCCGGTAGGCGTAGGAGCAGTCCGGCAGGTGCGGCTCTGCGACGGGCTGCAATACGAGGTGGATGGCCTGCTGCACCACCCTGTCGCGGACGGTGAGGATCGCAATGCGGCGCACGCCGCCTCGCCGCTTCGGCGCCGCAAAGATCCGCGCGGGCAACGGGCGGTAGCGGGCATGCAGCAGCTCGTCTCGGAGCGCACCGAGGCGACGCGCGGCGTTGATGGCGAAATCCGAAACGGTAACCCCGTCCGGACCTGCGCATCCGCGATTGAGCCACACCCGTCGCCAGGCCGCCGCGAGGTTCTCCCGGGAGGAAATCCGTAAGCGGAAGTCCGTCGGTTCGGGATGGCCGACCGGTGAGTTCGGAGAAACCGAAGGAGGATGGATCTCGTCGCGGGCCACGCCCCGCGCGGGGGTGCCTTCCACCCGGAGCCGCAAGGAGGGACCAAGTTGTAGTTCGTCTCCGGGCCGCAGCGACTCGGTCTCACCCCGGTTCAGCCACCGACTGACAACCCGTGTTCCGTTCGTGCTGGAGTCGGTGAGGACCAGATTCCCATCCCGGCGGGAGATGACGGCATGTTCCCGCGAAATGCCGGGCGGATCGTCCGGATCCAGCAGCCGGATACGACTACTCCCGCCTCTACCCACGGTGCATGGCAGGGTGGCAGTCGAAAGTCGCCGACCGGACTCGGGCCCATTGAGCACCCGCAGAGACACCTCGCCCCGAGCGTCAAGCGCCTGGGTTTGTCGATTGTCCGTCGGGCAGCTCATCGCATCCTCCGCTCAAGCCCACGCAAGGTGTTGAACCACAGCCTCCGGAGCAGGAGCATCGCCACGGCGCCGACGAGAAACGCCGTCACCAGCGGGCGATTGGCTCCCGCCCAGGACGCTGCCATCATGGCGACAGAGCGGATTGCGAGCGCCCCGCCGGCCAGCAGCCCAAGGGAAAGCCACGTTCGGGGGCGGGCCCAGCGTTAGTGTCGCGCAAGCCCCCGGCGACAGCCGCGGCCAAACTCTGCCAGCTGCCGCTGGGATCGGTGGGCTCGGGCAATCCACAGCCGGCCGGGAAGATGGCCGGCAGCCACACTCGGGTTTCGCAGGGCAGTTTGGAATTCTCTTGGGGATTGCCAGCGCCGTTCCGGTGAGGGCGAGATCGCCGCGTGAATCACGGCCTCCAACTCGGGACGCACGTCGGACCGCAGCTTGCCCAGCCGGGTCGGGCGCCCCCTCCGGGCAGCCGCATCGTCCCCAAACGGCGGTGTGCCTGTCAGGCAGGTGTAGAGCACACAGCCGAGCGAGAACACATCCGACGGGGGGGTTGGGTCGCCCTCGAGCGCCTCGGGCGCGGCCGGCCCTCGGGTCAGCCAGATGTTCCCGGGCTTGACATCCGAGTGGATGGTTCGTCGACGGGTATGCAGAAACTCCAGCGCCGTGCAAATCTGGTCGGCCAGCAGAAGGGCGGGTCGGAAGGGGAGAGGGCCGAGCCTGGCCAGGGACGCGGCCAGATCGGCGCCCGGGTACAGCGGCATCACGTTGAAGCCTACGCCCAGCAGCGCGTCGTGGCCGCGGTCGTGGAGCGGCATCACATTCGGGTGTTGGGCAAGGGCCTGCAGGCGGGATTCGTCTCCGGCAATGCGCGCGGAACCGGAGGGGTAGACCTTCACGGCCACGGGGCGACGGAGGGTGAGGTCGAACGCCTCGTACACCGTGGCGAATCCGCCGAGGCCGATCGGCTGATCCAGGCGGTAACGATCGGCAAGCAGGCTTCCTGGTCGAAGCACCCCATCACTGCCGTGCCTGGCCGCCTGATCGCCGCGAGCGGGCGCGAGTCGGCCCTCGTACCATGTCGCGGCAAGCT
Source organism: uncultured bacterium (assembly GCA_964609085.1). GTDB lineage: Bacteria > Armatimonadota > SYMT01 > SYMT01 > SYMT01 > JANPLG01. The sequence continues at coordinate 1,975 of CAZSRZ010000164.1, read as the reverse complement.
CTGCCAGTGCATTCGCGGCGTCCGTGGCTGGGCTGTTCATATTGTAGGCAGCGGTATTCATACCAGTTCACATCCAGCATCCATCAGCGTCCGTCCGCCTGATCATCCACGAAGAGGGTCTGCCCCAGTCCCCGGGAGGTCTGGAAGCCCGTGCCGCAGTAGGTGGAGAAGCGGGCGAGGGCGAAGAGGCGGGTCCGGTCCTCCGGCGAGATCAGGTGCGGCGCCAGCAGGGCAAAGGTGACCGATCCCACAAAACCGTGGATCTCCAGGCCGGGCTGCAGGATCACGCGCTCGGTAAGTCCCCGGCAGCGGGTGACGCATACGTGATCCCGCACAATGGCGCGCAGGGCCCCGGCATCCATCCGCAGCGCGGGGAGTTCGCTCCACGGGGCGCAGCGGTCCCAGCGCTCCATCCACGAATTGAAGTAGGCCTCGGGCGCAGGGAGGGGCGCGTACTTGTCGTGGGGACCGGTCACGTGGTGGGTCGTCGGGGAGAGGATTTCAAACCGCATCTCGGAGGCTCCACCCGGGTCGGCGACCAGCTCGGCCCAGGTGGCGCTGCAGACATCGCAGGCCCCCGCGAGTTCGTAGCAGTCGGCACCGAAGCGCACACCCGCGCCGGCGGCTTCCATGCCGACGATGAGGACCTCGGGCATCCAGTCCACCGCGCTGGAAACATCGAACCAGACGCGGTTGGGCACCGAGGGATCACACCAGAGGGGGCCGATGGTGTAGGGCCGCTCCTGGTTGGCGGCGTGGATGGCGGCGGAGAGCTTGGGATCGGCCGCCTCAATCCAGCGGAGCACGAGGGCGCGCTGCCCGGTGACGTGGCGAAACGGGTGGGAAGGGCGAGCGCCATTCAGATGAAAGCGTATGCGGTACGGCATTAGGGTTGGTCTCCATGGATGCGAAGAAGCGGGATTTCAGCGAACCGAGTTCTCATGTAAGTCGTAGCTCAGCGGGCGGCCGCCACGCTCTCCGGGTCATCCGGGGCACCCACCCCGGCCGCGATGCGCGCCACCTCGCGCCGAAACCCCTCGGCGATCTCCGGCCCAAGGCTGGTGAGGATCGGCTCCATCTCGTCCACCGAGTTCTTGGCCGCAGCCACGAGCTTTAGCCGCCGCTGCATCGCGGAGACGCGATGGCTCTCGTCCGCAAGCTCCGCCTCGCGAACGAGGGCGTGCCAGCGGAGCTCGCGGAGAAAGAGGGCCTCCTCCGGCGCCACACCGATGGCCTCGGCGTGGGCGAGCTCAGCCTGGAGGCGCCGAAGCTGGTTGAGGGCCCACTCATCAAAGGCCACGGCATGCAGGCCGTCCGCGTAGGCGGACTTCATCTCCACCAGGGCAGGCTTAGTCCACTCCGACCCCAGGTTGAGGTCCGACACGTCGTAGCCCTTGTAGAAGTTGGGCGCGAGCAGGCGGAAAAACTCGATGACACGACGAAGGAACTCGCGCTTGGACGAGGGGTCCCGAAGGTCCCCGTTGCTCAGGATCTCGTCGATCCGCGCCTCGATCGCGGCCAACTCCGCCACCGTCCCGGGCGGCGGCGGGACGGGCTTAGCCTCGCGCTTCGTGCGGTACTCGGCAGTAGTCCACGGCATCTCAGCCTCCTCCTGGTCATTCTCGACCTCCGGATGCTCCTGCCCGGAGAAGCCCTTAGGGGTCGGCGGGCTCGGCGTCGCCGCCGGGTCGGGGTTGCTGTCCGGCTCCGTGCCCGATGCACTGGCGGCCTCCTCCGACTCGATGGCGGCCAGCCAGAACGGCGCCATCTCAATGGCCAGCGCGAACAGCAGCAGCATCCACTCCAACCCCAACGCACCCAGGCGCATGAACGGACCCCAGACCGGGACCTTCCACGGGTTCACCCGCAGCAGCGGCGGTTCCGTGCCCGGCAGGAAATACTCGAAGTAGCGCCGGTCCGGCGGGGTAAGTGAGTCCACGAGCGCGCCCGTCTGGCTGTCCATCTCCGCGATGCT
>CAZSRZ010000163.1:6503-8355 GCA_964609085.1 uncultured bacterium | reverse complement strand
CAATGCCGACACTCGCCTCGGCGAGGGCGGGGGCGTCGTTGACGCCGTCGCCCACCATCGCCACGGCGCCGTACTGTGACATCAGCGAGCGGATGACTTCGGCTTTTTCGCCGGGCTGCAGGTCGGCCCGCACTTCGGAGATGCCGGTGGCCGCGGCGATCGCGGCAGCGGCTCCCCCGTGGTCGCCGGTGAGCATGATCACGTGGTAGATCCCGGCGGCCCGCAGTGCGGCGATGGCGGGTGCGGCCCCGGGACGCGGTTGATCCTGCAGCCCAATCAGCCCGACAAGGCGGTCGCCTCGGCCGACGACGACGACGGACTTTCCTTGAGTGGACATCGACTCCACGATGGACTGGATCGGCAGGAGGTCGAGCGCTTGCTTCTCCGCGAAGTGGCGCGCGCTTCCGGCAACGCACTTCACGCCGTCGATCTCCGCGCTAACGCCGCCGCCCGTGTGGGAGGAGAAGCCCGAGACGGACGGCATGGAGAGGCCGCGGTCGACCGCATACCGCACGATGGCCCGGGCCAGGGGGTGTTGGCTGTCGTGCTCCAGCCTCGCCGCAAGTGATGCCAGCGCATCTTCGGGAACATCGGCACCCGGGAACGCGCCCGCCAACGCCATCACATCCGTCACTTCGGGCCGACCCAGAGTGAGCGTGCCTGTCTTGTCGAGGGCGATCACCCGCACACCCGCCAGATCCTCGAGCACCGCTCCGCCCTTGATCAGGATTCCCCGTTGGGCGGCGGCCCCCAGAGCGGAGATGAGCGTGACGGGGACAGAGATCATCAAGGCGCACGGCGCCCCGGCGACAAACACGACGGCCGCCCGTGTCAGCCATCCCCGCCAGTCGCCCCCGGTCAGCAGCGGCGGTAGGACAGCGACCAGTAGCCCGAGCAGCAGGATCGAGCGGCTGTATATCGCCCCGAACCGCTCGATCCAGCGCTGACTCCGGGCCTTCTGGGCCTGGGCCTCTTGAACCATCCGGATGATGCGGGCGATGGTGTTGTCCGCGAATCCCCTGGTCGCTCTGATCTCGAGTGACCCGTCGCCGTTCAGGCTGCCGGCCAGCACCATGTCGCCAGGCCGCTTATCAACCGGGATGCTCTCGCCGGTGACGGTCGCCTCATTCAGCGCTGAGGATCCCTTCAGGATAACTCCGTCGGTGGGGACAGCCTGCGCCGGCCGAACCAATACCAGGTCCCCGACCGCCAACTCCTCCACGGCGACCTCCACCGGATCCCCGCCGCGGAACACGGTGGCCCGCTTCGGAGCGAGATTCATCAGCGCCCGGATGGCGCCGCGGGTGCGGCCCTCGGTGTAGCTCTCCGCGGCCTCGGAGACCGCGGTGAGGAAAACCAGGATCGCGGCATCGTCGATGTGACCCACCACGATCGCGGCGACCGCCCCGACGCACATCAGCAGCTCGGTGGTGATGTGGAATCCGCGGCGCAGCTCCCGGAAGGCGCTGCGACCGAAAAAGTAGCCGCCCGCCAGGATTGCGACGCCAAGGCAGGCGGTGCTGAGAAGTTGGGTAGGCGGAAGCCGGGCCGTCAACAGCCCAACGGCCAACAGCAAGCCCGAGACGGCGGCTGCGATCGCTTGCGGTGTGCGCCAGACGGAGGCGGGGGCAGGCGTCGGCGGAGCCGCGGAGTAGGTCATCTGGTGGATCACTGGGCCTGCCCCAGTTTATCCAATGGCGGATCGGCCGGTCATCCCAGATGCCGATCTGGGCGAACCCCACCGTGAAACGCCCGCCCCGCCAGTCGGACAACGCCCCCGATGACGCACCCGCCCCCGCTCAGAACCGTGCACGTCAGTGCCGGGATCCCCGCTCCCGCCGGCCGGACACCG
>CAZSRZ010000163.1:0-6403 GCA_964609085.1 uncultured bacterium | reverse complement strand
GCTCGGCTCTGTACGGGGCGGTTGCTGTGGCCGGCGAGACGCCAGCGTTCCCGGGGGTCTCCTCCAGTGACAGACCCGCTCTGGCTCAGAACCGTGCACGTCAGTGCCGGGATCCCCGCTCCCGCCGGCCGGACACCGTACTGGAGTCCGATCGCCCACGGCTGGCAGCGCGGTGAGCCCAAGCCCCGGGGTCACGCACTCGCCACGGAGATCAGGGGCGGGGCACTTCGGCACAAACTGCATCCCGGCGCTGACGCGCTCGGCTCTGTACGGGGCGGTTGCTGTGGCCGGCGAGACGCCAGCGTTCCCGGGAGTCTCCTCCGGTGACAGGCCCGGCCAGTGTCAGCGACCCGCTCCCGAGATCCCAGGGTGCAACTGAAGGAGGCGATTCCCCGCCGCGGCGCGAAATGCGGTTGGCCGGAGACGTCCGGCCGGAGGTCCCGCATGCGCCCTATTCAATTGACTCTGCTGCTGGTCGTTTTCGCCCTCTCCGCAACCGTGGCCGGGCGTCCGGTCTCGGGTGCGGACCCGGAGCCGCCTCCGAACATCGTGATCCTGCTGGCAGACGACTTTGGCTGGGGAGACGTAGGCTTCAATGGTCGCCGTGAATGGCGAACGCCGCGCCTGGATCGGCTCGCCCGCGAGGGGATGCAGTTCAATCGCTGGTACACCGGCGCCGTGGTGTGCGCGCCCAGTCGGGCCGTGTTGCTGACCGGACGGTACGGAATCCACAACGGCGTCCCGGGAAACAGTGACGACCTGCCGGCGGAGGAGACGACGCTGGCCGAGGCCCTGAAGCCACGGGGTTACCGGACAGGCCTCTTCGGCAAGTGGCACCACGGGACGCCGAGGGATGGGCGGACAACCTATGTCCACCCCATGGATCAGGGCTTCGACGAGTTCTATGGCTATACCGGTGCCCGTGAAGCCTGGGAAAAGTTCCCGACGCGACTCTGGGACGGCCGCCAGGAGGTGGCGGTGCGGGGCTATGCCGATACGCTGTTCGCCACCCGCGCTGTGGATTTCATCCACCGCCATCGCAAGACGCCCTTCTTCCTGTACGTCCCCTTCATCAACACGCACTTCAACATCGATGCCCCGCCTGAGGATGTGGCCCGACACCGGGGCCGGTTCCCCGAGGATGCCGAGGACAAGCCTGTCCGCGCCACCTATGCCGCCATGGCCGAGCGCCTCGACACTGAGATCGGCCGCGTGCTGGATGCCATCGACGACCTCGGGCTCGCCCGACGCACGCTCGTCGTCTTCACGAGCGATCACGGGGCAACGTTTGAGGCAGGCAACCGCGGCGCATCTGCCTTCCACGACAGCAACCGGCCGTTCCGCGGCCAGAAGCGCAACCTCTGGGAAGGCGGCATCCGGGTGCCCGGGGTCGTTCGGTGGCCCGGCCGGACCCCGGCCGGGAAACACTCCGACCAGCCCGTGCACATGGCGGACGTCTTCCCGACCTGCCTCGCCGCGGCCGGCGGCAGCCCGGACCCCGCCTGGATGGTGGACGGTGCCAACATCCTCGCCCACTGGAGCGGCAAGGGCGACGTGCCCGAGCGTGCGTTGTTCTGGGAATGGAGGAGCGAGGGCTACAACCAGCTCGCCACGATGCGTGGACGGATGAAGCTGATCGTCACCGGCAACACCCCGCCCGAGCTGTTCGACGTGGAGGACGACCCGGGGGAACGTCGGTCCCTGGCGGGAGGTATCCCCGCCCTGGCAAGGCAAATGAAGGCCGAGCTCGACACCTGGCTAACCACCGAGACCCCGGCCTCACGCAGCCGGCGCAGGCCGGCGATGACGACCGAGGGGGCCACTAGCCAGACTCGCCCGCCGCCACCAGCTCCGGCCGCGGGCGGATGAGTAGGACGAGGACGATCGACAAGACCGCCGTCGCTGCGAAGGCGGTGAAGATCAGGCTTAGCGGCACCTGCAGGTCCCGCAGCCGACCGAAGCCCCAATCGGCGAAGCCGCCGCAACTGATGCTGACGAGGTTCATCACACCGTAGCCGGTCGCGCGCAGTTCGGGGCGGACGATCTGGCAGAGGATCGGCATGTTGTTGCCGTCGAAGAAGCCCCAGCCGGCGCCGAACAAGATGAGGAAAGCGACCGCCATGCCCAGCGATGAGGCGTTGCCGACCCCGAGGATAGCGGGGACGATCATGGCCATCCCCAGGGCGCTCACGAAGATCCGCCCCCTGGGATGCCGTCGCATCCATCGATCGGCCAGCCAGCCGCCGACCAGCGCGCCTACGATCGCCGCGGCCTGCCAGTACAGCGTCGCCGCAACGCCCGCCTTTCCCTGCCCGATGCCGAACTGCTGCTTCAGGATCGCGGGCATCCAGTCTCGGACCACCCACCCCGCCAGGGCGGGCAGTGTGAAGTAGAGCACCAACAATACGAATGCGGGGTTCGTGGCGAGTTGGAGAGCGGCCTGGCCGGGAGACGTCCGGGCGCGCTCGAGTCGATCCTCGCCGCGGGGCAGATCACGGAGAAGCAGCACCAGTGGTAGGGCGTAGAGCATGCCGAAGATGCCGCACACATCGAAGGCAAAGCGCCAGCCCAGGTTGGGCGCGTCGGCGACGTGCCCCCCGAACCCGCCGACGATGACGCCGCAATAGATCGCCATCTGGTGCATCCCCACCGCGCGAGACCGGGTGCCGCCGCTGTGGTAGTCGGCAATCAACGCCAGCGCCGCGGGGATGTAGAAGGCCTCGCTGATCCCCATCAACGAACGGGCGAGCAGCAGGTCCTGGAAAGTGGTGACGTGTCCCGTCCACCACGTGACGGCCGACCAGACGAACAGGCTGGCGCAGATTGCGAAGCGCCGACTGTAGCGGTCGGCCACATAGCCGCCGACGGGGCTCAGAATGGCATAGACCCACTTGAACTGGCCCAGCATGAAGCCCCAGTTCTCGTCCGACCCGACGCTGGGGATGGCGAGCATCACTGAGGTCTTCATGGACGCCAGCATCTGCCGGTCCAGGTAGTTCAGCAGGGCGACGGGGAGCAGAAGCCCGACGACCAGCCATGCCGTGCGCGAGATTGCTGGCGAGGTGGCAGTCAAGGGTGCCTGGCTTCTCTTCCCTCAGCGGAACGGGCGAAGGGGAGGCGTCACTCCGCCTCGGGGTAGCTTCCCAGGACCCGAATGAAGTGGCAATGCCGGTCGAGGTCCCGAAGGGCGCGGGCCAGCGGGGCGTCATCCCCTTCATCCACATGGCCGAGCACATCCACGTAGAAGACATACTCCCACGGCGTGTGCTTGGTCGGGCGAGATTCGATGAACGTGAGCGAGACACCGTTGGTGGCAAACGCCTCCAGGGCGTGCACCAGCGTGCCGCTCTCGTGGGCGACGGAGAAGAGCAGGCTCGTCTTGTCCCTCCCGGAGGGACCAGGCTGCTGCCGGCCGATCACCCAGAACCGCGTCCGATTCCGGGGGTTGTCCTCGATGTTTTCCGCAAGGATGGCGACGCCGTAGTACTGCGCGGCGGCGGTGTTGGCAATCGCTCCGGTCTCCGGATCCTCCGAGGCCATCTCTGCGCCCCGGGCGGTAGTCGTCACCTCGACCAATTCGACGTTTCGGAGATTCCGCCCGATCCACTCCCGGCACTGTGCCGTGGCCTGAAACATCGTATAGACGCGCCTGATCGCGTCGACCGATGCGGCATTGGAGAGGAGGTTGTGGTGGATCGGGACGTACGTCTCGGCGCAAACCTGCAGGTCGCAGAGCAGAAAGGGATCCAGGCTGCGAGCGACGACGCCCTCCGTGGAGTTCTCCACCGGCACCACGCCGAAGTCCGCCGCCCCGCGTTCCACCTGGGAGAACACGTCGTCCACCGAGCCGGTCTCCAGGTAGTAGGCCTGGCTTCCGAACCGCTGCCGCGCGGCGACGTGGGTGTTGCTGGCGGGGGGCCCCCAGTAGGCCACCGTGAACGGGCGCTCCAAACCACGACAGGCGGAGATCACCTCGCGATAGATTGCCTGGACAGCCTCGCGGGTGAGCGGGCCGGCATTCATTCCGGCGATCTTTTCGAGGACCTGCCGCTCCCGGTCCGGCGCGTAGGCCACGGTGTCGATCTGGGCCTTCAGGTCGCCGATGGCCCGCGCACACTCGGCCCGGTTGTTGAGCAGGCGGACGATTTCGGCGTCCAACCGGTCGATGCGCTCTCTGTACTCGTCGATCCCCACGTCGCTCTCGCTCCCCATGCCCGGGACGCCCCTCGGCCGGACACGGGGCGGCCGGCAGTCCGGCGATAGAATACCATGCTCGGGGCAGCCCTGGGCCCGGGCAAACCCGGGTCGCCGCGGTCCCGTGCAGCGGCCCCTGGACCCCAAATGGCTTCTGGATTCTTTCGCAAGCGGCGCCCCGACGAAGACCTCCCCGAGGGGTTGTGGATCCCCTGCCCCAAATGCCGTGAGGCCCTCTTCACCCGGGAGTGGGAACGAAGCCTTCGGGTATGCGGTAAGTGTGGGCACCACTCCCGTCTGAACGCGCGGGAGCGGATTGACTTGCTGCTGGACGAGGGCACCTTTCGAGAGCACGCAGCGGGCCTGACGTCCACGGATCCACTCGACTTCCCTGGCTACCAGTCCGCCCTGGAGCGCTATCGCAAGAGCACGCAGATGGGGGATGCGGTCCTCAGTGGCGAAGGGCTGCTGGAGGGTATGCCGCTAACGGTCGCCGTCACGGACGCCAATTTTATGATGGGCAGCATGGGGAGCGTCGTGGGCGAGCGCATCACGCGGGCGATTGAGCGCGCCACCGAGCGGCGCATCCCGACCCTGCTCGTCTCGGGAAGCGGCGGGGGGGCACGGATGCACGAAGGGCTGCTCTCCCTCATGCAGATGGCGAAGACCGCCGCCGCGCTGGCACGTCACAATCAGGCCGGCCACCTCACCCTCGTCCTGCTGACGGACCCCTCCATGGGCGGGGTCACGGCGAGTTGGGGCATGCTGGGGGATGTCATCCTGGCGGAACCCGGGGCGATGATCGGTTTCGCCGGGCTGCGCGTGTCGCAGCAGGCCCAGGTTCACAAAGTGCCCGCCGACTTTCAATCGGCCGAGTTTCAACGCGACCACGGACAGATTGACCGGGTCGTGCCCCGGAAGGAGCTGAAGGCCACCCTGGCCTCGCTGATGCGCTTCGCGGGAGTGGAGGTCGTCTGATGCCGAAGCTGGACGATTTCGAGCGTCCCCTTGAGGAGTTGCGACGGCAGATCGAACGTGTGGAGCGCCTTACCCGTGAGCAGGGGTTGGACCGCTCCACGGAGATCGCCACCCTCCGGGACGAAGAAGATCGGTTGCTGCGCGAGGTCTATGAGGGACTCTCCCCGTGGGACAAAGCGCGAACCGCGCGCCACGAGCGTCGGCCGTACGCGCTGGACTATGTCCGCCTGCTGTGTGAGGAGTTCGTTGAGCTCCACGGAGACAGGCTGGCAGGCGACGACGGCGCGATGGTCGGCGGCGTCGGGCGCATCGGGGAGCAATGGTGGACCATCATCGGGCAGCAACGCGGTCGCGACGCCCGCGAGCGGCATCTGCGCAACTTCGGCTATGCTCGCCCGGAGGGATACCGCAAGGCCCTGCGATTGATGCAGCTCGGGGCAAGGTTCCACCGCCCGATCCTCTGCCTCATCGACACGCCGGGTGCCGATCCCTCCGTGCCCAGCGAGCAGCACGGCATCAGCGAGGCAATCGCGCGCAACCTTCGAGAGATGTTTCTGCTGCCGGTGCCCGTCCTCGTCGTGATCACCGGAGAAGGCGGCAGCGGCGGCGCCCTCGGGATCGGCATCGGCGACCGCGTGCTGATGTTCGAGCACGCCGTCTATTCTGTGATCACCCCGGAAGGGTGCGCGGCGATCATCTGGAAAGACCCGAACCGCGGACCCGAGGCAGCAGCCGCGCTGCAGATCACCGCGACGGATGCCCTTCGTCTGGGGGTGATCGACGAGGTGATCCCCGAACCGCTTGGCGGCGCCCACCGCGACTACGATGCCGCCGCCCGGCATCTCCGCGAAGCCGTTGAGCGCAGCCTCCCAGAGTTGCAAGCGCTCCCCACCCAGGAACTCCTCGCGCAGCGCTACAACCGCTTTCGCAAGCTAGGTGCCTACTCCGAGGGTCAGGCATAGCGGCCCCGGCCCCGAGACCCAGACACTCCGCCGAACACCAGCTCGCCAGGGCCGAAGCCCCTGGGACCGCTGAGCTCCAGCTCGGCGTGCGCGCAGCGCCCAACGGTACTCCACCCCCCAACCCACGCTGCCCATCCATGGACCGATGAGGCACGTGGTCGAAGACTCCCGAGGGCCTCGTGACTCCGTCAAGAAGCGGAGGGCGAGTCCGTCGCCGAAGCCTATGGATGACGAACCCGGCCCCGACCACCTGACGGAGTCACGCGGAA
>CAZSRZ010000162.1:0-8370 GCA_964609085.1 uncultured bacterium | reverse complement strand
ATGCAACGGGTGACCGTCGGCTGCACACCGCCGCGCGGAGCGTCCTGCCGGACCTCGAGCGTGAAGTGCGGCTGACGGCTCAGCGGCGGGGGGGCGAACTGTCCCTGTCGCTGTTCACCGGCGGCGAAGAGTAGGCCTCGCCGGCGGCCCGCTCATCAGCGACTCCGGGCTGCTCCCGATTGCAGGAATCCCCGGTAGGCTACCCCCCCGATCAGGTCGCCGATCTTGTCCCGGACGTGGCAGCTCAGACAGCTCTTCTCGGAGATCTTGATCGGCACGGCGAACCGGAGGGTTTCGCCCTCCACCCGTTCCAAACTCGCCTCGCCGCGCTTGAATGCGGACACAGCAGCCTGCTCGAACGCGCCCGCAAGCTCGTTCTCCGGATTGAGCGGCCGATCCGTGGTACTGAAGATGCGCGCTTCGGGCCATCCGTGGGAAGTGACCTGACGGATGACTTGCTTCCCCCATGCCACCGCGGAGGGAACGCCCGGTTCTTGAACATACATCCGGTGTGTGGTCATCACGCCCGCGAGGTAGATGTCATTCATCATTCGGACCTGACGCCGGGCTTCGTCCAGCGAAACGCGAGTCACCGCGACCGCCGCTCCCTCGGAACGGACCGGGCTCAGTTGCCCCGCAATCCAGATCCCGAGGACGCTGGCCAAGAGAACTGTCCATTGCCTTTTGCGCATGGTGGTGCCTCATTTCAGCCTGGGAGGGAGCGGACGCCCCCTCCCGGCACGCTGCTCACTTTCCGTTGAGCTTGATCCGATAGGAGAGGCCGCCGATCGGGTCTCCGACTTTGTCCTTCGTGTGGCACATCGCGCAGCTCTTATCGACCAGCGGGATCAGCGTGGCTACGCGCAGTTCGCCGTTGACGACCTTCTCAAACCGGGCGGTGCCCTTCTTGAGGGCAGCCACGGCCGATCGCTCGAAGTCGTCCGCGGGGTTGGCGTCCGGATTGAATGGCCGGCCTGTCGTGCTGAGCCAGCGAGTTTGCGCCCACCCTTTTTCGTCCATGGCCTTGAAGACCTGGCGTGCAACGAGTGCCGCAGCCGGAGTTCCGGCGTCCTTCACGTACGTGGAGTGAATGCCCACAACCGCCGTCACGTAGAGATCGTTCAGCATGGCGACCGTCTGCCTCGCCTGCGCCAAACTCATTGGTGTCTGCTTTTTCGCCTCGGCGGCGTCAGACATCGTCAGGCCCAGACCGAGCATCGCCACCGCGGCGGTCACCACCACAACTCGCACATTCATCGACAGTTCCTTTCGGGGTCGTGAGCCGGCTCCGCCGCCAGTGGCGGGCCGTCGGTTTCCGGTGCTGCTCCACCGGCTGCGGCCCCGGCTGTCGCCCGGTCCGCGGAAAGCTGAATCAACTCCATCGAGGGAGAGGTGCGAACAAGCTCGTCGAGGGTAACGCGCCGGAGTTCCGCCATCAGGTTTCGCCCGGCGCGGGCGAGGACGTGGCGGAGGCGGCATCCAGCCTGGATGATGCAGACGTCGCTGGTATCCACGCACTGGAGCAGGGCCACCGGCCCCTCGAACAACTCCACGACCTCTCCCACCGTGATCTCGACGGGGAGCCGTGCCAGCAGCAGGCCGCCCGTTCGGCCCCGGTCGGCGCGGGTGAACCCGGCCTGGGTCAACGACTGCGCCACCTTGCTGACGTGGTCGGCGGAAATCGTGTAGAACGCCGCGATCTCCCGCACGCTCGAGCGACGGTGGGGACGCGCGGCGAGGTAGAGCAACGTGCGGAGGGCGTAGTCGGTGGCGAGGTTGAGGTGGATCACGGAATTAGGTATACCGCATACCAGAATTACCGTGCCGTGGCCAGTCGAAACGTGGGGAAATTGTTGGGACGACGTCGCGTACTTTCAACCGGGCAAGGCGCCAACCCGGCCAGTGCTCGGGTGCCCGAGCCTCGTCCTAAGGATGAGAACCTCGGTAGTTCTTTGGCCGCCCCGCGAAGGAGCAATCCGGACGCGAATGGTGGCAAGCCCCTGTCGGCCGACAGGGGCTTTGTTTCGTCGGGGCTAGCGGACGATGAGCACCGAGCAGTGCGCCTGGTCCAGCACGGCCCGCGCGGTGCTCCCGAGGAAGAACTGCTGAACGGGGGTGAGGCTGCGGTGCCCTACCACAATCAGCCGGCAATCATCCCCTGCAGCACCCAGGATGGCCCGATCCGCGGCATCGATGCTGGTGACGGTCTCGACGGACTGAATGCCCAATTCACGCGCCAGGTCAGCGCCTCGCTCGGCGACGTGGCGGGCCGCGTCCTCGTCGACAGCCATGGTGGGGATGCCGTCGGAACGGACCAGGCGCTCTGTAGCGGCGGTGACGATGGTGAGGCTCGCGCCGAAGCAGTGAGCAAACCGGGCGGCCTCGCCCAGGGCGTGACCGGCAGCATCCGAACCGTCATATCCGACCACAACGCGATCCATCAATGCCTCTCCCGTCGAGCTGCAGGCCCGACGGGACTGCTGTTCCACCCCGGCTCCATTGCTTCCTGCAGCCGCACCAACCCGCGGCTTAGCTGACAGGAGACCGTCCCGCGGGGGCGATCGAGTGCCCGGCTGATCTCGTCCTGGGCCATTTCACTTTGGAGATGAAGCACCAATGGCGCACGATACACGGTTGGGATCCGCGCCAGCGCTGCGTCAAGGTCGGCCTCAAGCCGCCGGGCGGCAAGCTCAGCTTCCGTCCCCGGCGCCTGCGCCACCTCTACCCACGGATCGAGGTCGGCATGCGCGGTGCGCTGCTGACTGCGCCAGAGGTCAGCGATGACACGGCTGATCAGGCAGTGCAGCCATGCCGGGAAGGCCGCGGCGTCGAGAAGCTGCGGAAGGCGGTCGAAGACGCGGATCTGTACCTCTTGCGCCACGTCTTCGGCGTCGTCCAGCGGCATCCGATGGCGGCCGCAGCAGACGGCAATCGTCAGCCGACGGATGCCGCGAAGCAGCCCTTCCGTTGGGCGGGATCCCAGGGTCCAGTTGGAAAGTTCCAGTGTCAACCCGTCGGTGACCGCGCGTTCCTTCGCCATCTCGCACTCCCCCGCCGACATGCAAAAAGCCCGGCCGACCGAGGCACACCTCGTCGACCGGGCAATCCATGGCCCGAAATTGCAGCGCACGACCGTGGTGCGCCGGGTAATCTTACTGTTTCTAACCCGCCTCCGACAACAATTCCATGGCGGAGATCACCTGGAGGGCCGTGGCGTGCAGTGACTGCCGCCGGTCGCGGCTGAGCTTCTGCAGCCGTCGGTAGGCGTCCTCCTCGCCCAGTTTGAGCTGCCGCATCAGGATTCCCTTGGCGCGCTCCACGACCTTGCGCGCCTCGAGCGCCTGCTTGAGATCGGCGATTTCCGATTGTAGCTCCCGGAGTTCCTCAAACCGGCGCAGCGCAACCGAAAGAGCCGGGGCAATCTGTTCGTCGCTGACGGGTTTGACCAGGTAGCCCGATGCTCCGGCCCGTAACGCCTGCTCGACCAGCTCGCGATCGCTGAAGGCGCTGATGATGACGATGGCCGTCGGCCGATCCGCCATGATCCGCGACGTGGCCTCAATCCCGTCCATACGGGGCATCCGAATGTCCATCAGGATGGCATCCGGCGCGAGGCGGGTGGCCAGGTCCACCGCTTCGTCTCCCGCGGCGGCCTCGCCGCAGACTGCGTAGCCAAGACGCTGAAGACTCCGGCGGAGCCTGAGCACGGTCAGCCCTTCATCCTCACAGATGAGGACACTCGGCAACACGGGTGCAACGGTCTCGCTCATTCCACCCCTTGGGGCGCTTCGGTCGAGCCGACCGACATTACCTCTCGATCCATATCACCAGGGGAACCAGACCGTCACGCGGAGTCCGGCGGTGCTCTCCAGCGTCAGGGTGCCACCGAGATCGCGCTCCGCCAGCATTTTCACTACCTGGAGCCCTACGTTGGCGTCTGCATCTATCGAAAAGCCGCGCGGAACCCCAGGCCCGGAGTCTTGCACGACGATACGCAGTCCATCGTTGATGTGATCAATCTGCACCAGCAACCGGTCCTCGGCCCCGCCTCGGAAAGCGTGCCTCACCGAATTACTGCAGAGCTCCGTCAGGATAAGAGAAATCATCGTGGCCCTCCGCGAGGAAACCGCCACGGTAGGGACGTTGATGGTCAGCACGGACGCGCCGATGGCGCACCCTGCGTTGCGGACGACCATGGGGGCCAGCCGGTGCGTGAGGGCGTGCAGGTCAACGGTCTCGACATCTTCTTCCTGCGAGAGTAGGTCGTGGACCAGCGCGATCGACTGGATGCGGCCGATGCTGTCGCCCAGAGCATCGTGAGCATCTCCCATGGGCTGGGCGGATTGAGTCAGATAGAGCAGGTCGCTGATCGCCTGCAAGTTGTTCTTGATCCGATGGTGCGCTTCACGCACAGCGAGTTTCAACTGCTCGGTCTTCTCGCGCTCGCTCTCAAGCAGTCGTTCTCGCTCGGCCTGGGCCTGGCGTCGATCCGTAACGTCTCGTACCATCGCGATAGTCTGCAATTGACCCATGTAGTGTACAGGCCCCAGGCTGATTTCTACTGGAAACGCTACGCCGTCTCGACGTTGGGCCACCAGATCCAGTCCCGGACCCATCGGCCGGCTCCGGGGTCGAGCCTGATAGGCGTTGCGAAGACCTAGATGGGCCTCCCGGGAGCAGCCCGGGATCAACACCTCCACCGGCTGACCCCGCATGGCCTCGCGCGAGTAGCCAAACATCGACTCGAATTGGCTGTTGACCAGGCTGATCCGGCCTTCGGGGTCGACCAGGAGAATGGCGTCCGGCGCGAGCTCGATGAACTGCTGGAACGAATCCACCCCCGGCTCGACGTCGCCGGGTGCCGAGTTGATCTCGATCTCTGGAGTGCTCTCGGGGGTGTTCATCGCATCAGTATGCCCCCAGCCCGGCCGGTACTCAGCGCTCTTCCCGAACCCTGTTTCACCTTTCGTGCGACAACACCCGCCGAGCGAACCGGAATCGGCGTCGGTAGGGGTCAGTTGACAGGCTGTCGATGCGGACGCAGCGGCTCCCGGAGGCGTGGATAAAGCGATCGCGGTCGAGCGAGAGTCCGACATGTGTGATCCGCTCCGGATCAGTGTCAGCCACGGGCGGACCGAAGAACACCAGGTCCCCACATTCCGGTTGGTGGATCGGGATGCCCGAACATCCCTGCGGACCGGCGTCGCGGGGAAGCGACACGCCATGGAGCCCGAAGACGAGTTGCACGTAGCCGGAGCAGTCGATGCCGAAGGCGGTGCAGCCTCCCCAGAGGTAGGGGGCCCCCAGCAGACGCCTGGCCGTGCGACAGATGCGCCGGGCGTTGGCGGGCCAGGGGCGGCCGGACAGGTCAACCCGGCGCGCCTCGGTGTAGAGCGTCTCCCCCGAGGGCATGAGAAGCCCCACCCACCCCTCGGGTGCGCCGAGGATCTGCGGGAGCCGGACGCCCATCGGTGCCGCAAGCACGGGGGCAAGCTGGTAGTGGGGCGAACGGCGCAGGTTAGCCCACGGCTCCGCGATCAGCCCCCAAGGCGCTCTCCAAGTGGGGGACTCCTGGGTCGCGTGACGTGACTGCACCCAGCCCTCGTAGCCGTCCGGGGCCCTGACGCGCAGCCAGTCGCCCTTTTCTTCCAGGGTCACCAGCGCATGGCCGAGGAGCGCCTCGGTCACCTGCTCACTCAGGGAATCGGCGTGGCGATGGAGGGGGGCGTGACCGGATCGGACGAGGAGAGTAGTCGACTGCGGTGGTGGTGCCATAACGAAACGATCATCGCGCCGGCGGCAGCACCGGCCGTATCCAGCAACACGTCTCCGATCGACGCACTGCGGCTTGGGGAGAAAGACTGATGCGCCTCGTCCGCGCATGCCCAGAGTACCGACAGCAACAGCCCAAGCTGGGCCGGCCCCCAGCGCACCCGCGCCGGCAGGGGTCCCCGCGCTGGGCCGGCGCTCAACCCGCGAAGCGCCCGGATGTTGCAGGCGCACAGCAATGCATAACCCCAGAAGTGCCCGCCCTTGCGCAACAGAAAGTTGAGCATCTCCATCGGCGGACCGGCCAGCCGAGTCGCCAGCCATGGCCAGACTGTCCCCAGCAAGCTCTCGAGGATGGACCCGGTGGTTCGCCCAGAGCCAGTGTCTCCGCCAACGAACCACATGCCTGCCATCAGGAGCAACGACGGGCCGGCCCAGTAGATGAACCGGGCAACGGCGGCGAGCGGCGAGGACCGAAGCGGAAGCGACACAGGCAGTTGTAGCCGGAACAGGGCCCTCGGGGCTACCCTACGGCCTGCCACTCTTCCACGTCCAGTAGCCGGCGAAGCCGACCGCGGATGCGGTGCAGCCGACCCTTGACCTGGCTCCGCGTGATCCCCAACGCGCGGCTGATCTCTTCGTAGCCACGTTCATCGAAGTAGTGCATCCGCACAAGCCGCCGGTCATCCTCGCTGAGTCCAGCCAGAGCGTGGCCCAGAGCAGCCCGAACCGCTGCCGCCCGTTGGCTCTCGGCGATTTGAGGAGCCGGATCGGCGACGGGATCCACGAATTGATCGAGCGCCTCAACCGGGAGCGCGTCCAGCTCGACCTCGTGCACGCGACGTCGGCCCAGCCGCAAGCGATCGATCGCGACCCGCCCGGCAATCTGATAGACCCAGGTCCTTGCGCTCGCCTCCCCACGGAAGCTGTCGCGAGCGTTCCAGGCCTTGGCGAAGGTGAGGCTCAGGGCGTCCTCGACATCCTCATGGCTGCGGAGGCGCCGGAAGAGGAACCCCCGCAGGGCGTCGCTGTTTCGGTGAAAAAACCGCTCAAAGTCGACCACACACTCGGACCCCGTGGTCGCGAAGAACGGTCGCGTGCCGGCGGGCATCATCATCACTACCTCCCCACCCCCGGTCCCACCGGACTCGGGGCTACCACAGGCTAATGACCCATTGATAGCCACGAGTTATGAAGCGCCAATGAAGCGCCACTAATGCGCCATCGCGATGACCCGGGCCGGGTGCGCTGGCGTCCCCGGCCGCCTGGCGTTCAGGCACACCGCCCCCGACCTGGGTGCGCGAGCGTCCCCGGCCGCCTGGCGTTCAGGCAAACCGCCGCCCGGGGCTGTGGAGGGGAGAGGCTTCATCCCGGCGAAGAGGCTGGCCAGGAGCGACCTTTCTGCTGACCCGGCTGGCCCGGCAGAGGGTAAGGGCGACCGCCTCCGCCTGGCCACCGGCGGCACGGTGGCGATCACCCGCATCGAACGGCGGCGGGGGTCGTTCCAAGTCCACAACTTCACGGTTGCGGGCACACACACCTACTTTGCGGGTGGAGTGTGGGTGCATAATGCATGTCCCCGGCCAGGAGTCTCGGTATGGCAGGTAGGGAGGGCGCGTGAGTTATGGTCCAGGCAGGTTGTTGGTGATCGTCTCGCAGTGCACCACGTACCGCAAGGGCATCCCGCGAATCAGGTGATAGCAGGTTACTCTTACATGGATGGAACGGCAATCGTAATCCCAGAAGCCATTCACAGACAGCTTTTAAACGAGCGGGGGTTGTTTGGTGGATCACCCCGTGCGCTCATCTCCAGCGGACTTCGTCAGCTTCATCAGGCAGGGGTGCCCAGGTCAGCGCTCCGCGAACTGGCTCTTGAAATCCGACGTTTTTACCCACAGGCGTTTCAATGAGCGAGGGCATGGCATTCGACCGCGATCGTGCGGCTAAACTTTTCATTCAACTCCTTATTGAGACTGCGATTCCATCGACCAGAGACTACCTGTTGGGAGAGCTTGAACGACGGGCAGCTCCCGGAGTCGAAACTTCCTCTCGTGCGGCACTGCATGATTGGTATACGACCCTCGATTCCGAGAGTCGGACTATGCTTATGAGCGCTATTGGAGAATCGATTTCGGCAACTCTGCATTACGTCCTCATCTTACTCGATGGGCTCCTGGGGCCAGCCGACCGCATTGGTGAACAGCCCATAGATTTTGCACTCCACTTACACGTCTATCCCGACGACGCGGCAGCTTGGGCTGGTGCCCAGGCCAGCGCCGTCCGCCTGAATCCTCTCGACTGCCAGGGCGCTCTTCTGCACGAAATGTTGTGGGAACAAATCGGGTCGACACCGGAGTGATGCGGCGTGAGCGTCCCTCGGCGAGTACGGGGATCCAAGCGGCCACTGGATGGGCATGCATGCCACCGAGGATCAACTCGATGCCCGCTTCCCCTGATGGCGTGCGGCCGCCGTTGACCAGCGACGTACGCAGTCGGCGAATTCCGAGTGCCTCGGCTTCGAAACCTGTGGATAACGAAGCCGGCCTCGCCCACCTGACGGAGTCACGCGGCACGCGGGATTCTCCCGATGCCGCACCTGGC
>CAZSRZ010000161.1:0-8725 GCA_964609085.1 uncultured bacterium | reverse complement strand
ATTATCGGTCGCTGGCCGAGGTTGGCCTGATTCTGCTGCGTCAATAGTTTATTGGAAGCTATTCCACCCATTGTTCGCCCAAAGGTAACTTCGAAGCAACGGGCAAGCAGGACCCACCGTGCAGCGAGATCTCCACAGCCGTGGTGCATGGGATCGCCAGCTTCACGGGCTGTGGAGCCTGGGCAGGCATGCCTGGCAGCCGCCCGAGTTGTCCCGTCGGCGCGGGTGCGCTTGGTTCGGCAACAGCCTGTTACCCTGTCCGAGCCGGAGTCGCACGTCGGGTGCGCAATTCCGTAACCAAAGCTCGGAACGCTGCTGACAAAGGCTGGCCGAGCAGAAGGATCTTCTTAGGATCAACAGCGGACCGCGGGGGGCGAGGTCATCGGGCGCGCCGGCCGTCAGGTCTCTCGCGGGGCCTGGAGATGCTCCCGGAAGAATGTGACTGTGCGGTCAAGCGTGTACAGCACCGCCGCGCTACTACGGAATCCGTGCTTCTCT
The DNA here is from genome assembly GCA_964609085.1 of uncultured bacterium. GTDB lineage: Bacteria > Armatimonadota > SYMT01 > SYMT01 > SYMT01 > JANPLG01. The sequence goes on along the minus strand of CAZSRZ010000161.1, from coordinate 8,227 downwards.
CCCGGTTGGATGATTAGCTCGTACTGCTTGCGCTCCCGGGCCAGCGCGTCGATGAGCCGGTAAGTGTGTTCGAGGTGAACGTTGTCGTCCGCCGCGCCGTGGACCAGGAGCAGGGGTGCGCCAAGTCCGGCCGCCGCATGTACGGGAGAAGAGTCTCGGTAGCCCGCCTGGTTTTCACCAGGCAGTCCCAGATAGCGCTCGGTGTAGATGCTGTCGTAGAGCGACCAGTCAGTGACCGGGGCACCGGCAACCCCGCACGTCCAGACGTCCGGTGCGTTCAGCATCGCGTAAAGGGTCAGGAATCCCCCGAAGGACCAGCCGGTGATGCCGATCCGGCTCGGGTCCACGTAGGGGAGGGACCCGAGGTGCGCCACTCCCAGGAGTTGGTCCGCCAACTCCACCGCTCCGAAGCGCCCGGCAACCGCCTCCTCGAACGCGTGGCCCCGACCCCATGAGCCCCGGTTGTCAAGCTTCCACACCAGAATCCCAGCGGCGACCAGCAGTTGGTCCAACGCCTGGGTCCCCTGCCAGCCATTGCGCACGGTTTGAGCGTGCGGACCCCCATAGACGTGCACGACCACTGGGTAGCGCCGGGTGGCGTCGAAGTTGGGCGGCGTGAGCAACTGGCCGAGCAGGATGTCTCCTTCCGGAGTGGAGACCTGGTGAAGTGCGCGTTCCGCCCAGGCGTATGAGTTGGTTCCGGCGGTGGTCTCTGCGACGGTTGTGGGAGCATTCTCCTGCTGGCACAGCAGCAGACAGGGGGGCCGGTCCGGGGTGGATCCGCGCACCAGGAGGCGGCCGCTGGTCGGGTGCCCGACTCCGTCCCACACGCCCGGGGTCGGGGTTACGGACCTCTGCCCGCCGGTGGCGGCGTCAACGACGTAGACGTGCCGATCTCGGGGATCCAGGCCTGTCCCCGTGATCCAGCACATGCCGCTGTCGAGTCCGTGGAGGGACTCCACCTGCCAATCGCCGTCGGTGAGCTGGCGCCACGTCTCCGACTGAAGGTGGAACGCGTGGAGGTGCGCCCTTCCCGTGCGCTCCGAGATCCAGAGTAGCTCACCCGTGCCGGGGATGCAGATGGCGGGGCCGAGTTGATTGAGCCAGTGAGGATCACGCTCGGTGAAGAGAACTCGAACCGTACCTCCGCGCCGGGGCAGCGCCACCAGTTCCAGCCGGCGTTGGTCACGCGTGAGGCGAACGAAGAGGACCGCGTCGAGCGCGGTGGACCAGGCGAGGGTGGGAGCGACGAACTCCCATGTTTCGGGTTCAAGGCGGTGTTCCGCCAGCAAGTTGCCCTGGATGTCCACCACACGAACGGAATACGCCCCGTGGTTGTCGCCGGGTCGAGGGTAGGCCTGCGCTGCGGTGTCCCCGTCCGGCGACCGAAGCATGCGGCGAGGCTCGGCAGACTGGTCTGTGCGCAGGTAGGCCACGGCGTCGCTGTCGGGCGCCCAGGCTACCGCCCCGTGGTGGCTGCGGTGTCCGAGTTCTTCCCAGGTGACCCAGTCAAGCTTTCCAGACAATACGGATCGGGAACTTTCCCGGCAGAGCTGCCTGGGCCGTCCGCCGCTCGTGGGGACCACCCAGAGTGAACGGTTGCGGACAAAAGCGACCCACTCCGCATCCGGCGAGAGTGAGGGCGACACCTCCGCATCGACTCCGGTCGTCAACGGGTGCAGTCCGGTCGCGGCGTCCCACCGCAACAGAGTGCTCCCGGCGGAAAGCAAGAGCGTGTCGCCACCCGGCAACCACTTCAATTCCGAGACCGGCCGCAGACCCCGCCGCATAGCGGATCGCAGTGCCCGAGGCGCAATCAGGACCCGGCGATCGCCGGTGGAGGCGTCCAGCTCCCACACCGCCTCAGACGACCGATCCCCCCATTCGGCTGGCGCGGTGAACACCACACGCCCGGAAGCTGGCGAAATCGCCGCCGCCCGTGGCAGCGCACTGAAGAGGGGATGATCCGGGTCAAAGTGCTCCAGCGCGGGCGGGATTCTCTCGGCGGGTGCTGCCATCGTCGTTCCTTGAAATGGTGGCGCGTTCCAGATGACCAGCGATGGCGTCCGCAGTGATGCGTAGAGATTCGGGCGCGGAACGGCAGTCCCTGCTGGGGTCGTCACCTATGGGCCATCGACAACGGACTCGACCGTTTGACCACGTACCCGGGTGGCGTCCATCGAACAGGGCCGGGTTCGCCACCGGGAGAATCCCGCGTTCCGCCCGGGATCGGGCAAGTTGACTCCGTCATCCCCGCTGGCTATACCTTACCCTACTCCAACCGCACTCTCCTCTAGCTACCCAGCTCGCAATGACGCTCCTGCTCTGGATCCCGTGAACCGGCCAGGCGGCGGAACAGAAAGCCGAGGATCTGAGGAGAGCGAGTTGGCTGATGGTCAGCCTGCCGAGACGCTCCTGTTGGGTTCGACGCTCAGGATCCGCCTCTGCCAGCCGGGCGCGGAGGGCGGGCCTCAGTGCACCGGACCGCGCCGGACAACGGACCAAAGCCAGCCCCGGGATCTCCATTTCTCTGCAGCCAGGTTCGGACTACTGCGGACGCACCGCGAAACAACTGGGCCTTGCTGGAGCAGGCGCGGCGCGAGAACCACGATGGCTGGCTCCGTTCTCTCACGCCGGAAGATGGTCTGCGGATTCTTTCGGAACTGCACGACCTCTTCATCCAGGCAACGGAGCGCACGGCAGAAGGGGAGGCGCTCTGCCTGGCTCGCTGGCAGGAGCGACTTGAGATCCGTTTGCGGATGGTAGCCGCATTCGCAATTCTTGACCGGTACCTGGATGACAGGCACCCTTGAGCAAACGCTGGCGGATGCAGTCGCTTGGCTATCGGGGAGAGAGATTGCCTTCGCGGTCGTCGGCGGCGTCGCGATCGCGGGACGACCGCGTGAGTTGGGGGATGCCATGGGTCAGGATCTGGCAGCTGAGCTCCAGCGGTTGCGCTCGGGCCCCGGACTGTGAAGAGTGGGGGAGCCGCTGGCCGGAGTCAGGTCCTGCCCCGCCCGCGACAGCGAGGCTGACCCCGCGACTCCCTGCTGGTCGAACCAGTCCGCAAATGGTGCAGGCTGGTCCTCGCCGGCTCGAAAGTGGGTGCGCGGGGAACTATAATCAGCCGATCAGGGCCGGGTTCGGCCCGTTGGGGGCCGACACTTGATCAACTGGTTCGAATGGGAGGCGTCGCTGGCTGCCGCGGTTCGCGGAGAGGCTCGGTTGCTGACGCTCTCACAACCCGACGGGCCCCTGTTTGCGTGCTGCCTCGAGTTTGATCCCCGGACAGGTGCCACGGCGCTTTCCTGGGGCAGCCGGGCCGATCTCGAGGGGGCCAGCGTGCCCACCGAGGGGTACCGGATCCTTGAGATTCGGCCGGAGAATTGGTCTAGACGCGCGGTAGCGCCGGCCGACCCGGAAGGGCACTGGCGTGTGGTGCGGCACCATGAGACGCTGTATGCTCAGGCCGTCAAATCGGCGGAATGTGAGGAGAAGCTGGCGTTCCTCGCGGCGCGCCTGCAATACGCGGTCGACGTGGTGCTAAGGCAGCTCGTGGAACTGGACGTGTTCCAGGGAGTCTCGAAGGGCGACGAGTTCTTGCCGTTCGGCTACGTCGTCGGGGAATCACCGGGGCAGACCGAGAATCGCATCCAGATGATTTGTCCCGACTATCAACCCGCTACCTGGGAGGTGGTTAGTCTCGACCAGGAGCAGTTGGACCTGGTTCTGAAGCATTTGCCGTCCAGGCTCTGGCGATGCAGCGGGTCGGCAAGGAGCGGCTCGTGTGTCGGCCCGGCCGATTCACACTGCGACTACTGTGCAGCCTGGCTGTGTGGGAAGTGTGCGATAGCGCATCGACATCCCGAACTGCTCGTTCGGCAGCCGTTTTATGCACGTGATCTCGATCAATTCAGCGAGGAAGAGGTGCCCGAATGAAGTTCCCAGCGTGTCTATTGGCCCTGATGGGCGGGATGCTCGGATTCGCCTGGATGCCTGAGGCAGAGTCCAATCTCGTCGGCTATGTGCAGCGCCCAGAGCCGCAGTTCGCCTGGTCGATGACCGGTGACCGGATGCAGGGTTCGATCCGGATCGTCACGTTGAAGATGCGGTCCCAGGTCTGGCGCGGGATCCCCTGGGAGCACCAGATCCAGATCTTTGTGCCGAGGGAGGTCAGCACGCCGCGGACGGCCTTGCTCCTCGTCACGGGCGGCGATCCGGATCCGTCGTCGGCCTTTCTGGCGATGACGGTCGCCCCAAGGCTGAAAGCCCCGCTGGCCGTGCTCTACAACATCCCGAACCAGCCCCTGTTCGACGGCAAGAGCGAGGATGACCTGATCGCGCACACCTTTCAGGAGTACCTGGCGGACGGCGATGAATCCTGGCCGCTACTCTTCCCCATGGTCAAGAGCGCGATGAAGGCGATGGACGCCATCCAGGAGTACACTCGCAAGGAGTGGCCCGTCGGCGTGCGGGAGTTCGTCGTCACCGGGGCATCCAAGCGTGGATGGACCACCTACCTCACAGGCGCAGCGGATCGACGGGTGAAGGGCATCGCGCCGATGGTGTTCGACAACCTGAACTTCTCCCGCCAGATGCCTCGCCAACTCGAGCTATGGGGAGCCTACAGCGAGCAGATCCAGGACTACACCCGCCGCGGTCTCCAGCAGCGGATGGACACGCCGCGCGGGCGACGACTGGTCGAGATGGTCGATCCCTATGCCATGCGCGACCGTCTGACCATGCCCAAATTGCTGATCCACGGCGCGAATGACCGCTACTGGGCAACGGATGCCACTCGGAACTACTGGGGAGACCTTCGGGGGAGCAAATACCTGCTGACCGTGCCCAACGGTGGTCACGGTCTCGGCGATCAGGAACGCGTTGTCAGCACGATGACCGCCTTCTTCCAGGGGATCGCCACAAACAGCGCTCTCCCGCGCGTGGAGGTCACCGAGCGGCTCGAGGGGGACGCGCTCCGGCTTGCGATCACCAGCTCCGTTCGGCCCGAGGAAGTGCGCATTTGGACCGCCACGGCACCGGATGCTGACTTTCGTCCGGCCAAGTGGCAGGACCAGCGCTTCGTTCCGTCGGATAAGGACCCCAGGACAACGGCGTTCATCCCGGGAACGGGCAGCACGGCAGTCTTCGTAGAATGCCTGTTCAAGGGGTCTTCGGGCAGTTTTACGCTGTCCACGCCGACGCGGTTGTACGGCGTGAAGACGGCCGCGGCGCAATAGACGCGGAGAGTATGTCACCGCGGCTACCCATCGCCGTATTACACTTGTGGTCCCGTGTTGGGTGCGCTGGCGCCCCGGTCCTGGAGGGATGAAGATGTTCAATCCGTCTCGCACGTTCGGATGGATCCTCGGAGGGTTGGCTGCCGGAATTCTGGCTGCCGGGCAGGCGTACGGTCAGGCTCCCGCCGCACCGGCCACCCCCGCCAGCCGGATCATCCGCGCCATGCGCTACCCATCGATCTCACCCGACGGGACGAAGATTGCCTTCTGCTACAAGGGTGACATCTGGACGGTTCCCGCCACTGGCGGCAGCGCCACCCGCCTTCTCGAACAGACGGGATACGAGACGCGTCCCAAGTGGTCGCCAGACGGCTCGACGATTGCCTTCTGCACCGACCGAGCAGGCCAGAACGACATCTACACGATCCCGGCCGCCGGCGGAACCCCGAAGCAAGTCACCTTCAATTCATCCGAAGACATGCTCGGCGAGTGGAGCGCAGACGGCCAGTCGATCATCTTCTACTCCGCGCGAGATTCTCGCACGCCGACCGTGTGGTCGCTGCGGCTGGCAGACGGTCGCCTGAGGGAGTTGGTTCGCGACGTCCAGACGCTGCAAACCCCGTATCTCTCCACCGACGGTTCCACCCTGGCGTACGTGCGCGGCAGCGGTGCCTGGGCTCGGCGAGGTTACCGCGGCAGCGCGCAGTCGGACATTTACACGATCCAGGTGAACCGCGCGAACGCGTTGCCCCGACGGCTGACGACTTTCACCGGCAACGACCTCTGGCCGATGCTCTCCCCGGATGGCCGCACTCTCTACTACACGTGCGATCAGTCTGGCGAGAGCCAGCTATGGAAAATGCCCGTTACCGGCGGAAAGCCGGAGATGATCACTCGGCAGACGGCCGGCATCATCCATTATCCGAGCATCGCTCGGAATGGAAAGAAGATCGTCTACGAGACGGACTTCAGCCTGTGGACCGCAGATCTCACCGCCAGGCGGGTAGACCCTGTCCGGTTGCAGGTCTCCGCGGCTGTTGCCGATGAGGTCAAGACAGAGACGCGCAAGTTCGACACGGGCAGCACGGAGATGGAAGTTGCGCCAGACGGCTCCCAGGTCGCCATCGGCGCCCGCGGGGACATCTACATCGTGGCGGCCGGCGGCGGCGAGGCCCGCAGGATCACCCATACCCTGGCGCGCGATCTGGACTTCGCCTGGTCGCCGGACGGCAAGAGCCTCGCCTATGTTTCCCAGCGAGACGGGAACACGGATATCTATGTCGCGGATGTGGCGACCGGCCAGAGTCGGCGTGTCACTACCAGTCCCGACGCGGACACCAGCCCCAGTTTCTCGCCTGATGGGAAGTTGATCGGCTATCTCAACGGAAGTAACGGTCGGTCCATCTGCACCATTCCGGTGGGGGGTGGCACCCCGAAGGAAGTGTTCCGCAGTGGGTTCATCAGCGAACCACGCTGGTCGCCCGACGGCAAGTGGTTTGCCTACAGCCGCCGTTCGCTGGCCAGCGTCACCAACATCTATGTTGTGCCGGCGACCGGCGGCGGCGAGGTGAACATCTCCAGGTGGGTTGGGCTAAACAGCTCGCCCGTGTGGAGTCCGGATGGGCAGCGGCTGACGTTCCTTTCCACCCGCGGCGCCGCAGCGGGGCCTGGTGGCCCGGGTCGTGGCGCACCGGTGCAGGCCAGCCTTGACCTGTACACGGTTGAGCTCACCAGGAGCAAGTCACCGGTGACGGCGGCAGCCGGGGGCGCAGGTGCCGCTCCAGCTCCGGCGATGGGGGTGCAGGTCGACACACAGGGCATCGAGCGCCGCATCCGCACGCTGGCTGCCAGCCCCACGGGCGTTAAATCGAACCCGATGTACACCCCGGACGGACAGTCATGCCTGTTCACCGTCGCCGTGCAGGGCCAGCCTTCCGCGCTCTACTCGGTCCCCGCGGCCGGGGGAAACCCCACCAAGATCGCGGACAACGTCAGCGGCATCGTCCGGCTCTCCGCCGATGGGAAGGTCTTCTGGCAGCTCGTTCCGGGGATTGGCTCGCTTCGGTTCTTCCCCAGCACCGGCGGGACACCGACCCCGGTCACCTATAGCTGCACTCAGGATTACAACTCGCGAGAAGAGCGCCGCGAGGCCTTCAACGAGGCCTGGCTGCTTCTGCGGGATAACTTCTACGATCCGAAGATGCACGGCGTCGATTGGGTCGGTCTCCGCAACCGGATGCTGCCCATCGTTGACGAGTGTACGGACATCAACGACTTCCACCTATTGCTGACGGAGATGGTCGGCGAACTCAACGCCTCGCACACGGGCGCGTCTCGCGGCGCACCGGGTGGCGGCGGAAGACCTGGAGGTGGTGGGGGTGGAGGTGGCGGCACTCCCAGCCTCGGCGTGTGGCTGGACTGGAGCGGAGACGGTCCCGGCATGAAGGTGACGGGGATCCTGCGCGACGGCCCCGCCGATCAGGATGAGACGCGGATCAAGCCCGGTGAGTACATCTTTTCCGTGGCGGGCAAGGACGTCGCGCCCACGGAGGAGTTCATCCGGACCCTCACCGGCCTTTCGGGAACGGTCGATCTCGTTGTGGGCGAGAAGCAGGACAAGAGCGGCACGCGCACGCTGAAGTACCCACTGTTGGCGCGTGGGCGGTTCACCGGGCTCCTCTACGAGCACTGGGTCGCCGAGAATCGCGAAAGGGTGGACCGTCTCTCCGGTGGGCGGCTCGCCTATCTGCACATCCAGCAGATGGATCAGGGCTCACTGCAGCGGTTCGAACGAGAGCTGATTACTCTGGCCTACGATCGGGAGGCGGTGGTGATCGATGTCCGCAACAACCCCGGCGGGCGGATCCACGATGACCTGTTCGCCATCCTCACCAAGCGCGTGCACGCCCACGAGACGCCGCGCGATGGCTTGAAGATGACCCAGCCGTTCGGTGCCTTCACCCGACCGATGATCCTGCTCATCAACC
>CAZSRZ010000160.1:0-8846 GCA_964609085.1 uncultured bacterium | reverse complement strand
GGCAGCGATGGGCCGGCGCCGAGGTAGGCGGTGAGCAGTTCGCGCGCGCGGCGGTGGTGGCCGCCCCCGTCGAGGGACTTACAGAAGATCGCCAGCGCCCGGGCACCGGTCACGCCGGTCGGCGGGACGGGGGCAAGGGCAAACCCGCGGAAGAAGGGCGGCTCCTGGATGTAGGTAGAGAGGGGATCCCAGGTGTAGACGCTGCCGGCGCTGCTTGGGACCGCCTGCCAGAGCGGGTTCTGCCCATCGAAATCGCTGTAGAGGCGTCGGTAGGTGGCCGGGTCGGTGGCGGAGGAGAGGACGGCGGCGATCTCCTCACTGCTCGGCCAGATGTCGCGCAGATAGACCGGTTCACCGTCCCGGCCGGTGCCGAGCGGATCGGTCGCAAGGTTCAGGTCGACCCGCCCCGCCAGCGCGAAGGCGACGACCAGCGGCGGGCTCATGAGGAAGTTGGCGCGCACGCTCTGATGAACCCGCGCCTCGAAATTGCGGTTGCCGCTGAGGACGCTGGCGACGACCAGATCATTCCCGGTGATCGCCGCCTCCACGGCCGGATCCAGCGGACCGGAGTTGCCGATGCAAGTGGTGCAGCCGTAGCCGACCACCTGGAACCCAAGGGCATCGAGGTAGGGCTGCAGTCCGGTGCGAGCCAGATAGTCTGTGACCACGCGGCTACCCGGGGCCAGAGACGTCTTCACTGCGGGCCGCACGGAAAGTCCGCGTTCGACGGCCTTCCGGGCGAGTAAGCCCGCAGCGAGCATCACGGTGGGGTTGGACGTGTTCGTGCAGGAGGTGATGGCCGCGATCACCACAGAGCCATTGCCGATCACGTCCTGGCCCCGCCGCCCATTCTGACCCGCGATGGGGAGGGTGGACGAAGACCCGCCGCCTAGCTCAACGTCGGCGCAGCGGCCTATCGCCTCAGCCGCCAGTCCGTATCCGCCGTCCGCCGCGGCGCGGGTCAACAGCCCCGAGAAAGTCGAGCCCAACTCGGGGAGGTTGATGCGGTCCTGCGGGCGGCGCGGTCCGGCGACCCCGGGTTGCACTGACCCCAAGTCCAGTTCCACCACCTGCGTATAGTCGAGCTGCCCTGCAGAGGGCATGCCGAACATATCCTGGGCATGGAAGTAGGCGCGGACGGCGTCGACGAGGTCGGGATCACGTCCCGTCTGCGTAAGATACCGGCACGTCTCTTCGTCCACCGGGAAGTAACCCATCGTGGCACCGTACTCGGGTGCCATGTTGGCGATCGTCGCGCGGTCCGTAAGGGAGAGCCCGGCTGCGCCCTCGCCGTGGAACTCGACGAACTTTCCGACTACCTTCACCCGGCGCAATAGTTCGGTGATGTGCAAGACGAGGTCAGTGGCTGTGACACCTGGCCGGAGCGCGCCGCTGAGGCAAACGCCGACCACATCAGGCGCAAGGAAGTACACCGGCTGGCCGAGCATGCCGGCCTCCGCTTCGATTCCCCCCACACCCCAGCCGACTACGCCGAGGCCATTGATCATCGTGGTGTGACTGTCCGTCCCCACCAGGCTGTCCGGGTAAAAGATGCCATTCTGCTGGAGCACGCCCTTGGCCAGGTACTCCAGGTTGACCTGATGGACGATACCGATGCCCGGGGGAACCACCCGGAAACCCTGAAAGGCCTGTGTGCCCCACTTGAGGAACTCGTAGCGAGCGGCATTGCGCTCGAATTCGATCTCCATGTTGCGCTGCAGCGCGTCCCCTCGGCCGGCCAGATCCACCTGAACCGAGTGGTCGACAACGAGGTCTACCGGCACCAGCGGCTCGATGATGCCTGCGTCCCGGCCCATGGCTGCCACAGCGCTGCGCATTGCCGCGAGGTCCACCAGCAGCGGTACGCCCGTGAAGTCCTGCAGCACGATGCGTGCGACGACGAACGGCACCTCGCTGCTGCGGGGACCGGTGGGCTGCCAGGCCGCCAGGTTGGCAACATCGGACTCCGAGACCCGCACTCCGTCGGCATTCCTCAGCACCGATTCAAGGACGATGCGCAGACTGACGGGCAGGCGAGAAATCTTCCCGAGCCCGGCGGCTTCGAGGGCAGGCAGGGAGTAGAACTGGCCCGTTCGCCCTTCACCGTAGCTGAATGTCCGCAGCGAGTCATGCAACGGGGTCCGCGTCGACATCGTCACTCCCTTCCTTGGTGGGCCGCCGGATTCACCTAACCCTATCACACGCTTCCCGAGGCCCCAGACCCCCGGGTGCTCGCTGCGTGAGGGCGAGAGTGGAGTGTTAGTATTGAGCGTCAGTGCGGCTCAGGCCCGCGCGGAGTCTGATGCGCCATCTCCTCAAACACATCATCCTCTGGGGGTCGCTGATCTGGGCCGGCGTGATGATCTGGCACGTGGACCTGCCCGAGTGCTGGCGGCAGCTCCCGTCGGACCTCGTCGGCATCCGGCTCGTCGTGCTCGCGGCCCTGTTCCTGCTGCCGTCCACGGTCACCCAGTGGGCCGAAACGCTGATGTGGGTCGCCACTTTCGGGGGACGGGCACCCCTGGTCGGATTCAGTCGCATGTTCGCCATACGGCTCGCGGGTGAGGCGTTGAACCAGGCCACGCCGTTCATGTCCCTCGGAGGCGAACCGGTGAAGGCGGTGCTGTTGACCGCCGCCGGGGAGGGTGCCTCTCAGGGCGCCGCAGCCGTGATGTCCAGCCGGCTGGTGATGACGGTGACGCAGGCCGGCTATGCCTGCACCGCCGTCGTCATGGGACTCTGGCTGGAGCCATCCCGAAAGGAACTGATACCGTTTGCGGTGTTTCCTGGCGTCATCGGGCTAATCATCATCGGGATGTGGCTTGCCCGCGTGGTTCTTCCGCGGGCATGGCAGCGGTGGATCGCGGAGCGACCCCTTGCCCGGCGACACAGGGGGCCTCTCCTGGTGATTCGGGATGTGCTCGACCTCTGGCGCCGTCACCCCAGGCAGTTCGTCGCCGCGCTGCTCTTCTCCACCACGGGATGGCTTGTGCTGGCTGCCGAATTCTGGCTGGTCGGATGGGTGCTCGGGCTACCCGTCCGGTGGGAGGATGCCCTGGTGATGGAGGGCCTGATGAACAGCGTGAACATGGCGACGTTCTTCATCCCCGGCAACCTCGGGAGCCAGGAGAGCGGGCTGCTCTTCCTCGGGCAGACATTCCAGTTGGCCCGCCCCGTGACCGCGACGATGCTGGTGCTCCGCCGACTGCGGGAGGTGGCGTGGGTTGCGCTGGGGTTCCTCTGTTTGGCGGCGCTCGGCGGCACAAAGGTCAGCAGCGGCGAGGTTGCCCCGGCCGGCGAAGCGAGATGATCGAGGCGGTGACCTGGTTGGTCGTGGTGGTCGCCTCCGCCTCGGCGGTCTACCAACTCGCGGTGGTGATCGCAGCCGTGCGTTTCGCCCGCAGGAAGCTGCCTGACTCGCCGGGAGCCCCACCTATCTCCATTCTGAAACCTGTTCGCGGCGCAGATGAAGGAGCCGTCGAATGCTTCGCCAGTTTTTGCGCGCTCTCATATCCGGAGTATGAACTCCTCTTCGGCGTGAGGGACCCTACTGATGCCGCCATCCCCGTGGTGGAAGGGCTGCGAGACTCCCACCCGGAATGCGCCATCACCCTGGTACGCACCAGCCAGTCGGTCGATTCCGGCTTCGTCAACCGCAAGGTTGCGAATCTCGCGGCGATGCTGCCCCATGCCCGGTTCAACCTACTCCTGATCAGCGATAGTGACATGGCAGTGACGCCGTCCTATCTCCAGGCTGTGGCGCAGGAGTTCGGCGACCCAAAGGTCGGCCTCGTCACCTCTCCCTATCGCGGGTTCGGCGCGCGGACCTCTGCCTCGGTGCTGGAAGGGCTGGGGATCGCGACGGATTGGTTTCCGGGGGTGCTCGCCGCCAGCCAGTTTGTCTCGCCTCGATTCGCCCTGGGCTCGACGCTGGCTCTGGATCGACAGACCCTGGCCGCGATCGGCGGGTTTGAGGCCCTGCGCGACTACCTCGCGGACGACTTTCAGATCGGGTGCCGAGTCTCCGGGTTGGGTCGCCGGGTGGCTCTGACCCGGTATGTCGTGAGTACGAGGCTCCCCAATGCCGGTTGGAGCGAGATGCTTGCTCGCCGATTGCGCTGGATGAGAACCGTTCGGGCATGTCAGTCGGCCGGCTACTACGGCAGTTTCGTGACCTACACAACGCTCTGGTGCCTGTGCCTTCTCCCGTTCGTCTTCGACGTACCCGTTGCCGCAGGTGTGCTGGCGGTAGCGGCCTGCTCGCGACTGGCCGGGGCGGTGGCCAGTATTGCCGCTCTCGGTGACGCAGAGGCGGCAGTCGCGCTGATCGCTCTGCCCATAAGTGACCTGCTGAGCGCGGCGCTGTGGGTTGCCGGCTGCTTCGGCCACACCGTCTACTGGCGAGGCGAGCGATTTCGGCTGCGGGCTGGCGGGCACATCGCGCTCGCATCCCCGACAAATCGGCAGCGCTAGCCAGGATCCATCGACCATAGCCGCCCTGTGTGCTAAACCATGCTCGGACCCCCAACCCGCCACGAGTTCAACCCGGATGAAAAAAACCCTCTTTCTCAACCCGCCGTCTTTCGAAGGATTTGACGGGGGAGCAGGCTCCCGATATCAGGCTCGGCGAGAAATCCGATCGTTCTGGTACCCGACCTGGCTGGCGCAGCCGGCCGCTTGCATCCCCGGTTCGAAGCTGATCGATGCCCCGCCAGACGACCTGACCGTCGACGACGTCGTCCGCCTGGCTGACGGACATCAGTTGATGGTTATCTACACGAGCACCCCATCGCTCGAGAACGACATGGCCGTGGCGGAGACGTTGAAGCGCTGCTACCCCGACGCAGTGATCGGGATGGTCGGTGCCCACGTCGCCGTGCTACCGGGGGAGACGCTGGAGCGCGGTCGCGGGATCATCGAATTCGTGGCACGGAAAGAGTTCGACTTCACCATTCGCGACATCGCCGAAGGCAAGCCGTATGCGGAGGTGAACGGCATCAGCTACCTGGACGCCGACGGGATTGTGCGTCACAACCCGGAGCGCGAAATCATCCACGACATGGATGCGCTGCCATCCGTGTTGGATGTCTACAAGCGTGATCTCACCGTGGAGAACTACGCCATCGGCTATCTTCAGCAACCCTACCTGAGCCTGTATACCGGCCGGGGTTGCCCCGCCCAGTGCACCTTTTGCCTCTGGCCGCAGACCATCGGTGGGCATCGGTATCGCACCCGCAGCCCCGAGAGCGTGTATGCGGAGATTAAACGAGCGAAAGAACTTTTCCCGCAGGTCAAGGAGTTCTTTTTCGACGATGACACGTTCACCGCCGACCGTCCCCGCGCCGAGGCGATTGCGAGGCTGCTCGGGCCGCTGGGAGTGACCTGGAGTTGCAACAGCCGGGCCAATGTTCCTTACGAGACCTTGAAGGTCATGAAAGACAACGGCTTGCGGCTGTTGCTTACGGGCTTTGAGAGTGGCAATGCCCAGATCCTGCGCAACATCAAGAAGGGCGTGATGCTCGATCGGGCCCGCCGTTACATGACGGACACCAAGAAACTCGGCATTCTCGTGCACGGCACCTTCATCCTGGGGCTTCCGGGGGAGACAAGCGAGACCATCCGCGAGACCATCGACTTCGCAAAGGATGTCGATCCCTACAGCATCCAGGTGTCGCTGGCGGCCCCGTATCCGGGGACGGAGTTCTACGATCAGGCGGTCGCCAATAAATGGCTGGTGCCCGAGGATCTCGTGACGCTCGACGGCACGCAAGATTTCCCCCTGCAATACCCGGGGCTCAGCCGCCGCGAAGTCTTCGACAGAGTGGAGTCGTTCTACAAGGAGTTCTACTTCCGGCCGGCACCCATCATCCGGATGCTCGGCGAGATGGTGAAGGACCCCGTCCAGCGGCGTCGACGACTGCAAGAGGGCAGGGAGTTCTTCAAGTTCATGAGCCAGCGCAAGCGGACCGCCACGGCCGAGAAGTCGTCGGTCGCAGCCTGATCTCGTTTCGGAGAACGGGGTGGGGGAGGCAGGGATGGCCTGCCGCCTGATCGTCAACGTGGACGACTTCGGCCTCTCCTCGGGCGTGAACGAGGCCGTCGCCCGCCTCCACCAGGCGGGCGTCGTCACCAGCACCAGCCTCATGGTTGCCGGTCCCGCCGCGGAGGACGCCGTGCGGATCGCCCGCAGCCTCCCGAGCCTGGCCGTCGGGCTGCACATGGTCCTTGTGCACGGACCGGCTCTCCTGCCCCGGGAGCGCATCCCGCTCCTGGTGGACGGTCGGGGGCACTTCGACTACAACCCCCGCCGGGCCGGACTGCGCTACTCGGTGGGACCGCTGCATCGGCGACAACTTCAGGCAGAGTTGGCCGCTCAATTCGACGCGTTCGAGGCCGCAGGGCTCCCCTGGAGCCACGCCGACTCCCACCTTCATTTCAACCTCACGCCGGTTATGTTCGAAGCGGCACTCTCGCTGGCGCTCAGGCACAGGGTGCCGGGGTTCCGGGTTCCCGAAGACGACCTTGCGCTCTACCGACGGCTGGACCCAGCGGATGCCCGGGCGCAATGGCTGATGGGAAGCGTCTTCCACCTGCTGTGCCGCGGTCAGCGGCCCCGGGTCGAGGCAGCAGGCTTCGTCACGCCGCGGTGGTGCTACGGTCTCTTCCGCAGCGGAAGGCTGACCGCGGACTATCTGACAGCGTTGGTTGAGCGGCTGCCGGATGGGTTGCTGGAGCTCCACTGCCATCCGGATCTGGGCACGCCGGCCGGCAGCGCGGAATACGAGGCGTTGAGCTCGCCGAGCTTTCGGGAAGCACTGAGTCGGAGGTCTGTGGAGTTGACGACCTACACTGCCGAACGACACTCCGGTCGGGCGTGACCGGTAACGCCCTGCTGCCTCAGCTCTCCCTCGGCACAAGCGGGGACGGCGATCTCGGCTGGTTCAGCCCTACTCCTTCAGGTGGTTGATCGCGAAGGTCATCGCGTCCTTCAACTCGATGTGGGTGATGGTACCCCCCTTGAACTCGGACTGCATGATCCGGTTCAGGTGCCCCAGCAACCCGGCGCGGGTGATCCCGCCGTCCACCAGCCGCCGGATCTCCGCGTAGAGAGTCTCCCTTCGTTTTTGGGGGATGCCCTCCACGCGTGGGGAGATCAACTCGATGACGCGCTCAGTCTCCGTCGTCGTGACCTCATCCTCCGGGTCCGCCAGCAACACGAAGTGCCGCTCGGCGTGAAAGTAGGAGATGTTGATCTGATCGGTGCTGCCCCCGGGGGTCTCGTAGACCAGCGCGACGTTGGTGATCGACTTGCCCGACGGGTCGTCCCAGGTGTCGACGCGGGAGCGCAGATTGCCGTAATCGACCCTACGGGCGAACGGCGAGAGGAACTGCTGGAGCCGGTCCAGGAACTCAGTCAACAGTTCGTCAGACACAGTCCGGCCGGCGCTCTAGAAAATCGCAAGATGACGGACAGAAGTCTACCACGGCTATGTAACGTGGTCAAACCCGGCCGCCCGCCGCTAGCTGGTGACGGCGCCCTCAGCGGCGCTGGAGACGCACCGGGCGTACTTGGCCAAAACGCCCCGTCGTTCACGCGGAGGCGGGGCGACCCAGGCTGCTCGGCGCTCGGCGAGCTCCGCTTCCGTCAGGTGGGCTCGGACCTGCTTCGCTGCCGCGTCGATCGTGATTGTGTCCCCCTCCTTTAGCAATGCGATAGGGCCGCCTACCCAGGCCTCAGGTGCCACATGACCGACAACCAGACCATGCGTGCCCCCAGAGAAACGTCCGTCCGTAATCAGTCCTACGGACTCGCCGAGGCCCTGGCCCACGAGTGCCGCCGTCACCGCCAGCATCTCGCGCATCCCCGGTCCGCCGACGGGACCCTCCCCGCGGATGACGACCACATCGCCGGGCCGAATCTCGCGGCGTGAGATCGCGGCAGCGCATGCTTCCTCGCCGTCGAATACCCGGGCAGGGCCGGTGATGGTGGTGCTCTTCAGTCCGGCGACCTTAGCCACGGCCCCCTCCGGAGCCAGGTTGCCCCCCAACACCACCAGATGCCCGGTGGCATGCATGGGGCTGTCGAGTGGCTTTACGACGACCTGTTTTCGCTGGTAGACGCTTGGGATCCCTGCCAGGTTCTGACCGATGGTCTTGCCGGTCACCGTGAGGCAGTCGCCGTCGATCATGCCCGCATCGAGGAGGGCTCGGAGCACGGCAGGAGTGCCGCCGACCCGATGCAGGTCCCACATCACGTACTTCCCTCCGGGTTTGAGGTCGGCAAGATGAGGAACCTTGCCGCCGATCCTGTCGAAGTCGGCGAGCGACCAATCGAGCTCAGCTTCACGGGCGATCGCCATCAGGTGCAGGATGGCATTCGTAGAGCCTCCCAGGGCAAGGACCAGGGTGTAGGCGTTTTCGAGCGAGCGTCGGGTGATGATGTCGCGGGGCCGGATGTTGTCGCGGACCAGCCGGGTGACGAATTCGCCGGCGCGGAAGGCTTCCCGTTCTTTGGCCGCGCCCACGGCAGGATTGCTGGCGCCGTACGGCAGCGAGAGACCGAGCGCCTCCACGGCGCTGCTCATGGTGTTCGCCGTGTACATCCCCCCACAGGCACCCGCGCCCGGGCAGGCCTCGCATTCGATTTGCTTCACGCCCGCCAGGTCGAGCGTCCCGGCCTGGTACTGACCCACCGCCTCGAAGATGGACACGATGTCCAGATCCTGCCCGTTGTCGCCGGTGCCGGGCATGATGCTTCCGCCGTAGACGAAGATGCTCGGCACATTCAGCCGCGCCATCGCCATCACGCAGCCGGGAATGTTCTTGTCGCAGCTCCCAACGGCGAC
>CAZSRZ010000159.1:0-9061 GCA_964609085.1 uncultured bacterium | reverse complement strand
CCTTGCGTCTTTGCGTCTCTGCGCCTTTGCGTTTAATCGGGTGCGAGTCCCGGGTGCGTCTGGGCGGGGTCTCAACGCAAAGACGCGAAGACGCAAGGGCGCAGAGTGGGGGGTCGTCTGCCCGGTGATGCCGAGTCCCAGGTTCGTCTGGAGGGGGGTCTCTACGCGAAGGCGCACAGGGGTGGGCGACGCTTCGGCTGTCATTTGGAGAGTATCAGCGGCAATCAGTCAGCCCAGCACCCCTGCGGAGGCGTCGATCATCGACCGTTGAACGAAGGCGTAGGCGATCAGCAGCGGCAGGCTCATCATCGCTAGCCCGGCGAAGGTGAGGCCGTAGTCCGTGGTATGGGCAGAGCTGAATGCCAGCATGGCGAGCGGCAACGTGCGGGCGTCCTCGCCGTGGACGAAGAGGAGCGGAAACAAGAAGTCGTTCCACGTGCCGAGCGCGGTGATGATCGCGACCACCCCTGCGGCAGGTCGGGCGATCGGCAGCGCGACGCGCCAGAACATCTGGAACCCGGCGCAGCCGTCCAGCATTGCGGCCTCTTCAGCATCGCGAGGCTGTCCCCGAAAGAACCCGAGGAAGACGTAGACGGACAGCGGCAGACTCCAGGCGGCCCCCGGGAGTATCAAAGCCCACCAGGTGTCCAGCAGATGCAGCATCCGGAGTAGGATGAACGTAGGCACCACGGCCGCCTGAGCAGGGACGACGAGTCCAAGCAGGTAGATCGGTGCGAGCCGCGGACCGGCACCGCGCGCGAGCGGGTAGGCGGCCGCCGCCCCGAGCACTACCGTCAGCCACACCGTGCTCACGGTCACGACGAGGCTGTTCAGCCCCGCTCGTCCGAGACCGCCCTCGGCCCATGCCTCTCCCCATTGGTCCCAGCGCCACTGTGCCGGAAGCCCAAACGGGGCGGCCAGAATCTCGGCATTGCTGCGCACCGACCCGAGCAGCATCCAGATAAGCGGCAGCGCCATGGCGGCCGATACCAGCCCAACCGGGATGAGCAGTAGGGTCCGGCGGAGCTTCATCCCCGTTCCTTTTCGCCGGTCCCGGCGGTGAGTCGGCGCGACCAGACCGCCAGCGCAGCGACGAAGAGCGTCAGGATGACGGCGAGAGCGGAGCCGTACCCGAGCGATTGCCGGTTGAAGGCCTTCTTGATCATCCACGTGGTGGGGATCTCCGTGCTGTGGTACGGCTGCCCGTCCGTCATCACGAAGAAGAGGTCGAAGGACTGGAACCCACCCGTCACGCACAGGAGCACGGCGACCCCAATCACAGGGGCCAGCAGCGGCAGGGTGACGGTCCGGAAGAGAGTCCCCTCGCCCGCGCCATCCAACCGACCGGCCTCCAGCACTTCGGCCGGGATGCGAGTGAGCCCCGCCGCGAACAGCGCCATATAGAAGCCCGCGTAGCGCCAGCCGGAGACGATGGAGATCGAGGCCAGCGCGGTCCGATCATCCCCCAGCCAGGCCCTGGTCCACGACTCCAATCCCAGCATGCGGAGTCCAGCGTTCAGCAGCCCGCCCTCCGGATTCAGTACGAAGCTCCAGAGCAGCCCCACGACGACCATGGACAACACCATCGGGCTGAAGAAGAGCGCGCGCCACAGTCCGGCCGCCGGTAAGCGAGACTGCAGTGCCGCCGCGAACAGCAGCCCGGCGCCGACTTCCACCGCCAGGGTGGCGAGCACGTACAGGGTGTTGTTCCAGAAGGACCCCAGGAAGATGGGGTCTCCCAAGAAGGCTCGAGCGTAGTTCGCGAGCCCCGCAAAACGGGCCGGCGTGATTCCATCCCAATGGGAGAGCGAGATGCCCAGAGCCGCCACCAACGGCGCGAGCACAAAGAGGGCGTAGAGCAGCGCCGCGGGAAGCCCCAGCAGCCAGAGCCCCTGGCGACCAGTGCGGGTGGGACTCATCTCCGCCCCGCCGAATTCAGTACAGCCGAAGTCCGGGAAGCCGGAGCGGCATCGCGGATTGCCGCCACCTGGCGTTCCGCTTCGTGCAGGGCTTCCCCGGCTGGGCGGCGACCTCCGAGGGTGACGCTGACCGCGTCAAGGAAGGCGTCGCTCACCTCGAGGTTGAAGCCGATATCCGGGGCCAGGGCGGTCTCCCGCGCCTCGAGCAGATAGCCCCAGATGCGTTTCTGCCCGACCGGTGCGTCCCCACCAGGCCCGACTTCCTTCAGTGCGCTGATGTGCCCCGCGCGGCTCCACTCCTGCTGCACCCGCGACGAGCCGAGGTGTCGGAGCAAAGCCAGGCAGAGGTCGGGATTAGCCGTCCTTCTGTAGACCATATAGCCGGTGGCCAGCGCCAGGAGGGCAGAGTCCGGCGCACGCTGCCCCTGCATCTCGGGGAGCAGGAAGCAATCGAGCTCCGCCGCTTCCTCCGGATCGACCTCGGACACCAGCCAGTCTCCGCTCGGCAGCATGGCCGCTTTGCCCTGCGACAGCAGAGAGCGAGCATCGTCCGCGCCGGTCCCATTCGGGCCAGCGTTCACGTAGCCTCGAGTAGCGAGGTCGGACAGGCGTCCGAGTGCAGCCACAAAGTCGGGGTCATCCAGGTGGGTTCCGCGGTCCAGCCGAAGGATCTGTGCGTAACGGTCGGCCCCGGCCTGCCTCGCCGCCATCGCTGCCGCCAGGTTCCCTCCCGGCCACAGTTCCCGGTTGCCGATGGCCAGCGGGATCACCCCGGCGGATTTCAGCCGGCCGCACAGTTCCAGGAATTCATCCCAGGTCGTCGGACGGACAAGCCCGAGCCGTTGGAACATGTCCCGACGGTACCACACGACGATGGTTACGGACGCGCTGTTCGGCCAGAGGTAGAGGCGGCCGTCGCGCCCTCGGCACGACGCCCAGGAGGTCGGCAGGAATCGCTCTCGGACGGCAGGGGGGAACTCGTCGGTCAGATCCAGGGCGTAGCCCGCTTCGGCATACCGGTTGACGAGGTAGCCGCCCCACTGGAAGTAGATGTCCGGTGGAGTGCCGCCGACGAAAAGGGTGAGCAGGCCCATCCGCTGGTAGACATCATCGTCCATCTCCGTCACTTCGATGCGGACGCCGGGATGCGCCGCCTCGAACGAATTCAGGGCGCGTCGGAACGGTTCTCGCATCTGTTCGCCCTGCTGTGTGGTGGCAAATCGGATGACGACGCTCTCCGACCCTCGTCCGGTACAGCCGCCAAGCGCTGGCAGCGAGAGAACGACCGCCACCGCCGCCGCGAACACTCGTCGGAAGGAGGGATGTTTCAGGGCCGTCGCGGATCCCCCGCCAGAATCCACTCTTCGTTGAACCGAGCGTGTTTGATCGCCTCTCGCAGGATCCGCCCCTGGGCATCCTGGCGCGTATCGGCCGCCGCTGCGGTGAAGGTGTAACTGACGTGGATGGCGCCGTCGCGTGCCTGCAGGATGGATGGATAGCTCGCGGTGGCCGGACCGGTGGCTCGTCCGTCCAGTTCCAGGTGCCGAGTCCGATTCCACGTGCGTCCCTCGTCATCTGAGAGGGAGACCGCCAGGCTGTGTCGGCCGCGCTCGGTATCGTTGTAGACGAGTGCCCAGCGGCCACTACGCAGTGCGACCACGTCCACGCCCGAGCCGGGATTGAGTACCTCGGTGTCCCGAACGGGCGACCACGTCTCGCCCCGGTCGCGACTCTCACTCACCATCATGCGCTGGGGGGGCGGACCGTTGTCGCGCATGCAGGCGACGATCGTCCCGTCTCGGCGCCGCTCAAGGGCCGGTTGAACGGGACCAGCTCCCACCAGTGGGGTGCTTACCAGCCAGTGTTCCCCCCAATCGTCGGAGATCGCCATTAGCGAGAAATCGAAGCCGTCCGAGTACAGCGGCACAATGAGCCGCTTCCCGTCGACCACCAGGGGGTGTGTGCGCGGCATCCAGCCCATGCGGTTGAAGTACTTGTCCGCCGCGTTCTTCCTGCGCAGCTCCAGGTAAGCCTTCCCCATTTCCTGGCGGTCTGCGGGCAGGATGGCCGGCAGCCGAGCGAGATCCTGGTCGACTGCGGCCTGGACGATGCGCGTGAATTCGGGACCAGGTTTCAGCATCACCGGCCGTTCCGACGACCACCGCGGCGGTCCATCCCGATGGAATTCCGCGGAGACCTTCTCCATCAGCAGCGCGGTATGCCATTCATTCGCGATGATTAGCGGCCAGTACATCCGCAGCCTGCCCACGGGGTCGATCACCATGCAGGCATTGCAGTCCGGAAACCCGGGGGTGTCGGCCATTGGGAAGGTGTCCGACCAATTCGTCGCCCCGCGGCGGAGCCGGGCGCCGAGGATTGCCACGTCATCCGCCCGCCGTTCGCCGGAGCCACGGTACCAGCAGGCGAGGACTTCGCCTCCCCGGGTTTCGACGATGCAGCTCCCGTGGTTGTGCTGCGAGTCGAGCGGAAAGATGAGCTCGGCCCGGTGCATCGGCGGTCGCGTCCGCTCGGCTGCGGTGCCCGCAATGGCCAGGCAGAGCAACCCCACCACTAGGGGTAGGCTGCGCGCACACGGGTTCATCGGGTCGTCCCTCCGATCAGCCCATGGTGGCGTCCCATCCAGTACGGGAGCAGCCATGCTGAGCCGTCTTCCTCCGTAGTGCCGTTCGGTGTGCCGCCGTCCGGCTGGTAGGGATTGCCGTTCCAGCGCATCACGCGCCGCTCAGCGGGCGAGAGGGCACGGGTGAGCTGGCTGCTGGCGCGGCCCTCACCTCGTCGCGTGAGGACGGTGACATCATGCCGGTGGGTGCCGCGGACTTCCCACTCGATCAGCTCCCATGGCCAATCCTGGAGGGCCGCGACGGAGGCCTCCACATCGCAGGGCCGACCGGTGATGGCGCCGTAGACGAAGTTGAAAAACGGACTCGCCTCGGGCCGCTCGATCTGCCAACTCCGCTCGAGGCTTTGCAGCAACAGTCGGCGGTAGCCGGGTGCGTGCTCCAGACGCAGGATGGCGTAGAGCATCAGGAACGCCATCTCGTCGTCGGAGTGGTTCACATCCCACCAGGGTTCGGCGACTTTCTGATGCACCAGATTAAGCAGGTAGTGGTGCTTCTCGATCAGCTCCCGGTACTTTTCGCTGAAACGTCTCTGCCCACTGATGTGCTCGGCGATCTTGAGGTAGCTCAGCATCGAAAGCGAGTTCAGCCCGCGTTCCTCCCACCACTCCGGATCGTCGTTGACGAAGCGCGGGTGGTAGACACCCCAGCGCGTGGCGCGGCCGGTGTGACCGACCAGCGTGAGATCGTGCTCGAGCAGGTTGTCAGTGACCGCCGTCACGGCGGCGGCGATCGCCTTCTTCTCGGTGGCGCCGGCGACAAGATCGTGGTAGATGAGCCACGCGAAGTAGTGGCCGTCCAATTCGTCGGAGGAGGTGTCTCCCTTGCAGAGCACCTCCGGGTCGACCGGCGACGGGAACCAGATCTTCTCCTTCTCACCGGCCACGCGCACCGTTTCGTTCGGGTCGTAGCCGTCGGTTTCGCCGCGGGCCAGCTCACCTCGGGTCACGACGGCGCGGGCCGGAAACCCCTTGATTCCGGTCAGCCGGAGCAGGTCCAGCATGGCGTCCATGGATTTCTTCGCGGCCGTGCGAGCGGCCGGGTCCCGGGTTGCGGCGTAGCGGAAGGCCTGTGCCCCGACGTACATCGCGGTCCACAACCCGTCGTTGTCGCTCGCCTCGTAGACGACACCCTTTTCGGGGTTGCCCGGTTCCCGCAGCCGGCTGCCCGTGACATAGCCGCGCCGGTTATGGCGCGAGTCGGTGATCTGCTGGTAGTGCGCAGCTTTTTCTTCCAGGGTGGTCGGCCGGTCGTGCAGGCGGGCGACGCCGGCCTCCGTCCCCACCCAGACCCCGCCTCGCGGATCGACAGCCAGGGCGGTCACGTGGTCGCTGGGCAGCCAGCGAGTCCCGCAGGAATACTGCCAGACACCCTGAGTGAAGCGGCACACCCCGCGGGTGGTGCCGACCCACATATCCGTGCCCGCTCCGAAGGCGATGCAGGTCACCTCCTCAAACGGCAGCCCATCCTCCCTGTCAATCACGTTCCAGAAGTCGCCGCCGTCGGTCGCAAACAGCCCCACGCTGCTGCCGATCCAGAGCATCCCGCTCTCGTCCCGGGCCACGCAGGTGATGGCTGCGTCAATGTTGACGACTCGCTGGCGGGTGAGATAGCGCCGTGGGAACCGGATCTGCGTCCACTTCCCTCCGGATCTAAGGAATAGGCCACGGTCGGTGACCGCCCACTCCTGCGAGCCCGCTCGAGTCCCGCCCAGGACACGCGCTCCTCGCGGCAGTCCGGCGGCGTCTCCGGGGAGATAACCTGGGGCCGGCCCTTCTGCGGCGAGCGCATCCCTCCATCTGCCCTCACGAAAGATCGCCACGCCCCCTGCGGCACGCAACCGGGGCAGTCCGTCGCGTACTTCAATGGCCTGGACGGGTCCGGCCGGGGTGCCGTGGCCGCTGGGGTAGCGATCGGCCATCCGCTGTGGGTAGGGGGCGCTTGCGGGACCGGCGGCCATTGCGACCGCCAGGAACATCGGGATGAGCAAGACGGCGACGGGGATGGGAGCAGGAGTTGAGTGCACGATGGGGCGGATCCGGACGGCTGTTTCCGGGACTCGTTCCCGACTGGACCGGCATTTCCTGCCCAGAACAGCAACGGCCGGAGCACATGAGCCCCGGCCGCTGCCACCGATCTGTTCTCTTTGTTGCCCGGGGCTACGGCAGCTTGCCGGTGTCCGGATCGCTGATCTCGGGATTGAGCGACTTCCCTCGCAATTCCCCGGCCGCCTTCTCGGCATTCTCGCGCCGACGGTAGGCACCCAACTGCAACCGGTAGCCGCCATCCACGGGCACCACCGTGAGGCTGGCACCGGATTTCGCGGAGAGCTCAGCGCGAGCGCGCCCGGCCTCCTCCCGCGTCGCATACTGTCCGATCCGCACCCGATAGAGGCTCGAGGCGGGCTCCGTTGTTCGGCTTCCGGTCGTGAGACGTGTCCCGGCCTCTGGCCGGGCCGGGGTCCCGCCGTTGGCCGGCGTCTCAGCGCCAGGTTTCACCGTCACAGGCTTTGCCGTGACGGGCTTCGCGACGAAGGGTCTCGCGACCACATGATTCGGGGCCGCCGGATTATCGGCAGCAGGCTTTTCGACGGCGGGTTTTTCGACGGCGGGTTTTTCAATCGCCGGCTTAGGGCTCACCGGGGTCTCGACGGGCGGCTTCTGGGCGGTGGATCCGGAGACTTCGGGCGTGTGCGCACCCGGCACCGTGCCTGTGACGGTCCGGCCCCCGGCCGCAGAGACAGGAGCAGTGTCGGGGAGACTTGATGCGGCGACACCTGTTGCGTCGGTCGGTGGGGCAGTGGCCGGGCCATTGCCTGCGGGTGACGGCTCTGGGGCGTCCGGTTCATCCCAACCTTCGCGGGCGGCTCGCTCACTGAAGGACTCTTCTGAGGCGGGGAGCGCCGTTCGGTCCGTGCTCGCCAGCCGGCGTCTCTCCTCGGACGGAGAATCCGCCTGGACGATCCCTCCGGCGGCGAGCGGCGGGACGGCCGGACTGGTCACACCCAGTTGCTTGCCGATGAGCGGACCCACCACGAGCGCTCCCATCAGGGTGCTGCCGAGGCCGAGCGCCATGAGCGCGATGGCGGAGCGGCCCACGAAGCCGCGTCGGGACGATGCGCATTCCGAGTTCATTTTCCGACCCCCACTTGACCGACTTGCGAGCCGGTCCCGCCTCACCAAATCCGGGCGGTCACTCCGCCAGGAATTCAGCGCACACGCGATTGGCGAGGAGTAGCCCCCGATGGGTAAGGACCAACCGATCGCCCTGCCAGCGGGCGAGGCCATCGGCCACGACTCGCACTGCGATCGGCTCAAGTTCGAGATCGAATCGGATGCCGTGCTGCTCGGCGAGTTCGGCCAGATGCGCGCCTTCTCGTGTCCGCAGCGCCAGCATGATCGCCTCACCGCACGCGGCCCGTCCGTCCAACCGCTCGCTCCAACTGACCTCCGGGCCCTCGTCGCGGGCGGCGGTCTGCAGATAGCGAGCCATCGAGCGGGTGACGGACCAACGACAGCCGTCCACGAACGAGACCGCGCCCAGCCCAAAGCCCAGGCAGGGCTCCCTGCGCCAATACACCTGATTGTGAAGGCACTCCTCGCCGGGCAGGGCGAAGTTCGAAACCTCGTAGAGTTCGAACCCCTCCTCCACCATTCGATGGAGCGACCACTCATACATGTCGGCAGAAAGGTCCTCGTCCGGGAGGGTTAACTTGCCGGCGCGATGGCGGCGGCCGAATTCCGTTTCCTGCTCGATGGTCAGGTTGTAGAGTGAGACGTGGTCCGGAGCCAGGCTCAGGGCATCCTCGACGTCGCGCTGCCACTCCTGCAGGGTCTGTCCGGGGAGGCAGAAGATGAGGTCGAGACTCAGCCGCTGAAAACCAGCGCCACGGGCCAGACCCACGGCCTGCCGCGCCTCAGCCGCCGAATGGATGCGACCAAGCGCCTGGAGGTGGCGGTCGTGAAAGCTCTGCACCCCAAGGCTGACGCGGGTGAACCCCATCGTGCGCATGGCCGCGAAGCTCCCGTCATTGATCGTCCCGGGATTGCACTCGATGCTCGCCTCGGTCGGGGAATCCACGGGCCAGTGAAAGGTCTCGCGGATGGCGGAGACAATGGCCGCGAGCTGGTCCGAGCGCAGTTCGCTGGGGGTGCCGCCGCCGAAGAAGACCGTCCTCGCCGGTTCGCCTCGCCAGGGCGACCGACGGATCTCCTCGGCCAGCGCGGCCACGTAGTCGGTGCGAATGTCGTCCGGGGCCGGCCCCGAGGCGAAGTCGCAGTAGTGGCACTTCCGCACGCAGAAGGGGATGTGGACGTAGATCGCGAGCGGCAGACCGCGAGCGGGCGAAGGAGTACGCTCGGGTCGCGCATCAGTGCCGTGGAGCAGGGTCAGCATCGGATCGCGGCCGGCGTCGTCAGTCCCCCACGCGCAGTACGGAGAGGAAGGCCTCTTGCGGGATCTCCACCCGGCCTACCGACTTCATCCGCTTCTTGCCTTCCTTCT
>CAZSRZ010000158.1:0-9221 GCA_964609085.1 uncultured bacterium | reverse complement strand
GCGGATGAACGACCTCCTGCTGCGGCTGCGGGACAAGGGCAACACGGTGCTCGTCGTCGAGCACGAGCCCGAGGCGATCGCCATCGCCGACCACGTGGTCGACCTTGGCCCCGGCGCCGGAACCGCCGGGGGAACCGTGGTCTTCGAGGGCACCGTGGATGGGCTGCGGGCCAGCGGCACCCTCACCGGCCGCCATCTCGACGACCGGGCCACGCTCAAACCGCGATTGAGGCAGCCTGCGGGCACGTTGCCAATCCGCGGCGCGACCATGCACAACCTGCGCGGCGTCGATGTCGACATCCCGCTCGGGGTGCTCGTCGTCGTCACCGGCGTTGCCGGCTCCGGCAAGAGCACCCTCATCCATGGCTGCATGCCGAGACGGGATGGTGTTGTCTCCATCGACCAGACGCCGATCCGCGGCTCCCGACGCAGCAACCCGGCGACCTACACCGGGGTGCTCGACCCGATCCGCACCGCCTTCGCAAAGGCGAACGGCGTGAAGCCGGCGTTGTTCAGCGCCAACTCCGAGGGCTGCTGCCCCACCTGCAACGGCGCCGGGGTGATCTACACGGACCTGGCGATGATGGCCGGCGTCGCCACCACCTGCGAGGAGTGCGAGGGGAAGCGGTTCCAGGCAGCGGTGCTCGACTACCGCCTCGGCGGCCTCAACATCGCCGAGGTGCTGGACATGCCGGTCGCCGACGCGGCGTCGTTTTTCGGCATAGGCGAGGGGAAGACGCCCGCCGCGCACGTCATCCTGAAGCGCATGGCGGACGTCGGGCTCGGCTACCTCCGGCTCGGGCAGCCCCTGACCACCCTTTCCGGGGGCGAGCGGCAGCGGCTGAAGCTGGCGATTCACATGGGCGACAAGGGGGGGATCTACGTTCTGGACGAGCCCACCACCGGGCTGCACCTCGCGGACGTCGAGCAACTTCTCGGCCTGCTGGATCGGCTGGTCGACTCGGGCAAGTCGGTCATCGTCATCGAACACCACCAGGCGGTGATGGCCCACGCCGACTGGATCATCGATCTCGGACCTGGGGCGGGCCACGACGGCGGCCGGATCGTCTTCGAAGGGACCCCCGCGGAACTCGTTGCCTCCCGCTCCACCCTCACCGGCCAGCACCTCGCAGCCTACGTCCACGCCTGAGGCAACATCGACCGCCCGCTCCAACGTGCCCAGAATAGATGTCGCCGACTTCGACACACGCATCCAGTCCGGTGCCCCTCCCGGCCACCCTCGGCCGCGAACCCGAGAGATCAACATGCACACGAACACAACGGCCTACAACGAGACCCAGGTGCCCGGCGATCGGGCGATCTGCGGGCTCCTGGCAGAGCTGATCGACGGCAACCTGCCGGAAGCCGAAAACAAGATCTGGCATGGCCATCCGGTGTGGTTCCTCGATGGGAATCCGATCGTCGGCTACAGCAAACTAAAAAGCTGCGTGCGCCTCCTCTTCTGGAGCGGTCAATCCTTTGAGGAGAGCGGGCTGGAAAAGGAAGGGAGCTTCAAGGCCGCTGAGGCTCGATACACGGACGTGGAGCAGGTGGACGTGGAGAAGCTCAAACGCTGGCTGGTCGAGGCACGAGAGATCCAGTGGGACTACAAGAACCTGATGCGTCGACGGGGTCAGTTGGAGCGGTTGAAGTAGAAGGGGCCGAGAGCCCGGGCATGGGCTGGTGAGAGGGGAGAGGACACGATGCAGCGCCTCACGCGCCGGGCCCGGCCTCCGCTGGACGTGCCGATCGAGCTCTGGCCCAACATGGAGCTACGGGGCGTCGACAGCCGGGTGCAGGCACTCCTCGACGCAGCGATGGTGCTACTGGCCGAAGCGCTGGACGGCTCAACTCCCCTCCGGCTCACCGCCGAGGGTGGTGCCGTCACTGTCGAGTGGCGGCCGGATCGCCAGTTCGGAGTGCGCTCGACCCTCGAATGGGACCACGGGATTTCCGTCATGGCGGTGATCGGCGCCTTCGCGGGGATCACGCCGAGCGGACCGGGCGACCGATTGAGATGGCCCCCCGGCCACTTCCAGGTCCGCTTCCGTGGCCGCATGCACGGGGTCATGGTGGCCCCCCAGCCGATCCCTACCGGTAGGGAGGTGGTAGTGGCGTTTGATGACGGGTCGTTCCTGGCCTACGAAACGGAGAAGGATCCAGACCGCAAACGGCAACTACTGGAAGACTTCGACCTTCAATCCGGTGTGGCGAAGCTCAGCTCATGTATGACCCGTGTGGTGGAGCCGGAGGGGGGGAAGTACGCCACCATCGGCGCGGCCATCCATGAAGCACCCGGCGGCACCCGGATTGTGGTGCGGGCGGGCAGGTATGAGGAAAACCTGATCATTCCCGCCAGCATTCAGCTCCTGGGCTGGGGGCCCGACCACGTACGGATCGTCAGTCGCTACCGGACCGGCCTGCACCTGACCGCACGCCGAGCACGCGTCTATGGGATCCACTTCGACGTGGTCCTGGATGAGCGCTGCGAACCCGCCTACGGCGTCGCCGTCACGGCGGGGGAGTCGGTTCTGGATTTCTGCCGTATCACCTCCACGTCGGCCGCCTGCCTGGCCGTCGCCGGGGAGGGAGCCCGCCCCACCGTCCGAAACTGCACCATCCACGGCATCGGAGGCGGCGCCTATTACTACCGGCAGGCTGGCGGCATCCTGGAGGGGTGCGAGATCAGCGGGGGCCGGGCTGCGGGCCTCACCGTGAGCGAGGGTGCCGCGCCCATCGTGCAGCGGTGCCGGATCCGCGACGGAGCCGCAATGGGTGTGTCCATCCGCGACGGGGGCGCTGCGCTACTGGAAGGCTGCGAGATCACGGGAAACGCCGGCGTCGGCGTCCGCATCGGGTCGGACGGACGGCCGACGCTTCGAGGCTGCCGCATCCGGAAGAACGGGCGTGCCGGAATCCAGGCCGCTGCCGGCGCGAGCGGCCTCGTGGGTGAATGCGATCTCCGGGAAAACGCGGGCGGTGCCTGGGAGCTGGAGGGGGGACACGGGCTCGTTGCCGAGGGCAACCAGGAGTAGGCCGCGCGGCTGGCGGGCGATGTTGGGGCTGGGGATTCGGCGGGCTCCTAACCCCCGAATCCCCAGAAGGCGCAGGCGGAGTTCGCTGCCGCGCCGGACCGCTCATGCCATGTCGAACCGGTCCAGGTTCATCACCTTGGACCAGGCCGCGACAAAGTCCGCCAGGAACTTCTCCTGCGAGCCCTCGGAGGCGTAGACCTCGGCGATGGCCCGCAGCTCGGCGTCCGAGCCGAAGATAAGGTCCACCCGCGTTGCGGTCCACTTCACCTCGCCCTTCGCGCGGTCGAGTCCCTCATAGACCCCCTTGTCGCCGGCGCTCACTCGCCAGGAGGTGCCCAGATCGAGGAGGTTGACGAAGAAGTCGTTCGTCAGCCGTCCCGGGCGCTTCGTGAATACGCCGTGTCTTGCCTCTCCGACATTGGCGCCAAGCACGCGCAGGCCACCCACCAGCACCGCCATCTCGGGTGCCGTCAGCGTCAGCAACTGGGCTCTGTCGACCAGCAGGTGCTCCGCCAGCGACGCGAACTCGGCCTTCGCATAATTGCGGAACCCGTCGGCGAGGGGCTCGAGCGGCGCAAACGACGCGGTGTCGGTCTGCTCCTGCGTGGCATCCGCCCGTCCCGGCGTGAAAGGCACGGTGACGCTGAGCCCGGCGTCTTTCGCGGCCTTCTCAACGGCGGCGCACCCACCCAGCACGATCAGGTCGGCCAGAGTGACGCGCTTGCCGCCGGACTGCGCCTTGTTGAAGGCATCCTGGATGCCTTCGAGCACGGCGATGACCTTCGCAAGTTGTGCTGGCTGGTTCACCGCCCAACCCTTCTGCGGTGCCAGGCGGAGGCGTGCTCCGTTGGCGCCGCCCCGCTTGTCCGAGTTGCGGAAGGTCGCCGCCGAGGCCCAGGCCGTGGCCACCAATTGAGAGACGGTGAGACCCGAGTCGAGGATCCTGGACTTCAACGAAGCGACATCTCTCCGGTCGATGGGCTTGTGCGTGACGACCGGGAGGGGGTCCTGCCAGATCAGCTCCTCCTGCGGCACCTCAGGCCCGAGGTAGCGCGCCCGGGGACCCATGTCCCGGTGGGTCAGCTTGAACCAGGCACGGGCGAAGGCGTCATCGAAGGCGCGAGGGTCCGCGAGGAAGCGGCGGGAGATCTTCTCGTAGGCGGGATCGAATCGCAGCGCAAGGTCGGTCGTGAACATCATGGGGGCATGGCGCTTGTTGGGGTCGTGGGCATCCGGCACGGTTCCCGCACCGCCGTTGGCTTTGGGCCGCCACTGCTGGGCACCCGCCGGGCTCTTCGTTAGCTCCCAATCGAAGCGGAACAGGTTCTCGAAGTACATGTGGCTCCACTTGGCCGGCGTGGAGGTCCATGCACCCTCCAGGCCGCTCGTGATGGTGTCCCCACCGTTGCCCTTGCCGTAGCTGTTTTTCCAGCCGAGGCTCTGGTCTTCGATGTTGGCCCCAGCCGGCTCCCGACCGACATGCTTGGACGGATCAGCCGCGCCATGCGCCTTTCCGAGGGTATGCCCGCCGGCGATGAGGGCAACGGTCTCTTCGTCGTTCATGGCCATGCGGCCGAACGTCTCACGGATGTCCCGCGCGGCCGCCAGAGGATCCGGCTTGCCGTTCGGTCCTTCGGGGTTGACGTAGATCAGACCCATCTGAACGGCGGCGAGTGGGTTCTCCAACTGGCGACCTTCGGAGTAGCGCTTGTCGCCGAGCCACTCCGTTTCCGAGCCCCAGTAGATGTCTTCGGCCGGCTCCCAAACATCCTCACGCCCGCCAGCGAAGCCAAAGGTCTTGAAGCCAGAGGCTTCCAGAGCACAGTTCCCGGCCAGAATCATCAGGTCCGCCCACGAGATCTTGTTGCCGTACTTCTGCTTGATCGGCCAGAGCAGCAGGCGGGCCTTGTCGAGGTTGGCGTTATCGGGCCAACTGTTCAGCGGCGGAAACCGCTGGAGGCCCATGCTCGCGCCGCCACGACCGTCCGTGATCCGGTAGGTGCCGGCGCTGTGCCAGGCCATCCGGATGAAGAAAGGCCCGTAGCTGCCGTAGTCGGCCGGCCACCAGTCCTGCGAGGTGGCTATCAGCTTGAAGATGTCGCGCTTGACCGCCTTGAGATCGAGAGACTTGAATGCCTTCGCGTAGTCGAACCCCGGATCCATCGGATTGGACAGCGCGGAGTGCTGGCGCAGGATGCTCAGCCTCAACTGCAAGGGCCACCAGTCTGAGTTGCCCGGGCCTCGGCCCGCGACCGGCATCGCGCCGGCCCGGAACGGACACCCCGCCGCCTGGGGTTCGACCGCATCGCCTGACTGGAGAAGCCCTTGCGGGATGCCCGCGGAGGCAGCGGCGCCGGTGCCGAGAGTGCCGCCGATCCCCAGCAACAGGGAGCGTCGGCTGATGTTCAGGAATGAGTCTCGCTCTGCCTCGCCGGACGTTTCGCCGGGACCTGCCTCAAGTTCGGGTTCGTGGTTCGGGGCACTCATGGTCTCTATTCCTCAGGATCAGCGGCACCGGCCTGGAATCCGGGCTCCGAGGCCTGCGATAAGCGGCGCACGAAGGACGTCGCGCTTGGAGGGAGTGGTTGGTACTCCCAGTGTGGTATACCCCGGGAACGCGGAGAGGGATACTGGATTATCGTAGCCGCCACCGCACCGGCATGTTCACCAGGGGACGTCGACGCCGAGGCCCAGGGCACGGGCAGCCGCCAACGCAACCCGCGCTGCCACCGCGTCCTGGACCGCCACCCCCACCGATTTGAAGAAGGTGATCTCCTGGTCGTTTGCCCGGCCGGTCTGTATGCCCAGGACCACCTCCCCCAGTTCCGCGTGGATATGAGCCTGCGTTATCTGCCCGGCTCGGAGCGGTTGGATCAGGTCCCCTGCCTCCTCCCAGGCGGCCTCACGACTGTCCACCACCA
Organism: uncultured bacterium; assembly: GCA_964609085.1. Classification (GTDB taxonomy): domain Bacteria; phylum Armatimonadota; class SYMT01; order SYMT01; family SYMT01; genus JANPLG01. The sequence goes on along the minus strand of CAZSRZ010000158.1, from coordinate 3,265 downwards.
CCCTCGCCCGGACCACCGTGTCGGCCGGGATCTCGCGCACCTCCGGGGTGTAGGACCCAACGGCATTGATGTGCACGCCGGCGGGGAGATCCGCATCCTCGAAGACCGGCTCTCGGGAGGTGGTTGTCGCGCAGAGGATGTCTGCGCCTCGCAGGGCGTCCCGCGGCACCGCGGCGGTCGCGATGTCGTCGGGAACCCCTTTCACACCGGCTAGCTCGCTGATCATCGCCGTGGCCCTCTCTGGGGTGCGGGTGTGGATCCGTACGACATCGATCCGCCGGACGGCACAAACCGCCTCTACATGCGCCTTCGCCTGCACCCCCGCGCCGAAAACCGACAGCCGGGTGCTCTCGGGACGAGCCAGCAGATCGGTCGCCGCGCCGGAAGCCGCAGCCGTGCGGATGGCGGTGAGTGCGGCGCCGTCCAGCAGGGCCAACGGTCGCCCGGTGTCCGGCTCCAGCACGATCACAGCGGCCTGAATGCGTGCCAGCCCGCGGGCTCGGTTCCCATCGAACAACGAGACGACCTTGACCGCCATCGCCTCGCGTTCAACATCTGGGCTGTCGACGTAAGCCGGCATGATCAGACTCACACCGGAGTGGCGGGCAATCCGCAGATGGGCACGGCCCGGCATGACGGCGCCCCCGCCCGACAGCGCGGCAAACGCCTCCTTCATCGCCTCGATGGCGGCCCCCATCGGCAGGGCGGTTCGCACGTCGGCGGCGTTGAGAAACAGCATCCGGCTTCCTGACTCCCTCGGGTTCCCGCTAGCGGGCCCGACGAACCGACACTCGCGCATGAGCAAGGCTGCACATAATATGCTCACAGCCGGACCCCCTCGATCAAGGGATCCGGCTTGATGGGACGCGACCCGACCGAACTCGTGGGCTTGCCCAGTCTGACGGATCGCCGAGTTGGAGCAACTGTGATGATCGCCTGGGAACCGCACCGATGAAGATCGCCGGCATCACTGCCTACAGCGTTCAGCTTCCTCTCCACGAGGGGCGGTACAACTGGTCGGGCGGCAAATCGGTTTCCGTTTTTGATAGCACCGTCGTCGCCGTCCGCACTGACGACGGGATCACCGGATGGGGCGAGGTCTGTCCCCTGGGCCCGTTCTACCTACCCGCCTACGCCGCGGGGGCGAGGTCAGGCATCGTCGAGCTGGGCCCCCACCTGCTGGGGGAAGACCCGACGGAACTCGGCAAGCTCAACCGACGCATGGACGCCGCCTTGCTGGGACATCCCTACGTCAAGTCTGCGCTGGACATGGCCTGCTGGGACATCCTGGGCAAGGCGACCGGACAGCCGCTCTGCACCCTCCTTGGCGGCCGATACGGCGACGACTTCGTCCTCTACCGGGCCATCTCACAGGAATCGCCCGAGGCGATGGCCCGACGCGTGGCGGAGTACCGGGCACAGGGTTACCGACGGTTCCAGCTCAAAGTCGGCGCAGAGGCGCATGTCGACATCGAGCGCATCCGGGCGGCGGCGGCGGTGCTGCAGCCGGGAGATCGCCTCGTCGCCGACGCCAACACGGGCTGGCTGATGCACGACGCCCAGCGGGTGGTGCGGGCAGTTTCCGGCGTGGACGTCTACATCGAGCAGCCGTGCCGGTCCTATGAGGAATGTCTCTCGGTTCGCGGGCACTGCGATCACCCCTTCGTGCTGGATGAGAGCGTTGACTCCCTGGAGATGCTGCTGCGCGGACATGCCGATCGCGCCATGGATGTGGTCAACCTGAAGATCAGCAAACTAGGGGGCATCACGAAAACCCGGCAGGCGCGGGACCTCTGCATCTCGCTGGGGATCGCCATGACCATCGAGGACAGTTGGGGGGGCGACATCGTCACGGCCGCCATCGCGCACCTGGCTCACAGCACCCCACCCGAGCTCCTCTTCAGCAGCACCGACTTCAACAGCTACGTCACCGTGAGCCTCGCGGCAGGGGCGCCTCAACGGGTGAACGGCCGCCTCGCCGCCGCCCAAACACCGGGCCTGGGGGTCCAGCCACGCATGGAAGTGCTGGGTCCGCCCCTCGTCCAGATTGGGTCCGGCCCCACCTGACCCATGTTCCCGATTGATGGACCCATCCGCGTACGTCGTAGGTGAATCCCGAGTGCCTCGGGATTTCGTCACCAAACGCGGGCCGAGGCCATCTCAGAGGGCCAGTTAGCCAGGGATCTCGAGCCGGGCCCCGATCAGGCGGCGTACTGCTCGTCGCTAACCTGTTCGAGCCACTCCACGGTCTTACCGTCCAGTTGCTCCTGGATGGCGATGTGCGTCACGGCCGTGGCAGGCGCTGCGCCGTGCCAGTGCTTCTCCCCCGGCGGAAACCAGACCACGTCTCCGGGGCGGATCTCCACGACGGGTCCCCCCCAGGTCTGCGCTCGGCCGCAGCCGGCAGTCACGATCAGCGTCTGGCCGAGCGGATGCGTGTGCCAGGCCGTCCGGGCGCCTGGCTCAAACGTCACGCACGCCCCCGCCGCTCGGGCCGGAGCAGGCGCTTGAAACAAGGGATCAAGCCGCACGCTGCCCGTGAAGTACTCCGCCGGGCCCCTGACGGACGGCTGCGAGCCCCCGCGCTTGATCTCCATCTGCGTTCCTTTCAGAGCGACTGCATTTCCGCCTCGATCTGCTCCGGGCTGCGACCCATCTCCCCCAACAGATCGGCGTAATTGCCCATAACAACGCGAAGGTGGGGGTGCTCGTGCCCGGTGGTCCGGCCGAAGGCTAGCAGAATCGCCAGCGCGCGGCGCATCAGCGGCTCCGCTTCCCCCAGCCGGTTCGTTGCCTGCAGCAGCTGGGCCAGGTTGTTCGCACCTCGAGAAGCGCGGTTCGGACGGCCATCAGAGACGGGCAGCCCTACGTGCCGGCCGCCAGGGCTCGCTCGGCGTCACGAAACTGGCGGATCTGCCGGATCGTCGGATGGTCCCGCGAGCTTCGGCCAGGTTCTCCGCAGGGCGTTGGATCGGCATGGGTTCGGCGCCGATGCGGCTGTCACACAGGCGCGCTCGCAGATCGGCAGTACAAGTCTAATCCGCGGAGACCAACGCGGCAATTCCGGCGCGGACCACGAAGACTCGCCCCCGCGAAGCCACGCCACGGACTCGCTCAGAATCGCGGAATGCGTGACCCCGGGGTCGCTGGTCACCGCACTACCGGCCGCAGGTCATCCGTCTCCCCGGTGTAATCCGGCTGACGGAGCCGGGGGATCCCGGCACTGACGTGCACGGTTCTGAGCCAGAGCGGGGTTGTCACCGGA
>CAZSRZ010000157.1:7819-9404 GCA_964609085.1 uncultured bacterium | reverse complement strand
GGAGCAGTCACGGAGGAGACGAAGAGGGCGGCGGGCGATGCGATCGCCGCGGCGAGCGGCCGCAGGACTAGCGGCATGCCGCTCATCTCCCGCACCGCGTTGCCGATCAGGCTGACTACCTGGAACAAGACGGCCATGGGCGGCCCGAGGATGATCCCCTTGCGAAGCAGCAGCGGGTGGATAAGGCTCTGCCCGCCGGCGCTGCCCTCGGGGATCCGGGTCCCCCACAGCAGCCCGAAGAGCCAGGTCCCCACCAGGGCCATCGCCACGAACACCTCCACGAATCCCGCCTGAAACAGGATGTTCTCCCACGAGGGGGCCGGGCCGGATGAGGTCGCTCGCATCACCTGGGGATTCAGCCTGGTGAGCACCAACAACCAGGTGATGCCCGCACAGGTGGCGGACCCGACGATGCCGTACACCAGCGGGACGACGCCGAAATGCGGGAACCGCCGCCTCGCCGGCGCGAGCCGCAGACGCCCGCGGGTGTCCACGGACGTCTCACCCGCCGGCCGATGCCTGAATTCACCAATCTTTGGAGGTTCCGCCATCGTCCAACCCATGCCGTGGCTTCGTCGGAAGCCACGATCCGAATGTGGCGCTGATTCTGATTCGGGTTTCTCGGTATCCTTACCTGCGCATGCTCGTCTTCCGCTCACTCATCCGCCCCATTCTCCTCGTCGCCGTCGGCGCGGGGCTTCCCCGCGCCGCGTTCGCCGCTCCCGGCACGCCCGCTCCCCCGCGCCCGCCATCCCGGGTCATGAGGTTCCTCACTCCAGAAGAGGCGAGGACCAGCGTTGAGCGCAGCCGGCAACTCGCCGAGCGGTTGGTGCGCCAGAAGCGGTGGAGCGAGGCACTGGACACTCTGGGAAAGGCACGCCAGGTGCTGAAGGAAGGCTCCCGCCAGGAGCTCCGAAAACAACTGCCCCCCAGGCGCGATCCCCGATACAAGCAGGAAATGGCGGAGCTGACCGAGTGGTTCAATGGTCAGCGGAAACTCGCCGACGCCCGCAAGGTGAACCTCGCGGACAGTATTCGCAAGTTTCGTGAAAAACAGGCCGCGATCGAGCAGAAGTATCCCTTCGACCGTTCCGCGGAGGCGGAGCGTCTGCGCGAACGAGAGGTGCTCCGCGCCCGCTGGGACCTGATCCTGGCGGGGCTTGAGGACCTGGCAGCGCAAGCCCACATCGGCGCGAAAGACCTTCAGGCCGCCGAGTTCGACCACATCGATGCCGCGCGAAATCGAATGCAGGCCTACACCGTGCTGGGGCGGCCCAATGAAGCCCGCGCCGCGGCGGATCGGCTCGCGGCGGTGGCGGGTGATGATCCCGACGCCCTCGGTGCCGCGGCGGGCTACTTCCTCGACGTAAAGCAGCCCGCTCGGGCCGCGGAGTTGCTGGATCAGACCATCCGGCTATGGGAATCCGGTCGAGCCCGTCGACATGTCAGTGGCGGCCCCCCCATTCAGGCAGAGGCCAGGGGCGCGCAACTCCCCACGCTTTACCGACAGCTCGCCTACTGCTACACCCTCCTCAAGCGTCCCGAGGCTGCCCGCGTGGCGATGGAGCGTGCCGAGCACCTCTCG
>CAZSRZ010000157.1:0-7809 GCA_964609085.1 uncultured bacterium | reverse complement strand
GCAGGTCAGCCGTCCGAAGGGTCGCTGACCTCGGCCCGCGTCACCGCCGATCCTGGAACTCCTCCAGCCAGGCCATCTGGATCGCCTCCAGTTTCGACTCGTTCGATGTTTGCGGGTCGTCGCCGAACTCCGGCAACTCCGTTACCCATCGGTGCAGATCGGTAAACCGCACCGTGAGAGGGTCCAGGTCCGGGAACTGATCGGCAAGCGCGATGCCGATGTCCTCTGTATCCGCCCAGGTGAACTTCATCCTTTGCTCCCGAGGGCTTCCGCCTCAGTCATACATCTCACACCGAATCTCCCGTCGTTCATACCCACGCTCCATCAGCCACCCACGCAGCGGTAGGACGAATTCGCGCTTTCCGCACACCATCACGGCGGGGTGCGCCGCGAGATCGACGTGCGCGTCCATCACCGCCTCCGCGGGGCCCACCTCGCCGCACCATCCGGCATCCGACCGGTCCACCGTCTCCAGCAACCGGAACCAGCCCTCCTGCGCGGCCAGCAGACGCAACTCGTCCAGGTAGGCCATCTCTGTTGCCGAAGCGCTGGTGTAGACGAGGGTTGCATCCGCGCCAGTAGGCTCCGCCAAGAGCTCAAGCAGCATCGCCCGAAAGGGGACAATGCCGGTGAAGCGGGCGACCATCACCAGCGGCCGGGCACGATCCTCGGGCAGCGTGAAGTTCCCCAGCGGACCCGCGTATGTCAGCGGCGTGCCGGGCTCAACATCCCAGAGGTATGCCGACGCCAGCCCACCCGGCACCCGATCGAGGCACATCACCATCTCACCGGAGGGCGTCGGCGGAGCGGCCAGACTGTACGCGCGGATGTGCGGAGGCCGCTCTCCGACCGGAAGCTGCAGCGAGATCCACTGTCCGGCCCGCCATGATGGCAGGGGCTCCTCGGGTTGGATGCGGAGTTCGACCACGCCCTCGGCAAGGATGCGGCGCGAGGCGACGGTCGCGGTATGCGTGGGAGGCGGCATCGAGGGGGGCGGTCCGGCGTCAGTGCGGTGTCTCTTTGACGGCGTTGCGATTCCAGGCGGGGATCTCCACCACCACATCCATCGAACCGTCCGGGACGCACTGGCAGCTCAACCGGGACTGAATCGTCAGACCCGGGGCCTCTTCGAGCTGATCCATCTCATCGTCCGTCTCTTCATTGCACGACGCGAGTCCCTCGCGGACGATCCCGTGGCAGGTGGCGCACGCGCACACGCCACCACAGGTGTGTTCCATCTCGATGCCGTGCCCCAGAGCGATGTCCAGGATGCTGCCTGGGCGACCCGTCCGACCGTACGGTATCTTGTCCGGATCGACCTCAATCACGTGCTCCTCCCCGTGCTCCGGCACCCGGAAGGTGATCCGGTAGGAGCGGGTCGGAGGCGGCGCATCGGCCTGGGTAATGTAGGGATTCGTGCCGGCCATCAGTCTCCGTCCACTGTCGCACGTTCCGCGATCGCCAGATCGGCGTCGGCCAGACTCTTGCCTTCGAGCACGTGTCGCACTGCGCGCTCAATAACCAGTGCGGCGAGCTTGCGCGTGACGTGATCCAGCTCCTCGATCCGCCGGTGGATGGCCTCGGCATCTCCGCCGGGCAGCACAGCCTCCAACTCACGGAGTTGTACGCGGATGCGCGAGACCTCATCCTGGGTCAGTTCCCCGGAGGTGAGCAGTCGCTCCGCATCCGGGAGCTGCTTGCGGGTGGCCGCGGCCACCTGCTCTCCTTCCACACGGGCCTCCACGAGACGCCGAGAGGTGACATCCGAGCCGGCGTGGGCGAACGAGTCGACCACCATCCGCTCGACCTCATCTTCGGTCAGGCCATTAGCCGGCCGAACTTCGACCCGGGCCTCTGAGCGGCTTCGGTGCTCGTACGCCGTCACCGTGAGGATGCCGTTTTCGTCCACCAGGAAGGTGATCTCCAGCCGTGGCCATCCGGCCGGCATCGGCGGGATATGGATGTTGAACCGGGCCAGGCTGCGACAATCCGCGGCCAGTTCCCGCTCCCCCTGCACCACGTGAACGGCAACCGCACTCTGGCCCTCGACGCTCGTCGAGAAGACATTTCGCGCACTGGTGGGGATGGTGCTGTTGCGAGGGATCAGCCGCTCGACGGCACCTCCATAGGTTTCGATCCCAAGCGACAGAGGATTCACGTCTAGCAGCAGAAGCCCATCCACCTCGCCGGCGAGGATTCCGGCCTGCACCGCCGCACCGATCGCCACGACCTCGTCGGGATTGAGCTCGCACAGCGGCTCGCGCTCGAAGCACTCCGCCACCGCGCGACGCACCAGGGGCATCCGGGTGGAACCACCGACCAACACCACCTCGTCGATCTCGCCCGGGCGCACGCCTGCATCCGCCATCGCACGGAGGCACGGGCCCAGGGTCCGGTCAACGAGCGGAGTCACTAGCGCCTCGAGATCGCCTCGGCTCAACACGGTGCACCACGGCCCGTCCGGCAGGTCAATGCGCACTTCGGCCGCCTCTTCATCCGTCAGTTTCCGCTTCGCCTCTTCGGCCGCAAGCCGGAGTTCCGGGGCAATGCCGGCGCTGTCCGTGCCCCCCGATCGTTCGGCGAGTAGCCTGCGGCACAATTCGTCGGCCAACACGCCGTCAAAGTCATCCCCACCCAGATGCGTATCGCCGTTCGTGGCCTGGACCTCGAAGATCCCGTCCCGCAGCTTCAGGATGGAGATGTCGAACGTGCCGCCGCCCAGATCGTAGACGGCCATGATCCCATCCCGCCTCCGGTCGAGCCCGTAGGCGAGGCAGGCCGCTGTCGGCTCATTGAGGATGCGCAGGACTTCCAGCCCGGCGATGCGACCGGCATCCCGCGTAGCCTGTCGCTGGCCGTCGTTGAAGTAGGCGGGGACGGTGATAACGGCTTGCGTGACCTCCTCCTCGAGCGTCGACTCGGCACGGCGGCGAAGCGCCCGAAGGATGCACGCGGAAACCTCCGGGGGGGAGTACTGGCGATCGTCGATGCAGATTCGGACCACCTCTCGGTGATCGCCGGACAACCTCAGAGTCGACCGCGCCCGTTCATCGGCCAGCTCATCCAATCCCCGGCCCATCATCCGTTTGACCGAGTAGACCGTCCGATCCGGATGCTGAATCAGATGCGACCGCGCAGCGGCCCCCACCAGCGGCGGGCCATCTGGTGGGAAGTAGACGATGGACGGCAGTAGGGTGGACCCAGCCTCAGGATCCCGCAGAACCCGAGCTCGGCCACCTTCCATCACGGCGACCAGGCTATTGGTGGTCCCCAGATCGATGCCGACCACCCGGGGGCGCCGGTGCCGCTGCTCGCCGGCTAGAGGGAGGGCGATCTTTGGCGACATCAGCCGACCCTCATTGGGCTGACCGGGCTCGTCAGCGCTTCATCCAGACTTCGAGACAGCCGTCCGAGGTAGGCTCGGTCCGCAATCAGGCGTCGCATCTCGTCAACCAACCTCGTCCTGCAGGCATCGCCGGGGCTCGACCCAGCGTCGATCAAAGCGTCCCAGGCTGGGAAAAGGCGTTCCAGCAACTCGCGTTGCTGCCGGGCAAGAATCTCACGCACCTCCGCCGAGCACGCCTCAAGGCGCACGCGGAGTGCGGACCGCTCGCCGTCCTCATCGGCAAACCGGAACTCACCCAACCACTCCTGGATCTCCAGGATCCGATCAAACAACGCGGCGGGAGGCTGGTCCTTCGTGCCCTGAGCCACGTGCCCTTGCTCGAGGTGAACGAGGTAGGCGGCTCGCTCAATTGGATCCCGAAGCGTGCGATAGGCCTGGTTTAGCTGCGCCGAGTTGTCCAGGGCAATCACGCGTTCGCGCGGGGACGCAAGACGGTATCGGTCCGGATGGAAGCGGCGAGACAGCGCGTGGTACAGCGGCTCGAGCAAGCGAACGTCAATGCCGAGCTTGCGAGGGAGCCCCATCACTGAAAAGTGGTCGGAGTCCGGTCCCAACGGTTGCAACTTAACGCAACTCGGACAGACGGGCTCGCGGCTGACGGTGGCACTGCACGACCAGCAGAGGCTGTGACCCAGCCGCGAAGTCTCCGCCTCGAGTAGGTTCTCGTTCCCGAGAACCTCGATCGACGACGCCTCTCGGCCGGACATCACCGGGCCCCCGGACAGTGCCCTAGTTCCCGCAGGAGGTGAGTGAGGGCGACTATCTCATAGCTCTGCCGACGGATGTCGGAGATCAATTCGCGAAGTGCGGTCGCTGTCCCAGCATGCAGGGCATGCCCTGCATGCAGCACGACGATCGCCCCCGGATGCAGCGCCCGGATGACGCGGCGACACAGCTCGCGCGGGGCCATCGGGGACCAGTCCGCCGGGACGACGCTCCAGTAGACCGGCAACAGCCCCGCCTGCCGCATCATTCGACTCGCAGCGGGATGAGGGGAGCCGAACGGCGGGCGGAACAATCGGTGCGAGCCGGGGGCCAGGCGGGTCAGCAGCTCCTCCGTCCTGTCCAACTCCGATTGCAGTCGGCGCGCGGAATGAGCCAGCAGCGGACGGTGGGTCCAGGTGTGGTTGCCGACGCCATGCCCCTCGTCGTGGATCCGTCGGACCAGGTCGGGATGGGCGTCGGCCTGATCCCCGACCACGAAGAAGGTCCCGTGGACGCTTTCCTCTCGGAGGGCGTCCAGGATCGCCGGCGTGACCTCCGGGTCGGGCCCGTCGTCGAAGGTAAGCGACACCCACGGGCGATCCGTGGGCCCCTCCCAGACACCGGGCGGAAGGAGGCGGCGTCCAAGTTGGGCGATGCGACGAGGGATGGATGAAGCCATGCGTGTGTGAAAGCTGCTCAGAGTTGGAACGACGTGCCGCACCCGCAACCGCGGCGCGCGTTCGGGTTGTTGAACACGAAGCCGCCGTCCCCCACCACATGGAGGTCCCCGGCGTAGTCGAGCTCGGTTCCCGCCAGCAGGAGCAAACTCTTGCGATCCACGACGATCTTAACGCCCTCGAACTCAAGGATACGGTCGTATTCGGGATCCACGTCCTGGTCGAGTTCCAGGACGTAGCTGTAGCCAGAGCAACCGCCCCCCCGCACGCCGAGCCGCAGATAGTACTGGGCGTCGTCCCCCGGCCGCTCCAGGAAGGAGCGAGCCTTCCGGACGGCGGCCGGAGTCATCGTGATCATGGCCGTCGCCTTCTCCTCGGCGACGGCTTCCCCGCCCGGGGGCATTTTCGTCTGCATCATCCTGAGTTACGCGTCCTTGGTCCCGCACTGTCGCGCGGTGACAACCTCAGTGTGCCCCGGCCAACTCCCGAATGGCGCGGGCACCTTCCTCATCGCCCTGCTTTGCTCGCAGGTCGGCGATCGCGGCCTTGATGGCATCCTCCGCCAGCACGGAGCAGTGGATCTTCACGGGCGGCAGAGCGAGCTCCTCAACGATGTCCGTGTTCTTGATCGCCAGCGCCTCGTCGAGCGTCCTGCCCATCATCCACTCGGTGGCGAGGCTGCTCGAGGCGATCGCGCTGCCGCACCCGAAGGTCTTGAACCGGGCGTCTTCGATGACCTGCGTCTCGGGATTAACCCGAATCTGCAGCTTCATCACGTCGCCGCATTCCGGGGCACCGACGATGCCCGTGCCGACATTCTCGTCGTTCTTGTCCAGACTCCCCACGTTGCGCGGGTTGTTGTAGTGGTCGAGTACCTTCTCGCTGTAGGCCATTTCCCTCTCCTTTGCGTCGGCTTCAGACGGCCCACTGGACCGTCTTGAGATCAATCCCTTCCTTCGCCAACTCATAGAGCGGGCTCATCTCTCGCAGCCGGTTGACCGTGTCGACAGTCAGCCGAATGGCGAAATCCACCTCGTCCTCCGTATTGAACCGCCCGAGACCGTAGCGGATGGACGAGTGCGCCAGCTCGTCCCCAACTCCCAGAGCCTTCAGCACGTAGCTGGGCTCCAGGCTGGCGGAAGTGCAGGCACTGCCGGAACTGAGGGCGATGTCCTTCAGACCCATCAACAAGCTCTCGCCTTCGACGTAGGCGTAGCTCAAGTTCAGGTTCCCCGGCAGGCGCTCCGTGGGATGTCCGTTGAGGTAGACATCCTCCAACTCGTTCTGGATGCCGACCCGCAGCCGCTCCCGAAGCCGGATCAGCCGCTCGGTCTCCGTTTGCCGCTCCGCGGCGGCGATAGAGCAAGCCGCCCCGAGCCCGACGATCCCCGGGACATTGAGGGTGCCGCTCCGCATGCCACGCTCGTGGCCGCCGCCGTCCATCTGCGCGGCTAGCCGCACGCGCGGATTGCGTCGCCGCACGTAGAGAGCACCGCACCCCTTGGGGCCGTAGATCTTGTGGGCTGTGACCGAGGCGAGGTCCACGTTCATCGCCTGAACATCGAATGGGATCTTGCCGAAGCCCTGCACGGCGTCGGTGTGGAAAAGCACACCGCGGGAGCGGCACAGCGCACCGATTTCGGCGAGCGGGTTGATGGTCCCGATCTCGTTGTTCGCCAGCATGATGGAGCAGAGGATGGTCTGGTCCGTGATCGCCTCAGCGACTGACTCGAGGCGGACCATACCGGTGTCGTCCACGGGCAGGTAGGTGACGCGGAATCCCATCCGCTCCAGCCGCTTCGCGCTGTCGAGGATCGCCTTGTGTTCGATGACGGAGGTGATGATGTGGTCGCCCTTGTCTCGATACATCTCGGCGACGCCCTTGAGGGCCAGGTTGTCGCTCTCCGTAGCGCCGCTGGTGAAGATGATCTCCCGCGGATCAGCATTCATCAGCCCGGCGACCTGTTCTCGCGCGGCATCGACGGCCTTTTCGGCGGACCACCCGTAGCTATGGCTGCGGCTGGCGGCGTTGCCGTAGGTGTGGTCGAAGAACGGAAGCATCGCCTCAAGTACGCGCGGGTCCACTCGTGTGGTGGCGTGGTTGTCCATGTAGATCGGAAACGTCAGACCCATCAGTCCTCTCCTGCCGCACCATGGCGGTACTGCACACCCGGGGCGCCCTTTCCGGGCCCCCAGGCGAGTTCTCGAGACTCAATCAGCCGAAAATCGACGCAGTCCGTGGGGTGGACCGTCTGGCAGCTCACGCAAAGCGCATCCAGCGCCCCCTCGTTGCGGAGCGCCGCAGTGACGAATGCCTCCAGCCCCTTCACCAACGCCCGCCGTTCCTCAGGCGCCATCGCATCCAGCACCCGCGCCAGACGCTGCACTCGCCCTTCACGCACCCGTCGCACCAGCGACACCCCCGCTGTCGTCGGGCCTATCTCGCTGAGCCGATGGTCCGAGTCCGGCGTGTTCCGCGTGACCAGTTCCTTACGGCCAAGTTTCTCCACCAGCTTCACCGCCGCGACGTGCGAGACCCCAAGACCCACCGCGATGGCGCCGACTGTGGTCTTCCGACGCTCCACGATGAGGGAGAGCGCCTCTAGTTGCGCCAGGGTCACGTCCAGATCGTCGAGTTCGCGCAGGACACCCACCGTCATCGTGTCCGCGACGATGCCGCTGAACAGACCGGTTAGTTTCTCCGCGAAGCTGGTGCAGTCTTCTCGCATGGGGTGGTGCCGACGTCGTAGGCGAGGGTTATGTAACCCGGTTACATACTATCCCCAGCCAGTGGGCGAGTCAATCGGGTCAGCACCTCGGCCTCGTGGTCCACGATGTCGAAGAACTTACTGATGTCACGAGCCCGGCCCCGACCCATGGCCTCACCCGGGGTACGTGGTCGCAGAATCCCGAGTGCCTCGTGACTCCGTCACCAGACGGAGGTCGAATCCGCTATCGAGCGGGCATTCCCGATGGCCTGCGAGTCCGATGACCTGGGTGCGCGGGCGTCCGGCCCGCATG
>CAZSRZ010000156.1:0-9431 GCA_964609085.1 uncultured bacterium | reverse complement strand
TCAAGGACCAGGCGACCCTGACGGACTACTGCGACGAACTCGTGAACAACCCCCCCTCTCCGCGTCTCCGCGTGTAGCAAGACGCGGTGCGGGTTCAGCGCCTGCCAACACGCGCAGCTCGGGCTGCCGCACGGGGGCGTCCCGGCTGGAAGGCGGGCTCCACCATTTCGGCGTTCCACTTCTCCCACGCCGCGGTGAGGGTCTTCACTCGGTCGGGCTGTTGGGCGCTCAGGTTGGTTTGCTCGCCGATGTCGTCGCGCAGGTTGTAGAGGTGGGCTCCGGCTGCCGTCGCTTTTTCTGACGCGTTTTCGCGGAATTCGGCACCGGCACCGGGTGCCTTCACCAGTTTCCAATCCCCCATGCGGATCGCCATCTGCGGCCCGAACCGCCAGTAGAGCGACTGGTGCGGGGGCTGCTTGCGGCGTCCGCGGAGGTAGGGCATCAGGTCAACGCCGTCCAGTCTGGCGCCTGCGTCCAGCTTCACCCCGGCCGCGGCCAATGCCGTGGGCGCGATGTCGAGCTGGATGACGGGATGGTCGTAGGTCTGCCCGGCCGGCAAGCGTCCCTTCCATGAGGCGAGGAACGGCACCCGTATGCCGCCCTCCCAGGTTTGCGCCTTCTGGCCGCGCAGGGGTCCGTTGTCGGAGCTGTTGGCGAGTTCCGGTCCACCGTTGTCGCTGATGAAGAAGACGAGCGTGTTCTGCTCCAGTCTGAGCTCTCGCAGACGCGCCATCACCCCGCCGATGGCGTCGTCCATGGCTGAGGTCATGGCTGCATAGGTCTTGCGCCTGCCGGTCAGGTTGGGGAAGCGCTCGAGGTAGGCCGCCGGTGCCTGCATCGGGACATGGACGGCGTTGAATGCAAGGTAGAGAAGGAAGGGGTGCTCCCGGTGGCGCTCCATGAACGCGACCGCCTCGCGACCGAACGCTTCGGTGAGGTAGGGCTGCGACGTGTCGGCAGCGCGGGTCCGCCCCCGCTGGATGGGGTCCCGTGGGACGTCCCAATCCAGATAGCTGTGCGCGCCGCCGAGGAAGCCGAAGTACTCCCCGAACCCACGGTTGGTGGGATGGAACTTCTCGGCCGCCCCGAGGTGCCACTTGCCGACCAGCCCCGTGGCGTATCCGGCCGACCGCAAGCGCTGGGCCAGGGTGGTTTCACTCAATGCAAGCCCTCGCGGGCTGTTGTCGCCGGCTTCGGGCGGGCCGGGGTTGAACTCGTTGCCGTACCGCTGCTGATAGCGACCGGTGAGCAACCCGGAGCGTGTCGGGCTGCAGTAGGGACCGGAAACATAGCCGTTCGTGCACCGGACCCCCGCACGGGCGATCGCGTCAATGTTTGGGGTTGGGATGTCCCGGCACCCCTGCATCCCCGAGTCTGCGTATCCGTAATCATCGGCAACGATGAGCAGGATGTTTGGTCGGCGATCAGCCGCCCGCCCGGCGGGCACGGCCACGGCCACGGAAGCTGCGGCAACCAGCGCCATGAGCGGAACCCCAACCCAGTTTCGTCGCATCGGCGGTGGCCTCGGTCCTGACCCCACTCCTCAGCGTCGAGGGGATCGATAACGCAGACGCTGCGTGGAAAGTCGGGTTCACTCCAGTATCCACGCCTGTCGCCGCGTTCCCCAAGATCCGGTCTCGGATTTACGACCCGGACCGGCGATGCCGGACTTTCTGTGCCGGCCGGACGAGGAGTTCGCGGATCTGCGCTGTGGGGGGAAGCCGCAGCAGGAAAAGTGCGTGTTCCGCAAGGTCTTCGGGCTGGATGAGCGAGTCGGGATCTTCGTCGGGGAACCCTTCGGAGCGCATGCGACTGGCGGCCGGGCCGGGGCAGATGACGTGTGCACGGATCCCGCTGGCGTGGAGTTCTTCGTCCAGCGCCTCGGTGAGCCCGATCTGGCCGTATTTGGCGGCGCAGTACGCCGCCCGGTTCGGCACCCCCATCTTGCCCGCCATCGAGCTGATCGTGAGGATCCGCCCCCACCCTTCCCGCTGCATGTGGGGGAGGGCCATGTGCGTGACGAGGAACATGCCGCGCAGGTGGCTGTCGACAACCCGGTCCCAGTCGGCGACGGTGTACTCCGCGAACGGGGTGCGGTGCTGCAGACCGGCGTTATTGACAACGATCGTCGGACCCCCAAAGCGGGATTCCGCCGCCTCGAATAGCGAGCGTACGTCGGCCTCGACGGCGACATCGGCGGCAACCGCCAGCGATTCGCCGCCGGCCGCGGTGACTTCAGCGGCCACGGCCTCAATCTCGTGGGGGGTGCGCGAGGTCAGAACCACTCGCACCCCCTCGCCGGCCAGCGCCAGGGCGATGGCCCGGCCAATTCCACGGCCGGCCCCCGTCACCACCGCCACGCGCCCCCGCAGACTCATGGCGCTTCGCCGCTCAGCACCGCCTGCGCCGCGTCCAGGCCGCTGCGGACCGGGATACCCTGGCGCTCTAGCAGGAGTTCCAGAGCAGACAGGAAGCTGAACAGGGCGGCCGGACGGCTGCTCTCCCCCATCAGGCCGACCCGCCACACTTTGCCCTTCACGGGGCCGAGCCCGCCGCCGATTTCCAGAGAGAACTCGTTCAACAAGCCGGATCGGACGGCCGCCTCATCGCAGCCCTCCGGGACGCAAACTGTCGTCAACGAGGGGAGTCGATGCCCCTCGCGGGCAAAGAGCCTCAGGCCCATGGCCCCAAGGCCGGCCGCCAGCGCGGCAGCGTGGCGCTTGTGCCGTGTGAAGCGAGCCTGGAGGCCTTCCTCTTCAACGATCCGCAGCGCTTCGAGTAGCCCGTAGACGGCATTGATGGGGGCGGTGTGATGGTAGAAGCGTTCTCCGCTCCAGTATCTCCGAATCATGCCGATGTCGAAGTACCAGCTCTGCGGACTGGTCTGTCGCCGATCGAACCGTTCCAGGGCACGCGGTCCAAACGTGATCGGTGCCAGGCCGGGCGGGCAGGAGAGGCACTTTTGCGTGCCGCTGTAGGCCACATCCACCCCCCACTCATCCAGCGGCAACTCCACGCCGCCGAGGGAAGTGACGCAGTCCGCAAGGAAAACGGCCCCCACGGCGTGGGCGGCATCGGCGATCACGCGCAAGGGCTGCTCGACCCCGGTGGAGGTCTCGGCGTGGACCACCCCCACAAGCCGCGGCCGCACGCGATCGATCGCCTGCCGGATGGCTTCAGGATCCACGATGTCGCCCCACGCGCCGTCAACGCGGGTGACAACGGCCCCGCATCGGCTTGCCACCTCGCACATCCGCTCGCCGAAGACGCCGTGCACACCGATGACGACGGCATCCCCCGGCTCGATCAGGTTGACCAGGGCGGTCTCCATCCCCGCGCTCCCCGTCCCGGACACGGCGAAAGTCAGGGGGTTCTCCGTCTGAAACGTGCGCCGCAGACGGGCCATGGTCTCGTCCATCACCGAGAGGAATTGGGGATCCAGATGGCCCACGGTCGGCTGCGACATCGCCGCGAGCACGCGTGGGTGCACGGCGCTGGGGCCCGGCCCCATCAGCGTGCGGGGCCGGATGGGAGCGTACTGCGGGGTCGTCGACACGGAATCCTCCAGACAGGCTCGGGCAGACCATCAGCCGGAGCGGGTCGTCGTCGCTATCCGAAGAGCGCCATCGGACTCTCGAGCAGCCGCTGCACTTGCTGCAGGAACACCGCCCCGGCCGCCCCGTCCACTACACGGTGATCCGCACTCAGAGTCAGGTTCATCTGGCGACCGGGAACGACGGCCCCATCCTCGACGATGGGGACCTCACGGATGGCACCGACCGCCAGAATGGCAGACTCCGGCGGGTTGATAATCGCACTGAAGTTGACGATGCCGTACATCCCCAGGTTTGAGATGGTGAAACAACCCCCCGAGTATTCGGACGGCTGCAGTTTTCCGGCCCTCGCCCGCTCCGCAAGTGCGCGAACCTCGGCGCCCAACGCGGCGACGCTCTTGCCGTCCGCGCCGCGGACGATCGGCACAATCAGGCCGTCATCCAGAGAAACCGCCACGCCGATGTCCACGCTGTCCGCGGTGCGGATGGCGTCCCCGTCCCACTGCGAGCGCACAGCCGGGTTGCTCGCCAATGCCAGCGCGCAGGCGCGCACGATGAGGTCGTTGAAGGAGATCTTCCGTTCCGCCGCCGCCACGGTGTTGTACTCGGCGCGCCGGTCGTGCGCGGCGCGCATATCGACGTCAACCGTCAGGTAGAAATGCGGAACGGTCTGCTTGCTCTGCGTCAATCTTTGAGCGATCACGCGGCGCATCGGGGAGAGCGCACGCGAGGAACCCACGACCGCGGCCGGGACCGAGGCGGGAATGGCTGGCGCCGATGTCGATGAGCCCTGGCCACGAGCCAGCGCTTCGGCGACATCCGCTTCCACGATCCTGCCACCCGGGCCAGTGCCGCTCACGGCGGCCAGGTCCAACTTGTGCTCGGCCGCCACCTTGCGCGCAAGCGGGCTGGCTTTCACGCGGCGAGGCTCTGCCCCCGGCTCACGGTCGAGATCAAAGGGCGCCGGGGCAGTCGTCGGCCCCAACCCTTCACCCGCCGCAGAGAGGGACGCGGGCGCCGGCGGGGCCGCAGCCTCGGGCGGTGCCGCCGGGGGCGGCGTTGCCGCCGACGCAGTGGAGTCGGCGGAGCCGACCCTGCCGATCACGGTACCGACCGGAACGGTCTGCCCGGCGGCTACGAGAATCTCAGCGAGCGTGCCGGCATCGGTTGCCGGGATCTCGATGGTCGCCTTCTCGGTGTTGATCTCGGCGATGATGTCGCCTTCGGCGATGCGATCACCGACGTTCTTGAGCCATTGGAGAATTGTGCCCTCCTCCATGGCGTCGCCCATCTTCGGCATCACCAGATCGGCCATTAATCGTCGACCCTCCCGTTGCCGTCACCCCGGTTGGGGTGCGGCGCCATAGCGTGCGCTTCGCCGCCTCTACAATCGCCGATTCATCCGGCGCCCACAGTTTTTCCAGGTTTCGGGCGTAGGGCAGCGGCGTGTCCGCCCCGGTCACCATCTCCACAGGGGCATCCAACTCATCGAAGGCGAGACCGTAGATGCGGCGCGTCAGATCGGAGGCGACGCTGCAGCTCCGGCTCTCCTCCGTCACGACCACGGCGTGATGCGTCTTTGCGACCGCAGCCGCGAGCCGCGCCTCGTCCAGGGGCATCAGGGAGCGAAGATCCAGGACCTCCGCTTCGATGCCGAGCTCCGCCAGTTGGTCCGCTGCCCGCAGACAGAAATGCACCATGCGGCTGTAGGAGACGAGCGTCACGTGCTTGCCTTCGCGCCGAACGATGCCCTGACCGAGCGGGATGAGCTCCTCCGCCTCGGGCACCTCGCCCTTCAGGTTGTAGAGGCCGGCGTGCTCGAGGAAGATCACGGGGTTGGGATCGCGGACCGCGGACTTCAGCAAGGCCCGGGCGTCGGCCGGCGTCGACGGGAGCACCATCTTCAGCCCCGCCATGTACATGAACCAGGCTTCCATCGCGTGGCTGTGCTGCGCCGCGAGCTGTTCGCCCTTGCCGTTGGGAGCGCGGATCACCATCGGGCAATTGAACTGCCCACCGGACATGTAGAGCGTCTTCGCGGCGTGATTGACGATCTGATCCAGCGCCCGGATGGCGAAGTTGATCGTCATGAACTCCACGATCGGCTTCAAGCCGGTCATGGCGGCGCCGACGGCCATGGCCGTGAAACCCTCTTCAGAGATGGGCGTGTCGATCACCCGTTCCGGGCCGAAACGGTCCAGCAATCCCTCGGTTACCCGGAAGGTGCCCTGGTACTGGGCGACCTCTTCCCCCAGGATGAACACCTCGGGGTCCCGCTGCATCTCCTCGTTCAGCGCCAGGCGGAGCGCTTCGCGATAGGTCAAAGTGGGCATGTCGGTCTCTCTAGGAACAGGACCCCGCCGCTGCAGCGCCAGGGCAGGTGATGGCGCGGAATTCAGGCCGCGTAGACGTGCTCGTAAAGGGCATCAGGAGCGGGGACGGGGCTTTCCTCGGCGAACCGGATGCAATCATCCACTTCCGCGTTCACTTCGCCCTGGATCTGGCGGGCCTTCTCGTCGGTGAGCAACCCCGCGGCCAGCAGATAGGCCTCGACTTTGCCGATCGGGTCTTTCTGCCGCCACTCTTCCACCTCTTCGCGGGTTCGATAGTTCCCGGGATCGGCCGCACCGTGGCCACGGTAGCGGTAGGTGA
Organism: uncultured bacterium; assembly: GCA_964609085.1. Taxonomy (GTDB): domain Bacteria; phylum Armatimonadota; class SYMT01; order SYMT01; family SYMT01; genus JANPLG01. The sequence goes on along the minus strand of CAZSRZ010000156.1, from coordinate 3,225 downwards.
GAGCCTCGATCAGCACCGGCCTGCGTGTCTCCCGAACCTGCTCAATCAGGCGCCTGCCCGCGCTGCGGACGGCGAACAGATCCATTCCGTCCACGCGTTCGCCGTGCATCCGATAGCCCACCGCCCGCTTGTAGAGTTCCGGCTCGGCGGAGGACCGCTCGACGGAGGTGCCCATGGCGTACTGGTTGTTCTCAATGATGTAGACGACGGGAAGCCCGTAGAGGGACGCCAGGTTCAGCGACTCGTGGAATAGACCAGTCTGTACGGCACCGTCACCCATGAAGCAGAGGCACACATTCGCCTCGTTGCGGTAACGGATGGCGAAACCGAGACCGGTGCCGGTTCCGATCCCGGCGCCGACGATGCCGCTGCCGCCATAGAAGCGGTGCTCCTTGCTGAACAGGTGCATCGATCCGCCCTTGCCGCGCGAGCACCCCGTGTCCTTACCGTATAGCTCCGCCATCGCCTCGCGAATGCCGCCACCGCAGGCAATGAAGTGGCCGTGATCCCGGTAGGCCGAGACCACAGCATCGCCCGGCTTGAGCAGCGAAACGAACCCTGAAGCGACCGCTTCCTGGCCGATGTAGAGATGGAGGTAGCCCCCGACTTTGCCGTTCATGTAGGCCACGCCGGAACGGTCCTCGAATCGCCGAATGAGCAGCATCTGGCGGTAGATGTCGAAAATCTCCCGGGGGTTCTCCGCCGGCTGTTGCGCCGCGGCGGTGGCCTTGCTACTGGTTCGGGGCATTTTTCCTCGTTCCCGAAGGCCGCGGATCACGGCCAAAACAGGTGCACGCGAGTGGGCCGGACGGCGACCCATCGAGGCTGCGCTTTACTATATCTGGTCAGGGCAAACAGCGATAGACCTCGCCCGCAACATGGCCACGGAGGCCCCCAGCGCCGTCTGTCGCAAGCTTCCGAGCGGATGCCCCTTCCCTCCCTCAGTAGTGAATGACGCCGATCTTGAGCCGCCGCTTCCGCTGAATCGAGGCCATGAGAATGGCGAGCGCCACGCTGTGCAGCTTCGAGAGCGCGGAGTCGGCACGGGAGGTGAGCACCACCGGGGCGGATGCCCCCACCAGCACGCCGGCCACGGGGCAGCCGCAGAGGAAGCTGCAGGTCTTGACCATGATGTTACCGGCCTCGATGCTGGGCATCAGCAGCACATCCGCCACGCCCGCCACGGGACCCGACAGTCCCTTCAGGGCGGCGGCATCCTTGCTGACGGCGTTGTCCATGGCGAACGGGCCATCAACGATGCCGTCCGAGAACTGTCCCCGCCGGGACATCTGGGCGAGCACGGCGGCGTCCACGGTCGCCTGCATCCCCGGGTTCACCACCTCCACCGCCGCGAGCGCGGCGACACGGGGCTGCGCGACCCCGAGGATTTCAGCCAGGTAGATGGCGTTCAAGGCGATCTCCGCCTTCTGCTGGAGTGTCGGGGCGATGTTCATCCCCGCATCCGTAACGATCAACAGTCGTTGCTCCAGCGGATGCTCGATCACGAAGCACTGGCTCATCAGGTGCCCGCTGCGGAGGCCCGTCTCCTTGTGAATCACCCCTCGCAGGAAGTCATCCGTGTGGACCTTCCCCTTCATCAACACGTCCGCCCGGCCGTCACGCACCGCCTGCGCCGCCTGTTCGGCCGCCAGGTGATCGTGCGGCTGATCCACCAAATCCACGACTCGTTGGGGCAGATCGACCGTGTCCAGCAATGCCCGGGTCTGCGCTTCCGGGCCGAAGAGGAGCGCGCGTCCCAGAAACCCCCTGCCGTGCGCGTCCGCGAGCGCCTGGATGACGGCCCTGTCGTGCGCTGCTGCCACGGCGACCGACCGGGGCGGGTAGCTCCCGGCGGCTTCGAGGAGCTGGTTGAGCCGGGTAAAGGGCTGGACGGGTCGCTCTGCGGGGGGATCAGAATTCGAGGCGTTCAAACCGAGTCTCCGTCGGGTTGAGCACGTCGCGGACTCGCTCGTAGGCGGCGTCGATCAGCCGCAGCTTTTCCTCCGCCACGGCGCGTGCCGGGCTGCCGGCCGGATGCTGCTCGGGCCGCACCTCGCTGCGCCGGGCGTCGCGCGCCAGGTCGAGCGCGTTCAAGTCCTGGCCGCCCTGCAGACCGAGTACGGCGTAGGCCGCGGAGAGCCGGTCCGTGCCGCCCGTCGAGACCGCTGTTGCCTCAGCGGCGGCGGTGTCGGCGTGCCGCTGCCGAAGCAGCGCCGTCAGCTCGCGGTAGGCGTCCGCTTCGGCATTGGCGGCACGTGTCGCATCGGCCACCCGCGCTTCTGGTCCGGAGGGCGATGTCTCACTCGCCCGCAGCTCGGCCACCGCTTCGCTGACCGATTCGTTGGCCAACGCCCAATGCCCGCGAACGACCCGCCAGAGTCGGTCAGGTATGCTCATCCTCTTCCTCCCAATTCCAATCTGCTCCCACCGCTTTATACACTCAGGCCCGCGCGGGGCCGACCTCAGATCCGCCTGAACCTGCGCAGCAGTTCCTGGAAACTGATCTCGATGGAGACAGGGCACCCGTGGGGGCACGAGTGCGGCAATCGCGTCCGGCGCCATTCGTCCAACAGCCGCTGCTGTTCCTCTCGGCCAAGGGGAGTACCCTTTTTTACGGCGCATCGGCAGGCGGCCCCCGCCAGCCTGCCAAGGGGTGACGCCGGCTCGACCGCCGCGCTGCCCGGGTCCAGCCAGGCCGCGACTGTCGTCCGCAATGCCTCGGCCTCCTGCCCGGCGGTCACAAACTCCGGAACCGCCCGCACCACCAGCGCTCCGCGGCCGAATGTCTCCACGTCGAAGCCAATCCCAGCGAGCAGTTCCAGCTCCGGTGCGACCGCCACGGCAACGGCCGTACCGACCTCGACGGTGATCGGAGCCGGAAGCCTCCGCTCGCGAACCGGGACGCCCGTCGAACCGGGGATCAGTCGATCAAAGATGACGCGCTCGTGCGCGAGGTGCTGGTCGACAAGCTGGATGCCCGTCTCCGTCTCGCACACGAGATAGCTGTTCCAAAGCTGCGCGATCAGACGACCACCGACCGCAGTCTGGGTTGGGCCCGACTGGGTAGGTGGTGGAGCGACGGCCGGCGGCGCTGCCCGCGACTCGCTGGGCGAAGCCTCGGCTCGCTCGTGCTCCGGGTTCCGCGGAATCCAGGTGCCCGCGGCCAGGTCTGCAGCGGTGACAGATCGCAATTCCGACATGCTCGGCCCGGCGCCGGCCACCTCA
>CAZSRZ010000155.1:0-9490 GCA_964609085.1 uncultured bacterium | reverse complement strand
CGTTCGGCAGGGGACACGCGAGACTCCGAGAAAATGATGACGAGTATCACGGCGAACGCCTGCGCAGCCACCCAGGCCGGCAGCCGAGACCCCGTTCCAGTCGATAGCCGGAGCATGAAGGGGCCAGGCAGGATATCGCAATCGAAACGATCCCGCTGGATGACAACCATGTGGGGGTTGTCTCTTACCACTGTTGTCTCAGTGTCACTATTCGCTTCGACGAGCCCTCCGCTGGTTGTGCAGCTTGGGCGATACCAGATCATCGTCGGATCGTCTCACCGATGTCGAGAGTCAGTACCGCACGGTTGGCATCTGGTTTGCCCAAACGATGACGTGTCTTGCATGGCACGAGAGTGGGGACCGTGGGGTGTGTGCTTCCGGGTCGGCAACACAGTGACCCTCGCGTGCACCCAGACATCACAGTGAGGTTCTCCCGGACAGCACTCGAGTCAGCCACGAGCGGTGGGGGCAACCGGACCTTCACCATCGGCACGCAGATGACGATCAACAAGAACTAGCCGTAGGCGCGGATCGGGGCACGCCCGAGAACGCATGATGTTCGACCTGATGAGCAGGATGCGGGAGTTGGACGGCCTGCCATACTGGGAAAGCGCCGGGGCGGCACAGGCCGACGGACCAGCGGCGTTCGACGCCCCAGCCGCTGCCGGGACTCGTGAGTGGTGGCGCAGCAGGACGCGCGTGGGTATAGTGTCACCATGATCCTGGATGCGCTGGGGCAGCGGATCGGCGTGGTGGATGCGAACGGCGGTCGCGTGACAGCCGTGTTCGACGCGCGCGGGGCAGAGATCGCCGGCATGGACCAGCTCGGTGCACCGCCAAGGGACTTACCGGTGTGAGCAGGCGACGAACCCTTGCGTGCAACCAGCGTTCGACAGTCGTGATCGCAATCCTCGGTCTGATGTCGTCCTTGGGACCGCAGATGAGGCAGTTCGCGCCTTTGGAGGCGGGCGGCTGGTCACGTCTGCCAAGACCGGTGGACTCGCACGTAGCGGGTGGCCCAAACGATATGCGGACGCACGAAACAGCAGTATGGTGCGCAGCAAGAGAGCCGAGGGGATCATTCGATACCGCGTCTCTCTGGGAAAGGGGATCCTCGCGGCCACAGCCCCAGTCCTGACCGGCGATGGAGATCTGGTTCTCGCTGTAACGGGTCCGGAAGTCCGCTGCTATCGACCTGGGGGTCAACTGCGATGGCGCTACCGGCCGAGCGGAAACATCGGTTCCACGCCGCTCACAGGTCCGACCATCACGTTCGATGGTTCTCTATTGTTCGCAACTGTGACAGGTCAGCTCCACGCGGTTGATGTCAAGACCGGCAAGGTGCGATGGCAGGTCAAGCTGGGTTATTCGTCATCAGCCGGGGTGGCCGTCGATGATAACGGAACAGCCTACGTGGGCATCGACGGGAGTCTGCTTGCGGTCGACATTCGCTCTGGAAAGGTGAGGTGGTCCTTTCGCGGGCCCGAGGATGCCGCGGTGCAATGGGAGCCGGCAGTGGCGCAGAACCGCGTAGTGTTTAGCTGCGGCAATCTGCTCATAGCACTTTCCACGCGGGATGGCCGGAAGCAGTGGCAACTTTCCGGAAACCGTCAATTCACATCGCCATGTATCGGTAACACAGGGCAGATCATTGCGCTCAATCGAGCCGGGTATGTTGTCTGCCTGGAGCCCGTCCGTGGCGCGATCGTCTGGAGGCAGTCACTGGGGGGACCGACCGAGGCCACGGCGGCAGTGAGCAGTGATGGCACTATCTATGCGCCGACCGGGTCAGGGGACCTCGCTGCATTCGATCTACGCACAGGGAAGGTGAGATGGAGATTCGCTTCGAGCGATCGTTCGGCGTTCTGGGATGCGCCCAGTTTAGATGGGTCGGGGACACTGTACATTGGATCGCAGTCCGGCCACCTGATCGCGCTACGAACGAGCGATGGGCGGGCCATCTGGGAGCTCCGGTCCCCGCTACCCATCAATACGGGCGTGGCGGTATCACCGGCTGGGAGATTGCTTTTTGCGACAGACACCCTGTGGTGTGTGGAGTGACGTTCGATGCGGCGGGGCGGCCTCGCGGGTGGTGGCGCAGCAGGACGCGCGGGGGTATAGTGTCACCATGATCCTGGATGCGCTGGGGCAGCGGATCGGCGTGGTGGGTGCGAACGGAGGTCGCGTGACGGCCGTGTTCGACGCGCGCAGGGCGGAGATCGACAGGGTGGACCAGCTCGGCGTCCTGATAATCCCGGTAAGTAGGCGGCATTGCTGCCGCCCCCTCCCCTCAGATCCGGACGGGCGAGTTCCCCCACGTCCGGCTCCAGGCTCTCGAAGCTTCCCCCGAGTGATGGGGACACGCGGACATGCCAGAACCGGACTGGAGTTTAAAGCGTTCGTGCCTTCGGATTGGGCCGCTCGGGATCTCCAGCGAGTCTTCTGATGACGAGTTCATCGCGATACCGGGCAATTGTTGGAGTTATCCGAGTGTTGAGCAGGTCTGGACGATGGTCGGCTACAACAGCCTGTATATTGATCCTGATGGTGGTGCCGATTGTCGGGCACATTTCCGAAGTGTCTGTGTCATGGGCTGGATTTGATGGCATGCGACTTGACCATTATATAGCCCACCATTCTGTATACGGACTCGAAGGATTCGAGGGCAGATATCCGGTCGATCACTGGCGTGTGGGGCCTATCGAGTTCCAGCGTCCAGCATCGAAGCAAGTCAGTTACATGTAACTATGCCGCGTCAGCGTGCGATCCAGAAGTCGGGTAACTGAACAGTCAATCCGGTGTGTGGCGGTAAACATCTCTATGGGATGCTTCCTTGTTGGGCGCGGCGAGTCGTTTCGTGGCATCGGGCAAGCGTTAGTCGATGGAACAGTGGAAGGCAGTGTGTCCTGGAGGAGGATCACTCCACTGCGGCTCGACGCGTGGGGATGGTCGACGTGATTCAGCCACGATGCGCTTGATGACGCCGACGGTCGCGAACTGCTCCTGGAAAACCGTAAGAGCGACGGGACGGGCGTGGGAGTCTACTCGGCGACCTACGACGCCGCTTCGAACCGCCTCAACCTGGTCGAACTCGACGGCAGCCGGGTGACGTATGGCTACGACGAAGCGTACCAGCCCACCACCGAGGTGCGGAGCGGCACCTGGCCAATTCCCGGAAGCACTAGCTTCCTGGGGCCGGTCTATTCTCCCGGAGTAGTCAGGTGACCGAGCCGCCGGTGTCTCGACCAATCGAATGCGCAGGAAGCTCCTGAGCGCGATGGGACATCAGAGTGGTTTGGGAAGTGTTTGGGAGCACGTCGGGCCTGGGGCGAAGACCACAGGTGAGGCTCTCATCCCCAGTAGCCACTGATCGCCGCCGGGCCTAATGTCCGGGTAGCCGCTACCTGCCGCAGCACTTCCGGAGGCGATGTTGTCCGCGGATCCTTCCGAACAACTGTCTACCGCCTCCCCCACCCGCACTTCCATCGCCGGGAACGCTGTCGTGAACGGCGTCGGCGGTTATCCTTAAGGCGAGGACGACACAGGCGAATGATCGATCAGGCTGGGGTAGCTCCGGGCGGTTCGGGTGCGTATGGGCACGCGGACAGGGCCTTCGTTGACCGGTTGCGGGACATCTGCGGCGTGGAGCACGTGCTCGCGCAGGGTGCGGATACCCTGGTCTACGACTGCGATGCTTACACCATCGAAAAGCATCAGCCGGATGTGGTGGTGCTGCCATCGGATACCGGGCAAGTGGCGGCAGTAGTTCGCGCTTGCCGGGATCGGCGCATTCCCTTCCTTGGACGGGGAGCGGGCACCGGGCTATCCGGTGGTGCGTTGGCCGTGAACGGGGGGGTGATCATCGCCCTGACCCGAATGAAGCGGATCCTGGAGATTGATCTGCGCAATCGGCGCATCACGGCGGAGGCGGGGGTGGTAAACATCTCACTCACCCGTGCCGTTGAGGGGGATGGGTATCAGTACGCGCCCGATCCCAGCAGCCAGATGGCCTGCACCATCGGCGGCAATGTCGCGGAGAACAGCGGCGGTCCGCACACGCTCAAATACGGCGTCACCGTGAATCACGTTCTCGGCGTGACGCTGGTTACTCCGGAAGGCGAGATCGTCCGGCTGGGCGGTAAGCAGGAGGGAGGGCCGGGGTTCGATCTGGTGGGCGTGGTGGTCGGGGCCGAGGGGACATTCGGGATCGTGACGGAGGTCATAGCGCGGCTCGTGCGACAGCCTCAATCCATCCGCACCCTGCTCGCCGTTTTCGATAGTGTGGACGCGGCAACCGCCACCGTGTCGGCAATCATCGCCGCCGGGATCGTTCCCGCCGCGCTGGAGATGATGGATCGACTGATCATCGAGGCGGTCGAAGCCGCCTTCAAGTTTGGTTTCCCGACCGACGCCGGGGCATGCCTCATCATCGAGCTCGACGGGCTGGAGGCGGGGATCGACGGACAGGTGGATCAGGTGAGCGCAATCTGCCGGGAGCAGGGTTCACGAGAGATCCGGACGGCAAGGCCCGGTCCGCAGCGCGACGCCCTGTGGAAGGCGCGCAAGCGCGCCTTTGGCGCGGCGGGCCGCCTGGCTCCCAGCAACATCACCCAGGACGGGGTGATCCCACGGACGAAGTTGCCTGTGGTGCTGCGCGAGATCCAGGCGATCGTGGACAAGCACGGCCTGCGCGTGGCGAACGTTTTTCATGCCGGGGACGGCAACCTCCACCCACTGATCCTGTTCGATGAGAGGAACCCCGCGCACCTGCCCGCGGTGGTGAAGGCGAGCGAGGAGATCCTCCGCACCTGTGTTGCCCATGGCGGCAGCATCACGGGGGAACACGGCATCGGCATCGAGAAGAGCAGCTACGCGGGGTGTCAATTCACCCCTGTGGATATCGACACAATGCTCCGCCTGAAAGGCGTTTTCGATCCACTGCGCCTGTGCAACCCGGACAAGCTCTTTCCGAGCAGCAAAGGCTGCATCGAAACCAGCTTCAAGAAGCGCCGATCGGTCGCACTGTAGAGGCGGGGAGGATCGGATGAGGCTGCTCGTGCTCGGGGGGACGTTGTTCCTCGGGCGCCATCTGGTGGAAACCGCGGTCGCGCAGGGCCACGAGGTGACGATCCTGCACCGCGGTCGGACCGGGATGGAGTTGTTCCCCGGTGTCGAGCGGGTGCTTGCGGATCGCCGGGAAGGCCTGCCGCTGCCGGCTGGTCGCTCGTGGGACGTGGTCGTCGATACGAGCGGCTACCTGCCCCGGGTGGTTCAGCTAAGTGTGGATGCACTCGCCGGGCGCTGCGGACGGTACGTCTTCATCAGCTCCATCTCCGTTTACGGCTCTTGCGCAGCCCCGGGGCTCACAGAGGCGGCGCCGCGGCCACTTCCGGACGACCCGTCCGTAGAGGCCGTCACCGGTGAGACGTATGGTCCGTTGAAGGCCGCGTGCGAGGAGGTTGTGTCGGCGAAGTTCGGCACGTCCGCGGTGTTGGTCCGCCCCGGCTACATCGTTGGGCCCCACGATACGTCGGATCGCTTTGCGTATTGGCCGTGGCGGGCCGCGCAGGGTGGGAAGATGCTGGCCCCCGGCGTGCCGGGTGCGCCCCTGCAGGTGATCGACGCGCGCGATCTGGTTCAATGGATTCTGCAGATGCCGGGCGACGCCGCCGGTGGGTACAACCTCACCGGCCCCGATCGGCCGATGACGATGGGGGAGTTTCTGTCATTGTGCAACGCAGCGGGCGGCGACCGTGCTGAGCTGCACTGGATGAATGACGCGGCGCTGGAGCGGGCAGGGCTGGAGGGCGGAGAGTTCCCGCTCTGGGTGCCCGCCGCATCGGAGTTTGCGGGTATCCACGCCGTCTCCACCTCCCGAGCGCGGGCCACCGGACTCCGCTGCCGCCCCATCGAGCAGACCATCACCGACACCCTCTCCTGGGTTCGATCCGGTCGTGGCGACCGGCCCTGGCGTGCGGGAGTGACGCTGGAGCGGGAGGCAGAGATCCTCGCTGGCGGGCCGGGCCAGAGCGTGGAGATAGACTGACCCAGTGAGGGTGTTGGGAGGGGGAGTCGGCTTGGACGTCCACAAATGGATCGAGGAGTTGCCGTCCGGTGCCGGGCTGCAGCCGGAGGACACGTCGTCGCATACCGTGCGCGGCAGGACGCCGGCTGCCGTCCTCGCCCCCACGAGCCCCGAGGCAGCGGCTATCGTGATCCGCCGCGCCGCTGAGGCTGAGGCCGCGCTCACCATCTGGGGTGGAGGCACCGCCATGGAGACCGGGTTCCCGCCGGAGCGGATGGACCTGGTCCTCAAGACCACGGGGATGGACCGCGTCATCGATTATCAGCCTGACGACCAGACCATCACCGTCCAGGCAGGCGTGACATTCGCATCGCTGGAGCGCACCCTCGCCTCTCGTCGCCAGTACCTGCCGGTCGATGCACCGCTACCCGCCCGCGCATCCGTCGGTGGCTGGATGGCGACCGCCACCTCCGGTCCCTGGGCGGGATGCTTCGGGACGCCGAGGGATTGGATCATCGGTTGCCGCGTGATCGACGGGGTGGGGGCGGAGGTTCGCGGCGGTGGCCAGGTGGTGAAAAATGTGGCGGGCTACGACCTGCCGAAGCTCTACACCGGCTCTTACGGTTCGTTGGGTCTGATCCATGAGGTCACCCTGAAGGTATCTCCTCGGCCCGCCTCCGAGGGATACAGCCTGGTGAGCCTGCGCACGGCGGCAGATGCCGAGGCCTTTCTCGCCGCCCTGGCGGACAGCGATGTGCAGCCATCCATCCAGACCCTGCTTAATCGTCCAGCCGCGGACCGCATCGAGCTCGAGCCTGTGACTGCCTGGACACTCCTGCTGCAGTTCCTGGACGTGCCTGCCGCCGTAGCCTGGCAGCAGGATGCGATCCGAGGCCTGCTCCCCGGCGACGCGTGCGTCCGTCCGGTGGGGGATGAAGCCGGGCGGGCGGCAGTATCCGCTCTCCGTGACCTGCCCTGCAGCCTCCGCCCCGCCGTGCGCGTACATCTGTCCCTCGGAGAGGTCACCCTGATGGCAGAGAGCCTCGCCGAGCTCTCGGACGACCTCCTCGTGTTCGCGCACTCCGGTGCCGGCCATCTATGGGTGGGCTCATCGGCCCTGCCGGAACAGCCTGCAGCGGTTCTGCAGGAGGTGATTGCCGAGGCACCGCATCTCTTTGTCCATCTTCCGGCCGCCGCGGGGGACGATTTCAACCCCTGGGGGCCCGCTGGCCCAGGGCAGAAGTTGATGTATGGGGTGAAGGGGGCGCTGGATGCCGGTCGGCTCTTCAGCCCCGGCAGATTTGCGGGGAAACTGTGAGCACCAACGCACCGGCCCAGCCAGGCCAACTCCAGGTGATCGCGGCGGCATCGTCCGGCGTGATTAAGGGTATCGATGGCGAGAAGCTGCTGGACTGCGTCCACTGCGGCATCTGTCTCTCGGTGTGTCCGACCTACGACCTGCTTGGGACCGAGGCCGATTCGCCTCGCGGCCGCATCTACCTGATGCGGGCGGTCGCGGAAGGGCGCGTGGAGCTCAGCCCGGAGATTGCCGCTCACTTCGACTCGTGCCTGGGATGTCGCGCCTGCGAGACAGCGTGCCCCTCGGCCGTGCCGTATGGCGAATTCCTCGCTCATTTTCGCGACGCAATCGAGCGGACGGTGCCGCGCCCGGTCCAGGCGCAGCGCGCCCGTCGGACGTTGCTGGATCTGCTGAGCAGTCCGACACGGCTCGCCCCGTTGATGTTCGGCGCCCGGCTGGCGGGCAAGCTCTTCGGCTCAAGCGGCGGCCCGGTCGCCGCCGTCGGGCGGTTCTTGTTTGGCCCAAAGGCTCCCCAGCTCCCCGTGCCGGAGGCCGCCGCGCTCTCTGTCCGTCGGCTGCCATCGCTGATCCCAGCGCGCGGTGAACGGCGTGCCAGAGTTGCCTTCCTGGCCGGATGTGTGATGCAGGTGCTGTTCGAAGGGGTGAATCGCGCCACCGTGGAGGTTCTCGCCGAGAACGGGTGTGACGTCTGGGTGCCCCAGGGCGACCCTTGCTGCGGCGCCTTCCATCTCCACAACGGCGAAGTGCAAGGTGCCCGCGAGCGCGCCCGCCCGCTCATCCGGGCATTGGAGGCCGGAGAGTATGACGTCCTGGTTACCAATAGTGCTGGCTGCGGCTCCTCGCTAAAGGAGTACGGCGAGCTGTTTCACGGAGACCCGGAGTGGGAAGCCCGTGCGCTGAGGGTCGTGGAGCGGGCCCGGGACGTGAGCGAGTACCTGATGGAACTTGGCCCCCGCCCGCCGCGAGGGCTGCCCCGTCCTCGCCGGGTGGCCTATCATGACGCCTGCCATCTGGCCCACGGGCAGCAGGTCCGCTCACAGCCACGCGATTTGCTGCGCATGATCCCGGGGGTTGAGCTTGTGGAGATACAGCAGGCCGATTGGTGCTGCGGCAGCGCCGGGATCTACAACTTCCTCCAACCCGATCTTGCCGGCCAACTGCAGGAGCGGAAAGTCGACTACGTCCTGGCAGCCAAGCCGGACACCCTGGTTACCGGCAACCCCGGGTGCCACTCCTGGATCCAGGCCGGCCTCCGTGCTCGCGGCGCAGAGGTGGAAGTGCGCCACACACTGGAGCTGCTCGCTGAAGGGTACGGCCTGACCTGACGCGCTGATCCCGCCCGGGCTGGGACCGCTTTCGTCGGTGGCGTGGAGCTCAGATCCAGCCGTTGCGCTGATAGACCAGGTACCCCACGTACTCCCACACGCACTCCCGGAACGCGTTGACCCGATCATGCGGGCTTTCCACCTTCATCGAGTCAAACTCGCGGTCGGCGCTGGGGACGCACAACACTGCGACCCCCGCCTTCAGGAATACGGCTCGGGCGCGGCGCATGTGAAGCGGGTCGCTGACGAGTATGACCCGCTTCCAGCCGCGACGCCGGTAGAGGCCGCTCACGGCTACGGCTTCGTCGTGGGTGTTGGTGACAGGGCCGACCTCTTCCACAGGGAAGTCGAGCCGGAACTGATCCATCTGGGTCTCGACCGTCGGCCGGTAGGGAGGGCGAGGGGCCGGCAGGCGAGTAAGCACCAGGGTGGGGGCGAATCCCCCGCGCAACAGCTCGTAGCCCCGCAGCAGGCGGATTTGCGCCGCCGGCGTCAGCGTGCCGTCGAGACGAATGTCCGAGGAGAGCACGACGATCGCATCGCTTCGGGCAGGCGCATCTCGGCGGACCAGACTTCGCGTCGGCTCTACGATCAGCGGCGTGTAAGCCACGCCCAGCCAGAGCACGGAAACTCCGACCGCCCCCACCCACAACAACCCTTTCAAGCGGGTGTGCGCCAGGAATGCCCCCATCAACCCGGTGCCGAGCAAGAAGTGCTCAGAGCGAAAGAGGGGAACGGACTGGAGCCCCAGCCAGCCCGCCAGACTCCCGGTTAGCAGCCCGAGCGCCAGCCCGGTCGCCGTGCGCGAAACTCCCTTGA
>CAZSRZ010000154.1:0-9613 GCA_964609085.1 uncultured bacterium | reverse complement strand
GATCCCCGTCAGCCGGAAGCCGGAAGCCGGCGTGACGCCAGCGTTCCCGGGGGGTTCCCAGGCCGGCGAGACGCCAGCGATCCCAGGGGTTGCGGCCGAGGACGCCCCGCCACCGCTCCGTGCGGAGGCGGCTGCCGAGTTCGTCGAAGCCCGTGCGCGCTTGACGGCGGGATGAGGCGTGCGTAAGCTGATGAAACAGTACCCCCAGGAGCTCTCTATTCCATGGCCAGTGAACGAACCCGCGAGATCAAACGCCGCCGCCACCGCCGCGAACAGGCCCTGAAGACGCGCAAGAAAGCCGCCGCCAAGAAGTAGGGGAGCTCCGCCGAGGGCTTGCCCGAGCGCCGTCTCGGTTGCCTGTCGGCAGGCGGCGTTGCTTCTGGCCGGGGATAGATGTTCCCAATTCGCGCCCGCTCGCGTTCGGTCCCTTCCGCTGGTTGACCACTGGCGAGTCGGCGCAGGCGGAAACATGGATCCGTCGCTATTCCTGCACCCCGCCGTCGGCGGGTGCTGACCCTCGCCGAGCCGTAAGCGGTGCCGGCGCGGCTGCGGGGCAACTCACGGATGAACCACATCCGCTGCAGGCGGCACCGTCTTGCGGAGATGGCGCAAGAGTCGCAGACTTCTGGACGCCGCGAGTCCATACCATGAGAGAGTTCTGGGCCCGCCGCTGAATCTCGCGAGAACCGAACCGCGCGAGGCGTCATCTAGACGAATGCCTGGGACTGTGCCCGGATGGGGAAGCTGCGGCGCATATTGCGCCTGGCCGACCCGACCACAAGACAAATCAGCCGCTCCGTGCGATACGGATGTTTGGCCCGCGCCTCCGATCGTCCATACAAGAAGACAATGAGAACCTCTTCCAACCAGCTTGCGCGATGGCTGCTGTTCCCGCTCACGGTCCTGATTGCCATCGGCGTCTCACGCGCAGCACCCGAGCCATGGCGCCTCGCTGTCGCCGTCGAGCCGGTGACCGGGGGCAACAGCCGCATTTTCGTCGGAAACCCGGACGCCACCGGCGGGGCGCCGGCAATGCCGTTTCTCCCCGTCACGGCTGGTTCGGCCCGCGACAGAGCCCCCGCCTTCTCCGCGGACGGTCGTTCGCTCGCATACCAGAGCAACAACGATCTGGGCCTCAATACGGTCTGCGTGCGCCCCCTGGAGCCCGGCGGCAAAGCCCGCGTACTGGCCCTGGGGCAAACCCCGTCGTGGTCCCGCGACGGCAAGCGAGTCTTCTTCACACGCCGGCAGCAGAACGAATGGGGGCTGTTCGTCATCCGCGCCGACGGCTCGGAGCGCGACGAAGGGCTAAAGCCGCTCTTCCGCGCCCAGTTCGCCCGCTGGTCTCCCGACGAGGCACTGGTGGCGCTGGTGGTTCCGGCGATCATCGAGGGCCGGGATCGCTGGCAACTCCAGGTGCTGGTCGCCGATTCCCACGAACCGCGGCTGAAACTAACGCTGCCGGAAGAGTTTGGGCAGGTGACCGCGCTCGAGTGGGCGCCCGATGCTTCGGCGCTCTTGGTGTCGGGCCTGCAGCAAAACCGTCAGGCGCTCTTCCGTGTGGACCTCGCCACGCCGTCTCTCCAGCGGCTCGCGCCCGGAGTCACGGCTGGAACGGCGAGCCCGGAAGCGGGATCGGGCGTGTGGACCAGCGTCCGGGACATCCTGTATGCCTCGGGGTCGGAGAACGGAAGCAGCGGCGGGCCGACCCGGCTCGTGGGGTTGCGCGCCGGGATGGAGCTGCGGACCATTTCACTGGGCCCTGGGGTCGAGGGTCGGATCGTCGGGCTGGCAGTCTGGATCCCGGCCGCTGCGGTCCCGGTCGCCGCAACGCGGGGTCCGCAGCCCGTACCGACCGGCGTGGGGACCCCCATTCCGCCGGCAGTCAAGTCGGCACCCCCGGCAGTGCAAGACACACCGACCCTGGGCCCGCCCGAAAAGTTGTTGGCGGGCAAGATGATTGTCGTCGCGCGCGAACACTCCCCGACGACGGTGCCGCTGAACGCGCCAGGCGACGCGGATTTCGTCATCTCCGTGCCCGTCCTGCCCCTGCTCAACTGGACGCCCCGGCGCCAGGGAGTGGGCCTGACGTTGGAACTGGCGGACGGAGCACTCTACCGAGGCACCGTGATCCATAACAACGGCCCCTGGGCGACGCTTCAGGGCCGGGCGCGGGGCGGACTGGTCCGCCTCATCGACGGACACCAGATCACGGATGGTCTGGCGGGGTTTACCGGCGGGTTTAAGCTGACCGTGCGACGAACAGGCCGGAACCTGGTGATCCTGGTCAACGACCTCATTGTGCTTCAGCGCCCCGTGCTCGGCGGTGCTGTCAAGAAGCTCTCTCTCACGCTGGAGAACTTCGATCCGGGTGAGGCGCGGTTCAATCTGGGCAACGTCTACTACCGCCCATGGACCAGGGATCCTGCCCGCTGACGGTATGGCTGCGATGAGCCTGCGGTTGACGTCCCTGAGACCACGGCTGTATAACACCTCCCCGGGGCCGGTCCGCTCCCCGCCATCGCGACGCTGCTCTTGAACGAACTGTTCGCCAACAGGCCCCTCATCAGTGCCCTCACAGCCTGGGCGATCGCCCAGGCTTCGAAGTTGGTGATATTTGCCATCCTCGAACGGCGGCTCAACTGGAAGAAGCTGATCGACACGGGCGGGCTTCCCAGCGCCCACTCCGCCTTCGTCACCGGCCTGGCCAGCGCGGTCTATTTCTCCGAGGGCGCGGGGTCCGGTCTCTTTGCCATTGCGGCCGTGTTTGCCGCTATCGTGATGTACGACGCCGTTTCCCTCCGTCGCGAGGCGGGGAAGCACGCGGACATCTTGAACGAACTCCTCCTTCTCTCGTTCATTCGCGACGCATTCAGGGAGCGAGAGGCGTTGAAGGAGTTGCTCGGGCACACGCCGTTGGAAGTGCTGTGCGGGGCCGTATTGGGGATCGCCACCGGCTACTTCATGCGCGGGGCACCCTTGGGCTGATCAACCACCGAAGCGCGCCACCAGCCAGACGAGCGCCGGCGCGTACAGGAGCGCGGGGAGCAGGTTGCTCACGCGAACAGCCCGCAGCTCCAGTAGCCGTAGCCCGAGACCCAGCATCATGACGCCGCCTGCAGCAAACGTCTCGCGGCTGATGGCTGGATCGCGGAAGATGGGCTCCAACCAGTGGGCACCCAGGGTGAGTCCCCCCTGTACGATGAGGACGGTACCCGCAGATAGCAGTACGCCCCAACCCAGCGCGGACGCGAAGGCAACGGCACCGATCCCGTCCAGCATCGCCTTGGTGGCGAGTAGCCGGTAGTCACCTCGAAGGCCGTCGTCCAGGCACCCGAGCAGCGTGAGCGGTCCGACGCAATAGAGGATGCTCGTGGTCACAAAGCCGCGGGCAAAGTCTCCGCCCGCGCCTCCCGCGAGTCGCCGCTCGGCCCACTGCCCGAGACGGTTGATCCCACCTTCAATCCCCATCGCTTCGCCTGTGATCGCACCCAGGATCAAGCTTCCCAGCAGGATCAGGGGATTCCGGCTTTTCAGGGCCATGTCGGCACCGAGCACCAGGGTCACCAGCCCGATCACGTTCATCACCGTTTCGCGAAGCGGATCGGGGAACCGCGACCCGATGGCCCGGCCCAACACGGAGCCAACGGTGACCGTCGCCACGTTCAGGAAGGTGCCGATCATTCGAGGTTTCTCCGTCGCTGGGTCCCACGGCGTCGGTAGATGATGAAGTCCTCAATCATCGTCTCCCGCTCGTACTGCTCGTCCAACCGCCGCTGCAGCTCCGGCCAGGTCGCCAGCAAGGCCCGAGAGTCCCCCTGGCGACCACTGGCCCACGGGATGCTGTCTCGCCGGGCGACGATGAACAGCGTCGGGGGCCGATGGTCCAGCTCGCGAAGCAACTCCTCCCGCCAGGCAGGGCGGGCGAACGTCGATGTCAGCGGCACGTTGAAGAAGAAGCGGGTGGGGCAGGGCCGACCCGACAGCAAGTAGATGAGAGGCTCGAAGCCCCAGATGAAGAGGCCATCGTCGCGCCGGGTGGTGCGGCGAATATAGCGAGCCGCGTCACGGTCGCCGAGGAAAGAGTAGTCGCCCGCGCTGGGAACGCCGAACGCCTGGAGCCGGCGTCGTTCGGAGATGCGTCCGAGCCCGGCGAGCGCCAGATCGATGTACGGCCCGGGCTGACTGAACATGCTCCAGGCGAGGGCAACAACCACCGCGGGCACGAGCCGAGTCCCCTTCTCCGGCACCAACACCTTCAGGCATCGTTCGGCACCCACCCCGGCCAGCAGTGCCATCCAGGGGAGCGTAGGTTGCCAGTGATAGCCGAAGTATTTCTCCTGGAGGATGACCGCCAACAGACCCAGACCTACCGCCGCGCCCAGACGCCGACGGACCGGAATGTGGATCCAGAGTCCAAGCAGCGCCAACCCGGCCGGGAAGGCCGTTCGCATCAGCCACCCGCCCGTGTGCCAGATCAGTCCCGTGAACCTCGCCCAGCCGTCTCCCATGTGCATCCGGGCGTAGCCCGCCACGAAGCCGGTCTGAATATCCAGATAGGCGGCCAGTCCACCGGTGGCGGCCAGCCAGCCGACGACCACCACGATCGGCAGCACGAGTCCGGCCCCTGCCGCCAGGCCCAGGGGAACGCCCAGGCGTCGATCACGCTGGAACAGCGCCGGCACAAAAGGAGCGAGTGGCAGCAAGCTGGTGCCCTTCAGCAGCACCACCCCACCGGCCAGCATACCGACCAGGAACGCGACCGGTAACGCGACCGGGACCCCGATCAGGCGGCCGGCCGCGGGGAGATCCCGCCGATCTCCCTCCAGACAAAGCGCCGCCGCGGCGACAACGAGCAGATTCGCCGCCGACTCAGCCTGCCCGAGGCTCCAGTAGGTGCCCTCCAGGTAAAGCGCTGCATACCACGCCGCGGCGGAGACCCCCGCCACGCGGGACAGCCCCATCCGTTCCGCGACGCGGAGCAGCAACACGCCCATACTGCAGGTCGCCAGCACATCGACGACGCGCGACGCCACCATCCAGCTCTCGATCGACCGGTCGCCCATCAGCGCAACGAGCGAGGCGTAGAGCAGGTAGATGCCAGGCGGCTTCAGATCCCAGGCGTCCCGGTAAGGTACCGCGCCCTCGGTGATGGCCTTCGCCATGTAAGCGAAGACCGCCTGGTCCCGGCCAAACGGGAAGAGCAGCGTCGGTGCCATGACCAGCAAAACCCCGGCGACGGCCACGAGGCAGGCCCACACAGCGGACCTTGTTCGGGCGGTATCCGTGGAGTGCTCCCTCACAGCCGGCTCTGCGGGGCCGCGCGGCAGGCACCCGGAGGGCCGGGCATCCGGCTTGGATGGGATCGTCGAACCATGGGCAAGGCGGAAATCTCGTCAGGACCGTCGCAAAATCGCCACGAAGTGTTGCGGATCCGGGAGCGTCTAAAGTACGGACAGAGTTTCACGGAACCCGTCGTCGGGAATCGCGTTCCTTAGCGCCGATGGACGCGGGTTGCAGGCCGCCCGGCCGACGACCGACTTGCAAAGTGGGACACCTTCGCCCGCCAACCGGTGCCTAATCATAGTCGCGCCCTCTCCAGGGGGGCCAGTTCACCCCAGTTCGCCCCAGTTCACCCAACCGGCTCATCACGACCTCGACGGCTCCCGTGGCATCGCTATTCATGCAAGCAAACCGGGGACGACGGCTCACGCTGTCAGCGCTCGCTCTCCTCGCCTCGCCGGTGTGGCCGGCCAGTTTGAGGCAAGAGACCCCACGCGGGGAATCGGGGCCGCCCATCCTCGCCAGGCGAGCGCGTTTCCGTCAACCAACCCCGGATGAAATGCTCCAGTTCTACGCCGAGATGGAGCGCAACCAGATCCGACGGCACGTGATCCCCTCTGTGGACACGGCTTACTTCTCGATCGACGGCCGAACACGGCCCGGGCATGGGCGCATCGCCACGCTTTACGGGGACGTAGACGGAGACGGACAGGGGGAGTGGGTGGTGGGCTGTTACCAACTTGCCGCAGCGAAGGGGCATACGGGGGACGACCGCGCCCACGTTGTCGTTTTCAAGCGCGAGACTTCCGGCCGCTGGCGCTTCTCGTGGCGCAGCCCCGGCCTGGGATTCAGTTTCCACGCTCCCGACTACAACCTCCGAGAAGTGGATGACGCGATCGACAGCGCCGAACACCTGCTGCCGTCGCTGGCGCTGGTGGACATCGACGGCGACCGTCGGCTCGAGATCGCCTACACGTGCTGGAGCCAGTCCGAATCGCTGGGGGCGCTCCCGGGAATCCTCCGCTGGGACGGTGGCAAGTGGTCCTCGATCGCGCCCCGCGGCGACCGCTTCTCCCTGCGGGATCTGGACGGCGACGGCAAGCTTGAGACCCTGACCGGCTCACGATTCGTCGGCGACGGCACGGGCGACAACGACGTGCCCCGCGTCTGGCGCTGGGACGGCCGGCAGTATATCGAGGCCAGCGCGCAGTTCAAAAAGTTCTACGCCGACCTCGCGCAGCGCTACCGGGACTACATCAACCGCATGCGGTCGATGGATGTCGACTGGAAGAAAAACGTGTGGGAACGCGCGTACCAGAAGGCCGTGACCCTGGCTAGTTAGGGTCTCCACCGGCGGATTAGCTGTTTTTGGGCCGATGGTCCCATTCAACGGGACCGCGGGTACACGATACTAGCCGGGGGATCTCCGCGTTGTAGGCGGACGGGGTGCGTCGGTCGGCCGACGCTCAGCCTCCCATGTCGCTCTGTCTTCAGCGGAGAAGTCACGTTTTGCCGGCTGTTCCATCTCGCCGAGACGCCCGAAAGCCCATGGCCGCGCGGCCGTCCGGAGCGACGAAACCGCGGGGCGACGTCGCGCCGCCCGAGGTCGAGCCCCCGCTGCCCACGCCGGCGGAGCTGGCGGCGGCTCGAGGCAAACGTGTGGTGATCTTCTCCGCCCGCTTCGGCGGCGGTCACCGGAGCACGGCGGAAGCCCTGGCCTCCTGGTGGGAGCAACACGTACCGGACAGCCCCGTCACGGTGATCGACTACTTCGACGAGTTTGTGTCCCGAATGACCACCGTCGCAGCGGGGATCGGCTACACGCAGTCCGTGCGCCTCTTCCCCGCCGGATGGGGGCTCTTTTACGAAATCACCAGAAACCTCCCTTCGGACTCGGCGGCGCAGCATTGGTTCAACCGGTTGGGGCAAAAAGACCTGGAAGGCTGGCTGCGCGACAACCCGATCGATCTCGCGGTGGCGGTCCACCCCACGCCGGCTGGGGCGCTCTCCGAGCTTCGCATCTCGGGCCGGCTTCAGTGCCCCGCCGTGACGGTGGTGACGGATTACACGATTCACAATCAGTGGATCCACCCCGGCACCGACATGGTGATGGTCGGCAGCCGGCCGGTGCGCGGCGGCTACATCCGGCGCGGCGTCTCCCCCGACAAGCTGAGGGTCACGGGTATCCCCGTGCGCGCGAATACGGCGCTGCTGCAGCAACGGGAGGCGCTGCGAGAAAAGTGGGAACTGAGGCCGGGCCGGCCAACGGTAATGGTCATGACGGGTGCCCAGGGGATGATGCGTCGGCCCTGGCCCCTTTTCAACACCGTCGCGTCCCGTCCCGTGCAGGGTTTCTTCCTCTGCGGGAAGGATCGCTCGCTCTACACACGTCTGAAGCTGGTAGCCCACCGATACCCTGAATTCCGAATCCTGCCGTTCGTTCGTATCGTCCCGGAACTGATGTGTGTTTCCGACGTTCTTGTGACGAAAGCGGGCGGTCTCACAACATCGGAAGCGCTCGCAATGGAATTGCCGATGCTCATCTTTCATCCCATTCCCGGGCAGGAGTATGCGAACCGGGACTATCTGGTGCGGGCCGGGGCAGCCATCGCCGCAGAGGATATGACGGGCCTTGGTGAGGCGCTCGATCAGCTCTGCCGCGAACCGAAGCGGCTGCTCGCTATGAGGGAGGCCACCCGCCGTATCCGTCGGCCGGATGCGGCTGCGCACGCCTGCGTTGAGATGTTGCGTCTGCTGCGCGAGGGGAGCACGTGGTCCGGGAGCTAGCTGTCGACCGAAACCGGTTCCTCATCCGGCTGAGCGCGATCCTGTTCCTCGCCGAGCTGGCCCACGGGATGCTCCTCTACGGGATCATTCCCGAACTGGTCGCCATCCGTTTCCCGGCGGGGACCTACTTGCTCGGGTTCATCCCCCTGACGGGTCTTCAGTTTGCGGGCGTCTGCCTGCTCGCCTACACGGTGGCCGAGCTGGCCTTCAAGTGGCCCGCCGGGCACTACGTGGACCACCACGGCCCGGATCGACCGTTACGCGCGGGGTTGGTGCTGTCGCTGCTCGCGCTGCCCCTCGTCCTGTTGGGAGAAAACCCGCACCTCCTGTTGATTGGTGCGGTCCTTCACGGCCTCGGGGCCTCCCCCATCTGGCCTGCGGTCATCTCGGCGTGGACTCGGGGACGGGGCGCGGGTGAGAGAGGCGAGGTGATGGGACAGATCCTGACCGGCTGGATGGCCGGTCTTGGTTTGGGAGTGATCCTCGGGAACGTGCTGGCCGGCCTCTCCGGCAACATGGAGCTAGCCGTCAACCTGGCCCCCATCGTCCTGTGGGCGATCACTATCGTCACCGCAATCGTGGGGGCGGGATTTGGAGCAGGCCCGGCCGCACCGGGCACGACAGTCGCCCCCATCCTCACCTTCCAGTTCCCTCGCGTACTGGCGGTGATGGGCATCGGTCTGTTCCTGCAGAACGCGGCCTTCGGTTCACTCATCCTCACCTTTCGGGAGCTGGCGGTGGAACATCTTTTCCCACCGATCTCGGATCTCGACCGTTCCAGCGCCATTCAGTTTGGGATGCTGCTGCTGGTGGGCGGCGCGCCGTCCGTCGGCCTGCTCGGGCCGATGGGTCGTGTTTCGGACCGGGTGGGCCGGCGCAAGTCGGTGATCTTTTCGATGCTGCTGGTAACGCCGCTGGTTCTGGCGGCACCCTTCGTCAGCTGCCTGCCGATCGGATCCTGGGGTCGGTTCTGGCTGATGGTTCCGGGGCTGGTGGTGGGCGGTGTGGCCTACGCCTTTCTCCTGCCGGCGTGGCATGCCCTGGCACTGGGCCGGATTCCGGAGAAGCAGCGCGGACGGTGCCTGGCCGTGCTGATGAGCATGGAAATGCTGGCGTTGGCGACCGGTCACCTGATCGGGCCGTCGCTCTATACTCGCGTGCACTTCGCCGCCCCATTCCTGCTGGCGGGAGGGGTTTTCGGGATTCTCGCCGTGGTCTACCTCCTGGGCTTCATCCTGCCGCACGAAGCCACCCACGACGAGGAGCAAGGGCAGGTCTGAGTCACGCCGACACCCAGGATCCCCGCAGTCGTCACCCGGAGGCCGGCGAGACCCCAGCGTTCCCGGGGGCTGCCCCCGCCGCTCCGGCTCAGAGCCGTGCACGCCAGTGCCGGGATCCCCGCCACCGTTTGCCGGGCTCCGTCCAGGCGTCCGATCACCCATGGCTGGTAGCGCAAACCCATGGGTCACCCACCCGCGACGGATTTCGTGGGCGGGGCACTTCGGCACAAGCTGCGTCCCGGCGCTGACGCGCTCGGCTCTGT
>CAZSRZ010000153.1:0-9825 GCA_964609085.1 uncultured bacterium | reverse complement strand
AGCGACGGGTCTCATCTCGACATCGACCTCACACGGGACGATACCGCAACTGCGCACCCCTGCGCCGAAAAGCCGATAACAGAAGAGGTATGCCCCCTTCCGGCTCTGCCGCCCGCAATGGGCGACACCTCCCGCCGATGGTGGAGATGCGCGGCGTCTCCCTCCGTCACCGGGAAGACAATCTGGCCCTCGACGACGTCAGCTTCTCAGCGGACGACGGCGAGTTCGTCTTCATCGTCGGTCACACCGGCAGCGGCAAGTCATCCCTCCTGCGGCTCCTCAACCGCGAGCTGCGAGCGACGGACGGCCAGGTCATTGTCAACGGTCAGGACCTGAGCGAGCTGCATGCCCGGGACGTGCCCTTCCTACGTCGACGAGTCGGCGTGGTCTACCAGGACTTCCGACTGCTGCCGGACCGGACTCTGGCGGAGAATGTGGCGTTTGCGCTCCGGGTGATCGGCGTCCACGGACGCGGGGTGATGGCGCGCACCGAGGAGGCCCTGGAGCGGGTGGGGCTGGCGGAGAAGGGCCGGATGTTCCCCAGCCAGGTCTCCGGTGGGGAGCAACAACGGGCCGCCCTGGCCCGCGCGATCGTCAACAACCCGATGCTCCTCATCGCCGATGAACCGACCGGTAACCTGGATCCGCAGACATCGCTCGACATCATGGAGCTGTTGGAGCGTGTGAATCTGGGCGGGGCCACCGTGATGGTGGCCACGCACGACCACGCGATGGTCGACGCTCTCTGCAAGCGGGTCATCGAGCTCGACCACGGCCGGCTCGTCCGCGACGAAGCACGGGGTCGATACCAGGAGTCGCCTCCGCCGGTGGCACTGGGAAGGTAGGGGCAGCAGATGCTTGGTTCCCTCGGATTTCTCCTGGGTGAGACACTGCGCAATCTGCGGCGGCAGGGCCTGATGGCGCTCGCCTCCATCAGCACCACGGCGATCGCCCTCCTGCTGTTGGGACTGTTCCTCCTCGTCGGCTGGCAGATTTACGCCGTGCTGGAGGGTGCCCCGCGGCGGCTGGAGATCCACGCCTTTGTTCGGGAGAGCGTGGGTCGGCGGCGTGTGGAGGAGATCGCCGTCGACGTCCGCCGCTATGCGGGAGTGACGGGCGTGGAACTGGTGCCACGCGAACAGGCCTGGGAGGAGTTTCGCCGCAAGTCGGGCCACCAGGATGTTCTCGCCGGGTTCGACGAAAACCCGCTGCCGGACAAGCTGCGCATCACCACCACCGACCCGCGCGCGGCGTTGGCCGTGGCGGCCACACTGCGCGCCGTGCCCGAGATCGACACCGTCAATGACCGGGCTGAGGTGTTGAGGCAGCTCATCACCATCTTCAACGTGGTGCAGACCGTCGGGCTGGTGATCGGCACGGCCCTGGGCATCGGCACCGCCTTGTTGATCAGCAACACCATCCGTCTGACGCTGTACGCACGTCGGCGAGACATCCGCGTGATGCAGTTGGTCGGGGCCACCAACGCGTTCATCCGCTTCCCCTTCATGATGGAAGGCGTGGCCTCAGGCACCGTCGGGGGGCTGCTCGCCAGTCTCGCGTTGTTCATCGGTACCTACTACTACAACCAGAATCTGCTGCCGAAGCTACCGCTGGTGAATCAGTTCCAGCCCACGGTCAGCCTCCCGCTCGTGGTGCTGGGGCTGATCGCCACCGGGGCACTGATCGGCCTGCTGGGCAGCATGTTCTCCCTACGGCGCTTCCTCCATGCCTCGTGAAGCCCACCTGGCGGGCTCTCGACCCCCTCCGCGTGCGCTCGCCGGCCGGTGGCTGCTCGCACTGCTGGCGGGCTTGCTCCTCGTTCCGCTTGCCGCCCCCACCGGTTCGGCCCAGACCAAGAAGAAGCCGGCGACCAAGAAGGAACGGATCCGTCAACTGCGGGCTCGGCTGAACCGGCTCTCCACGGAAAAACGGGAGCAGCGGCAGGAACTGCGCGAGACGAAGAAACAACAGGCGCGACTGGCCGATCGGCTCAACACCAGCTATCAGCGCCTGGAAGATGCCAACGCGGCGCTGGCGCGCTCGGCCACCCGCCTGCGCGATGCGGAGGTCGCGGTGGCGCGAGCCAATCGGCAGTTGGCTGAGGCCGAGGAGCGGCTCCGGCAGCAGCGACAGCGATTCGGCAAGCGCATTGCGTTCTATTACCGCCAGGGCACCGTCGAGTACCTCGACGTTCTCCTGGGCTCGGCGGATCTGTCCGACTTCCTGGACCGGAAATACTACGTCGATCGAATCGTGGGGCAGGACGCCTTGATTCTTGGGGAGTTGAAGGAAGCCGAAGCGGAGGTCGCACGTCGACGGGAGATCCTCCTCCGAGATCGGGAGGTACTGGCGGAGGCGCACCGGGAAAACCAGGACCTGGTGATCCGCGTGGCTGCTGAGACCACGGAGATGGAGAAGCTGAACCGGTACCTGCGGAATGAGCGGGTGGCGCAAGAAGAGCGCCTCCGGGAGTTGGAAGAAGACTCCAACGAGATTCAGCGCAACCTGGAAGCCGAGCTCGCCCGCCGCCTCGCGAATCCGGGATCCTACCGGAATCTGCCGCCGTGGACCGGAAACTTTGCCCGGCCGGTCAACGGAGCCGTCACCAGCGGCTTCGGATACCGCTTCCATCCGATTTTGCGGACGCAGAGGCTGCACACGGGGATCGACTTCGGTGCTTCTAAGGGTACGCCCGTGCACGCGGCGGCCGACGGGGAGGTCTTCTCCGCGTCGTGGCGGGGCGGGTACGGCAAATGTATAATCCTCTTACACGGCGGCGGGGTCTCCACACTCTACGGGCATCTCTCCGTCATACATGTGGGCGCGGGTCAGACGGTGCGGCGAGGGCAGCTCATCGGTGCGGTCGGCAGCACGGGGTTGTCCACGGGGCCGCACCTGCATTTCGAGGTGCGGCGCAACGGTGTGCCGGTCAATCCGCGCTAGGCTCGCGGGTTGGATGGGCCGAGGCGTGAGACCGGTATCTTCGGCCTGGACGGGTAATGGGAGCGTGCGGATGAGGCGACGAGAGCAGCTTTTATGGGTGTCGGCGCTGGTGCTCTGCCTCGCCCCCTTCTCCTTTTTCGCCGGGCTCGGCTTCCGCGGCCTCTATCGCAGCCTGTCCGACACGCCTCGCGGTCTGGGGCCGGGGTATCCGCGGCTGGCAAGCGCCGCCCCGCGGGCGGCCGAGGTCGACGCCAAGCCGCAATTGCTTTTCGCTGACGTGCTCAGCAAGCTCCGCTACTACAGCGTTGAGCCCCTCCCGCCGGACAATCGCCTGGCGCACAGCTCCGTTGAGGCCATGCTGAACAGCCTCAGCGACCCGAACACCCGCCTCCTCTCGCCGGTCGAGGTGAAGGCCTACGAAGCCGCGGCGCAGGGCGAATTCCGCGGCATCGGTGCCGTGCTCACCGTGGAGCGGTTCAACGATCGTGCGGTGGAGCCGGTGGCCGGCGAGCCGGAACCCGGCATTCGCACGGTGACCGTCGTCACCGTGGCGCCGGGTAGCCCAGCCGCCGGGGCGGGGTTGCTGCCGGGCGACCACATTACGGAAATCGATGGGCAGTGGATCTCTCCGAGCCACCTCTCCTACCGGCTGTTGACCCAGATCACCGACCCAACGGGCCTGCAGGACGGTCGCCCGCTCTCTCCCGACGACACGCCCATCGTGCGCGGCACCCCGGAGGAGCGGGCGAAGATCCGCCTGGAGACCGATTCCATCCGTGCGCGCTACCGAAACGCCCGCGATCTGAACACAGCGCTGCAGCTCCTCAACGGCGCCGCGGACGGAGAGCACGAACTGACGGTGATGCGCGGCACCCCGCGCAAGACGCTCAAGATGAAGATCTCGAACGGCACCACTCGCCCCGAGTTGTCCGCCAGCAAGAAGCTGAGCAACGGCGCCGGCTACCTTCAGGTGTTTCTGTTCAACAACCAGACGCTGGCGGCCGCGGAGACCGCGCTGGCTGGGTTCCAGTCCGCCGGGGTCAAGCAGTTGGTCCTCGATCTACGAGGCAATGCCGGCGGCAACCTCGAAGTCACGCGGAAGTTCGCCGGCCTCCTGATGGGAACCGCCAGGTTCGCCGTGCTTCGGGAACGAGACCTGACCCGCAAGCTGATCGACCGCCCGGTGACCGGCGTCGGGGCGGCCAGGATGAAGCCGACCTCCATCTCCGTGCTGGTTGACGGCGGGACAGCAGGCACGGCTGAGTTGCTCGCCGCTGCGCTGCGTGAGCAGAGCGCCGCCCGGCTCGTCGGCACCACGACCTTTGGCGACGGCACCGAGCAGGAACTCGCGCGGCTGGAAGACGGGTCCGGCATCTGCATCACGCGGGCCCGGATGCTGACCAGCAAATCCGTCGAGTTCGCCACCAAGGGTTTGAAGCCCGATGTCGCCGCGATCGGGGATGCCCTGGACGCCGCAGTGAAGCTTTCCGCCAACCGTCCCGCCGCACGCTGACCACCCCATTGCCACGGGCGTTTGCCCGCACTCGAGGTTCTTGATGGCCAACAATCGCAAGCTGATCCTCTCCGGGTTCATCGGAGTGGTGATCCTGGGGTCCTTCCTTGCGGGGATCTTCGAACCGGAGTTGCGGGCGCAGGGCGGCCTGCCGGAGACCATGTTCAGCCTCCGTCCCGCTGGCGGCCGAGAACTGGACCCGAGCCAGACCTACAAGACGGTCATCGATCGCTTGAACGAGGACTTCGTCGGTGAGCTGCCCTCAGCCAAGCGCCTCACCTACACCGCCATCCGCGGCCTGCTGAACTCGCTGGACGATCCCTACACTCGCTTCCTCGATCCCGAGGAATTCCGCAAGCTCCGCGAGGAGAACGACGGCGAATTCGAGGGCATCGGCGCAACCCTGGAGGGCGAACCCACACAGGATGGCTTCATCCGGATCGTCCGCCCGATCCCGGGGGGACCCGCGGAAGGAGCGGGGGTGAAGCGCGGCGACACCATCCTGAAGGTCGACAACGTCAGCCTAAAGGGCCGCACAGTGGATGAGGCCGTCAACCTGATCCGCGGCAAATCCGGCACGGTCGTGCGGCTGACCGTCCGGCGAACGGGCGAGGCCAAGCCCCTGGAGATCGCGATCACCCGTCGTCCGGTTGAGCTGCCGATCCTCGAATACCGAATGCTCGAAGGGAACATCGGCTACGTTTCCCTGCTGCAGTTCAACGAGATGTCGGACAAGAAGCTGGAGATGGCGGTCCGCGAACTTGAGCGCAAGGGGATGAAGGGCCTGATCTTCGACCTTCGCGGCAACCCGGGCGGCCTCCTGAATTCGGCCATCGATGTGAGCAGCCGTTTCATCCCGAGCGGCAAGGACGTGGTCATCATCGAAGAGACCGATCGACGTGAAACCAAAGCCACCAACGATCGTGCGCGCTTCCTTGCGAAGTGGCCCTTCGTCGTGCTCGTGAACCGGACCAGCGCCTCCGCTTCCGAAATCGTGTCCGGCGCGGTCAAGGACAACAAGACCGGTCAGATCGTCGGCACGACGACCTTCGGCAAGGGCCTGGTGCAGACTTTGATGCCGCTGGACGGCGGCGCGGCGGTGTTGATCACCACGGCAAAGTACCTCACGCCCTCGGGCCGGGACATCAATCGAACGCGCGCCCAGCGCGGCGGGGTCGAGCCCGACGTTTTCGTCGATGTCACCGAGGAGCAGTTCCTGCGCGGCGAGGACCCCCAGCTCAAGAAGGCGCTTTCACTGCTGCACGAGAAAACCAGCTACACGCCGCCTGCGGCGAGGCCTGCCTCTGGCCCCGCTGCCTCACGCTGAGGGCGGTCACTGGTCGGCCCGATTGAACCCCGGGGCGCGATGGTCCGACAATCGTGGGTAGGACCGGTGATGGCGGGGCGACTCTTCGCTCGCGTCGGCCGGTGGTGATCTATGCCGAAGCGCTCAAGCAACGCCCGCGGCGCGCCCGCCCGGGGCCGCAATCGGCGACGCGGCGTCGACCTGACGCCCTATGTGGCCACTGTGCTGTTGAGTGTGGTGCTGGGCATCGGCGCATGGGGATTCATGCAATGGCGGCGGCCTCCCGCCGACTCGGGCGGTGGGATCTCCACCCCGGTGGTGCGGCGCCCGGACGGCTCTGTGCGTGCGGCCGCCCACCAACCCGCAAAGCCGCCCACGACCGGAAACGCCCCCTCGTCCGTGGAGCACGAGCCGGTTCCGGGCATCGATACGGAGGATCCGGACAAGGAACCGCCCCCACTCGGTCCGGACGGGGTGCTCGTACCCGCCCCGAGAACTCCGATCAGCTTCTCCGGCGAGATCAGCCGGGCCAATACCGGTAGGCAGGAGGTGGCACTCACCTTCGACGCCGGCTCGGACTGGCGACCCGTCAAGCGGATCCTCGCCGGGCTGGAAGCGGCGCGGGCACAGAGCACCTTCTTTCTCACCGGGGAGTGGATCGTAACGAACCCCAAGTCGACGGCGAAAATCGTCCAGCAAGGCCACGAGGTCGGCAACCACTCCTTCCGGCACAGAGACTTCACCACACTGGATGCCGCCGCCATCCGCGAGGAGTTGCGCAAGACCGATGCCGCCTTTCTGAAGGTGGCGGGAAGGCAGTTGGATCCGCTCTTCCGGCCGCCACTAGGTGCCCGGAACCCCGAGGTGCTGAGCCTGGTGGGTGAAGAGGGATACCTTTCCATCTACTGGACGCTGGATTCGCATGACTCCGTGCAGAAGGACATCACCGCGGCCGAAATCCGTGACCGCGTGTTGAGTGGCGTGACGCCCGGCTCGATTCTGTTGCTGCACTGCGGCAGCGAGGCCACCGCCGAGGCACTGCCGGAGATCCTGCTCGGGTTGCGTGCGAAGGGCCTGCAGCCGGTAACGGTCAGCCGATTGCTGCAGGAGTAGCCCGCCGCATGCCGACTCACGAAAGCGCCCCGCCCGACGCGCACTACTGGCGGCGGCGATTGTGGATCGAGCGGTCGATCTTCGCGGCGGTGCTTCTCAGCCTTGGAGGGATCTTCGCGGCACGAGAACTGAAGCCGGCGGCGTGGACCATCCAGGCCGGCGGCAACCCTGTGGTCGTGCTGGTCAGCCGCGCGGAAGGAGAGCTGGTGCTCGCCCGCACCCTGGCGGCCGGTGGTCAGGGTGCCGAATTCAGTGAGCCCGTCAGGTTGGAGGCAGGTGGCGACCCGGCCTCGGCCGTGCCCGTCGAGTTGGCCGTGGAGCGGCTGCGCAAGCGGGTGCCCCTGGTGGCAACCAGAGGCTTGATCTACGTGGACGACCTGCCCGTGGTCGCCCTCCCCACGGAGGCCGAGGCGACGGCCGTGCTGGAGGAGATCAAGCAGCAGGCCGGGCGTGGAACGGACGCCCCGCAGGAGTTGGAATCCGCCCCCACCTTCAAGGAGCGGGTGGAGGTCCGGGTCGAGAAAATGAAAGAAGAAGCCTGGGCCGATCGGGAAGAGGCCCTGGCGTTGCTGCGCGGGGAGGACGGCGAGGGAACCCACGCGGTGGCCGCCGGGGAGAACGCGTGGTCGATCGCCCGGCGCTACGGGCTGACGGTGCAGCAACTCGCCGAACTGAACCCCAGTACGCGGCTGGCGCGCCTGCGCATCGGGCAACCGCTGCGCGTGGGCAAGGCCGAGGATCCGGTGATCACGGTCGTGACAGTCGGTCGCACCACCCGCAGCCAGCCCCTGCCGTTCGGCATCAGCCGCAAGCCCTCCCCCAGGATGTTCCTCGGCAAGACCATCATTCGGCAGGCGGGCGTCCCGGGGTTGCAGCAGGTGACCTACCGGGTGCGGTGCGAGAACGGTCGCGTGGTGGAGCGGCAGGTCGTCGGCCAGACCACCCTCCGAAAGGCCCGCGACATGGTCCTGATCGTCGGCACCCGGCCGCGACGCTAGGCCGGGGCGCACGAAGCAGGTAGAATCGTTCCGGGACCGGCCCGTGGCAGTCCCAAGATGAACATGCCCGCCGAACTGCAGACCCTACTTATCCTGGCCGCGATCGCCGCAGCGGCGCTCTACCTGTTCCGCCGCCGGAATGTCGGCGGCTGCGGCCAGTGCTCCAGTTGCGGTGCCGAGAAGAGAGAGGGGACCGAGACCGCTCAGCTAGTCCAGATCACCCCCCCACCGGACTGAGGCGCTCCCCGACCGTCCCGCACCCCCACCCTGGGACCGCCAGCCTGGGATCGCCGCGCTCCAGCTCGGCAGGCCTCGCGCCACCCAACCCAGCCACCGCACCGCGCTCCCTCCCGGGAACGCATGTGTCGCGTCTGCATGGCCTCACCAGTGCGTGGGGTCCCACAGCCCTTCCGTCCGCGCGACGACGGCGCGCACTTCGTCCAGAATCGAACGCAGCGTCCCCGGGCTGGCGGATCTGGTCGGCACCGCGGCGTTGAGCATCACCCGACCGGACTGGCGGTCGTAGCTGAAGGCCATCCCCAGCAGGCTGTCATTCGTGGTCAGCAGCGCCAGGAGCGGGGTCGACGGCACCTTCGTCAGGTCAGGAATCGGGGCCAGATTGGCGAGGACCACCAACCACTCCTTGTTCGCGCTGAACCCGACATCGATCGCGTAGCCGTACGGTTTCCCGGCCTCCTCTACCGGCACGCGCTGGAAGGCACCGTGGGGCGTCGGCTTGTAGCCCAGCGACTTCAGCGCCGCGGTCAAGCTCTGGGGAGTGAGTGCCGACGGCGGCGCTGCCGGAGGTCGGGTCGGCCGCGCACCCGGTTTCGGCGGGGGTGCTGCGCCCGCAGCACCGGCGCCGACCCCCGCCGCCAGCATGATCGCCAGCAGCCTGCGACCCCCGGGAACCACTTTCAGTCCTCGCTTCTGCTCCAGCTCGCCCGGCATGCCCACCTCCGCGCCCAGATTCCCTCGCCGCTCGCCCCAGACAGATGTTAAGATACCAGCAGATTCTCCTCAGGAACCCCGAGATCTCCTCGCGAGGTCGTGTGCCGACGAGATCCACCCCCTATGCGACAGCCCACCACCGGCCTGACTCCGGAGACCTCCCTGCGCAGCCTCGGCGATGCCGGTGCTTATCGGGACAACCTCCGCGACGCGATGGATTGCCTCGAACTCTCCGGTCGACGCCTGCGCCGGGGCAGCACAGAGCAGACGGACGAAGTGCTCGACCTGCTCCGGTCGGCGGCCCGTCACCTGGATGCCGCCCTACAGGCAGACCGCTCTCCGGACGCCCACTAGCTCCTCGGTCGTGCAGTCCCGGGCCGGCCCGCCGCTGACGCAGGACCGCCACGGCGAACCCGGCACTCGGTAGGCACCCCGGCCGCCGCCCGGTCCGGAAGGTCGGCTGAAGCCCGTGCAACCTCTTCGAATCGTGTTGATGTGTGTGCTGGCCGCCGTGGCGTACGGCATCGCGCACGATCAGATCACGGCGCGAATCTGCGTGGAATACTTCACCGTCGGCCACCCCCCGATCTTCGGGACCACTGACCCAACACTGCTGGGAATCGGCTGGGGGATCATCGCCACGTGGTGGGTCGGACTGCTCCTCGGCATTCCCCTCGCCGTGGCGGCCCACGCCGGCTCACGCCCGCGTCGATCGGCGTCGTCACTGGTCCGGCCGATCGGCTGGCTACTTGCTACGATGGCGGTGACGGCAGCCGCTGCCGGGCTCACCGGCTGGATTCTGGCCAGCAACGGGCTGATAGCGCTCGACGACTCCCTCGCCCGGTCGCTGCCCGTCGGCCGACACGCCGCCTTCATGACCGACCTCTGGGCGCACTCCGCCAGCTACCTCGTCGGGATGGTCGGTGGTCTCATCGTCGTCGCCTCCGTATGGCGGTCTCGCGCAAGGCCCGCCTCGCCCCAAGACCCCGGCTGCAGCCGCC
>CAZSRZ010000152.1:0-10187 GCA_964609085.1 uncultured bacterium | reverse complement strand
GGTCACGCGGAGCGCAGCCTGGTCAGCGAGCTGCGCGATTGGCGGAACCGGTGGGCACACCAGGACGCCTTCTCCAGCGATGACGCCGACCGCGCCCTCGACTCGGTCCAGCGCCTGTTGACGGCCGTTTCGGCGCCCCAGGCGGATGAGGTCGGCCGAATGAAGGCGGAGCTCCGCCGTTTGATCTACGACGAGCAGGTGCGCGGAGAGAAGCGCCGCGCCGGGGGCTCGCTGATCGAGGCCGGGGTCACCGGCAATCTGCGAC
This sequence comes from uncultured bacterium, assembly GCA_964609085.1. Classification (GTDB taxonomy): domain Bacteria; phylum Armatimonadota; class SYMT01; order SYMT01; family SYMT01; genus JANPLG01. The sequence continues at coordinate 9,922 of CAZSRZ010000152.1, read as the reverse complement.
CATGGCGGGAGGTGGTTACCCCTCATCCGGACGTGGCCGGCGGCCGCTACCAGCAGGCCGAGTTCTCCGCCGATCTCTGGCAGGTCTTCGAAGGCGGCGGCAGCGAGGAATACCGCGATCCCCGCGAGTTCTTCCGCCGCACCTACCTGACCGAGAGCCTCAAGGGGCTGCTGGTAAACGCCCTCCGCAGGGTGAGCGGGCAGGGCGGGGATCCGGTGGTCCAGCTCCAGACGAACTTCGGTGGCGGCAAGACGCACTCGATGCTGGCGCTCTACCACCTCTTCTCGGGCGCGGACCCCGGCTCGCTCGCCGGACTCGATGCCGTAATGGTTGAGGCAGGGGTGAAGAAGCTGCCGTCGCTCCGGCGTGTGGTCATCGTTGGAAACAAGATCTCGCCCGGGAATCCGAAGGTCCGACCCGATGGCACGGAGGTGCGCACGCTCTGGGGAGAGGTGGTCTATCAACTCGGTGGCGCCGGCGCTTACGCCCGGATCGCCGACGACGACGAGCGAGCCACCAACCCGGGAGCCATCCTGCGTGAGCTGCTGGTGGAGCATGGACCATGCGTCATCCTCATCGACGAGTGGGTCGCCTACGCCCGGCAGCTCCATGATCAGAGTGACCTGCCCGGCGGCAGCTTCGAGACCCAGTTCACCTTCGCTCAAACCCTTACCGAATCGGCCAAGCTGGCGGGGAACTGCCTGCTGGTGATCTCCCTCCCGGCCTCCGATACCTCCGGTTCCCCGCACACTCGCGCCAACGACGAGGAGGTGGGGGGCATCCGCGGGCGCGAGGCACTGGACCGGCTGCGAAATGTGGTGGGGCGCGTGGAATCCTCGTGGCGTCCTGCCACCGCCGAAGAGGGGTTCGAGATCGTTCGGCGAAGATTGTTCGAGCCACTCGCCGGCCCGGACGCCTTAAAGCAGCGGGACGTCACGGCCCGCGCCTTTGCCGATCTCTACCGCCACGACAAGGCCGCGTTTCCCCAGGACTGCCGCGGCGGCGACTATGAGCGCCGCATGCAGTCCGCCTACCCGATCCACCCCGAGATCTTCGACCAACTGTATGGCGGGTGGTCTACCCTGGTGAAGTTCCAGCGGACGCGCGGCGTGCTGCGGCTGATGGCCTCGGTCATCCACCGGCTTTGGGCAGACGGAGATCGCAGCCCGCTGATCATGCCTTCCAGCATCCCGATCGACGACTCGCGCGTGAAGAGCGAGCTCACTCGCTACCTCTCCGACAATTGGGCCCCGATCATCGAGAAAGACGTCGATGGGGCGGGCTCGCTCCCGTTGCGCATCGACGCTGAGCAGCCAAACCTGGGCAAGTACTCCGCCGCTCGCCGCGTCGCCCGGACCATCTACCTGGGGTCGGCCCCCGTTACGGAAACGGCGCACCGCGGGCTCGAGGACCGCCGCGTCAACCTGGGGTGCGTCTTCCCGGGCGAGCCCGTTGCTGTGTTCGGAGACGCCCTTCGGCGGCTGTCGGCATCGGCGACGTTCCTCTATCAGGACGGCCCGCGCGCCTGGTACGCAACGCAGCCGACCGTCACCCGGCTGGCGGAGGACCGTGCCGAGCAGCTCATCCGTGACCCGGACAAAGTCATCGCCGAAATGGACCGCCGGGTGACGGAAGACCTCCGGAAGAAGGGCGACTTCCCGCGCATTCACGCCCTTCCTCGCGCCACCGGCGACGTGCCGGACGATCTGGACGCCCGCCTGGTGGTCCTGTCGTCCGATCACCCCTACAGCAAGGAAGCGGACAACGCGGCGGAAAAGGAAGCGATGGCCATCCTGAAGCGCCGCGGAAACTCGCCTCGAATCTACACCAATACCCTCGTTTTCCTCGCCGCGGATCGCCAGCGCCTCCAGGACTTCGATCAGGCAATCCGGAAGTATCTGGCCTGGAAGTCCATCCTCGACGAGCGGAAGGCTCTCAACCTCGATCCGCATCAGGAGCGCCAGGCAGAGGTCCAGTTCGGCAAGGCAAACGCGGATGTTCTCCTCCGGCTGCCCGAGACCTACCAGTGGCTGCTGGTTCCTGAGCAGCCCGATCCGCGCAGCGGGATCAACCTGATGGCGGTACGGCTTGTGGGCGCCGAAGCGCTCGCCGTCCGCGCCGGCGGCAAGCTGGAGAAGGAAGAACTCCTGCAGGGAGTATTGGGGCCCGTGATCCTGCGCAAGCTGATGGACGAGAACAAGCTCTGGCGGGGAGCCGACCACGTCACCGTGGAGCAGCTATGCGACGACTTCGCCCGCTACCCCTACCTGCAGCGGGTTGCCGGCCCGGGCGTCCTTCTCGACACGATTCGCGAGGGGATCTCCTCCCTAACCTGGGAGCACGACACGTTTGCCTACGCCGGCGGTTGGGATGAAGCCTCGGGCCGGTATCTGGGTCTACAAGCCGGTCGCGCCGCGAGAGTGACGCGGGACAAGGAGAGCGTGGTCGTCAAGGCCGAGGCAGCGGCCCGGCAGCTCCAGCGCGAGCGCGATGAGACGGCGGCCGCCGGTTCGCCGTCCGTCCCGGGCGCCTCCGCCGGAGTCGAAAGCCCGCAGCCCCAGCCGGGCGCTTCCACCTCGCCCGGCTCGGGCGCTCCTGCGCAGTCCCCGGTAGTGCGCCGGTTCCACGGAACCGTGCACGTTGACGCCATGCGCCTCGGCCGGGACGCCGGCAACATCGCCCAGGAGGTGGTACAGCATCTCGCGGGCCTGCTCGGGGCGGAGGTGGAGATTACCCTGGACATTCAGGCCCGTATACCTGACGGCGCGCCGGATAACGTCGTGCGGGCCGTGACGGAGAATTGCCGCACGCTCAAGTTCGACAGCCACGGCTTCGAGGAGCAATGAGCCGCCGGTATGCACGGTCTCCCTCCCGGCGGGCGGGTGATGCTGATGTTCGGCCACCGGGAAGTGAACGGGGGGCTGCCCCGTGACAGGCCGGGCCTGGCACCCGTGCGCTCGTGCACCCGTGTGATCAGCCTTGACGGGTCGGGGGGGCCTGCCTATAATTCCGCCTGTTCGCCGGAGGCGATGCCGAGGTAGCTCAGTCGGTAGAGCAACGGACTGAAAATCCGTGTGTCGTCAGTTCGATTCTGACTCTCGGCACTTCCGTCTCCCGTGACCATCGGCGCCCCCGCCGACATAGCTCAGTCGGTAGAGCAGCTGTTTCGTAAACAGCAGGTCGTCGGTTCGAGTCCGACTGTCGGCTTTCGATCTGCTCCGAGGCGCGGGTCCCCCCAGTGCCCTATCAGGGGGCGGGAACGGGTTTCAGGGGGTGCGTGGTGGCCGTCAGTCAGCTCTACCGGGACGAGGTCCTCGAGAAGCTCGGCGCCGTGCAGCCGGTCACCTGGCGCGCGATGTTTGGCGGGGTCAGCATCTACGCGGAAGGCCGGATCTTTGCGTTGATGGCTGACGACCGGCTCTATCTCAAGGTGGATGACGGCAACCGGTCCGCCTTTGAGGAAGCGGGCATGGGTCCCTTCCTGCCCTATGGCGATTCATCCCGCCCCATGGGCTACTTTGAGCTGCCGCCCGCGGTGCTGGCGGATCCAGGCAGACTCGCAGCCTGGGTGGGTGACGCGCTGGCCGTGGCCGAGCGTGCGGCTCTCCGAAAGCGGCGTCGCTAGTCCGCTCCTTCGATCGGCCCTGCCGTGGGGCCGAACTGGAACTCGAAGAAGAACTGGCTCCCCAGGAATTCGTGGGCGTCGGTGCGGCGCCACCCGGCCGCCCACGTCTCGGAAAGGACGTCTGCGGCCTTCACCGAGTGCCCGAGTGGGGGCGGATAGTCTCCGGTCCGATCCGGGTCGAAGTCGATGATGGCCAGCCGCCCACCCGGCCGAACGACGGACCGCAGTTGCCGGAGCACCGGCAAGGGATCCCGTACCTCGTGGTAGACGGTCAGCATCACCACGCAGTCGATGCTGGCAGGGGGCAGGCGGGGGTCGTCCGGGAGGGCGAGGTGAGGGCGCGCGTTGCCGAGCCGGTTGCAGAGTTCCGTGAGTGTGGGAATCAGCGAGTCCTGGATCTCGAGGGCAATCACCTCACCTCGGGGCCCCACGGCGCGGCTCAGGTAGGGGAGCAGGTATCCGGTCCCCGCGCCGAAGTCCAACACGCGGTCGCCCTGGCGCAGCCCGAGGTGCCTGACCAGCCTCGCGGGCTGCTGCCAGCGATCTCGTTCGGGGCCATCGAGCGTCTCAGCCTGTCCCAGGGACTCGAACAGAGGGGCGGCCACCCGCGGCTGGGGCGGGTCCGGGGCCAGCCGCGGAGGGCGGACGGCCGCCAACGCAACCGCCATCGCCAGGCCCCCGCCCATCGCCACGCGTAGGATGCTCACGCCCCGCAGGCCCACTCGCCAATCCCCTCAAAGCTCTCCCGGACGGGCACCCATGGGAGGGAATCCCGCCCCGGGCGTCCAAAACGTCACTCTCCGGGAGTTGCCTTCCCGTTGGTAGTCTGATGCGCGATCTCCCTCCCCATTCCAACGACCCCGCCACCCCTGCCCGGCGAGCCTTCTGGCGGCTGGTTGCAGGCGCCGGGCTGGCGGCGGCGCTCCCGGCCTGGGCTGACCCGGATGTGGTGCCCGTGCCGGAGCCGGACCTGCCGCTGCCGCTGCCCGAACCCGAACTCCTGCCTCCGCCGCCGCTCGTCTGGCGGTCGATCGTCATCCATCACTCGGCTTCCCGCTCCGGCAACGCAGCCTCGTTCTCACGGCTCCACCGCGCCAAGGGCTGGGACGCCCTCGCCTACCACTTTGTGATCACTAACGGCTGCGGCGGACGCGACGGGGGCCTGGAGGTCGGCCCGCGGTGGTGGCAGCAAAAGCACGGGGCTCACGCTGGCCACCTCCACAACAATGACCCGGACCTGCGCAATGTCCACAACGAGTTTGGTATCGGGATCTGCCTCGTCGGCAACTTCGAGCACACCACCCCAACCCAGGCCCAGTTGCAAAGCCTGAGCGATCTCCTCAGGCGGCTGACCGGTCGCCACGGCATCGCCCCCGAGTCGATCGTCGGGCATCGCCACGTCACCGGGACCGCCTGCCCGGGCCGTCGCTTTCCCTGGGCGGAGCTATTCCGAAAACTGGACTTCCCGCGGCCGACGCACCTCGCCCGGCTGGCCGCCTCGGGCACCTACGAGCGCTGCCCCTGGTGCCAGGGGGAGAGCCACGGGGAAAGCCAGTCGGTCAGCAGCGCCAGTTCCAATCCCCCGCGGCCCTAGCGTTACACGAGGCGCGCAGGCGGGTCCGTGCTCGGGAGATGCCGGCTCAGGTGTAGTCTTCCCGGATGGGGTGGAAGATATCGAGGGTGCGACACCCCGCGGTAATCCCCCGTGCGCTGTGCGGCGTGTCTCCCGGGATACAGTAGGCATCTCCGGCGCGGATGACCCGAGTCACCCCGTCGATGACGAGCTCGAACTCGCCTTCCAGCCCGACGCCGGCCTGCTCGTGCGGATGCTGGTGAAGCGGCACCTCCGCGCCTTCATACTCGAAGGTAACGAAGGACAGCATGATGCTGGCGCCCCAGGCCGTGGTGATGCGGACCCCAGGGAAAAGTTCGCGAGTCGGCTGCTGCGAAAGATCGAAGAAGGGCATGGCTGCGGGTTCCGGAGCAGTTAAGGGAGAGCCGAGGGCTGTGATAAGATGCGGTCGCGGCCACCCAGGCCGCGGCCCGGTTCAGCCTGGGGAACGGACATGCCATCCCTTCACGATATCCTGACTGATCTCCTCGCCATGAGCCGCCGGCTGGCCGCTCCGGAGCTTGACTACGTCATCCTCGGCGAGGGAAACACCTCCGCGCTGGCCGACGGTTCCACCTTCTTCGTGAAGGCTTCCGGCGTCTCTCTGCGCGAGATCACAGAGAAGGGTTTCGTGCGCGTGCGACGTGCACCCATCCTCACCCTGCTGGATCGTGAGAGCGTGGGCGATGATGAAGTTCGGGAGGCGATGTTGGCGGCGAAACTGGAGCGGACCTCCCCGATTCGGCCTTCCGTGGAGACGCTCTTCCACGCCTACCTGCTCTCCCTCCCGGGCGTCGCGTTCATCGGCCACACGCACCCGACGGCCGTCAACTCCGTCCTGTGCTCACGCGATGCCGAGCGGGCGCTTGCCGGGCGTCTCTTCCCGGACGAAATCGTCTGCTGCGGGCCGGCGCCCGTCTGGGTTCCCTATACGGACCCGGGCCACCCCCTCGCTCGGGAGATCCGGACGCGGGTGGAGGAGTACATCGACAACTGGAACACGCCGCCGCGCATCATCTACATGCAGAACCACGGGCTGATCGCGCTGGGTAAGTCGGTCACGGAAGTGGAGACGGCGACGGCGATGGCGGTCAAGACCGCCCGCATCCTCCTGGGTGCCGCAGCACTCGGCGGCCCGAACTTTCTGGACCCGACGAGCGTCGCCAGGATCTGGACACGGCCGGACGAGAAGTACCGGGAGAAACAGATCGGCGTCGGCTGACGTTCGCGTTAGCTGCCTGTCGCCGGGATGGGGAGCAGAGCATACGGGCTGCGCTTGCCGGAGTCGTCGACGATCAGCAGGCGCGGACCCTTCTCCGTCTCCACCCGCACGATTGCCTCCGGTTGCGAAAGATCGAGAGACTTCGGCACTTCGATCCGGATCGGGGCGCCGCTCCCTTTCCAGAACCAGAGTCCCCAGGGAGAACGCACCGGGTGGCCGGGATCTGCCGAGAGACCCGATAGGATCCAGCAGCCGCCTTTCTTCACATCCCACACCATGCCGCGGATGCCCTGGCCCTGGAGATCGATCTTGCTGGTATCGCCGAAGATTGGTTCCGCACCACCGAGGCACGCCTCGGGGTTCGCGAGACGCAGCACGACGGCATCCTCCTGCGCGCCGTGCGGGCGGGGAGTGCTCTCGGTGATCGTCGGCGCTCGCAGCCCGACCAGCAGCCCCTGTTCCGGCTGCCATGCCAGTCCCTCGATGTTGAGGCCCGTCCGTGCCGGCGTGCGGCGGATCGCGTCGGCCAGAAAGGGGATCTGGCTGACGATCCCCTTCAGGAGCGCATCGGTCTGGCGAGCCTCGAGCAGACGACCGGTCGCATCGACACGAAGGCCCGCGAGACGATAGCGCTCCGGAGGGCCATCACCGCGCCGAGTGCGGCTGTGGGACGTAATCAGATAGAGCATCCCCACGCCGTCAAACGCGGCATCCTCGAGGTCATCCAGGGAAAGCCTGGCCTCCGAGAAGTCCTTCCACGGCACCATCTCCCGCGCCCCGATCTTGCCTGCAAGCAGGGTCTTGCCGGGCTCCGGCAGCCGATAGAGAGTGCTCCCTTCATCGGCCAGGATCACCAGCTCGCCGTTGCGGACCACGGCCGCGCCGCTCACCTCCCCCAGCTCGATTTCACCCAGGAGCGCGCGCACGTCGGAAGCACCTCCTGTCGTCGCCGGGTGGGTGGCACGCTGCCCCACCAGGAGCAGCACGCCGAGGATGAGGCACAGGGAAACGGGATTGCGCATCTTGGTCGATCCCCTCCTGGGTGCGCGGACCTCCGGTCCGCCCCCCGAAGGGACGATACCGAGATAGCCCGAGTTCTCGCTTGAGGCTCCCCTGGGTGTGCGGACTTCCGGTCCACCCCCGGAAGGCGCTGAAGAGACGCGAGCGCACCTCAGGTTATACTGGCTTGGCGTGCCGGGCCGCCGACTCTCCTTTCCGTCGGAGCAACGCCGGCCCCTTCCCGGAGAGACCCTATCCAGATGTCCGAAACCACCACGATCACCTGCGTGCGTTGCGGGACGGCCGCCACCCAGATGCCGGAGCGGCCGCTGGGCGGCGCTATCGGCAGAGAAGTCCACGCCCGCGTGTGCGGCAACTGCTGGGAAGAGTGGAAGGCGCAGCAGATTCTGATCATCAACCACTACGGTTTGCTGATGCACCTGCCCGAGCACCGCGCCCAGCTCGTAGGGATGATGAAGGAGTTTTTCGGCCTCATCCCCGCATCCGAGCCGGTCGATCCCTAGCCGATCCGGAGCCGAGCCTTGCCCGCCGCCTTCGCCGCGTACATGGCGTGGTCGGCCCGTTCCAGCACGGTCGCCGGCGTGTCGTCGGGCAAGGAGGCAACGACGCCGATGCTGACGGAGAGCACGAGGGTTTCGTAGCGGTCTTCCCAGTCCAGGATCTCCTGCTGGGGCCGGCAGATCTCTTCGAGGCGGTCGCCAAGCTCTGCCGCCCGCTGGTTGGGGGCAACGAACACGAACTCGTCGCCGCCGTACCGACCCAGGAGATCACCGGGGCGGGTGCAGTCGATGATGCGCTTGACGATCAATTGGAGGGCCCGATCCCCGGGGAGGTGTCCGTAGGAGTCGTTCACCGCCTTCAAGTCATCCACATCAATCATCGCGAAGGCGGAACTGTGCGGCATCTGCAAGATGGCGCCGATCTGAGCCTCGATCGCCCGACGGTTGAGGAGGCCGGTGAGCGGGTCGCGCGAAGACTCATCCCGGGCGCGCATCAGGTCGGACTCCAGCTCCCGCACGTGCGCCATCAGCGAAGCCGACCGCTGGCGGTCGGCGCGGGTCTTTGCCTCGAGCAAGACGTCGGCCCGCTTCAGCTCGGACTCCATCCGTTCTCGCACGGCGCGGATGTCGTCCAGACGCGAAACATTGCCGATGCGGTCGTGAAAGCCGCGGATCGCCTCGTGGAATTGCTGATTCACCAGACCATCCGCTCGCTGGTGCTCCTGGTAGAGCTGCAGCAACCGCCAGAGTTCCGACTCCCGCTCGGAGATGTAGCGGCGCTGCATCTGTCCGTACTCGCTGAGCCCGCGGGCGGCCCACGTGCGATGTGCCTCGAGTTCCGAGAGGTCGTCCGGGGACTCGAGCGACGTGCGGACACCACGAATCCGCTCGAGGCACTGGGCCGCATCCAGGTCCGGGGTGGAGAGAACGAAGTGTTCGAGCCCCTTCAGCAACTCCTGCGTGAATTCGACCGCCGCCGAGGTAGTGGTGGCGCGGCCACGCCCCGCGTTACTTCGGCCGGCGGGCGCGGAAGAGCCATCGCTTCGAGCCTCGCCGCCCTTGATCCTCGAGAAGAGAGAACGCATTTGTTCGGTCCGGATCCACGATCCCCGTGGGGATGCGGATACTGCTATTGTTCCTGAGCTGGATGTCGGCGGGTGACGTGGTTATCCGGCGGTCGCGGGTGCCGGTGGAGATGATCGGCGGGGCGGGTCCTCGTCAAGAGGCTGAGGTGCGCAAGGATGGACTCGGCGAATCTGTGGGCGCGGTTCCGTGGCGGGCTGATTCGGCACCCGCACCTCGGCGTTTCGCTGGACGTAAGCCGGATCGAGTGCGACGCACGCTTCCTCGCGGAGCGAGACGCGGAGATCCGCGAGGCGATCCGCGCCATGGCTTACCTGGAAAGCGGCGCGGTCGCCAACCCGGACGAAGGACGGATGGTCGGCCATTACTGGCTCCGTGCTCCGCAGTCGGCCCCGACGCCGGAGATTCAGCAGGAGATCTCCCTCGCGCTGGCCGCGGTGCGCCGCTTCTCCGAGCAGGTCCATACTGGGGCGGTGATTCCGCCTGCCGGCGACCGCTTCAATCATGTGATCTTCGTCGGGATCGGAGGGTCCGCGCTTGGGCCGCAGTTCCTCGCGGATGCTCTCGCCGAGGCCCCGCCGCTGACGCCGGTCTTCCTGGACAACACCGACCCGGCCGGGATTCAACGGGCGCTGCGAGCGCTCGGGGGTGATCTTGCCGAAACCCTCGTCGTGGTCACCAGCAAGTCAGGCGGCACGAAAGAGACCCGCAATGGAATGATCGAGCTGGATGCGGCCTACCGGGCGCAGGGTCTGGCGCTCGGCGATCACGCCGTGGCGGTGACAGGTGCGGGCTCAGAGCTGGACCGGTGGGCAGATCGACAGCGCTGGTTGCAGCGCTTCCCCATGTGGGACTGGGTC
>CAZSRZ010000151.1:1953-10315 GCA_964609085.1 uncultured bacterium | reverse complement strand
CGGCAACCTACGCTGCCTATCCACCGACCGACGGGGCACGTGGTCGAGGACTCCCCAGGGCCCCGTGACTCCGTCACAAGACGGAGGGCGAATTCGTTGGCCAGGGGCGAGGGACGACGGACCCGGCCCCGCTACCCTGGCACTCCGCAGAACACCAGCTCGCCAAGGCCGAAGTTCCTGGGACCGCTGAGCTCCAGCTCGGCATGCGCGCAGCGCCCGACGGTACTCCCCCCGGCAACCCACGCCGCCTATCCACCGACCGACGGGGCTACGTGGTCGAAGACTCCCGAGTGCCTCGTGACTCCGTCAAGAAACGGAGGGCGAGTCCGTAGTCGAGGCCAATGGACGACGAAGCCGGCCCCGACCACCTGACGGAGCCACGCGGAACGCGGGATGCTCTCGGGTACGCACCTGGGCGGCGGCTACCCCCAGTCGACCCCCAGACCTTCCGACGCTGCCAGCAATGCCTCGCGGCTTCGGCGCATCTCCTCATCGAATTCCGGTCCCGCTGCCTTGCCTGGGTTGGCCACGCCGGGCACATCTTCCAACTCGATGGAGACAACCCCATCGAAGCCGACGTCCCGTAGGGCAGTCAGCATCGCCCGCCAGTCGATCTTTCCCATACCTGGGCGCCAGTGAGCGTTGGTGACTGCATCGTTGTCGCTCACGTGGCAATGGAAAACTCGGCTCCCCAGGCGGTAGATCGCGACGTGCGGCATGTCGCCGCTCGGAAAGGTGTGGCTCGGATCGTAGTTGATGCCGAGAGCAGGGGATGTGACGTGGTCCAACACCCGAAGCATCCCGTCCGCGTGCGGCACATAGCGGTAGGGGTGCGGTTCCATCGCGTAGAGCAGGCCGGCGTCTTCGACCACGGCCATCACGGAACGAAGGGTGTCCAGGAAATCGCGCCAGTTCTGATCCCAACCGAGCCCGGAAGGGACCGGCATGCTCCACCGTTGGGTGACCGGCAGGAGCTTGAGCGGCGGTGCCGACAGCGCGAAGGGCATTGGCGCCACGGTGTTTACCATCGGCGCGCCGAGTGCTTGAGCCACTTCGCAGAGCCGCTTGAAGTGGTCCACCACCTCGTTCCGCTCGCTCCGCACGGCGGACGCCATCCGCCCGGCGGTGCCGACGAATTCCGAGAGCTGCACCCCGAGATCGGACATCAGGGCGCGCAGATCCTTGACTCGCGCCGGGGTGTAGTACTCCGTAAGCGCCGCCGCGTTCCACGCAATGAGCTCCACCCGCCGGAACCCGAGCCCGGCGATGCGCCGGACGGCGTCCTCGTAGGGCGGGTTCCACTGGAACGGCCACACCGGGGCCCCAAGTTGCATCGCCTTCACCCTCCTGGATCAGGCCGCGAGCGCCGCCGCGAGGTGGGCGACGTCGCGCCGAAGGATCTCGGCCCGTTGATGCGCGGGGTAGCGACCGAGAGACTCGTCCTCGATCGTCAGCGCGCCATTGAACCGGGCGTCGCGAAGGATCCCCACAATTCGGCCGAAATCCAGATCGCCCTCGTCGAGGGGGCAACACCGAGTGCCGTACTCCAGCCCGATCTCGCGCTGCTGCTCGCGGAGTTCGGGGGGATAGGCGATGCTCTTCACGTGCGTCGCCTTCACTCGGGGAGCGAACCGGGCGTAGATGTCATAGAGGCTGCTGAGCGGGTGCCCGAACCAGTACCAGTTGCCTACGTCCAGGGTCAGCCCCACGCGCCGGTCGGGCACGGCCTGCATCACGCCGCCCATCCACGCCGGGTCATTCCCCTGGCGGCCGTGGTTCTCGATCCCGAGGCCGACCTGGATCCTACCCAGAGCGCTCAACACCTCCTGCAGGCGGGCGGCGTAGATCTGCACTCGCTGCTCGAGAGGCAGGTCACGCTCACCGGTCATGATGCTGTCGACACGGACGGCCGGGATGCCCAACGCCGCGGCGGCCCTCGCCGCCTGGATCACCCACTCAAGCTGCGGGCCGGGCTCCGGTGCGTTGAAGTCCTGGGAGCAGAGGAGTGCGCTTACGCGGAAGCCATGTTGTCGCTGCAGGCGAATCAGGCGATCGCGATCCACAGATCGCGACAGGGAGAGGCTCTCCTCGGACGCGGGAGAGCGGACGACGCCTTCCCGGTCGATGGCAAGCTCGACGGCGTGAAGCCCCAGCGCGCGCAGGCCCTCAACGGCGGAGGCGAACCCTGCCTGGATGAGCAGAACATCGCGGATACCAATCTCCATCATTCCGGGCGCCTCCTGGTCATGCCGTCGCGGGTCGCCTCGGGAGAGTAAAACAGGTGACCCACGACGCAGCGGCGAGGACGATTCCCCAGAGGAAGATCCTCTCGTAACCATACCTCGCCCAGAGGTAGCTGGCGAGGAGAGGCACCGTCACGGCGGCGATGTGGTTCCAGGTGAGCCCCATCGCCAGGCTCGCCGAGAGTTCTTCCGGCGGTGCCGCGTGCCGGATGTACGTCTGGATCCCGACGGAGGCGGTGAAAAGCAGGTTGTCGACCAGGAAGAGCCCCGCAAATAGCCCCACTGCGGGCAGGTGCCAGCCCCGTGATACGGCCGAGATCTGGGTGTAGCCGAAGAAGACAAGGGCCACCAGTGCGTAGTAGGTGGACAGCACACGGCGTTCCCCAAATCGGTCCGTCCATCGGCCGACGGTAGCCGACGCCGCCAGGGTTAGCCCGGAACTGACGAGCAAGAGGGTCGCCACCGTGGCCGCGCTCTGACTGAACTCACGAACGAGAATCAGCAGGGCAAAGGTCTGCACGAGCTGGCGCCGGCCGCCATCCAGCAGCATCAGCGCGTAGTAACGCCAGTAGGCAAGCCGCAGGACGATGCGCCCGGATGCCCCCGGCGTCTCCTTCCGGCTGATCGGCAGGGCGAAGGCGCAGCCAAGCGCGGCCGCCGCTCCCCCAAGCGTGAAGATGCCGGTGAATCCGATCCATCCTCCCAACAACCTCACGGAGAGCAGGCCGGTCATCATCGCCAGAGCGCTGTTCCGGTTCATCAGCCCCAGCGAGTAGCCATGTCGACCTTCGGGAGCGAGAAGCATGGTGAGGTTGGGCTGGACCGTTAGCCAGAGGTGCAGCCCCACGCTCCACACCACGTTGACGACAATGAGGCCGGCAAGGTCGGTCGCGAGGGGAGTGAGACCAATCCCCAGGCCAAGAACCAGAAGTGAGACTCCCGCCAACCTGGGCAATGCGAAGCTGGCGACCAGCCCCAACGTGCCGGCCATCACCAGCCCGGGGATTTCCCGACACGACTCGAGCAACCCCAGCCCCTCGCGCGGGAGGTGGAGGTACCCGGCCGCGAAGCTGGGACCGGCTCCAAGCTGGATGCCGAATCCGTATCCGAACAGCAGGGTTGCGAGCGTCAGCAGGCGCCAGTCCCTGCCGTCGGGAGTCTCGCTCAATTGTCGTAGCGCAGCGCGCTCTTCGCCTCGATCTCCGGCTGCGCCGTCGCGGCGTACGTCTCCGGCGACACCTCCTCAATCACGACGGCGCACCAGGCCGGATCGGGGATGCCGCACACATCCATCAGCGCGGCGACGATCCGGCGCGACACCTCGCGCTTCTGCTCCTCCGAGCGCCCCGGGTACATCTTCACATTCACATACGGCATGGAACTCTCTCCCCACCAAGCGTATCAGCGAGGTGCGCACCAGCCACGAGCGCGCTCCACGGCACGCGCCCACTCGTGGCGTCGCGCGGCTCGCTCATCCGCGGAGATGGTCGGCAAGAACACGCGGTCGCACTTCCAGAGCCGGGGCAAGTCGTCTGGGGCCCAGAGCCCCGCCCCCAGACCGGCGAGGAAGGCAGCGCCCATAGCGGTGGTCTCACGGATGGCCGCGCGCTCAACAGGAATGCCCAGTAGGTCGGCCTGCATCTGCATCAGTAGGTCGTTGTCCGAGGCACCCCCATCCACCCGGAGGGTGGCCGGGGAGGTGCCCCCAGCGGACATTGCCTCGACGAGATCCCCGACTTGATGGGCAATCGACTCGAGGGTAGCGCGGACGATGTGAGCGCGCCCGGTGCCGCGTGTGAGGCCGACGATGGTCCCCCGCGCGTACGGGTCCCAGTATGGGGCCCCGAGCCCGGTGAATGCGGGGACGACGGTGACTCCGCCGGTGTCCGGCACCTCGGCGGCGATGGACTCGGAGTCGGCGGCAGACCGGATCAGACCCAGGCCATCACGGAGCCACTGGATGGCGGCGCCAGCGACGAAGACGGCGCCCTCCAGCGCGAAGGCGGGTCCGCCGTCGGCGGCGCAGGCGGCGGTGGCCAACAACCCCGGTGGGGGCGTAGGCCGGTCCGAGCCGGAGTGCACCAGCAGGAAGCAGCCCGTTCCGTAGGTGTTCTTTCCAAGCCCCGCGGATGTCGCCGCCTGCCCGAACAGGGCGGCCTGCTGGTCCCCGGCCACCCCCCGGATGGGCCAGCCGGTTCCCTCGACACAACCGAACTCCCCGGCCGAGGGCCGAATCTCCGGCAGCACCCCTGTGGGGAGACCGAACTCGCGCAGCAGCTCGGCGTCCCAACGCCCCGCATCAAGCGAGTAAAGCAGCGTCCGTGAGGCGTTGGTCGGATCGGTGGCGTGCACACGTCCACCGGTAAGCCGCCAAACCAGCCAGGTGTCCACCGTACCGAAAGCCAGCTCCCCGTTGGCGGCGGCCGACTGCGCTCCGGGAATCTCGCGGAGCATCCACTCGAGTTTCGTCGCCGAGAAGTAGGGGTCCAGGACCAGGCCCGTGCGGTCGCGGATGCTCTGCTCGTGCCCGGCGGCGCGGAGTTGGTCGCAGCGGGCCGCCGTCCGGCGATCTTGCCAGACGATCGCTCGACCGACGGGCTCCCCGGTCCGGCGATTCCAGAGCAGCGTTGTCTCCCGCTGGTTGGTGATGCCGACAGCGGCGATCTCACCGGCGGAGAGTCCGGAAGCGGCAAGGGCACGATCCATCGCCACCCTCTGGCTCGTCCAGATTTCCGCCGGGTCGTGTTCCACCCACCCCGGGGCGGGGTAATGCTGCGCAAGCTCTTCCGACTCAACGGCCACGAGCCGGCCGGATCGGTCGACCACGATCGCCCGCGAGGATGTTGTGCCCTGATCCAGGGCGATGACGAAATCCCGACCCATTCCGGAGACCCCGAGAGATTTGTTCCGGCCGGAGCGACCGGACCCCTGCGTGGGGATGGGCCGGTTGGGAACCCCGGTAAGTCGGGCGTCCCCCGCCTGCAGGCCCCCGCCGCCACACACCCGCAACCCGACGAAGGCCTGACCTCGTTCGCTGCCCACCATCCTGTCCCAAGTTCCACAGTTGGCGGCGAAAACCGGGGGTCCGCGGGCGTGGTGGGGGCTCCTGGGCGCGTGCGGTCTGCACTGTTTCTTGCGCGCGGCTGCGAAGGATGACCGCCCGGTCGTGCGGAACCCCACCGGGACGGCGAGAATCTGCCCGCGTGAGGGCCCGAGGTGGTGATGCAGCGAATCGCAAGGGATCTGGCCCGCAAGTTTGCCTTCGATTGGCGGGACGAGCCGCTGCTGCGCGTCTCCCCCGGAGAGGTGTTCGAAGTCGAGACGTGGGACGCCAGCAGTGGCTACTTCCGCACCGAGTCCGACCTGGCGATCCCGTCGCGCAGGCCCGGCTTCGATCGGTCGCCGCCGCTAGCAAACCCCATCGCCGGGCCGATCTACGTGGAAGGTGCCGTGGCCGGCGACACGCTGCTCGTCCGCCTGGAGTCGATTGAAGTCGCGGAGCACTCCTGGATTGCGATCGGACCCGGACGTGGTCCCCTGGGGGATTCAGCGAGGTTTCCCGAGATCTCGGGCGCCTACACGACGCGGATCTTCCACCACACGCCGGGGCCGTCCGGCACCACGCAGGACGGCACGCTGCGGTTCAACGACCGCATCTCCTGGCCCATCACGCCCTTTGTCGGCACTCTGGGCACTGCCAGTGATCGCGAAGTGGCCACCAGCCTGGATGGACAGGGGCCATGGGGGGGCAATCTGGACGTGCGCGACTTCGCCCCCGGTAACACCATCCACCTGCCGGTGTACCATCCGGGCGCGCTCTTCTACCTCGGCGACGTCCACGCCAGCCAGGGCGACACCGAGTTCACCGGCACGGCCGCCGAGACTCAGTCCACGGTCCGATTGTCGCTGGACCTGGTCCGCGGCCGGCGGGTGCCGGGGATTCGCGTGGAGAAGCCGGACGCTCTGGTGACCATCCACGCCTACCGGCCGCTCGAGGTGGCCGTGGAGACCGCGACGATTCAGATGATCGACTGGCTGATCGACGCCTACGGTTTCAGCGCGGTGGATGCCTACTGTCTGGTCAGCACGTGCCCCGACTTCCGGATCAACATCTACCAGATGTGTCGGCTCGGCAAACTGAACTACGTCGCCGGGGCGGAGCTTCCGCGGCGGGTGGTGGAAGTCGCCGGGCGGCAGCCCTGAGAAAAGACGCCCCGGCGCCGGAGCGCTGGGGCGGAGAACAGATACGGTGTGTAGGCTACGGTCGATGCGACATCCCGGTTGCGGAAAGGTTTCAGCGGTTTTGCCGTTGGATTTCGCATACCACAGCGAGTCCGGAGACCGCTGCCACGGCTGAGGCAAGGACAGATGGCCGGGATTGACGCGGTGCGGGCGCAGATCCAGCAGACGCTGGAGCACTATTTTAAGCTGGAGTCCGAGCTCCATCAGCTTGAGGCAGGCCGATTTCGTGTCTGCATCTTTGGGTCCGCTCGTATCCGGCAGGGGCATCCCACCTACGAGCTGGTCTACCGGATGGCCTGCCTCCTGGCCGAGCGTGGAATCGACATCGTGACAGGCGGCGGACCAGGCTTGATGGAGGCCGCGAATCGCGCTGCCGTGGACGTGACCGCACGGGACGTGGACTCGATCGGCCTGCCGATCCAACTGCCCCGGTCGGCAGAACAGCCGAATCTCCACCTCGACATCAAGAGTGAGCATCGTCGGTTCTCCAGTCGCCTCGACGAATTCATGCGGCTCTCCCAGGCCGTCGTCGTTGCGCCGGGTGGGATCGGCACTCTCCTGGAACTCGTCTACGTGTGGCAACTGCTCCAGGTGGAGATGTTGCACCGGCGCGTAGTCGTGCTGCTGGACCGAGAAATGTGGACCGGCCTGCTCGACTGGATGCGCGGGACCATGGCGGAGCGGTCGCTGATAGACCCGAGAGACCTCGACTACGTCCACATCGTGGACACTCCGGAGGAGGCGCTAGCGTTTATCCTGCCGGAGTACCAGCGGCACCTCGACTTGCAACCGGGGGGGAGCGGCGCCGGGGCGTGATGCAAGCGCCATCGAGGCCCGCGTCAGCCGTCCATCTCCTCCAGGTGCAACAGGGGAAGCGCCGGGAGCGGCCTTGGCACACCGCGGGTGAGAGAGAGCGCTTCATCCGGAGGCATGGGTGCGCCGAAGAGAAAGCCCTGCGCGTATTCGCATCCCAATCGGAGCAGCCGATGCGCCTGCTCCGGGCTCTCCACCCCTTCGGCCACAATCTTGACGTTCAGGTGTTGCGCTAGAGAGATGATGGTCTCCACCACCTTCCACCGTTCCGGTGCCGCGTCACCATGAGTCAGGAAGGACCGATCGATCTTGAGCACATCAAAGCTGAAGCGGAGGAGGTTGCTGAGGGAAGAGTAGCCGGTCCCAAAGTCGTCCATCGAGAGCTGCACGCCCAGCCGCCGGAGTTGCTCCAGCAGGTCCGCCACCTCGTCCGGTTGGCCCAACACCGCGGTCTCGACAATCTCAATCCCTAGCTGCGAGCCACTCAGGTTGTGCCGGCGAAGCTCGTCGTGGATGGTGTGAAAGATCTCTGGGTGCAGTAGCTGGGCAGGGGAGAGGTTGATGGAGACCACCGGGCAGGCGTCCGGGAACTCCTTCCGCCAGGAGGCGAGTTGCTCGCACGCGGTGCGGATCACCCAACGGTCCAGTTGTCGGATGACACCGCATTCCTCGGCGAGCGGGATGAATTCGTCTGGGCGCAGGAGGCCGTAACCGGGGTGACGCCAGCGGATCAGCGCCTCAAACCCGACGATCCTGCGCCCGAGCAACTCGACCACCGGCTGGTAGGCCAACTCCAGGCCACCGCGCTCGATGGCCCGGTGGAGGTCGTTTTCCAACTGCAGTTTCCGGCTCACCCGGGCGTGCATGTCCGCATCGAAGAGCGCGTACTGCGACTTCCCCCGGGCTTTCGCCTCATACATCGCCGTGTCAGCGTCCCGCAGCAGGTCGTCGGGGCGGTTGCTGGAGACGTAGTTGGAGGCGATCCCGATGCTGCAGGAGATGTAGATCTCATGCCCGTCCAGATCGAAGGGCGCCGTCATCTCCGTCTTGATGCGGTTTGCGAT
>CAZSRZ010000151.1:0-1853 GCA_964609085.1 uncultured bacterium | reverse complement strand
AACTCCGTCGACTTCTGCTCGGTGATGTCGGTTTGCGTCCCGATCAAGCGGATCGCCCGACCTTGCTCGTCGCGGATGCCAATCCCGCGACAGAACATCCATCGGTAATAGCCGTCCCGATGGGCGGCGCGGTACTCACACTGCAGCGGGTGCGATCGGTCGGCGATGTGTTGTTCAATCACCTGACGGACGGCGGGTGCGTCCTCCTCGTGCAGCAATTCCAACCACTCGTCGGGGTCATCGCCGAGTTCCTCGTCCCCGTAACCCAGCATCGCCTTCCAGCGCGGGGAGAAGTAGATAATGCTGCGCGAGAGATCCCAGTCGAAGAGGCCGTCGTGGGTGTTCTGAGCCAGCAGCGCGTAGCGGGCCTCGCTCTCCCAGAGGGCCAACTCCGCCCGGAAGAGGTCCGTGGTGTCCCGGCAGTAGAGCACCAGCGTCCCGAAGCGCACGTCATCGAGCCGATTAAAGAGGCTGATCTCGAAGTGGCGCCAGCTACCATCCGCGTGCGCGAGCCGGATCTCCACCGTGCGCGGATCATCGCGTGAGCCCACGCATCGGACCAACTGGGCGCTCAAGGTGGACTGCTGTGCGGGCGGCACCAGTTCCAGCAGTGATCTGCCCACAAGGTCCCCCGGCTCGTGCCCCAACACCGTGGTGACAGCCGCGGCCGCTTGCCGGATTTCTCCGCTGGGAGCGACGGAGAGCGCGAACTCTCCCACGCTCTCCAGCACCTCGCCCGCGAGATCCAGCGGAGGACGGGGAGAGAACTGGCTCGGGGCGGCACGCCGACGGCGACGGCTTCGCGTCGCTCTTCTCGCTGGGCCGCCCGTCGGTGCACGCGTTGGCCGGGGAATGCTGGCGACCGCGGGCAGCAGCAAGCCCACGCCGAGAGCCAGCAGGCCCTGCCCGAGCACCGTCTGTCGGGCTGAGGTCTCGCGCAGCATCGCCTTGGCGGAGATCGTCGCGCTCAACAACACGTCGACCACGGCCGTCGCGCGCGACCTGGAAGCACCCGCCGGAGGATCTGGCTCCGGTGCGTCCAGAAGTCGCCGAACCAGCCCCTCGACCTGCGGCGAGTCTGCCCCCGACAGCCGCGCCTCTTCCAGTAGCGCCAGCGTCTCGTCGGCGAGTCCCCGCAGCCCGGGTCCAGGGACGGTCAGTCTCTCTCTCAACCGCCCTTCCTGGAATGAGAGCTGAGAGGCGACCGCATCGGCGAGCGCGGCCTGCCGGGGCAGCACGCCCGCCGTGAGGAGCAGGCAGCCCAGGATGATGACCCCCAGCACCCAGCGAACCTGGCCCGAGCCGAGTCGGTCCAACACTCCGGGGCTCCCCGAGTCTGCGCCCCACTGGGCCCCGACAATCCGGGCCGGTATTCGAAATGCCGATTGGTTTTGTTTTTGCGCCAAATCTCAGCGACCCGCCGCTCGCTCTTCCCGGGATTCTGCCTCCTGGGATGTGGATCCTCAGGGTGAGAACAACCCGGTGACGGGCTACGTACGGTGGACGCCGGCACCAATCGGACTACGTTCGGTGACAGGCCCGCTCCGGCTCAGAACCGTGCACGTCAGTGCCGGGATCCCCGCTTCCGCCAGCCGGGCACCCGCGGGGGAGGGGTTCCCCGGGACCGCTGGCGTCTCGCCGACGTGAGTGGTTGCCTCCGATGTCGCACCCGCTCCGGCTCAGAACCGTGCACGTCAGTGCCGGGATCCCCGCTTCCGCCAGCCGGGCACCCGCGGGGGAGGGGTTCCCCGGGACCGCTGGCGTCTCGCCGACGTGAGTGGTTGCCTCCGATGTCGCACCCGCTCCGGCTCAGAACCGTGCACGTCAGTGCCGGGATCCCCGCTTCCGCCAGC
>CAZSRZ010000150.1:0-10399 GCA_964609085.1 uncultured bacterium | reverse complement strand
GGGATCCCGG
This sequence comes from uncultured bacterium, assembly GCA_964609085.1. Classification (GTDB taxonomy): domain Bacteria; phylum Armatimonadota; class SYMT01; order SYMT01; family SYMT01; genus JANPLG01. The sequence goes on along the minus strand of CAZSRZ010000150.1, from coordinate 10,389 downwards.
CACTGACGTGCACGGCTCTGAGCGGTGGCGGGTGCGTTTTCGGAGGTGCTGTCCGGTTGACGGAGGCGGGGATCCCGGCACTGACGTGCTCGGCTCTGAGCCAGAGGGGGCCTGTCACCGAAGGCAATGCCTCTGGGAGCGCTGGCGTCTCGCCGGCCTGAGCAATCCCCGGGAACGCTGGCATCTCGCGGCCAACAGCCACCCCTCCGTACAGAGCCGAGCGCGTCAGCGCCGGGATGCAGCCTGTGCCGAAGTGCCCCGCCCCCGATCGTCGTCGGCAGAATTCTTTTTGGGGCGGTTGTAAGGGCTCTCCGACCTCGGCATCCAGGGAAGATGTCCCGCTCAACCGGAGCCGGACGAAGCCTACTGGAGAACCCGCTACGATGAATTCCCGAACTTTCACCCCCCGCCGGATCGCCGCCGGGATCCTCGCTCTGGCCGCTCTGGCCGCCTTCTCTCACTCCCCCGCCCAGGCCGGATCGGGCCAGCCGGGTTGCTATCGGCCCCGCACCCTTTCTGCCGGGTATCAGCAGACCTTCACGGAGACTTTCCGGGCCGGTGAAATCGCCACGGCGAGGGCCGAGGGTGACGGCGACATCGATATGTATGTCTACGACGAGAACGGCCGCCTGATCGACCAGGACACCGCTTCGGACGGCGAGCCGGTGTGCCGGTGGACCCCGCGCTGGACGGGTCAGTTCACCATCAAGATCGTCAACGCGGACCGCTACAGCGTGGACTACCGCCTCTGCACCAACTAGGCTCCGGCAGGTCCGCTCCGACCTCCCGTCGGTCTCTCTTCCACGGCCATCAGCGCACGATGCGCGGTTATCCGAGTGGCAGCAGTGGGAACGTGGACCGTCGACGGAGGCAGGTGACCGAGGGCCGGCCGAGTAAAGAAGCCCCGGAGAGCGATCTCCGGGGCTTCTTTGCGGCTGGCCTCCGGTGCCGCCGGCTACGTGAGTTGTGGAGACGAGTGCATATGGGTACCGGCCGGCGCAAGTCAGCAGCCCGCTCGCTTTCGGCGATGATCGCCACTGCGTTTCTGGCCATCGCGGGCCCGGTTTCTCTCCGCGCTCAGGCCCCTGCCGGAGGGCTTGCACCGGCACGGATCGCCGCTGTGGAGCGGCTGATCACCACGGAGCAATCTCGTCAGCAGATCCCCGGCCTCTCGGCAGCCGTGGTCACCGGTCGAGAAATGCGCTGGTCCGGTGGCTATGGGTACTCGGATCTTGAGAATTTCGTGCCCGCCACCGCCGGGACCGTCTACCGACTCGCGTCCATCTCCAAGCCGATCACCGCCGTCGCGGCGCTCCAAATGATGGAAGCCGGCAAGCTGGACCTCGACGTCCCCGTTCAGAAGTATGTGCCCCGCTTTCCCGCCAAACCCTGGCCGGTGACTACTCGCCAACTGCTGGGCCACCTCGGCGGCGTGCGTCACTACAAACCCGGGGAGGTAGAGAGCACCCGGCGTTACGCATCGGTCACCGAAGCGCTCTCGATCTTTGAGCAGGACCCGCTGGCGCACGAACCCGGTTCGAAATACCTCTACTCCACCTACGGGTTCAACCTCGTCGGTGCCGCTGTCGAAAGCGCAGCCGGTGTCCCGTTTGTTGCCTACCTCCAGCAGCGGGTTTTCGGTCCCTCCGGAATGGTGACGGCCCGAGACGACGATGCGTCGGTCCTCATCAGCCGCCGTGCCCAGGGTTACCGCAGACTGCCGAACGGTGATCTGCGAAACTCTGTCCTCGCGGACGTCAGCAACAAGATCCCCGGCGGCGGGCTCTGCTCCACCGCCGAAGACCTGGCTCGATTTGCCGCGACCTTGGAGAAGGGCGGCCTGCTGCGTGCCGAGTCGCGGGCACTGATGTGGACCCGCGGAAAGCTGACCGACGGCAAGGAGACAGGCTACGGGTTGGGCTGGGTGATCACTGAGCGGAACGGCCGGCGCGAGGTCGCCCACGGGGGCGGGCAACCCCGCGTGAGCACGTACCTCTACCTCTTGCCCGCGGAAGGTTGCGCCGTGGCACTGATGAGCAACCTCGAAGGGGCACGGCTCACCGACCTGGCCCGAAAGATCGCTGATGAGCTGCTGGCCCCATGACGCCGCCGCTCTCCAACCCGCGAACCGAGAATCCGGTTCTGGTCAGCTCCCGCCGCGAGGCGATCTTCGTCGCGGTGATGTGGGTCGCCACGGCAATCTACACGCTCGGATTCGCCGGCGCGCGTGCCTATCGAACCGATGCCCATCTCGACCTGGTCCTCGGCATGCCAGGATGGGTCGTGTGGGGAATCTGGTTGCCGTGGGGCGCCTGCCTGGTCGTGACGTGCTGGTTTGCCCTGCGCGGAATCCGCGACGAGGACCTGGGCGTGGCCGCAGACGAGCCGGAACGCGAGGAACCCCATGCCGATTAACTCGCCCGGAATCTGGCCGCTGCTAACCCTCGGGATCGTCATGATCGCTTCGATGGCGATTGGCGTGCTTGCCAACCGCGCCTCCCAGCAGGGCGGGTTTCTCCAGAGCTACTTCCTCGGCAACCGCGGGCTCGGCCCCTGGTCCATGGCCTTGACTGCCACCGTCATGAGCGGTGGGACCTTTATGGGGTTTCCGGCTCTGGTCTACCAGTACGGGTGGGTGCTCGCACTGTGGATCGCCAGTTACATGATGGTGCCGCTCTGCACCTTCGGCGTACTGGGAAAACGGCTCGGCCAGCTATCACGAGAGACGGGCGCGATCACACTGCCGGAACTGCTGCGCGAGCGGTTTCGCAGCCCGACGCTGGGCATCATCGCCTCCGCGCTGATGATCGGGATCCTGGGTTTTAGCTTGGTCGCGCAGTTCAAGGGCGGTGCACTCATCCTTCAGCACGTGCTGCCCCACGTCCCGGGCCTCACCGACGCCGGTTGGGCCATCGGCGACAAATCGGCCGGCTTCATCTACGGGCTGATCATCTTCACCGTGGTGGTCATCTCCTACACCGTGCACGGGGGCTTCCTCGCGGCCGTATGGACTGACCTCTTTCAGAGCGTGCTGATGGCCATCGGCGTGATGATCCTGCTCCCCCTGGCGCTGATGAAGGCAGGCGGCCTGGCGGCCGGGACACAGGCCGGAATCGCGGCGGTCGGATCCGGATTCGCGGCAGCACCGGGGGCGGATCTGGCGACCGGCCGCGAGTTTCTGCCCTTCGGACTGGCCCTCTCTTTCTTCTGCATGTGGTCCATCGCCGGCATGGGCCAACCGGCAACGCTCGTGCGCCTGATGGCCTTTCGGGATACACAGACCCTCCGGCACGCCACGCTCCTGCTCGCGGTCTACAACGCGCTGATCTACATCCCGCTGGTGCTGATCTTCATCTGCTCCCGAGCGGTGCTGCCGGGGCTGGACAAGCCGGATGAGGTGATGCCGAGGATGGCACTGGGCGTCGCCCACCCGCTGCTGGCGGGGCTCATTCTCTCCGCGCCGTTCGGGGCGGTGATGGCGACTGTGTCCGGCTTCCTGGTGCAGATCTCGTCGGCGATCGTCGAGGACATCTACCGGCGGCGGATAAACCCGCACGCCTCGGAGAAGACCTTGCGGCGACTCTCGCATGCCGGTATCGTGGTGGTCGGCATCATCGCGGCGCTGGCGACGACCCAGTCGCCCAAGTTCCTCCAGGCGATCATCGTCTTCGCGGGCGGCGCCGCCGCCTGCGCTTTTCTGTTCCCGGCGGTGATGGCCGCCTTCTGGCCGCGGGCCACGGCGAGAGGGGCGATCGCCAGCATGCTGGCGGGAGTCGGTACGGTCCTCGCCCTCTACGCCGCGGGCTGGATCCTGTTCGCGACCTCGGCCGGCAAATGGGACCCCGGCATCGGCGAGAAGAGTTCCTTTGCGCCCGTCTATCTCCTCGGCGTGGCACCCTTTGTCTGGGGCCTGCTGGCCTCGGTGGCGGCCGGACTCGTCGGGAGCCTGACGGACCGACCGCCAGCAGCAGCGTGAGCAGCGCCGCCGTCCGACGGCTGCCATCAGCAAGTTCGCCGCTAGTGATAGGCGATTCTCAGCCCGTCCCGCAGCGCCAGGGTTGAGTCGAACGACCATCGCGGTCATGGACCGCCCACTCACCCTTCGCCCGCTTGGCGCGGAACCTGCGGCGCTGTGCCGACTCGGGAGCCGCGAGGAGTGTGATCGCAAACCGGGGAACCTCAAGAGTGTGCGGCGCGAGGGCTGAGCGCGCCGGCTAGTGTCGGCTCGCCGCCAGGAGCCAATATGTGGGTGCCGCCTTGCTGCCTTCGGACGCTCGCCCTCCCCGCCGCGCTGTGGTCGGTGACGACCCTGGCCGCCCCCGCTCCGCCGGTGGTGAAGTCGCCCCCTGCCGCGAGGCCGGAGATCCGGGCGGCCCTGGATCAGGCACTACTTCCCGCCGATCCGGCTGAAAAGCTGCGGAGGCTGAACGTCGCATGCCAACTGGCGCGGAGCGCGGACGACCGGACGGGGCTGCTGATCGGGCTGCGTCGGACCGCAGCACTCCTCGCGTCCCTGGGCAAGCCAGGCGAGGCCCGTGACTGGCATCTGGAGGCGGCCGCGCTCAGCAGCGGCGAGGGATGGGCCGTGGAGGAACTCCGTGACCTGAACGACGCCATCCTGATCGAGCCCGAACTTCGGCGCAGGACCGCGCTGACGTGGCAGGCGGCCGACCTGATCCGGGAGTTTGCAGGCTACTCGGACGGCATCCTGATAGGGGCGGACTACGTCTGCTGGAAGCTGATGGATCGCGGGGAACTCGGGCTCGCGAGCCTGTTGATCGACCCCGCTTACCAGGCGCTGGAAAAGTCGTCCGGAACCCTGCTCGAGAGACCCAGCGTCCTCAGCCACATCGCCTTGATCAACCTGCGCCTGGGGAACTCGTCCCGCGCGGTCGACCATCAGACGGCAGCCGTGCAACTCTACGCCCTCCGGGAGGATCCGGAGGGCCGGAGCGAGGCTGTCACGGCTCACTCCGTGCTGGGGGGTATCCTCCTGGAGGCTGGGCGGTTGGAAGAGGCGGTAGCAGCCTTCAATCAAAGCCTCACGGCCGCCGCCGCACTACCTGGACCCGTACCCCTCTCCTCCGTCGAATCACTGGCGGGTCTGACTCAGGCCTGTGCGCGGTTGCATCGCGTGCCCGAAGGCCGGGCGCACCTTGCCCGCGGGCGTGAGCTGCTGGCGATGATGTCGGACCTCGGACAGCAGCTCACCGACTACGAGACCGGGGTCCTCGACTTCTCCGAGGCGATGCTCCATGAAGGTGAGTCACGACCGGCCGAGGCCGTACGCCTTCTGGAACGGGCGCGATCCGGTGTTCGGTCGTTGGCTCCCGACAGCCTGGACGAAGCGGCCATCCTGCGGCTCATCTGGGATCTGGCCGATCGGGCCGACCGCGGTGCCCTCCGGCTCCCCATCGCCCGAGAGCTATGGCGAATCCATCAGTTGCACGTCGGCGGGCTGGTGGGTGACGAAGTGCGGCTGGCCTTCGCCGAGGCAAACCCGGACGACGACCACCGGTTGGTACTGAGCTTGATTGCAGCCGGGGATGTCGAGGCGGCCTATCGCGTCATCGAGGAGGGGCGTGCGGCCGGGTTTCAGCGAAGCGTCCTGGATCGGCGGATAAGGGCAGCCGCGACGGACCCCCGTCTGCGAGCACTCTTCGATCAGGCCATGGCTCGGGTGCTGACGGCTCGCGGGCGCCAGGCCCAGGCCGAGAGAGCGCTCGAAACCGCGCGCCTCGAGGCCCGAGCTGCCATCGGTCAGGGCGCGGCCGCGGCCCCCTTCCGCGAGCGGGAGGACCGCGCCGAGGCGGCCAGAGACCGGGCGAACCGCGTCCTCTCCGAGGCTGTCGCGAGCGCACAGGCCGCGCAAGACCGGCTCCGCGGTACAGCGGTCGGCGCTTCCGCTGAGCCACTCGGGGACGTTTCATCCCTCGCGCTTCCACCCGCCGGCGGGCTCTTGCTCTCCTACAGCGTGGGGGAGCACGACGCCGTCGTGTTTGCAGTGGACAACCAGGGTCAACCGCAGGCCGCTCTCATCCCTCTCGGCCGTCGAGAACTGGAGCTACGCGTCGTCCGCGCCATGGCCCCCTTCGCTGAACCGGAGAGCCTGCGCTCCCGGCAAAGTCGCGGTTCGATGGTGGCCCCCGATCGCAGCCCGCTGCGAGACCTGGCGGCGGCCACCTTCCCGACGGAGTTGCGGGCTCGTATCGGCAGGGCAAAGCGGCTGCTGCTCAGCCTGGATGAATGCCTGCTCTCCCTGCCGGTCAATGTCCTGCCGCTGCCCGCCGGCTGCGGAGCGCTGTCCGGGCGGCTTCTCGGGACTGCGATCCCCGTGACGCGGATTGCTTCGTTACGTGTATTCCAGTCGCAGCAGGCCGGGGGCCACCGGCCGACCGGCCAGAGCACGGTGCAGGCGCTGGTGGTCGGCGATCCAACTGGAAAGTCCCCGGCCCAGCCACAGCGGATGGCAGCTCGCAGGGGGAAGCGCGACGAACTCTTCGCCCCGCTGCCCGCGGCGGATCAGGAAGCCCGCAGCGTTGCCGCGACCTGGGGCGTGAGGCCACTCCTGAAAGAGCAGGCTACCCTGGCAGCAGTTCAGGCCCGTCTCTCGTCGGCGATCTTGATCCACATCGCCACCCATGGAACGCCGGGGGGAACCACCGGCAGCCTGATCCTGGCACCCGCGGGAACGCGGGGTGGCGGAGTTTCCGGAACCATCTCTCCCCGGCCACCCGATCGGATCAGCGCCCTGGAGTTCATGCTGGATGATCGGCTCCGGCTGAAGGCCGAGCTGGTGGTGCTCTCCGCGTGTGAGTCCGGAGTGGGGCGCAAGGTCGCCGGGGAGGGACTGGTCGGCCTGCCCCGTGCGCTGCAGATCGCCGGTGCCCGGTCCGTCGTCTGCAGCCTCTGGAAAGTCAACGACGCTTCCACGCGAGAACTGATGGTCTCCTTCCACCGCAGCGTTCGGCGAGGATTGGACTACGACATCGCGTTGATGGATGCCATGCGCGAGCAGCATCGGCGCAAGGTTGATCCCTACCTGTGGGCGGGGTTTATGCTAATAGGGCCGCACCAGAATCGGCTGGCGGCCGCACCGAAACGCTAGGGCATCGGCCTCGTCCCTATGCTGTCCCGATTCCTCCGGATCCTGTTCTCGATCTGCGTTGCCGGCGCGGCGTTGCCGGCGGTACGGAGCCTCGCCGCCGAGGAGCCGCCGGCACCGACGGCCGGAGCCGCAGCAGCGCGGCTGCTGGAAGCAAGCGCGGCAGCGCGGCCCGATCGCGCAATCCCCGAGGCACTCGACCTCGCTGACCGGGCACTGGCGGAAGCGAGAGCGGCGGAGGATCGCCCGGGAATAGCGCTCGCGCACCGGGCCCGCGCCCTATCGCTGGCAGCAGGGGGCCGGGTTGAGCAAGCCGCCGACGCGTGGCTGGCCGCAGTCGCCGCATGGACGAAGGTGCCTGACGCGGCGGGCGTGGTGGAGGCGTCGCTGGCGGCCGCAGTCCTGGCCGGCAGCGGACGGGCGGATCGGGGCAGCAACCTGATGCAGGATGCTGCTCGAGCCGCCATGGAGGAACGCCGTCGACCGATTGCCGCTGCGGTCGCCTTGCGCGAGGGTGCCATCGACCTCCACCTCAGTGGGCGACCGGTCGAAGCCATCGGCCTACTCTCCCCCGCCGCCGACATACTGCGGCGCGCTGCTCCTCAGTCGCTGGAGCTGGCCGAGACGCTCTCAGTCCTGGGGTCCCTCCGTTCGGCGCGGGGCGACACGGGCGCCGCCGAGATGGATCTGCGGGCAGCCGACCGGCTCTTCCGCTCACTGGCGCCCCGGTCAGTCGAAGCAGGCAACAACCAGAACCGCCTGGGTCTGAACGCGATGCGCCGGGGCGATGCCGCTGCGGCCGCCGAATGGCTTAACGCTGCCCACCACGTCCTGACACAGGCAGCCCCGGACTCGCTCGTGCTGGCGGCGTGCCTCAACAATCTGGGGATCCTCTCGCTGGACGCGGGAGACGCTCCGGCCGCCCGCTTGCTGCACGAACGAGCCCTGGCGATTCGTACCCGCCTGGCTCCCGGATCGTCGGCGGAGGCGGAGAGCCTGCAGAACCTGGGCAACGCCCGGCGCGAGGAAGGCAACCCGGCGGCGGCGCGAGATCTCTACGACAAGGCCCTGTCGATCGCGAGCCGGACCGCCGGTGAGTCATCGCTGCCTGCGGCGGATGCTCTCAGTAACCTCGGGATTGCGGCGCTCGACCTGGGGGACCCCGCCGCCGCCGTGGAGTATCATCGCCGCAGCCTCGTGATCCGGCAGAAACTCGCTCCCGGGACGGTGTCCGTCGCCATCAGCCTCACCAACCTGGGCAACGCTGAGCGCGAGCGCGGCGAACTCTCGTTGGCGCGCGGCCACCTCCTCGGCGCGCTGGAGTTGCTGGAGGCGCACGCCCCCAGAGGGGCGATGATCGCCGCATGCCTGCACAACCTCGGCGAGGTGACTCGGAGCCAGGGAGATGCCGCTGCGGCACGCTTCTACATCACCCGGGCTCTGACCATCCAGGAGAGCCTCCCGGGCGGAGTGCAGCCTGAAACGTTGAATAGCCTGGCGGGCGTGGCGCGCGACCTGGGCGACAGCGCTGGGGCTCGTCGCGTGCTGGAGCGGGCGCTGGCTCGTGAGGAGACCCGCGCACCGGGATCTATCCGCATCGGTATTGCGCTGACGAATCTCGGCAATCTGGAGTTGGAGGAGGGCAGAGCGGCGGCGGCCTACACGCTTTACGAGAGAGGGTTGGGCATCTTACGCAGGCTCGCGCCGGAGTCTCTCCTCGAGGCGGCAGTCTGGCACAACCTGGGAGTGGTTGCGGGATCGCTCCACATCGGCGGGGATCCGGCGGAGGCTCGCAGACGCTATGAGAGAGCGCTGGCGATTCGCCGTCGGCTGTCACCGCGTTCACCCGCAGAAGCGGAAACGCTGGATCGCCTCGCGGCGCTGGACGCTGCAGCCGGGAAGCTCTCCGAGGCGATCGATCGACAGCGTAGCGCCTGGGGGATGCTTTGCGCAGGCGGGGAGGCAATCTTCGGGGAAGAGGCCCGCATCTCTCACGCAGGGCGATACCGCGACATCGGGTCCCACCTTGTGGAGTACCTCCTGCGCGCCGGCGACCCCGCTGGAGCGCTTCGGGCGATGGAGCAAGGTCGGGCTCAGGGGCTGATTGCATCGTTGCGTCAGCGCGGGGTGGATGCTTCGCGGGCGCCGGTAGAGGTCTACCGCGGCTGGGCCAGCCGGGCGTCGGAGCTAGCTCGCGCGCGGAAAGCTCTGGAGCAGGCCGCCGGCGTTGTGCTGAAGGCCGAAGCGCTGCGCGAGGCGGCTGTGGGTGCGGCCGAGGTGAGTGAGGCCACGGCGACGCTCGAACGGGCCCGCGAGACCGAGGGGCGTGCTGCCCAGGCGCTGGCCGGCGTGCGGTCCGAAGTCGAACGCCGGTGGGATACTGTGCTGGCCTCGCTTCCGAGTGGTGTCTTGCCGCCACCGGATCTCGATGCTGGACTGCGCGGGCTTCCCGCCGGGACACTGTTGATGGCCTACTCAGTGGGGCGAGAGTCTACCCGGCTCTTCCTCGTCGCCGGCAGGCAGCCCGTTCGGGCTCTAGAACTGACGACCGGCGAGCGGGAACTGACCGAGCGGACGGACGCGCTGCTTCGAGCGCTGGGAGCCGGAACGGGCACGAGGGCGACCGCGGTGGCGGTGGATGACGACGTGCGCCACCGCACGTCCCGCGCACTAGCGCAGCGGCTGTTCCCGCCGGAGGCGCGTCGAGCCATGGACTCCGCCAGGAGGATTGTGCTCTGTCCGGACGGGGTCCTGTGGCGGGTGCCGTTCGCGGCCCTGGTGATCAACGAGGGTGCCTCACCGCGGTATCTGGGGCTGGAGAAGCCCCTTAGCCTGGCGGCATCGATTACTCTGGCAGCCGCCGGGATCGCTCGCGGTGCTCGCCCCATGACCTCGTCGCTGGTGGGAAGCAGGGCCCTGGTTATCGGCAATCCGCTACTCACTGCCCCGGGTCGAGCCGGCGCGCCAGATCCCGCTGCCCGGAATGGCGAGCGAAAGCTCGTTTCGCGCGACGGCGGCGATCCTGAGCCGCTTCGCTACGCGGAGGCAGAGGCTCGTTCGGTCGCCGCCCTGTACCAGGCGTCGCCTGTGTTGGGCAGGCTGCCCACCGAGGCATACTTTCGGGCTCACGGAACCGGCAAGCTGCTGATTCACCTCGCCACTCACGGGTACTACCACCCGAGGGTGGCGATGAGTAGCGGCCTCCGTCTGGCGGCTTCGGGGCGGGGCGTAGGCTCCGATGACGACGGGGTACTCCAGGCCTGGGAGATCTCGCGGCTACGGCT
>CAZSRZ010000149.1:0-10426 GCA_964609085.1 uncultured bacterium | reverse complement strand
TCTCGCTGGAGACCGTCTTCGTTGACGAAGGCTTCAGTTCCCTCGATTCAGAGACGCTGGAGAGCGCCATCGAGTCACTGCGAGAACTGCAGGCCGGTCGCCTGGTGGGGATCATCTCTCACGTCACAGAGTTGAAAGAGTGGATCGACGCGCAACTGATCGTCGAAACTGACCGCGGCAGGAGTTCCGCCCACTTTCGAGCGTGACGGGATCGCGGGATGCCGTTCTCCTCCACGAGGCTGGGCACAGCCTGACAGCTCGGGAGTTGAGATCACCCACCCGATGGTTCAACGGCGCGACTGGGTCGAGATCAGACAAAACGCCGCCCAGTAGCGCGGGCTGGGAAAAGTTCTCGCTGTCTCCTGCATCGCCTGCTGCAGAGCGACATCCACCGGGGCACCCGCCCGCAGACGTCGGTGGAGCGTCACCATCAGCACCCGTGTGCTTCTATCGTCCACCGCCCACTGGCTGGCAATCACCTTCCGGGCACCGGCCATCTGGAAAGCGCGTGTAAGCCCTATCAGACCCTCCCCCGGGGCGGACTCCCCGAGGCCCGTCTCGCAAGCAGACAGCACGACGAGCTCCGCCCGGAGTCGCAGGCCGGCGATCTCCCAAGCCTGGAGCACACCGTCGCGTGCCGGCACTGCGGTACGGCTCACCTTCGCCAACCGCACGCCGCTGCTCATGCCCTGAACCGGATGGAAGAAGCCATGGGTCGCGAGGTGGATGACCGTCGCCCCGGAGAGTCGTTCCCGTACCCACGCTTCTGTCGGTACGGCGCCCACCGAGGGTTGCGCCCGATAAAGAGCGGCTACAGCTCGCGCTTCATCCCTAGCCCACGCCAGCCGGGGCAGCGGTCCGTCCAGGCTGGGTGGAGCCGCGGCTGCTGACGCCACTGCCCGGCGCGACGACATCGTGCCTTCGTCCGGATCCCCAACGATGAGGGTGTCTCCGGGGCGCAGAGACCGGAGGTCACGCCCCACCCCGCCAGCATAGAGCGCCAACGACGGGGTATAGCTGAGTGGTTTGGACAGACCGAGCGGGATCTTGCCGCCTTGCGGTACGAGTGCGGAGAAAGGCAGGTCCCACAGCGCGCCATCCGGTGACACGACCAGTCGCGCCGAGCGGGCGATTCGGTCTCGGATGCCGACCGGCAGGAGCATCGTCCCGAGTTTCTCCATGGCCGCTCGTCCGGCGATGCGCGCCGCGTCGGCAGCCGGGCGTCGCACTGTGGTTCCGCGGACCTCTACCCTCCAGCCGGCGAGGTAGGCACGGGCGGAACCGACGAGCTCTGCGAGTTGTTGTCCCGTGAGTTCCAGTGCAAGCGCATGTACGGGACCGGAGCTGGAGACGATGAACAGATGGACGCGGTCCGGGCCCACGGAGTAAACGAGAGCGAGGGTACCGCTGGGCAGCGAGAGTGTCCGCTGAACCGCTGTCTCGATTCCCTGGACGCGGGACTGAAGCTCGCGCAGCAGCCCGCTCGATGCGAGCCGCGCGGCCGTGGCCTCCTCCTCGGTACGGCGCCGTTCGGAGGCCAGGGCTTCGAACTCCCGTCGGGCCTGCTCCGACTGATCCGGGGGACCTCCGGCCAGCCGGTTCAGTCGGTCTCGTGCCGCGCTCTCGGCAGACATCAATCGGGCGGCGCGTTCTGCCACGGTAGCCTGACGTCGATCGGCGACGCGGAAGCGCTCCACAAGATCCCGCGGGGCGTAGCGCTCAAGCATTCCGCGCTGCGACACGATCTGGGCGAGGGCCTGTGCCCGCCCCTGCTCCACCACTTCCAGGGCCTGCTCCACCTGCCCCCGACGAATCAAGATGCCGCTCAGCAGCCCGGAGAAGGTGCGCACCCCCCGCTCGTAGGCCTGTCGTTCCCTGTCACCCACAACCGATGCTGCGCGGCGTCGGATGATTTCCCAGGCTTCGCGCGAGTGGGCTTCCGCCTCGTCCAATCGGTTCTGTCGCTGATCGACGTGGGCGAGGTCGTGCAGTATGACCGCTGCCTCGTACGACTGTGGGGCTGCCTTCCGGATCAACTCCAGTGCCGATTGCTGGGCTTCGCGTGCCGCCGCGAGATCGCCGCGGTCCAGGGCGACCTGCCCCAGGTTGTTCCAGGTGTTTGCGACACCCGACCCGCCGGGCACCAACTCCTGGAAGATGGCAAGTGCTTCTCGGTAGTTCCGCTCCGCTTCGTCAAACTCTCCCTGTATCCAGGCGATCCGCCCCAGGTTCCCCAGTACCCCCGCCAGTTCCGGCGAGTTGCCGGGACGCGACTTGCGGATCCTGAGCGCTTCTTCCAGCGCATCCCGTGCGCTGCGGAGGTCGCCAGCATCCGCCGCCACGTTGGCGATCGTGGTCAACGTGGTCGCCAGTCCAGGTGAGCGGGCATCGACTGCGGTCTGTCTGCGTCGTATCGCCGCCAGGATATGCATGGCACCGGCCAGGTCGCCCTGCTGGCGCAGCAGTTCCGCCATGTTCGCCGACAGCGCCATGCGTCGGGCCTCACCCTCCCGCAGCCGGACGCTTAGCTCAAGCCCTTCCTGGGCTAACCGCACGGCCCGCTGCAGTTCCCCCAGCGACTGATGGAGGTTGCCTAGCTGGGTGAGGGCGTCCACGCGGAGACCGGCCGGCACCTCGGGTAGCGCCGTCAGCGAGAGGCATTCTTCCAGCAGGAGTTTGGCCCGGCCGATTTCCCCGCTCTGCCGGACAACGCCAGCGAGTACGGTGGCGGTCTGTGCGATTGCGGCCGGTGGCGACTTCAGCCGCCGATGCATCTCGAGCGCGTCGGTCAGGAAGGTGGCGGCCCCCGGGATGTTGCCGCTGTCCAACTCGACGATTCCCAGGTTATGGAGGCTGGCGGCCATGGCCGTCGTTTCCTGGTTGGGAGCCCGGGCCGCCATGCGGCGTCGGATTTCGAGTGCCTGGGTATGCAGCGTCCTCGCCGCGGCGAATTCTCCCAGGCGTCGATGAGATCCGGCGCGAGCGGTCAGGGCCTGGGAGAATTCGTCGGCCGTGAGGGGTGGGTTGGTGCGCGAGGTCAGTATCGGGTCCAGGAGTGTGGCTGCTTCTTCCACGCTGGATCGAGCCTGGTCCAAGAGCACCGCTTCGGCGAGCTGCAGCCGTGTGCGTCCCCACATTCTCGACCCGGGCTCTGCCTGCGCTAGATGGGCGAGCGCCGGTCGCAGGACCTCTGTGGCGCCTCTCCCATCTCCGAGATGAACCAACATCAACCCGAGGTCGTAGGAAGCCTCGGCCCACTCCCGCCGATAGCCGGACCCGGAGAGGGTGGTCACCCGTCCCCTCAGCCAACCCACCGCATCCTTTGGCCGGGCACGAGCTTCCGCGACAGCCGCGAGGAGGTAGTGGCACCGCGCCAGCCTGCGCGCCAGCGGGAGGCTTTTCAGAATCAGCAGCGCCTGCCGGCAGCAATCCGAGGCACCGTCCACCCGTCGCTGGTTGATGTTCAGCACCGCCAGTTGCAGCCAGGTTTCCGAGCACTCGGGGGAACGAGGGGCTGTCCGGGTCCGGATCCGGAGCGCCTCGTTCCACAGGGACTCGGCTTCGTCCACCCGGCCGGACTGGGCGACAACGACCCCCAGGATGCTCGCGCAGCGGGCGAGTTCTAGGGAGCCCGGAGCAGCCCGGCGAAGAATCGCGAGGCTGCCATCCAGGGCCGTCCGGGCCTCAGACAGGCGTGACAACCCCTGCAGCGAGGCACCGATCCCGCGCAACGTGCTGGCTTCGGCGATCTCTCCGGGCTGCAGTGCTTGACGGATCTGAAGGGCCTTCTGGTGGAGTGCGAGCCCCTGATCCTCGGAGGACTGCAGCCACTGCAGGTCTCCGAGCGCATCGGCGGCATCGGCCACCTGGGCCGAACCGGAGACTCGACTTTGAGCCAGTTCCAGCGCCCGGGTCAGTAAGGGCGCGGTCGCGTCCAATTCGTCCAGGCGCAAACCAAGAGCGCCCGCCCTAATCAACAACCCCGGAAGGGATGTGTCTGTGTCTGCGCGATCCCGTAGACCTTGGATCGCGGAATGCCAATCCCGCAGAGCGGCGTGCCCCGCTCCGGCATGAAGCCGGGTCTCGGCACGCGCCAGAAGGAGAGCCGCGCTGGAGTTCGACCCCTCGATGTTGGGGGGGCCAGGCTGCGATGCGGAGACAAGCGCGGGGATGCTCCAGCAACAGAGTATCGGCCACCATGGAAACCGCATCGCTAACTCCCAATGCGCTAACGGGTATCGGCTGGTCCGGGGGCAACCTGGGCTGGCCGTCGGAGGAATCGCTGGGGATGAGCGGTGTCGCGACTCGGGTCGGGCCAACAGATTCCAGTCACGTTTGACCGGCCGAAGTCACCCTCCTCTGTGCGCAGGTACGTGGGGCATCCGACGAAGGTAGGATAAAGCAGTGACTCTCGTGTGCCACCGTCATACTGGATCTATGGGGCAGACCGCCCCGCCACCACCAGGAGAATCCCCCCGATGAGTTCGCTCTTAACCCGCCGAAACTGCCTTTCGGCTCTCGCCGCGCTGGCCGCCGTCACGGCGGTCATCGGCTTCGGCCAACCTACTCAGGCCGCACCGGGTGCCGCCGCCATAGCAGGCTCGTACACCGGATCCGCGGTTCGCACCTCAGACGGCGAGATGAGCGCACTGGTGCTGGACGTCGCCGCGCCGGTGCGACGGAAGTTGTCTGCCGTCCTTACGGTCAATGGTGGGGCACCTATCAATCTCAAGGGCACCCTGTCCAGGAGCGGCGAAGTCTCACTCAGCGGGAAAGTCCAGGGCAAGCAAGTGGTGATCCATGGGCAGTTCACCGTGACGGACGTGAAGACCATCGCGGGGCGCTGGAAGGTCGGGTCCGGCAAGGAAAAGGGCTCCTTCACGGTCGCCAGTCCGTAGCCGCCCTCCGAGAAGGGGAGACGTGTAGCCATCCCGGCACCGGGCCAGCCCTGCTGGTCAGGTGCCGGGTTTGGTGTGCGCGCCCTACTGCCGCACGGCCCGCCGGCACCTCGTTGCAGCCCTTCGGTGACCCAAGGTAGTCGCACAAGAGACCCAGGTTCCGGCTGAACCGATCACTGCTCAGGTACCGGAACCCGTTTGTGAACCGGGGCTGTCCGACCAGCTTCTCGCCGGAGTAGGTGGAGACCCAACGGCCCCGGTCGTCCAGCTCGGTGAGCACGCGGCTGACCGTCTCCACCTCGCGCCCCGTCGCGTGGACCTTCTCCGGACGGCCCGCGAGAGCATCCTGGTAGGCACCTTCGATAGCGTCCAACGCGGCCGACTGCTTCCAACCGTAGTGCTCGGGCGCTGCGGCATCGCTGTATGTCAGCCTGTACTCCGCATCCATGTAAAGCGGCCGATTGGACTGGAGTTCGTAGAACCGGGCAACGCGGCCGTCCGGCAGCAGGCTCTTGCGCAGGTAGGCCAGAGCGCGGGGAATCGGAGCCAGGAATCGGACGTCGCCCGTCGTTCTCGCGATCCTGATGAGCGTCCGCATCGCGTCCTGCGATTCCCAACCGGTCACTGCGGGCGGTTCGAACTTCCTTGCCCAGACCGGGATCATCGCCGCACTGTATTGCTGGCACCACGCCGGCTGCGGGTCCGGCATCTGCGCAAGCAGCAGGAACTCGCCCAGCCGCTCCAACGATGCACGGAAGCGAGGTTCTCCGTAGATCTGGTGGGCCGTCAGCAGCGTCGCACAGACCGATCCGGCCAGATTGTCGTTCAGCGTGTAGCATTCCCAGTAGTTCTTCACCCGTCCTTCGGTGCGCCAGTCGTAGTCGGGATACCGTGCGGCGGTGATGGGTCGGGCCGGGGCGGGGCCTTCCCAAACCTGGGGGAAGCCTCCGTTGGGGAATTGGGCCTTCAGCAAGGCGGAGAGCCCGTACTGCGCGGCTTCGTGGATGGCGGGGTGCTTGAACTCAAGCGCCTGATCGACCCGCATCAGGAACTGGAGCGCGTCCTGAGTCTGGCCATCGTCCAGTGAAGAGGCATTCCAGTTGCCTCCCTTCCCGTTGCGGTACTTCCCCATCCGGGGTGCGGGGGCGAAATGGATCACCTGCGTCCAGCCCCCGGACTGAAGCTGGCCGTACACCAGCGCCTCCGCCGCCTCTCGGGCGGCCGCCAGCGCCACGGGGTCGCCGGTCGCGCGGTAGGCGGATAGAAAGGCATCGCCCACGGTCGGCGTCCCCGGCCGTTGCACGAAGATGGTGTCCGGGCCCGCCTTGCCTTCTCCCCACCTCTGCGTGACGGCTTCGTCGCAGTAGTAGACGTATCCGCCGTGCACCGCCACCTTCTCCCGGAAGAAGGCGACGGCCCGCTTCACGGCGGCCCGCGACCGCTCCCGCAGGGGAACCGCATCCTCTGCGGCAGCCAGGGGTAATACGATCGTCACCGCCGCCGCGAGGATACACCAGGCTATCCCAGCACGTCTGGCCGGCACCGAAGCTCGCACAGAGGCACCTCGCAGCCTGGGCAGAGGGCGCTGCGACACTGTTAGGTCGCGAGGATGGCGCGTGCCCGGTCAGCGCTCTGTTAGCCAGGGCTCATATCTCTCCCTGCCGGACGTGCAAACCCACGGAATCGTAGGCGCGGCGCCCGCCGCCCCCCCGCCATCAACCCTCTCGCAGTCGTCTGGGACTGGTTTCCAGACTGGACACGCCGTCGTTGAGGTAGATCGCTCCTCCGCTGATGGTCACCTCCCAGTTCATGGTGCGATCGAGACCCGCAACCAGATCAGCAAGGAAGCTGTCATCGAGGGACCAGACTTCAACGTTGACTGACCGTTCTACTAGCGGAAAGTGGTCCCGCATCCAGGTGGCGATACGCCGGCCATACGCCAGCACGACTACCCGGGCGGAGTGTCGGGCTGCCTGGGCCAGTCGAGCACCCGCAGGAAGCCCAACCTCCAGCCAGAGATCCACCTGACCGTCCGCGCTCTTGATCCAGACATCCGGCTCATCTCCCGCCCCCACCCCGCCGGTGAATTCCATCCCTGGCCCGTACCACAGGCAGTAGGCGATGGTCCGAGCGATCAGTCGTTCGGGAGTCTCGCTGTCGGCCCGGGCCAGACTCATGCGCAGCTCCTCGTAGATCTGTCGGTCCGTGTCCGCCAGGTGGATGTTGAAGCGGTGGATGGTCGAGCGTTGTGCCATCTGAGGTAATGGGAGTGAGGATCGAGAGAAGAGAGATTCGGGGTATCAAGCACGTGGGCATTCCGGCAGGTGGCTGCTGCCTCTGACCCCGGACCGGTCGCCATTCGGACATCATGCCTGAGATGGAACACCCCCACCACCCATTAGCTCCCGCCGCACCCCCGTCCTCGGAGGGGCCAGCCTGGCACCGACTGACGGCGGAGGCGGCACTCGCCAGCGCGCGTTCCACGCCGGCCGGACTCACGAGCGAAGAGGCGGGCAGACGGCTGGCTGAGTCGGGCCCCAACGAACTGCGGCCCGCCTCCAATCGCCTTCCCTGGCGACACTTTCTAGCGCAGTTTACCCATCTGATGGCGGTGCTGCTGTGGATCGGTGCGGCCCTGGCGATGGTGATCAGACTGCCTCAGCTCGCAGTGGCGATCGTTGCGGTTATCTTGATCAACGGGGCTTTCAGCTACTGGCAAGAGTATCGGGCCGAGAAGGCCACCGCGGAGCTCTCTCGACTGCTGCCTCAAGCCGCAACCGTGCTGCGGGGCGGCGTTCCGACGTCCATTCCGGCGGCTGACGTGGTGACGGGCGACATCCTGGTGCTGTCCGAAGGGGACCAGGTGCCGGCCGACGCGCGGCTGCTGGATGCGCACCTCCTCAGCACGAACGACTCTGCGTTGACGGGAGAGTCGGCCGCCGTCCCGAGGCGTGCGGAGGCGCTGGGCTCCGACCCCGCACAGTCGGGGGAGGCAACCAATTGTGTCTACGCCGGGACCACCGTTGCTTCGGGTCGCGGGATCGCGCTGGTGACGGCCACCGGACCGCGCACCGCCTTCGGCGCTATCGCCCGACTCGCGGGGGAAGTGCGGGACCGCCCCAGCCCATTGCAGCGCGAGTTGAATGTTGTGGTCAGGACGATCAGCCTGGTCGCAGTGGGCATCGGTGTGGTCTTCACCCTGCTGGCTGTGGTCCTCGTGCGCGTTGACGCCGCCGCCGCACTGACATTTGCGCTCGGGCTGATAGTCGCGTTCGTCCCCGAAGGCCTCCTGCCCACGATGACCCTCTCCCTGGCCATGGGAGTCCAGCGGATGGCAAAGCGGCAGGCTCTCGTCAAGCACCTCTCCGCCGTGGAGGCCCTTGGCGCTGCCACCGTCATCGCCACGGACAAAACCGGAGTGCTCACCAAGAATGAGATGTTTGTCTCCTCGGTGTTCGTGGTCGGCCGCCAAGTCGAGATTACGGGAACCGGCTACTCCCCGACGGGCGAGTTTCGAGTAGGCGGCGTGCGGATGGATGAGCCGTTGGCGGCCAGGCTGCGCCCGCTCCTGCGCGCCGCTGCGCTGTGCAATTACTCTCGGCTCCAACCGCCCGCCTCCCCGACGGGCGATTGGACCGTCCTCGGCGATCCTACCGAGGGGGCCCTCCAGGTGCTCGCGGCGAAAGGCGGGATCCGCGTCGAAGAGCTGATGGAGCGCCGGCGGCTGTCCGCCGAGTGGCCCTTCGACGCTGTCCGCCAGCGAATGACCGTCGCCTACCCAGCTCAGGATGGCGACGTGGCGCTGACCAAGGGCAACCCCACCGCCGTACTGAGCCGCTGCACTGACATCGCGGATGGCGAGGGTTGGAGGGCGCTCACCGAGGGTGACCGGGATGCCATCCTGGCAGCCGTTCAGGGATTTGCTACCGTGGGATTGCGGGTGCTCGCGCTCGCGCAGCGCCCGATCTCCCACGCGGAGCTGGACAATCCGCCTGAGGAGGTGGAGCAGCGACTGCAGTTCCTGGGATTGGCCGCGATGCAGGACCCGCCCCGAGACGAGATTGCCGATGCTGTGCACCTGTGCCGGAAGGCCGGTATCCGGACGGTGATCATCAGCGGTGACCAGGGAAGCACCGCCGTTGCGATCGGCAGGCAAGTCGGGATCGTTACCGTCGCCACGCCCCGAGTGATCGAAGGGCCCGAACTCATCGCAATGAATGAGGAGGAGATCAGGGCCGCCCTTGAGTCCGGCGGCGAGATCGTCTTCGCACGCACCCCCCCGGAAGGGAAGCTGCGGGTGGTAAAGGCGCTGCAGGCTTCGGGACACATTGTCGCTGTGACAGGGGACGGCGTGAATGACGCACCCGCGCTGCGTCAGGCGGATATCGGCGTCGCCATGGGGCGGAGCGGAACCGACGTCGCCCGCGCCTCAGCCGACATCGTGCTGGCCGACGACAACTTCGCATCGATAGTGGCCGCTATTCAGGAAGGCCGGGCCGTTTTCGACAACATCCGGAAGTTCACCACCTACTGTTTCACCAGCAATACCGCCGAGGCCGTCCCCTTCATCCTGTTCCTCCTGAGCGCCGGGCATGTCCCTCTGGCCCTGCCCATCATGCTCGTCCTGGCTGTCGATTTGGGCACGGACATGTTCCCGGCAATCGCGCTGGGGGCGGAGGCGGCCGAGCCTGACGTGATGTCCCGACCTCCTCGGCAGCGGGGCTCTCACCTCATTTCCCCCGCCCTCCTGCTGCGGTCACTGGTGTGGCTTGGATTGCTGGAGGGGATTGCCGGAATGGCCTCGTTCTTCTGGGTCTACGGGATGGACGGGCATCCGGCCGACCTCGGCCGAGCCCGAGCCGCGACCTTCGCGGGCATCGTCGCCGCGCAGATCGCCAATGTGTTTGTTTGCCGCAGCGATCGGGGGCTCGCCTTTGGCCGAGCATGGAATCACCTGTTGCCGGTGGGCATTGGGCTCGAGTTGGCGCTCCTCGGAGCGGTGGTTTATGTCCCGTGGTTCCAGCGGGCTTTCGAAACGTCGGCCATGACGCCACGAGACTGGGTCGTCCCGTTGGCGGTACTCCCTCTCTTCTTCTTGGTCGAGGAAACCCGTAAGTGGATGGTGCGATCGGCACCGTTCAGTCGAAACGCCGTTCTGACTCGTGGGGGATCCGCCCCAGGCTGATCCGCGAGCAGTGGGGCTTCAACGAGCATGGTATCCAGCGAGGGAACAGGGGTCGGCGGCAGGGCGAGCGCTGTTCTCCTGGGTACTGCCCTGGGGGATGCCATGGGGTTGCCCACGGAGGGTTTGTCGGCCCGGGTCATTGCGCGTCGCTTTCGCGATCTGGATCGCTACCATCTGCTGGGAAGCACGGGCTTCGTCTCGGACGACACCGAGCAATCGGCTCTTCTGGCCACAGCACTCATCGCCAACCCGGACGATCCGGAGGCCTGTGCCGCCGCCTTCCGGAGATCCCTGCTCGCCTGGTTTGCACGGCTTCCGTGGGGAATCGGGCTGGCCACTCTTC
>CAZSRZ010000148.1:0-10649 GCA_964609085.1 uncultured bacterium | reverse complement strand
GGTGACGACCGATCACATCAGCCCGGCTGGGGCCATCAAGCTTTCTTCCCCGGCCGGACGCTACCTGACGGATCAGGGAGTCGGCGTGGGCGATTTCAACAGTTACGGTGCCCGCCGCGGCAACGACCGTGTGATGACGCGCGGCACCTTTGCCAACGTCCGGATCAGGAACCGGATGGTACCGGGAGTCGAAGGCGGAGTGACGGTGCACCAGCCATCCGGAGAGCGGCTCGACATCTACGATGCCGCCCAACGCTACGCGACTGAGGGCATTCCGCTCATCGTCTTCGCCGGCCAGGAATATGGCACCGGCAGCTCCCGGGATTGGGCGGCGAAGGGCACTAGCCTGCTCGGGGTGCGCGCCGTGGTGGCACAGAGCTACGAGCGGATCCACCGCAGCAATCTGGTCGGAATGGGCGTGCTGCCCCTGCAATTCCTGGAAGGCTCCGGCGCGGACGACCTCGGCCTTAGCGGTGAGGAACGGTTCGACATTCTCGGGCTGGAGCGGGAGTTAGCGCCCCGGTCCATGCTCACGCTCCGGATCCACCGTGCCGATGGCAGCGTGTCGGAAACGCCGGTGGTTCTCCGGATCGACACCCCGATCGAAGTGGAGTACTATCGTCACGGCGGCATTCTCCCCTTCGTTCTGCGGCAGTTGTTGTCCGACGCTGCCTGATGCTCCCATCGTTGCGCACTCTGTCGGCGACGTCTCGCCGGCCCGACAAGGAACTCGTCCCATGAAGATCCGTGTACTGATCTCCAGCCTGCTGGCTCTCTGTCTTGCCGGCGGTGCAGCGCGCGCCGCCGTCGATGCCGAAGCGATCCCCGCAGATGTCATCCAGCAGCTCGCCCCGTTCATCCAGGAGATGCTGCAGAAGCAGTTCCCCACACCGCCGGTGAAGGTGGAGCCGGTTGCGGAAAAGGCTACCGGCTACCACGTGATGGAATCCGTGGCCGTGCTGATGATGCCGGACAAGAACCTGACCAACGACGCCGTGCTGAAGGCGGGTGAGAAGGAAGTACCCGTCTCCGTGGTCATCATGCGCTCGCTCGGCCTGACAACCAAGGACGGAGCGGTTCCCCAGGACAAGCTGGCAGCGGTCGACTTCAACGGGATGTTCAAGCTCCCCGTCTTCTACCTCGCGGTCCAGGCGAAGGGTGAAGATCGCACGCTCAACGTCTACTCCAAGGACGGGAAGGCCATCGTCAGCGTTCTCATGAAGAAAGACGCCGCGGCCGGAGAGGGCCCCGTGAGCATCAAGATGGCCAACATTGATGTGGAGAAGAAGAAGGGCGACCTGATCGTCTCCGTCGCCGGGGCCTACCAGGCAACAGTGGGGCTGACCGTCGTCGCCGAGTAGCTCGCCGATTACCGCCCGGAAACAGGAGGGAGGGCGCGGGCAACCGCGCCCTCCCTCTCCTGCATTAGGCGAACACAATCTCTCCAAACGCCGCGGGCGCATGGAAATCCGCCGGGTCCCGGTAGGTCGGCGACCAGGCGCTGAATTCGGCGGTCTCACCCCGCTCGATCCGGTAAAAGTTCGCGCGCCACACGGTGCCGACGGCCGGAGGGGCCGTCAATCCGAGATCGACGAAGGGAATCGCCATCTCCGCAATCCAGCCGATATCCGGCGACTCGCGGTCGTTGATCGTCCCCGAAACGCGTACGGCCGTCCGAAGGCCCTCGGCATTCCACTCGCGCTCTACCAGCATCATCTTGCGATCGCCCTCCGGGTTGAAAACCCGGGCGTCGAAGATCACGTTGTTCGGACTCACTTCGATCTCGAAGTAGTGACGGACGTCCCCCGTGGGTGCCAGGAAGACCTCTACCACTTCTTCGTCGTAGATCGGGTCGTCTCGGTTTTCAAAGTTGCCCCAGATGTCCCGGTCACGGCAAGCGAAGGCAACATACAGATGCTGGTCATCCCAACAGCACTTCACCTCGGTCGACTGCCGCGGGACGGAGCCATCCGTCGCCAACACGAGAGCCGAGAGGGCGGTCTGGCCCAGCCAACCGGGATCGTCCAGCGACCCATCGATGTTGATCGGGCCATCGGCTCGCCTACAGGTGTGGCGCGGTAGTTGTCCCCGCACGGGCGGCGGGGGTGCCGGCTCGGCGCCCGGCTGTTCCCGGAGCAATGGCGCCGGGTCCAGGTACTGCTTACCCAGGGCAACGTAGGAATCCGCATTCCAATGCACCCTCTGCAGCTCCTCGGCGGTGAGATCACGGACGACCTTCGCCGGAACGCCCATCACCATCTTGCCCTCCGGGATGTCCATGCCGGGGGGCACCACGGTCCCAGCCGCGAGGATGCAGTTGCGTCCGACTTTCGCCCCGTCCAGCACCACGGCGTGGATACCGACAAGCACATCGTCGCCCAGGACACAGGCGTGCACCGTCGCCTGGTGGCCGATGGTGCACCGGGCACCGATGGTGCATGGGATGTGCGGGGAAACGTGGACGATCGCCCCCTCCTGGATGTTCGTTCGCGGACCGATCCGCACCGGCGCGACGTCACCGCGCACCACCGCACCGGCCCACAGACTGCACTCCTCTCCGAGGCGCACGTCACCGATGGCATGACTTCCGGGGGCGAGGTATGCTCCTGGTCCGACGATGGGCAACACGCCATGGAACGGGGTGAGCTGGGCACCGGCCGGGGTTCCATCCGGCGCGGGACCGACCAGCACGGGGCGGACGGGGGGCGCGGGCACCGTCGGGGCCGACGGCGGCGCTGACGGATCCGGATCCGTGCTGCCGAGAGCGCTGGAGACGTGGCGCACGGCATCGCGGGTGAGCCCGCGCATCGCCGCGGCCAGCCGCCGGGCATCATCCTTGAAGCTCGTCTCCGCGGTCGCCGGCTGTATCAGTAGCTGACCACCGGCCGCCTGCACGTGCAGTTCCGTCCCCGGCTGCCAGCCAAGCTGCTCCAGTACCTCGAGCGGCACGACCAGCAACCCACCCTCTTCCACGTGTCCCTGCATACCGGTGCCACCTCGTCCAAGCCCCGCCCGTCCTGGCCCAGTTCGGAGACGGTCCGGGCTATTCCTGTCAGGGCGATGCCGTCCACGACGGCCACAACGGACTCCCGTCGCCCCTCATCTCGGAGCGAGGCCGGTTGGCAAGGCCCTGCCCGGAGGGAGATCACGCCCCGGGGTGAACTGGTAGAGCACCACGTCCGGGCCCACCACGACCGGCTCGAGTCCGGGCACATCCGCCGGCGAGACGCCCCAAACCCTGCCATCCATGGTCCACTCAAATGGGCTCCACAGTACCCAGCGGATTCCCCGGCGAGTGAGCCATTCGGCCCTTGCCCATGGGTCAGCAGAGCCGGTATGGAAGCGAAGGTCCGTGGTTCCCAGGAAAAACCAGTCCCGCTCCGCCAGCTTGGCGGCGCTGTTGATGGTCATTTGCCAATGCCCGTGGTAGACCCGGGCGTGCGCCCACGTCGGAATCCAGCCGGAGGTCCATGCGCCCGCAATCACCAGGGCACCCGCCTCGTCGCCGGGAGCACGCTCGGCATCGATTCGCTGAAACGCGGACATCATCGTCCGGGACATGTAGTAGCCCTGATGATTCGGCTGGTACGCCTGCGCATGGCGCACCAGCATCACGGGAGCCCCGGGGGCCAGGAGTCCCGCATAGACCCAGCGACCGCACGTGGCCCAGGCACTCGGCGGCCCCCATGTCCGTCGTCCCACTCGTCGAGCCACCCCGCGAGCTGCGCGGTCGACGCCCGCGGCAGCAAGCAGGCAGAGGGGCACGTGGATCCCCCCCATCACGCGCGGCTGCTTCCCGCCGAGTCGCAGGGGCGTTGCGAGAAAGAGAAACGACGCCGCGACCCAGCAGATCGGCAGGATCAGCCTTCGCCGTAACGGGGCGTGCAACAGCACCGGGACCGCCCCGATCACCAGAGGGCCATGAGCCACCGCGTAAAAGGCGAACGGCTGCACGCGGAGCGGATCATTCGCCAGCGCCGCGTAGAAGGGATCGGTCGCGACCAGATGGACGAGGTAAGCGGCTGGGACCAGGGCGCCCGCGAACACGGCCCCGAGGTATGGCAGCATTGCGGCTGCGGCAGGACGGTCCCAGATTGCGCGCACACCGAGTGCGCCACCCATCCCCAGCCCCAGCGGTACAAAGTCGAACGGGTGGGTCCATCCGAGCAGAAAGGCAAGTCCGGCCGCGGCGGACAGCATCTGCGGCCTGGGGTCTCGCTCGTAGCTCGTCATCCCCGCATAGAGGGCAGTCAGCAGCGCTGACGACAGCGCCAGATGCGGCAGATTGGCCAGGGTGAAGAAAGTGTTCCCCTCCGGTTGAAGCTGATCCCCATTCGGCAGGTGTATGCCCAGCAGCGATAGTTGCCACGACCAGCCGGCCGAGAGGCAGACGAGGGCGACGTAGAGCAATCTGACCCCACCTCGCCGCAGCAGGCTCGCCCCCATCCAGGCGGCGGCCGCCAGAAGCAGCGCCCCCGATACGGCACGCGACGCCTGAAAGGCGTCGATCGGCGTGAGGCCCGTCAGCCTGCACAACCACCCCTGCAGGAGAGCCTGAGGCAAAAACAGTCGTGGCGTGTGAGACTCCGAGGTGAAGGGATCCCCCACCAGCCAGGCTCCGCGGGCCGTCATGCGCGTGAAGGCCAGGTACTGGTTTGCGTCCGAAGAGTTGATGGGCGGGACCGCCCAGAAGACCGTGCCGGTAGGCCGTCGCACTGCACCCATCACGTAGGGCAAACTCGCCCCGACGAGCGCGAGCAGCAGCAGCAAGCCCATTCCCGCGGCACGCAGCCGTCCCCGCGCGCGCTCCCCTGCTCGGCTGTGTCTCATCGATCCACTATCGGGCGACAGCCCTGCCGCTTCCTCCTCATCTTCCTCCTCATCTTCCACCTCCGCGCGGACTAGCTTCGCCACCGAGATTCCATCAGCCCGGCCCAATGTGGAGTCTCCGCGCACGATGACTGCATTGGGCCGGACTGATGGAATAATAGGAACATATGTTCGCTCATCTCCACGCGCACTCGTGCTTCTCGTTCCTCTCCGGCGGCTCCGGCGTCCAGGCGCTGGCCCGACGGGCGGAGATGTGCGGCTATGAAGCGCTGGCGCTGACTGATCTCCACGGGCTGTATGGGGCCGTGCGGTTCCATCAGGCGTGCTCGACGGTGGGAATCCGTCCGCTGATCGGGGTGGAGCTTTATCTGAATCCGGAACCCACAGACGGTGCGCCCATAGACGGCGTATCCGTGGACGGCGTCCCGAGTGACCGTGCGGAAGCCCCCGCGCTCGCCTATTTCGAGCCGGGCCGAGTGGCCCACCCTCATGGCGAGGAGACCGGCTATCCCCTGGTGCTGCTGGCTCAGGACCGGCGGGGTTTTCGCAACCTCTGCCGGACCATCACCGAGGCGCAGATCCTGAACCAGAAGGGACGAGCGCGGCTCTTCCCTTCCACCCTGGAGCGCTTCCACGAGGGGTTGTTTTGCCTGACCGGGGGCGACCGTGGTCCCGTGGGCGGGCCCTGGTTGGCGGGACGACGCGGTGAGGCGCGCGCCAACGCCGAGATGCTGCGCTCCGTCTTCGGCGCGGACCGCTGCTTCATCGAGGTGCAGAACCTGCTGCTGCCGCACAGCGCCGCCCTGTTGCACGATCTCACCGGTCTGGCCCGCGAGCTGGGGCTGCTCACCTGCGCCACCAATGGGGTGGCGCACGCAGAGAAGCGAGACTTCCGCGTCCACGACAGCCTCACCTGTTGCCGCACGCTGACGACCATCGACGAGGCGCACCCCCTGCGTCCGCGCAACGCCGAAGCCTACCTGAAATCTCCCCGGGCAATGGCTCGCCTCTTTCGGGGCTATGACGCCGCCCTTGAGACAACCGGTTGGATTGCATCCCGCTGCGAGGAGAGCATGGAGTTCGGGGTCTATCACTTCCCCGATTTTCCGATCCCCGCGGGCGAAACTCATTACAGCTTCCTCTGCAAGCTGTGTTGGGAGGGCGCGGCGCGGCGCTACCGCGTCGTCGACCGCGAGGTCAACCAGCGCCTCAACCACGAGCTCGACGTCATCGAGTCCCTCGGGTTCGCACCGTACTTTCTGATCATGTGGGACATCGTGCGCTGGGCTCGCGAGCAGGGCATCCGCTGTGCCGGCCGCGGATCCGCCGCCGACAGCATCGTCACCTATGTGCTGGGCATCACCGAGGTGGACCCGATCGCCCACGGGCTGCTGTTTGAGCGATTTCTCAACCCGCACCGGAAAGGCGCGCCTGACATCGACATCGATTTCGACGCCAACCGGCGGGACGAGGTGATCAACTACATCTACGATCGCTACGGACAGGAGCACGCGGCGATGGTGTGCACCGTCAACACCCTGCACGCCCGTTCCGCCGTGCGTGATCTGGGGAAGGCGCTGGACTTCGCCCCGGAGGATATTGACCTCTTCGCCAAGGCACTCCCCCACACCGGAGCGGATCGCATCGACATCGCCTTCGAACGCCTGCCCGAACTGCGCGATTCCCGGCTGCCCCGGCGCAAACTTGCTACCCTCATCGAGTTGTGCGCCCGCGTGGCAGGTTTTCCCCGCCACCTGGGCGTCCATCTCGGGGGCATGGTCGTCTCGAAGGAGCGGCTCGACGAATTGGTGCCCTTGGAGTGGTCCACCAAGGGGGTGATCGTCACCCAGTGGGACAAGGACGATATCGAAGAGGTCGGCCTGGTGAAGATGGACCTGCTCTCCCTGAAAAACCTGGCCGCCATCGAGGATGCGGTCGCCCTGCTGCGAACACGCGAGGCGGACGTGCGCCAACGACTGGGGCACCGTGCGCCGGAAACCATCGACTTCTCCCCCGGGAGGTGTTTCCTGGACTCGATGCCGTTCGATGACCCGGCGGTCTACGCACTGTTGCGCACGACGCAGACCGTTGGCGTGTTCCAGGTGGAGAGCCCGGGGATGCGCGGTCTGCTCGGCAGGCTGCAGCCGACCGAGTTCGAGGACCTGATCGCACAGGTGAGCCTCTTCCGCCCCGGTCCGTTGAAGGCGGATATGATCACCCCCTTCATCGCCCGCCGGCACGGGGAAGAACCGGTGCGCTACCTCCATCCCCGACTGGAGCCAATCATGCGCCGCACCTATGGCGTGTTGATCTACCAGGAGCAGGTGCTGGAGATCGCTGCTGCACTGGCGGGCATGGATTTTGGTCAGGCCGACAGCCTGCGCCGGGCAATGACCACCGACCGGTCCCCCGCCGAGATGGAAAAGATCCGGGAGACATTCATCAGCGGCTGCCGCTCCCGAGGCGACGTGGCGCCGGAGGTAGCGGAACGGGTATGGAAGGCACTGTCCGCCTTCGCCGCCTACGGCTTCTGCAAGGCGCACGCCGCGGCCTTCGCCCGCACGGCCTACCAAACGGCCTGGCTAAAGACCCACTTCCCCGCCGAGTTCCTCTGCGGCGTGCTGAACAACCAGCCCATGGGCTTCTACAGCGGACACACCATCCTGCAAGAAGCCCGCCGTATGGGCATCCCCATCGACGGCATCGATATCAACACCTCCTGCGGCAACTTTTCCATGGGTCCCCTCTCGCCGCCGGGCATTACCGCAAAGGCGCAGGATCGCCAGTGAGGATGAAGGGGGCCCAGGAGGCGGGATGACTCCACCTCCGGTTCTTCGACATCGCGACCAGCGCGCGGCGCAGCGCTTCGCCCTTCGCCAGGCCCGCTCTCAAGCCCTTGTGAAAGACCACCATTAGATCGCGCGTCGGTGGAAAGCAGCTCATCCAGTCCCACGCCTGCAGCGTGCTACCGGGAATCTGATCCCTTCGGCGCAGGTCCGATCTGTCTCCATGTGACGGGCGGAGTGTACAGAAACGTGCCCCGGTCGTTGGCCAGCACCAGTTCGCCATTGCGGGATCGGGTGAGCAGCGGCAGGCGGGAATAGTGCCCAAGGAAGAGCCTGCCGGTGGGTGCGTCTCGCCGGACCAGTTGCAGGATGAGGACGCCGGGTTTCAAGCTCAACCGAAAGACCATGTGCACAATCTGGTGCTCGTTGGACGCCGACGGCGAGTACCAGCGCACGCCGACGTAGGTTTGCCCACGGCTCTTGATGATGCCGGAGAATCCGTAGGCCTCGGCGGCGTAGTAGCCCCTGCCCAGCTGGTACTGAACGTTGTTCCACTCGCCGGGGGACCAGGCCGCGGGGTCGTTGAAGACCGACCCGAACCGCACGACCTCCGCGTGGTTCCGGCCCCGCTCACGAATCAGCAGGACCGCGGTCCCGGAGCTCTTGCCCAGCGAGTAGGCGACGGGGTCTCCCTGGTTGGCCGTGCCGGCGAGCGGGATCTTGAAGAGCTGGCCCGCGGCAGTACGAGGCGCGGCGACGGTCTGCGGTAGCTGCGCGCCCTTGGCTAACAGCAGCGCCGAGATCTCAGGATGATTGGCCTTGCGGGCCAGCATCAGCGGGGTCTGCCCCAAGATGTCGCGCGCGTCGACATCCACCCCCAGCGCCAGCATCGCCTCGACGAGATCCTTACGTCCGAACCAGGCCGCCCAGTGCAGCGGAGTCTTCCTCGCGTCGTCCAGGCCTTCGACCCGGGCACCCGAGCGCATCAGCAGCGCGACCAGGCCGAAGTCGCCAGCCATCAGCGCGTCCATCAACACAGGCTGCTTCGAAGGACCGACGGCGTTGATGTCCGCGCCGGCCTTGATCAGCCGTTCCGGCAGGCGGAGATCTGCCCGCTGCGCATCGATGGCTGCGTGGAGCGCCGGCTGCTCGGCGGCCGGGTCGTTCACCTTCGCGCCCCGTTCCAGCAGGACTCCCACCCAGTCGGTCCGTCCGCCTTCGGGCTGGACGGCCATTCTGATCGCCGTCAGCAGAGGAGTCATCCCGTGCCTGGACGCCGCGCTCAGATCGGCGCCGGCGCGGAGGATAGCGTCAATCAGGCCGTCGATCCTGCGGGCCTCGGCGTCGCACTCCGCGTTCGTCGCCTGCGACCGTCCACGCGGCATGGAGCTCAGCATCATCGCGTATAGCAGCGGTGTGTACCCGTTGAGATCATCATGCACATTCGGGCTGGCTCCCCGGCGCAACAATTCCAGGGCCGTGTCGGTGGAGTGCGACTCCACCGCAGTGAGGAGGGCCGTGGAGCCCAGTTCGTCCCGCGTGCTGACCTGGGCGCCGGCATCCAGGAGTGCCTGCACGGTCTGGATCGGGGCGCTGTCGGCGGCCAGGATCAGGGGGGTGCGCCCATAGGGACCTGGGGCGTTGACCGGCGCTCCATCCGCCAGCAGCCGCCGCACTAGAGCCGTGTCGCCCGCACAGGCGGCGAAATGGAGCGGCTCCGCGCCAC
Source organism: uncultured bacterium (assembly GCA_964609085.1). Taxonomy (GTDB): domain Bacteria; phylum Armatimonadota; class SYMT01; order SYMT01; family SYMT01; genus JANPLG01. The sequence continues at coordinate 1,307 of CAZSRZ010000148.1, read as the reverse complement.
TCTTGCCGTGTTCGGGAAGGCGCGCCCCGCCGGCAACGAGCGCCCGAATGATGCCGGGGCGTGTGGGCAGCATCATCGCCAGGTCCAGCGCCGTCATGCCGTCCGCGTCCACGCGGTCGATGCTGGCGCCGTGCTTCAGCAGCAGATTGATACAGCGGATCATCTCGGCCTGACCTGCACCATCCCGGTCCCAGTTCGCCCGACCCGATCCAGCCGCGACCAGCAGCGCCGATTGACCCCGTTCATTGAGCGCGTCCACCTCCGCGCCGTGGTCCAGGAGCAAACGGACCATTTCCGACGCGTGGTACGCGCGGGACACCGCCTCGATGAGCGGACGTTCCAGACTGCGCCCGCCGTTCGGCCGGGCGCCGCGCTCCAGTAGCGCCCTGGCGCGGGCAGTGTCCCCTCGCTGTACGGCATCACGCAGTTGCTTGTCAGAGGGCTGCGGGACGTCGGCACCGCTCTTTCGGGCGGGAGGGGGCTTCACTGGGTTCGCGGCCCGGGCCACGACACAGCCCCAAAGCGCAAGCAGTCCGGCTGCGGGTGCCAGGGTCCGGAGAGCCATCGACATCGCGCGCGCCTCCTCAGTCATACGAGTGTCACTGAAGAGTGTGCCGATCAACCGCTTCCCGGTTCAGGGAGTGCAGCCCCAAATCGCTAACAGCATCGGATTGACGGCCGGACTCGCTGCTACGGTCCACCGCTCAGTTGGCTGGATCTGGTCCGTCGCCGGCATGCCCGGTTCCGGCCGACGGTGCGTTCAGCAGCAACGATGCATGAGCGGGAAGTGGGCGCATCGCGGACCTCCCTCGATCACCGGCGCAAAGGGGTGGGATCGCCAGTGAGGAAGAAGGGGGCCCAGTGGTAGGGCTTGCGCCACTTCGCGTTGGCGGCGATGGTGACGATGGCACGGCGGAGGGCTTCGTCCTTCATCAGCCCGGCCTTCAGGTTCTTGTGGAACGTGATCATCAGGGCGGCGGTGCTGTCGTCCTGCACCTGCCAGTGGCTGGCGACGACGCTGCGGGCCCCGGCGATCTGCCAGGCGCGGGTGAGACCAATGAGGCCCTCGCCGCTGACCTTGCGGCCGATCCCGGTCTCGCAAGCGGAGAGCACAACGAGTTGGGCGCGGATCCGCAGCTCTTCGGTGATCTCCTTCGCCGTCAGGCTGCCGTCGTTCTCGAAATCGGGTTCGGCGTCTGGTTTGGCCGGGGGGCCGGGCGTCAGCAGCACTTTGCTCCCGAGGGCGTCGACGGGGTTGAAGAAGCCGTGGGTGGCCAGATGGATGATCCGGGCCGTAGGTGCGTTCT
>CAZSRZ010000147.1:0-10925 GCA_964609085.1 uncultured bacterium | reverse complement strand
TGTGACGGAGTCACGAGGCACTCGGGATTCTTCGACCACGCACCCCGGATGGGTCTATGGGTCGGGGTCGTCATGGCCATGCGGGCCGGAGGCCCGCGCACCCAGGTCGACGCGCGAATCCCGCGTGCCGCGTGACTCCGTCAGGTGGTCGGGGCCAGGTTCGTCATCCATTGGCTTCGAAGACGGGTGGGCGGGGCCGGGGTCTGCTGGTCCGGGGGCGATTGCGGGAGCCTCGCGGCAGGGCTATACTCACGCTGTTCGGATTCCGGCGACGGGGCACGATCCGGATCAGGAGTTTGCGGATGAGCTGGGGCCGGTCGCGGCGCGGCGGTGGGTTGGAACCGATCTGGCGCGCGCTGGACGGGATCCCGGGTGTCCGCGCCATCCTGGTGACCTGCGTCGCCAGCCTGCTCGTCTTCGCCCTGGTGCCGGGGAGCCAGGCGTGGATCTCTCGCAACCTCGGCTTCACCTGCATCCCGGGCTCGCTGAACCAGCTCCTCACCCGGCCGTGGGGCCTGCTGACGCACGTTTTCGTTCAGCCTGAACCCCTCGCCTTGGTTTTCAACGGTTTCGCCCTCTGGGTAGTTGGCGGCTATCTGGAGCGCGCCTGGGGGACGCGGGTGTTCCTCGCGGTGTCGGCCGCGCTTGCCGTGGTGTCCGGGCTGGCGGCCACCCTCGTTGGATCCCTGGTGGGGCTACCGGTCGCTGTGTTCGGACTCTGGTATCTGCTGGACGGCCTCTTCGTGGCCTGGGCGGCACTCGATCCGGACCTCGAGCTGCAAATGGTGCTCGGCGGCCGGATCAAGTTGAAGGTGATCGCCGCGATCTACGTGGTCCTCACGTTTGTGAACGTCGCGGTGGCCCACCCTACCCTTGGCCCGGTGCTGGCGAGCTTCACCCTGGCAGCGCCGGCAGCGGCATGGCTGTATGTCCGCAAGATGCGGGGGTCGAGATTTGGCCGCCGCGACGTTGCATTTCGGCCAAGACGCAAGGTGGGGCCCGAGCGGCCATGGCGTCCGAACAAGCCGTTACTGCGTGAGGATCCGCCCGAGCGGATCGGTCGCAAGCGCGGTTCGCGCACCGAGGCGGAAGAGATGGAACGCCTCCGCAAACTGTTGGGCGAGGACGACCCGCCGGCTTCCCGACGCTACTAGCTAGGGCGCTGGGGCATCAGGTTGGTCGCATGGCCGGACCCCGACCCCCGCGGAGGAGGGTCGGGGCCCGACGGCAAGGACGGGTCTACTCGGGGATCGGCATCCCCATGCCCTTGTAGACATCCTCAATCTGCTTCTTGTCCGCGGCCGAGCCGACGTGTTTGGGATTGAGTTCCAGAGAGCGGCGGAAGAGCTTGAGCGCTCCGCGGTATTTCTGGCGAGGCGGAAGGTTTGGGTTCAGCATCATGGCGTGCCCAACCTGGTAGTTGGCCTCCGCCACCTCGGTCTTCAGCTTCGCGTCCTTCGGCGACTTGGCGAGCTTTGCTTCCAGCGCCTTCAGCTTTGCTTCGTCATACTTGGCGGCGGCCTTCGCAGCGGCCGGCTTGGCGGCGGGCTTCGCCGCCTCGGCAGCCCGGGCACCCACGGCCGGCACCAGCAATGACACGGCCAGCAGCCCCACGACGATACGGGTCTCCATCCATCTCCTCCTTGAGGGGCGTTCCGCGTCTCCGGTCCGAACCCCGACACACTCAGTCTACGGCACGAAAGCGCGATGGGCAGACGGATCAGGCCTCCGGAAGCGCAATCAAGGGCAATCCACGCCGGCGGAGCTCGTTCAGATAGTCCTCGGGCGTGTCCATGTCCGCGGGGACGCCGGCATCGGCCACCTCCACCAGCCGCACACGGCCGGGATCCCGCCGGACGAGCGATCGCATCCCGCCGTCCGGCTCCAGCCCGGCAATCTCACTCCGAAGCTCGGACCGGAGCAGCAGCGGGTGACCCCGCCGGCCCTCATGGGTGGGGATGATGACCGCCGTCTCCGGCGCGGCGGACTCGGCAATCAGCAGTAGAGTGTCGAGGGTGTCAGTGCGGAGGGATGGCTGGTCGCCGAGCGCGATCAAGAACCAGTCGGCTTGAGGGTCCGCGGCGCGGCAGCCGCACTGGATGGATGCGAGCATCCCCAGATGATAATCAGCGTTCGTCAGCGTCCGAACATCCCCCAGAACGGCGGCTATCTCAGGGGCCCGATGTCCCAGCACCACCAGCAATTCGTTCACGCCGTCGCCCATCCGGCAGCCCCGAAGTGAGTGGACGACCGTCTCGATCACGCTCTTCGAGCCGAGTGGCAAGAGCGGCTTCAGCGCTCCCATTCGCCGGGACTCCCCGGCCGCCAGCACGATCGCGCTCACCCACGTCGACATGCTTCTTCCCCCAGCCGGGCCCACGCCGACGGACGGCAATCAGTTCCGCGGCGATACAGAGGGCGATTTCGTCTACGCTCAGCGCCCCGATGTCCAGCCCAATCGGGGCGTAGATGCGTGCGAGATCATCCGGGGAGGCGAGGCCTTCCCCTATGAACTCTTCGTAGATGGTCAAAATCTTGCGCTTGCTTCCGATCATACCCACATAGGGGACCGGGGCATGCACCAGTTCCCGCAGCACGACTGCGTCGTGCCGGTGCCCCCGCGTCACGACCACGAAGTAGCTGTGCGGGGTCTTGGGCCAGTTGCGGACCGTCTCCACGATGTCGCCGACGATGACGCGTTCGGCATCCGGCAGGCGCTCGGGGTTGCAGAGCGAGGCCCGGTCGTCGACGATGGCCACGCGGAAGCCTGCGCGCGCCGCGAAGTGACACAACGCCGCGCCGATGTGGCCGGCGCCGGCGATGAAGCAGACGGGCTTCGGCAAGAGAGGTTCGAGGTACAGCGTGGCTGAGTGCTCCCGGCTGACGAGGCGTCGGGGATCCTCGCGGACAGTCCCGAGTAGCTCCATCGCTGCCCGGACCGCCTCTGTCTCCAGCGCCGGATCGCCCAACCCGCCGGAGCTACTGCCGTCATCACGCACCAGCATGTAGCGACCGACGGCGGCGTCCGGTCCGGCCGCGACGAGCACCAACACGCCACGTCCGTGACTTTCCTGGAGTTCGACAACCGCTTCGAAAACCGGCGTCTGGTCCTCGCCCGGCCGGGGCTGCAGAAAGATGTGCGCGGTCCCCCCGCAGATGAGGCCATCATCCCAACCGAAGTCGTCGTCGAGATGGAGTTCCATCAAGTCCGGGTCACCGCCCCGCGTCAACAGCAACCCACGTCGCCGCGCCTCGGCCTCCATGCAGCCGCCTCCCAGGGTGCCGATCAGGGTGCCATCGGGCAGGAACAGTGCGCGGGCGCCGGTCTTTTGCGGCGTGGAGCCGGAGGTGTGTATCACCGTGCCGACAGAGAACGGCTGGCCGGTGCGCAGACGATCCGAGATCTCGCGTAATAGAAGGTCCAAGTGCTAGATTCCTCGCCGGCCTCCGCTCGGGAGCGGATCAAGCCTGGTCGGGTTCGTCCGGTGTGTAACAGCCGCGCCCAGGGGCGCAGCGAGAAAGGGTGACCCAACCGCCGTCCGGCCCGGTATCTGTCTGCGTGTGCCGGCACCAGAAGTTCTCGTAACCGGCGGTTTGAAGATCTTCCTGGGCCACGTCGGCGCGGCTGGCGCACATCAGCAGCTTCTTGCTGTTGATGTGGCCGCAAAGAGGGTGCGCGAGGGGGGTGCGAGTGGACACAGCGTTCTCCCGAAAGCTCAACTGAGGTTCCAGAGTCGGCGGAGGAACGCTCCCCCCAACATCAGCAGCAGGCCGAGGGAGAGAGCAAACCAGGTCGACGCCGTGCGGTTCTTGTCCAGAGCAGGAGACGGCTTCAACAGCATTGCCCCGACGCCGAATAGGAGCAGGGAGAGAAGGATTTTCATTCCCATCGCCGGGTGGTAGGCCGCCATTGCCTCAACCGTTTCGCGGCGGACGCGGACAGCCGGGATGGCCAGTACAACGTAGTTGTAGAGCCCTGTGATGAGCGCCAGTCCGAGGGCGGAGTGGTAGAGCGTGCGCAGTCCCGGCAAGAGCTTACGATAGAGATCCTCCCCGTGGGGGACCGTTCGGGCCCAGGGAACCAGCACGAAGTGGAGCACGGCTACCACGCCGATCCCCGCCACCGCTCCCCCGACATGCAGCCATCGAAGGATGACGGCGATCCAAAAATCCGCATTCATGGGTCTTCTCTTCGTGCCGAACCGGCCATCTTGTCCGTGCTTTCTTTACTGCTCGACCGCGCTCCGAACTCGGGCGTCCACACGCCTCTGGCTCCCAGGCCGCCTACCGCCATTCTATCGACCCTGCTCCTGGACTACCCGCGAGGCGCTTCACCAGGTGCAACGCGGGGCGTACAAAACCCCGGGGCCGGTGCGTGACCGACCCCGGATCGCCCGCCCAGCGTAGATCGTCGCTCAGGCGGTGTTTCGGACTCCCGTGACCGCCGCCAGCGCTCGTCGGACGAGCACACGGGTGAGCGGCACCTTGTAGGCGTTCTTGCCCAACGGTTTCGCGCCGGCCAGGGCCGCCTCCGCCGCCTGGCTGATCAGGGCGGCCGTCAGCTTCTTCCCCTTCAGTAGCTTTTCCGCCTCCGGACATCTCCAGGGCTTCGGGGCGACGCCGCCAAGCACGATCCGCACATCCGAGACCAGACCGCCGGCACCGATCTGTGCCACGGCAGCGACAGCCGAGACAGCCCAGTCCATTGAGTCCTTCTCACGGAACTTGATGTAGGTGCTGCGCGTGCCCGGCTTCGGCGTCGGGATGCGAACACCCGTCACGATCTCGCCGTGCCTCAGCACATTCTCCTTGACAGGGTTCTCCCGCGGAAGGAGGAAGAACGCCTCGGCCGGGACCTCCAGTTGCTTGCCGCTGCGATCGACGTAGCGCACGAATGCGCCCAGAGCGACCAGCGCGGTGGCGCAGTCGCTGGGGTGGACGATGTAGGAAGGTCCGCCGCCGAGGATCGCGTTGAACTTGTTGTCCGCGTCCTCACCAGCGGCATAGCACCGCGATCCGCCCTTCTTGATGCACTTGATCTCCTCGTCGCGGTAGTACCAGCAGCGTGGCCTTTGGCACAGATTTCCGCCGAGGGTGCCGACGTTGCGGATCTGCGGGGAAGCGACGCTCCGCGCGGCCTCGGCGAGTGCCGTGTAGGAGCGCTGCACCACCGGATGTCGCTCAATGGCGGTCAGCGTCACCAGCGCACCGAGGGAGAGCCCCCGCGCGTCTGCGGCGGCGACGCCCAGACCAGGGATCCCCTTGATGTTGACCACCCGCGACGGCTCGATGATCCGTTCCTTCATCTCGGAGAGGAGGTCGATGCCCCCGGCGAGGATGCGCGCCTGGTCGGCATCGGTGCCGAGCGCGGCGGAGGCAGCCCTGAGATCCGAGACGGTGATGAATTCAAACGCCTTCATCCATGCGCTCCTTCGTTACCGCGCTGCCAGTGCAGCAAGAACCCGATCCGGCGTGGCGGGCTGCACGGTGACGTGCACCCCAATCGCGTTGAAAATGGCATTGGCGATAGCGGCGTGGACGCCAATGATCGCCGGTTCGCCGATGCCGCTGACTTTCCCCGTGGGATTGTCGTAGACGATCGCCACGACCCCCCGCTCTTCCGGGCCGAGGGTGCGGTACGGCGGGTCCATGGTGATGTTGATCCCGCCCGCCTCGAAGGAGCCGCAGAGTTTGTACTCCTCGAAGTTCGGGTTCAGCATCCGGCCGGTAACTCCGTCCATCCGCCGATCCTCCAGCAGTGCCGTCCCGATGCCCTGGACTATGCCGCCGGTGACCTGGTTTTCGGCCTGGAGCCGGTTCAAAACCAACCCGCAGTCCTGGACGCCGACGACCTTGAGCACTGTCACCTTGCCGGTCTGGGTGTCCACTTCCACTTCGGCGAAGCTGGCCCCCGCGACCCCACTCGCCTGCAGGTCCGAGCCTTCATTCCAGTCGCCCTTGGCCCGCATACCCTCCGCGGGCAAGGTGGCGCAGAGCTGCTTCCAGGTGAGGCTGCGGGCAGGGTTCGCCTTGACGCGGAAGATGGGGCCATCGGCCATCTCGACCTCGTCGGGCTTCACCGACAGCGCTTTCGACGCCGCGAGCAGGAGCTGGGCCCTGGCGTTGACCGCGGACATCTTGACCGCCGGGGCAACGGAGGCGGTGGTGGTGGATCCCCCGCTGGGATGGCCGGGGCCATAAGCAGAGTCCCCAACCTTCGGCTCCACTGCCGCGAGGGGGAGGCCCAACTCCTCTGCCACAATCGCCGCAACGTAGAGGCGAGCGCCGGTGCCCAGGTCCTGCACGGCCGAGTAGCTCGTGACCGTGCTGTCACGGCGGATGTGGATGGTGCAGTCCGCGCTCTTCCGGCCGCCGCCACCCCATGTGGCGCTGCCCATGCCGATGCCGCGTTTCCGCACCCCGCGGGCGGAGCCGGGGACCTGCTGCCGCCGGTCCCAGCCGATGACCATCGCCCCGATCTCCCACTCCTTCACGCGGACGGGGTCCTTGTGATTCAGCTTGCGGAAGGCCAGCGGGTCCATCTTGAGGCGAGCCGCGAGCTCGTCCAGGGCCATATCCCAGATGAGCGCCGCCTGCGGATGTCCGGGCGCCCGCAAGGCCGCCGTGCCGCCGGTGTTGGTGAGGACCGACTGCTTGTTGGCGACGTGGTTCTTCGCGGAGATGATGTAGGACCCGCTGTCGAGCGGCGAGGATGCCCCGCCGATGCCGCCGTTGTTGTAGGTCGAGATGTCGGCGGCCAGGAGGGTGCCCTCCGCGTCCGCACCGAGCTTCACCCTCGCCCGAAGACCCGGTCCGCGGAAGTTGCTCACCTGCTCCACCGCCCGGGTGAGCATGAACTTGACGGGAGCGTTGGCCTTCTTCGCAAGCTGGACAGCCGCCATGCCCTCAGGGCCGAGGCCGAACTTGCTGCCGAATCCGCCCCCCATGTGCTCGCAGATGACGCGGACGTTCTTGGCTCCTCCAGCCCCGGGGGCGAGTTCGTCGCGAACACCTGTCAGGAACTGCGTGGAGGACCAGACCGTCAACTGCGGACCGTCCCATTTGACCGTGTGGCCGTGCGTTTCCAGGCAACAGTGCAGCCGGGTCTGGGCCTCGTAGGTGTTTTCCATGATCACGGTGCAGGCCCCAAACGCCTCTGCCGGCTTCCCGTTCTCATTTTTGCCGCCGCCCTGCACATTCCCGGCGTCCGGGCGCACTCGCGGCGCGGCAGGGTCCATCGCCTTCTGGGGGTCCACGACGAATGGGGAGGGTTCATACCCCACCTTGATGGCCCGCAGGGCATCTTCTGCGATCTCCGGGGTTACCGCCGCGACGGCAGCCACCAGGTCGCCGGCATACAGCACCTGGCTGTTCGCGCCCTTCATCACCATGACGGCCTTCACACCGGTCATCTGCTCCGCCGCTGAGATGTCCACGCTCCGAATCCGCGCGCTGGCATAGGGGCTGACCAGGAATTGGCCGTAACACATCCCCGGGAGCACGATGTCGGACGCGTAGCGGGCCTGCCCGCTCACCTTCTCCTTGCCCTCCGGTCGCGGATTCCGCTTCCCCAGAATGCGGAGCTTGCTCAGGTCTCCCCAGGAGGCCGGGGGCCCGTCCGGCACCTCGACTTCGACCTCCCGCTCGAAGCCGTTCTCCACGATGATCTGCTTGATCTTGCGCATGGCTCAGGCTCCCTTGGTCCGCTTGGCGGCGGCGAGCGCCGCCTCGAAGATGCGCGGATAGGTTCCGCATCGGCAGGTGTTGCCGGAGACGGCCATCTTCACGTCATCCAGGCTCGGGTTCGGCTTCTGTCGGAGCAGGGCGGTGAGCGACACCACGAAGCCCGGGGTGCAGTAGCCGCACTGGTAGCCATCCTTGGCGACCATCTCTTCCTGCACCGGCGTGAGGACTCCCCCCTGCGCCAGGCCTTCCACCGTGGTGATCTTGCGTCCAACGGCGTCCACGGCGAGAAGCATGCAGCTATACGCGGTCTGGCCGTCCACCATCACGGTGCACGCACCGCAGGAACCGCGATCACAGCCGATTTTTGCCCCCGTGAGCGCCTGATCCGCCGGAAGCGGGACATGGCCGACCCCGCGGAGCACATTCACCAGCGTCGTGCGGGGCTCGATCTCCACGGTCCGCGCAGCGCCATTGATGTTGAGGGTCACCTTGACCGGGCCGGGCCCAAGTCGCGTTGGCGGCGCAGCTTCGGCCGGGCCGGCGGTCTCAACAACGGCCGCACCGCTCGCAGCGACCGCGGCACCTGCAACACCTGCCCCGGCGCCCTTGATGAATGAGCGGCGGGAGACGACGAATGGCCGTCCGGGCTGATCCTGATCCATTCCGGTGGTCTCCGTGAAAGCGTGGTCCTGCTGGCCCATCCCGGGGAACGGGACGGGAGCAGGTACAGGTTCGCAGTTCGTCGCCGGGTTACCTTCAGCGGCGCCGACGCCGAATTGCTGCTAAAAACCCTCTACTTCGTTTCACGATCTGGCGACCTCTTCATGACCCTTCGACTGCTGCTGTTGCTCCTCGGGCTGCTCTTCACCGCTGGTCCCGCGTCATCCCTTGCCACACCCCGTCCCACGGCGGCCACCGTGCCCCCGAAAAAGGCCCCCACCAAGCCGAAGGTCACCAGGCACGACCGGGTGCAAAAGGTGAAGGCGCTGCTGGCCCAGGCGCTGAAAACGACGAAACTGCCCGAAGTGAAGAAGGGGCTGCCCCCGATCCTGGCCCTGATCGACAAGAAGCAGTTTCAACAGGCCTTCGAAAAGACGGGCGATCTGAAACGCACTTCGGCCTTCGCTCTCGACAACCGGGCGGCAGTGCTTGCCCTCTCCGATGCGGAGAAGGCCCTCGAGGAGATCGCCGAAAGGGTGCGTAAACGGTGAGGCTCGCTGGCTATTCCGTACGCTTTCCAACGATTGACAGCCCCAAGGGGGCTCTGCTAAGCTTCGCTTTCAGCCGGACCCCTGTTCGGGCGGTCCTGCCCTCGTAGCTCAGCGGATAGAGCACCGGCCTCCGGAGCCGGGAGCGCAGGTTCGATTCCTGCCGAGGGCGCACCATGAGGACGCCTCGCCGCACGGCGAGGCGTTTTCTTTGCAGGGGAGTAGGAGGCGATGGATGCGAATCACCGTGGTCGGCACAGGTTACGTCGGGCTGGTCACCGGTGCCTGCCTCGCTCATCTGGGGCATTCGGTCACGTGCCTGGACACGGATGTGGAGAAGGTCGGGGCGCTGAACGCGGGCAAGGTGCCGATCTATGAGCCCGGCCTGGATGACCTCGTGGCCGAGCAGCGGGCGTCGCGTCGCATCCGATTCGTATCCGACTATCCGCAGGCGTTAGAGGCAGCCGAGGCCGTGTTCATCTGCGTCGGCACGCCCTCGCTTCCTTCGGGACAGGCGGACATGTCCGCCGTCGAAGCCGCAGCGCGTTCACTGGGCGAGCATCTCGGCCCGGACTATTGCGTGCTGATCAACAAGAGCACGGTACCCATCGGCAGCGGTGACTGGGTGGGGATGCTGGTTCGCCAGGGAATTGAGCAAGGGGGGGCCGCTCGGGCACGACCGGAGTTCGACGTGGTCTCGAACCCGGAGTTTCTCCGCGAGGGGAGCGCGGTCGAGGACGCGCTGAATCCCGACCGCATCGTCATCGGCGCGGATACAGAGCGAGCGGCCGACCGGATGCGAGCACTCTACGCGCCGCTGCTCCAGCGTAACGAGGCGGCCGGCCGGATGGTGCCCTTCGTGGTGACGGACCGCGCCAGCGCGGAGATGGTGAAATACGCGGCCAACGCCTTCCTCGCCACCAAGATCTCGTTCATCAACGAGATCGCCAACGTGTGTGAACGGGTCGGTGCGGATGTCGCCGAGGTGACCCGCGGCATCGGTCTGGATGAGCGCATCGGGCGGGCGTTTCTCAATGCCGGAATCGGGTGGGGCGGATCCTGCTTCCCGAAGGACCTGGCCTCCATCATCCATACCGGCCACGAGTACGGCTACGATGCGCACATTCTGAAGGCGGTGGTGGAAGTCAATAACTACCAACGGCTCGTGGTGATCCGGAAACTGCAGGACCGGCTGAAGCTCATCAAGGGAAAGACGATTGCCCTGTGGGGCCTTGCCTTCAAGCCCGGCACCGATGACATGCGAGACGCGCCCAGTCTGCAAATCGCCGATCGGCTGGCGGACATGGGGGCCGAAGTGCGGGCCTACGATCCGCAGGCGGCCGACGTGGCGGAGCGGCGGGGCGTCCGCGCGAAGATTTGCTCCGATCCCTACGAGGCTGTCCGCGAGGCGGATGCGGTAGTGCTGGTGACGGAGTGGCCGGAGTTCCGCGCCCTGGATTGGGATCGCGTCCGAGAGACGATGCGCCGGCCCTTTATCGTCGATGGCAGGAACTGCCTGGACCGTGAACTTCTGGCCGGGGTCGGCATTGAGGTCTGCGGCATCGGTCGCTAGGCTGGCTCCTGAATACACCTTGGGGAGGCCGGCCGGCCCGGGCGGGCCTCCCCAAGGATCCTGTGCTACTCGGAGCGAGCCTGGTCTGGGTAGACCAGTACCCCGCCCCGCTGACCGGGCATAGACTGGCCGTTGGTCAGGTTGATCAACTCCAGCTTGAGCCGTCCCCGAGTGGAGGGTTGAACCCGCGCCCGGTAGTAGAAATCCCGATCAAGCTTCTCCGGGCGCAGCACGATGAGCGCCGCGCCGCCTTTGCGAGCACCGCGCACGGTGGCCTTGGCGCCGTCAGGCAGGATGGCAGTGCCGCTCAGGGGTGAGGCCTCGGCGAACTCCTTCAGCGCTTCGTCATGGCGGGCTTTATACTGCCCCCGCTGCCGGTCGAACCGGGTTTTCACGCCCGCGTTGACCACCGTCTGGCAAGATCTGTTCAGGAATCTGCTCCGTCAGAATGGACGCAC
>CAZSRZ010000146.1:0-11141 GCA_964609085.1 uncultured bacterium | reverse complement strand
GGGTGGGAACCCACCCTTCGCTTTTGCGAGCGATCGAGTCAGGCCGTCGGTTGATGCGCACCCGGTCGGCTACGTGACGTGCACCCCCAGGGAGTTTCCCGTTTCCACGAACATCGCCCAGGTGGTGGCGTCCACCTCGATGCCGTGACGGAGGCGCTGCTCCCTTGAACGGGCTTCCGGTTCGCCCGGCATCAGGATATCCCCTCCGGGCACGATCGGGCGCGAGCTGCGGACATACTCCACAAAGCGCGTGACTTCCCGGTCGAAATCCGGCACGCTGCCGTAGTGCCCGCGATCCAGGAGGATGGTCAGCATCCCGTTGACCACTCTATCCGCTAGTTCCGGGTGGCTGCAGGAGCTACCGGTCAACGCTCCGGCAAGGAGTTCGCACACCATCCCGAGCGCAAACCCCTTGTGCCCGGCGATGGAGAGGATTGCGCCGGGGTCGCCGTAAAAGACGTGCGGATCCGTGGTGGGTCGGCCCATTCCGTCGATGATGCAGTCTTCCGGTAGCTGCTTTCCGGAGTTGCGCGCCACGCGGATTTTCCCTTCGGCGATGGTGCAGGCAGACATGTCCATCACCACCGGCGGGCCGCCCGAACGAGGAATTCCCGCGGCCACGGGGTTGGCCGACAGCCGCCGATCGATGCCGCCATGCGGCGCCACCAGGATCCCCGCACCGCTGGTGTTCACCCAGTGCAGCGAGATCTGACCGGCCGCGGTCGCCATTTCGGCCCAGGCGCCGATCCGACCGAGGTGGCCGGAGTTCCGCAGAGCCAGGACGCACACTCCCTGCGTCGCGGCGCGGCGGATCCCCAGCTCCATGGCCTGGATCCCGATGGACTGCCCGAGCCCGAACTCCCCATCCGCCACGACCACGGGACCGCTGTCCGTCACGATCCTCAGCCGGCGGTCCGCGAGAACCTTCCCCTCGCGAAGCCACTGGACATAGCTCGGCACCCGGATGACGCCGTGGCTGTCGTGTCCGGCCAGGTTGGAATCCACCAGATTGGTAGCCACAGCTTCGGCTTCCTTCTCCGGGCATCCCGCGGCGATAAACATCTCGCCGGTCCAGGATCGCAGCAGGTCTGCCTGGTGGGTCATGCCGCTCACTTTCGGATTCGCAGGAACTTCTGGAGGCAGTGGCAATCCGCGGGGACCATCCCGACTTTGCCCCCTCCTGACCAGCAGACTTCGCCCACGTAGAGATCGCCGGCGTCATCCACCCACACGTCGTGCGGGGCAAAGAAGTCGCCGGGCTCGGTAGGTCGGTCGCCGCCGCCCCAGCGCGAGAGGAGCTTGCCGGTCGGATCAAAGATACTCACGCGACCCCCGGGGCTCGACGGCGAGGGTGCCACAGTGCCGGGGAACATCCCCGCGCGGTAGCCGAGCTCTGCCACGTAAACGGCCCCGTCGGCGTCGATGTAGACCTCGCAGGGGCGGGCAATCTGGGTCCATTCCTCGAGGTAGTTTCCATCCGGGTCGAAGATCTGGATGCGATCGTTCTCGCGATCCGCCACAAACACTCGTCCATCCTCGTGGACGGCGATGCCGTGCGGCAAGTGAAACTCCCCGGGTCCCGCGCCGGGGGCACCCCATGAGCTGATCAGGTTCCCCTCCGGGCCGAACCGATGGACGCGTGCGTTGCCGTACCCATCGCTGATGTAGCGGTCCCCATGAGGACCCAGCGCGGCATTGGTGGGCATGTTGAAGGGTGGCCCCACCTGTCGGATGGTGCGGTAGTCCACGTCAACGGCACCCGTGTCCGACTTCTGCCCGCTGACGCCCAGCACCCCGAGTTGCGTGCCCGTCAGGGTGAACCAGCGCACCGTCTGGTCCAGATCATCCGTCAGGTAGAGAGTATCGCCGGGGCCGGCGGTGATGCCGTGCGGGCGGGCAAACACACCATGCCCCCACGATCGGAGGAACCTGCCGTCACGCGAGAAGACCACCACCGGGTCCGTGCCGCGATTGAAGACATGCACCTGGCCGAGCGAATCGGTGACCATCCCGGCCACCTCCACTAGGACGACTCCGGGGGGCAATTCCCCCCAGCCTTCCGCCACTTCGTAGCGATGGTCGCCGGCCCCAACTTGCAGTTCCGCCACTCAGTCACCCCGAGACTGGGGTTGACCGGGACCGCGCACGTTTCCTTTGCAGGATGTGCGCGGCCCCTGTCTCAGGCGAGGTTCAGGCGAGTCGCAGTTGCTTCAGGGCGTCCTGGTATCCCGGCGCGGGCCGGCCATACTCGCTCGCGGTCACGCGGGCGAGGCCGATAAGGTGACGCCACCGCAGTTTCGGGCGTCCGGAGGCAAACTCCTCGGAGACTGTGCGGTAGTACTTCTCGGCATGGAGCGATCCGTCTTCGCTGATGGCGTACTGCAGAAGCACGTCAAAGATCGGCCGCGCGGGATGTCCAAGCTCAGCCGCCCGAGCAACCACCGCGGACGCCCTGCCCTGGAGGTTGTCGCGGATGGCCAGTTCCAATTCGCGCAGCAACCCGGCAGGGTCGTTAACGGTGAGGTTGCGCTGATGGACGACGTCCGGAAGCGGATCCCAGTTGAGGAAATCCCCGCCGCGGGACTGCCGGTCCCAGGCCACCTGGTAGGCGCCGAGGATGAGGCAGGCGAAGACGTTGCGCGTATCCCCCACCCTCGCCATGTTCCGCCAGGCATTCGCCGAGTCGCTGGCATGGACGCCGATGGAATCGCCGTGAACGCTGCCGGTGGGCTTGCCCGGGGACTCTTCGCGCGGCGGCCGGCCCCGATCCCGAAGGACGAGCTGGTTGGCCGCCAGGGAGATCGCCTCCCCGATGGCCGCGGGCTGGATGCCGTCCGCCAGAGCGGAAGCGGCGGCCGTCGCGGCATCATCGGGCTTGGACCGGAACAGGGTGTCGGAGAACTTCTCCACCCATGCATCGTCGACTTGCCGGTCCCCGGCGGGCTTCTCCAGCAGCTTGAACTGCTCCAACAGCTTCGGCAGGAGTACGCGGGGTCGATCCCACTCGGCGTTGCGGGTGTAGCCCTCTGCTTTCACGCAATACCGCACCGACTGCCGGAGCATGGTCAGGGCATGCTCCATACCGATGATGCCGGCGAGGTCCCACGACCGGTAAGGCATCACGACCCTGTGGACCTCGGTGTTGTCCTGCACCGGGTAGAGCGCGGAGTTGAACGCCTCGAGGACGGAGCGTTCCGCAACCTGCGCGAGCATCTGTTCGGCCCGCCCGACGTCCCGGGCACGGACCAGTTCCCGCAGCGAGTCGCCATCCGCCTTGCCCCCGACCGCCGCCGGGGTGACGGCGTGCAGGGTCTCCGACTTGCGGCCCCCGGTCTCCTGCAGGCGCCGGCTGTTCCGGTGAAGCACCTTCAACACCGGGAGGGATCGGCGATCGGCCGGAAGCTCTTCTGCCATGCGGTACGCCGGCCCCATCGCCATCATGGTGTGGAAGCCCACGTAGTCCTCGCCGCCAAATGAGCGAGCATTCGCGAGGGCACCCGCCGCCACCAGCGTGCGGATGTCGGTACCGCTTCGAAGGCGGTCGACAAGGATGCCCTGCAGCTTGTCCGTGGGGGTTTCCTGCATCAGGACGACCAGGGGCTCCAAGGGCCCGAAGGTCAACTGATCGCCGCCTGGGCCGTCCGCGTCCGCAGGCGATGCCAGCCCCAATTCTCCCGCCACCCCAAGGCCGAGACCCGCTACGAGGGTCCCTCGCCCGATGCCTGCCAGCAGTCCGCGTCGACTCTGTTTCGCCATCTGTGTTCTCCTGAGCCCCAAAGTGAGCCCCCACTGAGCCCGGGCCTGGCCCGGCATATTTTCGTTAAGATACCGCACAAATCCATTTGTTACCCGAGATTCTCCAGCTCACAGGTAAACATGGATGGCGGTGGACTTGATGATCGCCAGAACCCGACTGCCCGGCTCCAGTGCGAGGGCGCGGGTCGACGACCGCAACACGTCCGCCACCAGCGGTGTTTCGGCCGTGAGATGGATTCGATCACGATCCGCCATCGGCACCACCGCGGTCACCACGGCCTGAATCCGGTTGTGAGCGGAACCCGGGTCACCACCGCCCCGGGCAAGCGTCACGTCTTCCGGCCGGAAAGCCATCAGCACCCGCTGCCCCATCGAAGGCGTCATCCCGGCCGCAAGCGGTACCACCCAGACGTGCTCCCCAACCGTGACCGACCACTCCGTCGAGCCCGGGAGGTCACCGACGCGACCGGTGAGCCGGCCCTCCAGGAGATTCCGACCCGCAGCCGAGGCAAGGAAGGCGGTCGGCGGTGCCGTAACCAGGGATTGGCGATCACCCCGATGCGTGATCTCCCCATCCTCGATCACCGCGACCTGAGTAGCCAGGACCAGGGCATCCAGGGGGTCGTGGGTGACGAGGAGCGCGGTGCGGCCAACCTTCCGCAGGAACGTCAGCAGTTCCCCGCGGACTGCATCCCGTCGTGCCGGGTCGAGCGAACCGAACGGCTCGTCGAGCAGCAGGAGATCTCCCCCCGCGGCCGCTGCACGGGCCAGTGCCGTCCGCTGCTGTTGTCCGCCGGAGAGTTCGGCGGGGCGACGTGATTGCAGGGTGTCCAGCCCCATCGCCCGCAGCCACCCCCTGGCCGTCTCCAGCCGGTCCCGGCACCCCGAGGGTATCCCGAAGGCGATATTCTGCAGGACCGTGAGATGGGGAAAGAGCGCTTCATCCTGGAAGACCATTCCGATCCGGCGCTTCCACGGCGGCACGTCCGTCCTGCTGGAACTATCGAAGAGGAGACGCTCCCCCAGGCGAACAGTGCCGAATGTCGGCCGGACAAGCCCGGCGATCGCTCGCAGCACGGTCGACTTCCCGCTGCCGCTGGGCCCCAGCAGCGCGAGGGTCTGTCCAGCGGGCACCGTCAACGCCGCGCCCACGTTGAAGTCACCGGCTCGTACCCGGACATCCAGATCTAGTTCGCACCCGCCGTTGCTCACGCCGCGCTCTCCCTGGTGATGAGTCGGATGCCGATCAGGGCGACGAAAGAAAGTGCGAGCGAGACGGTGGCGATCGACAGCGCGAGCGGCAGATCGGTCTCCATGGCACCCACGATGGCCGTTGGGATGGTTTGCGTGACCCCCGGCAGGCTGCCGGCGAAGACGATGGTGGCGCCAAACTCACTCATCGCCCGGGCCCAGGCCAGCACAACGCCGGCGAGAACCGCCGGTGCGGCTATCGGCAGGCTCACCTCCCAGAACACGCGCAAGGGCGGGCGCCCCAGGCCCATCGCTGCTTCTTCCAAGCAGATCGGAACGGCCACAAACCCGGCCCGGGCAGATCGGACGAAGAACGGGGCGGCCATGTACACCTGGGCGAGCACAACAGCGGTCGTCGAAAAGGCGATTCGGAACCCTGCCGCCTCGAACCAGGTCCCCACAAATCCCATTCGCCCAAAGGTCAACAGGAGCGCCAATCCGGCCACGACGGGAGGCATCGTCATCGGCAGGTCCACCAGACTCTGCAGCAGCCCACGGCCCGGGAAGTCGTGGCGAGCAAGGAGGTAGGCGAGCGGCAACCCGAACACGGAGGCAATCACGGTGGAAATCAGGCTCGTTGTGAGGCTGAGTTTCAGGGCATCCATGAGTGCGGCGTCGGATAGATGCCGGACCATGTACGGGTCCAGCCCTTTCGCGACGACGACCCCGATCGGCACGGAGAGGAACAGAACCAGAGGCAGCCCAGCGAGCCCGAACAGCAGTCGACCGCTGGGCCTCGCCATCCGCGCTCCGATGTTCCCGGCACTCACCGGAAGCCGTGCTGCAGCAGGAGGGCGCGGGCCGTCTTCCCCAGCAGGAACGCCTGAAAGGCCTCGCCGCCGGCTCGCTCGGGTGCGTTCTTCAATACCGCACACGGATACTCGACCACGACATGCGCCGCGGCGGGAATCGGGATCACCCGCACCCGCTGGTTGCGATGAGCGTCCGAGGCATAGACGAAAGCGCCGTCCGCCTCGCCCAACTCCACCCGGGTGAGCAGCGCGCCGACATTGGGCTCGCGGGAAATCACGGCGGCATCAAATCGCGGCCCCAGGTCACGGGGATAGCCAGGCAATCGGGCGAGGGCGTTGAGAACCAGGTTTGTGTAGGTGGCGATCGGAACGCCGGTACGCGCGGCCACCAGTCGTAGCCGCGGTCGAGCGAGATCCGCGGCCGATCGGAGCCGACCGGGGTTGGAACGGGGGACGACCAGGGCGAGCCGATTCCGTGCGAAGATGCGCGGCGGCTCCACCAGCCCCCGTTCGACCAGTGTGTCGATGTGATGAGAGTCCGCCGAGGCGAACAGGTCCGGCGTGGCACCCTGCTCAATCTGCGTCCGGATCAGCGAAGAGGCCGCGAACTGGAAGCGGACGGTCAAGCCGGGGTTGGCCTGCTCGAAGGGCCGACGCATCTCCTGGAACACTCGGGAGAGGGAACTCGCCGCGAACACGGTGACCTGTCTCCCGCCACCGGCCGCCGGGCCGGCGGCCACTCCGAGCGCCCCCAGCATCACTCCGGCGAGGAGACGCCTTCCCAGCAAATGTCGCATCCTCAACCTCCCGGCACCGCGGTGGTGGCCCCCGTCTCTGCAGTGTCGAACCCGCCGACGGCGGCCAGTTGGGCGCGAACCCAGCGCTCTCCGAGCGTGGAGAAGAGCCGCCGAACGTTGTCCTGGGCCAGCCGGGACGTCCGCACCGCCATGTCGTAGCGGACGTTGCGCAGTGGAATGAACCCCAGGTTGTGGGCGCGGGCGACACCCGCTGCCGTGACGCCGACATCGGCGTCCCCGGCGGCGATCGCAGCGGCCACATCCCAATGGCTGTGCACTTGCCGACGGTAGCCGAGGATGTCATCCGCCGCCACGCCGGCCGCGCTGAGCGAGTCATCCAGGAGCCTGCGGGCGCCGGCGCCCAGCTCGCGGTTGATTAGCCGCACCCCCGGCCGCGCCAGGTCCGCGACCTCACGGATGCCGAGCGGGTTTCCCGGCCTCACCGCCAGCCCCTCGTCCCAACGACCGAGGTGGACGAGAGTCCAGCCATCGGTGCCGACCGATGAGGGCACGAAGGGTGCGTTGAACGCTCCGCTCCCAGAGTGGAAGAGATGGCAGCCGGCCACGTGGATCTCGTCCCGCCCAAGCATCCCGAGGGACTCCGTGCTGTTTGCCGGAATCCAGTGCACCCGCAGCCCGGGGTTCCAGCGTTCGGCCGCACGCGCCCATAGGGAGAGGGCAGGCGCACAGCCGGCCATGACAACGGTCTGCTGCAGCCGCGCCGGATCGTCAAGCAACCGCGCGGTGATCTGTCCGTCGGCGGCGGTGGCGCATGTCAACCCATCTCCCGGAACCAGCTCCACGCGGGCGGCCCCGGCGCCCGTCAGCGACCACGCCACCCACCGCTCCCCGACCCGAGCGAGCGATACGGGGCGACCGGGTTCGATCTGGTGCCCCCCGGCGGGCGACGCGGAGACGGTATGGGACTCATCGTCGAGCCAGAAGAGATCGTCGACCCGGCAGCCGAGGACCCTCGCCAGGCGGAGGCCGACGCCGGTGGTGCAGGATTCGCGACCCGCCTCAATGGCGTTGATGGTCTGGCGCGATATCCCCACGCTCCGCGCCAACTCCTGCTGACTGATCCCTAACCGCGTACGGAACAGCCGGACCTGATTCTTGATCGTCCCGTCGGCAGCCATCGCGACCCCTTGTCGGCATTCTCCGACAATTCGACGCCATTTTAACGCAGTCTGTGGGAACTGACGGGGCAAAGTGGTGGATTCGGCGACATTTTGTCGCCGATATGCGACATGGCCTTCGGTCTGCCCATACCCCCATCAGGCCGGGGCCGGACGGGCGGTCGGTCCGGAGCAGATCCAGAAGAGCACCGCGATGAGCGCACAGACCGTGCCCAGAACCAGCGCGAACGGGTTGCCGTCAAAGCCGCGGAAGTACCAGGCGGCGAAAGCCCCCAGCGCGAGGAACACGGCCGCGCCAGGTCGCGGAGAGCGCCAGCCGACGGCAACCGCCGCCAGGACAGCGAGCGCGGGCAATAGGTGCATGAACAGGGCCACCAACAGCTCGGGGAAGCCATGCCCCTCGCTGAATACGTCCAGGCTGAACGCCCCGAGGAACGCCACCAGCATGAGGCCCAGCACACGGGGTACCCATTTGATCCAATTCGGTTGCATCCCTGGTCTCCTCGTCAGACAAGGAACCCGGGCACACAGCGCACCACCGGCTCCGATGCCTCATCTGGAGATTACCCGGCAGTCAGGGACCCGCCACCGGACCGCAGTCCCGATTTCGAGCGGCTCCGACCGGGACCCCGGACCCAGGTGGGTCTTGGGTCCACAGCCCGACCGTGTGCTCGAAGCGGCACCGAGAAAAGTTGCAGGCCGCTCTAGGCCGCCGGCTGCAGGAGCCGGAACTCCGGCAGTGCTTCCGGGGGGAGGCTCCGGCAGAGCGGAGATACCCAGGTCCGAGAGGTAGCACTCCTCTCCCGCGTATTCGAGGATGAGCTCCGGGACGGCCGCCGTGCCGCTCTCAGCGCAGTTCCGCGCGCCGCGCCCAACCAGGAAGCGGTGATGGGCTTCGTCGATGACCATCAGCGCCTCTTCCGCTGAATCTACCAGGCGCACCGCTTCCATGTCGGACCGGCCGACCAGGCCGAGGGCTTCGGGGCGGTCCTCCATCCAGTCGAGCAGACCCTGCCAGAAGGTGCGCCCGAGGAGGATGACCGGGCGGCCTTCCATGGCCTCCAGTTGCAGAAGCTGCCAGACGTACATCAGCTCCAACATCGTGCCAATGCCCCCGGGGGCGACCACCACGGCATGGCTTAGCCGGACGAACTCATCCAAACGGCTGGAAAAGCGCTTGTGGGCGCTGCGGAAGTCCAGAGATCGATTGGGCGGCTCCACCAGGCTCGGCAGGTCCAACGGCAGCCCGTAGGAGCGGGAGCGGCGCCGCTTGGCGGCCAGCACCCCGCGGTTCGCGGCGGCCATCAGGCCGGGCCCACCGCCGGTGACAACGTCGATCCCGCGCTCCGAGAGCGACTGGGCCAGGCCGAAAACCTGGTGGTAGACCGGATCCTGCGGCTGTATGCGCGCGGAGCCGAAGACGCACACTCGAAAGTGCGTGTTCTCCAGAGCCCGGAGCTCAACATCGAGCTGCACGTACTCTTCGATGGTTTCTCGAAGACGCTCTCTCGCTTCTTCGAGCGATCGCGTCAACATTTGCGTTCTCTCGTACTTTCTCTTCTCGGACCCGCCGAACCCACCTTGGCCGGCGGCGGTATCTCATCCAACGCGGAGACCCACATGAAGTGACGCCTACCGCCCCCGGGGGACGGAAAGGCCGGCGCGGGACTGACCCCCTCGCCGGCCTCTGCTCATCTCCGAGTGCCTGTTAGACCCGCAAGCAGGCACCTGCGTTCCATCCCGCGGCACGCGCTCCGGATAGGGATCACCAGCGGAGGCGGTGAATGGCAGTCCGGTCGGCAACCTGCCGCTTGGAGATGTTCGGATGGACCGAGTGGAACTGCAGTCCCGGATCGAGGAAGTCTGCGCCGAGTGGGGCGTGCCCGGCCTTGCCGTCACCGTCGTTCGCCGCGGCGAGGTCTGGCTGCAGGCCGGCGTCGGGGTGCGCCGGTTGCCCAACGGAGATCCGGTGACGGAGGCGACGCAGTTCGCCATCGCCTCCACCACCAAAGCGATGACCACCACGCTGCTGGCCATGCTCGTGGACGAAGGTCGGCTGCGGTGGGATGACCCGGTCCGGCGGCACCTCCCCTGGTTCCAACTGGCCGATCCCTACGCCGCGGCCAACGTCGCCGTGCGCGACCTGGTGTGCCACCGCACCGGCTTGAGTCGGAACGACATGCTCTGGTACCGATCCGACTGGGGCCGGGCGGAGATCGTGCAGCGGGCCGGCCGCGTGGATCTCGCTGCCGGGTTCCGCGAGAAGTACCAGTACAACAACATCATGTACATGGCGGCAGGGCTGGTGATCGAGGCGATCACCGGGCAGAGTTGGGAGCAGGTGATTCGCGAGCGATTGTTCGAGCCGCTCGGGATGCGGACCGCGAATTGCAGCGCGGTCGACGCCGAACTCTCCGCGAACCACGCGACTCCGCATCGACGTTCCGCGGACGGCCGCATCGACCCGATCGCCTGGCTCAACCTGGACGCCGAGGGGCCGGGGGGGTCCGTGAACGCACCCGTCTGCGAGCTCTCCGCCTGGATCCGCTTCCAGCTTGGGAAGGGCGAGTTTGAAGGGCGGCGACTGGTCTCCTGGTCCTCCCTGGGGGAAACGCACACGCCGCAGGTGACTGTTCGGCCCGAGGAGGATGACCGAGAGGTGCTGGCGGCGATGCAGTCCACGCAGCAGTCCTACGGAATGGGCTGGAGCATCACCGACTATCGTGGGCACCGCTTCCACTCCCACGGCGGAGCGATCGACGGGTTCCGCTCCAACGTAGCGTTGTTGCCGGACGCCGAGTCCGGGGTGGCGGTGCTGGTGAACTGCGGTCCGACGAATGCCCACATGGCGGTGCGCAACCTGGTACTCGATGCCCTGCTCGGGCTGGAACCTCGCCCCTGGAGCGACCTCTATTGCCGATCGCTCGACCTCGCCCTGGCACGGGTTGCGCGGGAGAAGGACGAGCGTGCGGCGGCGCGCATCGACGCGCCCGCGACCCACCCCCTGGAGGCGTTCACGGGTGAGTTCACCCATCCGGGCTACGGTGCGGCCACCCTGGCGGTCGAACAGGGCACGCTGGTCTTGCGCTGGAGCACACTGGTCTTCCAACTCGAACACTGGCACTACAACACCTTTGCCGGCAAGGACGATGAGACCGAGGCTCGCCTGACCTTCGCCCTCGAGCCAGATGGCCGACCAGACAGCTTCAAGCTGTTCGGCGCAGAGTTCCGCCGGGTGCCTTCACCCCCGTAGAATCAACGATGGTCCGCGTTCCGTGAGCCCCGGCCGAAGTTAGAAGCAACTCCCGGCGATCGCGGCTAGGTGCCGGGACTCGACATCGAAACAGGGGAGTGCGAACTGGCCAATGACAGCCTTTCCGCGCTGGACGGAGTCAGTGATGCCATGCAGCCAGGGCATCAGGGGAACCCCCGCAGGCACCCACCCA
>CAZSRZ010000145.1:2593-11373 GCA_964609085.1 uncultured bacterium | reverse complement strand
AAGGAACATCGCCTTGCTGCCGTTGATGCTGTCGATGCGGTCGCTACTCAAGAAGTAGCGCTTCCCATCCGGGAAGACCAGGGTTTGCTCCCAGAGTGAACCGGGGGTGTGGCCAGGCGCGGCGATGGTGTAGCGGTGCCGCGTCCGGACTGCGAGAAAACTTGCCCCGCGAATGACCTCGGGCGCAACCTCTCGGGCCTGCGTACAGATCTGGGGCCCCTCCAGGCTCCGCTTGGCTACGTTGCCGTGGTACGGGTTGCCCACCTCGTACTTCAGATCCCCTGTCAGCCGATCCCGGTAGGCGTCATCGCTGCCCGGCTCCATGATCCAGTCGACGATGTCCAGCCCGAAGCCCGCGTCGCGGAACCCGGTCCGGCGATCCAGGAGAGAACCCGCGGCCACACCGCTGACGTAGCCTTGTTTGCGTATCACTGCCTCCAGAGCCGAGGTGCCGAGGCGGATCTGGTCCGGCTCCTCGACGACCGTCATGCCGGCGGCGTGGGAGGTGTTAGTGGCAGCGATGGCGGCACCGGCCAACACGGCGCGGCGGGGAATGCGGAGGGGAGATCGGTCGCTCATACCCCCAAGTGTGCCCGCCGCGACCGGAACTCCTGCGGTGCTCTGCTCCTGCCCGAATCCCGGGTCGAACGAGCCCCGCCCCGGCGCGTCCTCGATGGACTCCCTCCCATCCGGTAGGCGCCGCAGCAGCGGATTGGGCTCCCGGGTCGGCAGCCAGCTTCGGAGGCCTCCATCCGCCCGGTGGGGGCTCGCAGCTCAGCCGGCGCTTGGACTCGGCCCCGGCGATAGCGCCGGGGCCGAGTCTTTGCATCAATGGGTTCTCAGTAGCGGTACAGGTCGGGCTTGTAGGGGCCGTCCGCGGAGATGCCGAGGTATTCAGCCTGCTTGTCGGTCAGCCGGGTCAGCTTCACGCCCAGGTGGTCCAGGTGCAGGCGGGCGACCTCTTCATCCAGGTGCTTCGGCAGCACATAGACCTTCCGCTCATACTGGTCCGTGTTCTTGTGCAGCTCGAGCTGGGCCAGAACCTGGTTGGTGAAGGAGGCCGACATCACGAAGCTCGGGTGCCCCGTGGCGCATCCCAGGTTGAGCAGCCGTCCCTCGGCGAGCACCATCACGCTGTGGCCGTCCGGGAAGCGCCACTCGTCGTACTGGGGTTTGATGTTGATCTTGGTGATGCCCTCGACCCTGCGGAGCCCGGCCATGTCGATTTCGTTGTCGAAGTGACCGATGTTCCCAACGATCGCCTTATCCTTCATCCGCGCCATGTGCTCGGCGGTGATGATGTTGAAGTATCCGGTGGCCGTGATGAAGATGTCCGCGGTCTCCACGAGGTCCTCAAGGGTCGCCACCTGATACCCCTCCATCGACGCCTGCAAAGCGCAGATAGGGTCGATCTCGGTCACCACCACCCGGCAACCCTGGCCGCGTAGGGCCTGGGCACAGCCCTTGCCCACTTCGCCGAAGCCGCAGACAACGGCGACCTTGCCCCCGAGCATCACATCCGTGGCGCGGGCGAGGCCGTCCGTCAGGCTGTGTCGACATCCGTAGATATTGTCGAACTTGCTTTTGGTCACGCTGTCGTTGACGTTGATCGCGGGGAAGAGAAGGGTTCCCGCCTCCTGCATCTGGTAAAGCCGGTGGACGCCCGTGGTCGTCTCCTCGCTCACGCCGCGGCAGGACGCCGCCACGCCGGTCCATCGCACTGGGTTCGCCTGCAGTTGTTCGCGCAGCAGGTCCAGGATGACCCCCCACTCCTCGGGATCGTTGACCGGATCAAACTCGGGGACTTTGCCTGCTTTCTCGAACTCCACACCCTTGTGGATCAGCAGCGTCGCATCTCCCCCGTCGTCGACGATCAGGTCCGGCCCGCTGCCGTCGGGCCAGGCGAGGGCCTGTTCGGTGCACCACCAGTACTCTTCCAGCGTCTCGCCCTTCCAGGCGTAGACCGGCGTCCCCAGCGGATTCTCGACGGTTCCGCCGGCCTCCGGGCGACCGACCACCACCGCCGCCGCGGCGTGGTCCTGGGTCGAGAAGATGTTGCACGAGACCCAGCGCACGTCCGCTCCCAGCGCCACCAGGGTCTCGATGAGGACGGCCGTCTGCACCGTCATGTGCAGGCTGCCCATAATCTTCACTCCGGCGAACGGCTGCTGATGCGCGTGGCGGGCCCGCAGCGCCATCAACCCCGGCATCTCCTGCTCTGCCAGCCGGATCTCCTTGCGGCCCCATTCGTGGAGCGAGAGGTCGGCCACCTTGAACGGGGATCGCTGTGGCGTAGCGGCGGCGAGCAGGTTCTTGCCCTGCTCCAGTAATGAAGTCGTCATCGGGTCTCCTTGTTGGTGTCGGTTTCGAGGTATTCAAACCGGATGCCGGCGGTTTCCGGCTCCCGGCTGCCGGGCTCGGCGCCCGCGGCATCGGGGGAATCGCCCGGATCAGCGGGACGACGGGCACAGGCGACGAAGAGGGTGGGCCCCTTGCTCCCCGCCATCGGCGGCAGGGGAAACATGCGGGCCTCGACGAAGCCCGCTGTCTCCAGCATTCGGGCAATCTGCTGCGGCGAGAAGCCGAGCCAGACATGGCCCATCTGCTGCTGATACTCGGTGCGCTCGTGCGGGAGCATGTCGACGATCAGCAATCGTCCGCCCGGTTTCAACACGCGAGCGGTCTCCACAATCACGCGTGTGGGATCGGGCAGGTAGTGCAGCACCAGCATCAGGAAGGCCGCATCCAGAGTCTGGCGGCGCAGCGGCAGGCGTTCGAGCTCGCCCTGTCGAAGCTCTACATTCTCGATCCCGATCAACCGCTCTCTCGCCGCCGCCAGCATCTCGCTGGAGCCGTCCACGGCGACAACTTTGCGCACGAAGGGCGACAGGGCCTGGGAGACGATCCCGGTTCCGCACCCGAGGTCGCCCAGGGCCCAGCCGGGATCGAGCAGCCCGAGCAGGGCGCGGAAGTGAAAGGCCGCGCCGAACAATTCTTCGCGCACGCTCTCCCATCGACCCGCCTCGGTGGCGAAGAACTCCCGGCTCTTGGTGCGGCGGTGGGCCAGCATCTCCTCGACGCGCTCATCGTCCTGACGGGCGGCAGGGCCGCTCCCGACCTGCGCCCGCACCAGGTCCCACAGCCCACGTGCCGTTTCGTCCAACTCGGATGGCTCCATCCGATAGAAGCGGCTGGTTCCGTCCCTCCGCGATGAAACCCACCCGTCATCGGCAAGGGACTTAAGATGCCGGCTGACGCTCGACTGGGGCATTTGCAGCACGCCACAGATCTCCGAAACCGTGAGTTCCCGCCCTGCCAGCATACGCAGCATCCGGCAGCGGACGGCGTCCGCCAGTGTGACAAGATGCTTGAGTACGACCGGTTGGGACATCGAGGGCGATTATATCCATTAATCCGGATGGATGGAAGTATCTTGATGCAGGCAGCGGACCGTGCGCCGGTGAACCCGGAGGATGGCTCCATCGTGACGAGCCGGGAGAAGCCCTGGTGTTGAAACCGGTGTTGGAAGACGTGTTGCGCAAACACCTGGAAACGCTGCCTGATGCGGGAGAGCGCGAGGACCTGGCGAAGCAGGTGCATGGGTTGATGTGGCAGGTGGAGACCCTGCGGGATTGGGATGCCGCGCAGCCCTGGCCGGAGTGGGGGAGCGGTGTGCCGACGCGGTCGCCCGAAACCTCCAACGAGGTTGGTGGGCCCCTGGATGACTGACGTGGCTGCGCATTCGCTGACGGAAATTGCCGCGCTGTTCCGGGCCCGCGCCGTGACCCCGCTCGACGCGACGCAGGCCTGTCTGGAGCGGGTCGCTGCTCTGGCACCCCGGCTGAACGCCTTCGTCACCCTTACACCAGAGTCCGCTCGAGATACCGCCGAGGCGCGGGGCGAAGAGCTGACTCGGGATGTCAACCGGGGGCCCTTGCACGGCGTGCCCCTGGCGGTGAAGGATCTCTTCTTCACCAGGTCAGTCGCGACCACGGCCGGGTCTCGGGTACTGCGCGACTTTGTCCCTCACCGAACGGCGACGTGCGTGGCCCGGTTGGAGGCGGCCGGTGCCGTGATGCTCGGCAAGTTGCACATGCATGAGTTCGCGTACGGCCCTACCGGTGAGAATCCGCATTTCGCTGCATGCAGAAATCCGGTCGATCCTGAGCGTCTGCCCGGGGGGTCGAGCAGCGGCAGCGCCGTCGCCGTCGCCGCGGGGATGTGCTTCGGAGCCCTGGGTTCGGATACCGGCGGAAGCATCCGCATTCCTGCTGCCCTCTGCGGCACCGTGGGGCTTAAGCCGACCTACGGCGCAGTGCCGACGGATGGCGTGATTCCGCTGAGCTGGTCGCTAGACCATGTCGGTCCACTCACTCGCAAGGTCGACGACGCGGCGCTCCTGTTCTCCGTGCTCTCTGGGCGCACGACTGTGGCCGCGACGGAACTGCCGCGAGGCATGCGGGTGGGGCTTCCCGAGGAACTCTGGTCGGTATTGCAGCCGGGGGTTCGTGCTGCCGCCGCTGCCGCCGTGCAGGAGTTGGAAGCAGCCGGGGCCGAGGTGATCCCCGTACGGCTCCCGCTGTTCGAGGTGGCGTCGGCCGCCCAGTCGGTGCTCCTCCAGGCAGAAGCGACCGCGTTTCACCGCGCCGTGCTGCGCCTCCGCTGGGCTGAGTACAGCCCGGATGTCCGGCGACGCCTCTTCTGCGGTCTCTTTCTGGAAGCGTCGGATGTGGCGCTGGCTCGGCGGGTGCAGGCCCGGTGCTGCGAGGAGGTTGCTGCGCTGTTTCGCGCGGTGGACGTGCTGGCAGCGCCGACCGTCCCGATCACGGCACCACGCTTCGGACAGGCACGGGCCAGGATCGAAGACGTGGAAGACGTGCCCCGCTACTTCCTTACCCGGAACACGTTTTACTTCAACCTCACCGGGCTACCCGCGGTCAGCGTGCCGTGCGGCGGCGCAGCGGATGCCACCGACGAGCAGGGTCCGCCTCACGTGCCGCTGCCGGTGGGGCTGCAGGTGGTCGGGCCGCCCCATGGAGAGGATCTCGTGCTCACGGTGGCCAGCGTGGTTGAGCGCGGTTGTCAGCCGCCCTCCGCGAACCGGTAACCCACGCCCCTCAGGGTCTGGATGCGCAGAGGATTGCTGGGATCCGTCTCCAGCTTCTGGCGCAGCCAGCGGATGTGCACGTCGAGGGTGCCGCGGTCCAGAAACTCGTCTTCGCCCCAGACCAGTTCCAGCAACCGGTCTCGCGGGATCACACGGCCCCGGTTGCGGATCAGCGTCACCAGCAGGTCGAACTCCTTGGGGCGGAGATCAACTTCCTTGCCTTCTACGGTCACACGGTGGCGGCTTACATTCACATTGACTCCGGCCCCGGAGTACTCTTCATCACGGTCGTCCGCGGTCGGCTGTTGCGCCCGTGACCGACGGATGAGCGCTTTCACACGCGCAATCAGTTCTAGCATACTGAACGGCTTGGTCAGGTAATCGTCCGCCCCGATCTCCAGACCCAGCACCTTGTCAACTTCCCGGCCACGCGCTGTCAGCATCATCACCGGCGTCGCGCTTCGGCGCCGGACGGCGCGGCAGACCTCCCGGCCGTCCATTCCGGGGAGCATCAGGTCGAGCAGGATGAGATCGAAGGGTGACGACGTCGCGAGCTTCAGCCCTTCGTCCCCGCGCAGGGAGACAGTAACCTGGTAGCCCTCCTCGCGCAGGTTCAGAGCAACGGCGTCGGCAATTGCCCGCTCGTCTTCGATCAGCAGCACTCTGGGTTCGGCCATCGTTCTTCCAACTCCATTCCGGTGGCAGAGTAACCGAGAGAGCTTAAGGGGTGCTTAACCTGGACCGCGGGTCGAGGCAACGCTGCGGCTCACGAGACCCCATCTGCCGTCACAACTCCGAGATGAGCACACGACGCCCGGACCGGGCGCTTTCGATGGCTCCGAACACCATCGAGAGGCTGTGGATGTTCTCCCGGCTATCCGTCTCCGGCTGAGCGCCGGTTCGCACACACTCCACGAACTCCTTCAGCAGGCCGTGATGGGCACCTACGCGGGCACTGGCCGGGCATGGCGGGATCTCCAGCGGGCGCAGTTCGGATCGGAATCCGCCCCCCTTTGCCACTTCTTCCGCCCGCATGGCCTCCTCCCCGTCCCACAGTACCGCACCGCGGGTGCCCGTGAGGCGCCAATCCGCGCCCCACGAGGTGTTCAAACCCTCAGAGCACCAGCTTCCACGGTAGGTGTATACGAGTCCCCCAGACATCTCGAACACGGCGACCGCCGCGGCGTCGTGGTCATACCAGGAACCCTCCGGGTTCATCTCGTGGCAGTAGACGGCGACCGGGTTACTGGCGGTGAGGAACCGGGCGGCGTCGAACGTGTGGATCGCCATGTCCAGGAGAAGCACATGCCGCATCCGGTCGCGAAAGCCGCCGAAGTGGGCACCGATGAAGAAGTCGCTGTGGGCGGCCGTGATCGGTCCCAGCCTTCCCTCCGCGAGGAAGGCACCGAGCCGGCGGATGTTCGGATCGTAACGTCGGTTTTGGATCACGGCGTGAAGGCGGTTGGCAGCCTTCGCCGCACTCAGGATCCGGCGGGCATTCTCCATGCTGTCGGCCAGCGGCTTTTCTCCCAGCACGTGGCAACCGTGGCAGAGGGCCGCAATGGCGACGTTTACGTGCGCCTCCGGCACCGTGCAGTCGAACACGAGGTCGGGCTGCCAGGATGCGAGCGCACCTTGCAGGTCATCGGCCACCCCGCTCTGCGGCGCGAACTCGTCCCGGCGCGCCTCCGCCCGAGCAAGATCCACATCCACGAGCCCGGCAATCTCGAGACCCGGCACCTCGGCCGCCGCACGCAACCAGGCAGCGCTCATCGCGCCGCAGCCCACCATCAACGCGCGGAGTGCGTCTGCCATGCCGGATCAGTCCCCCACGTTGGTCTGGTTCGCCATCATCCCACGATCCAGGGTGTCCGGCGCTTCCGCCGAACCGGCGACTTTCTCATAGTGGCCGGAGCCCTTCTTGACGTACTTCGTGAAGCCCTGCTGGGCAATGTTGCTCCCGCCCAGGATGGTCCCGTCAATGTGGCGAGCGGGGAGGCTGACCATCTTGCGCACCCGGCATCCGCAATGGGGGCACGCTTCCAGGGGCGGCTCGCTGATCCGCTGCATGTGCTCGAATCGGACGCGGCACCGCTCGCATCCCGCTTCAACGGCCTGGTAGGTGTAGATCGGCATGGTTGCTTACCCGGAAGACGCACGCATATGAGTCACGGCCACGCTCACACTTCACTCAAATACGCCCCCGAGCGCAGGCGGGCGAGGGCATTCCGGTCGATCTCCGCCAGCCGCGGTCCCAGTCGGGCGACAACCTGAGCCGCCGCGTAACCCGCGATCGCCCCGGTCACCTCCAGGGAGTACCCCTGCGTGAGCCCGTACAGAATCCCCGCAGCATACATATCGCCGGCCCCCGTGGTGTCCACAGGAATGACGGTGTACGGGTCAACCCGCACCACGGAGTCCCCGCTGACGAGCAGCGACCCGTCGGCGTCCAGCGTGACCACAGCGAGATCGGCGTGGCGAGCGAGCTCCCGCGCGGCGGCCTCCGGGTCATCCAGCCCGGTCATCGACGACGCCTCTCGTCGGTTGCCGATGATCACATCCACATGGTCGTGAAGCAGTCGGTTGAAGTCTTCCCGATGGCGGTCGACGCAGAACGGATCAGAGAGGCTCAAGGCTACTTTCACGCCGCCGGCGTTCGCGGCTTGCATGGCGTGCAGGACCGTGGCTTTCTGCGTATCGGTGTCCCAGAGGTATCCGGTCACGTAGAGGTACTTGCTCTGACGGAGGAGGCCCAGGTCGACATCATCGGGGTTAAGTTCGTAGGAAACCCCGAGGTAGGTCCCCATCGTGCGCTGGGCGTCCGGGGTTACCAGCACGAGACAGACCCCCGTGGCGCCCTGGCTCACTCCCAGCAGCGGGCGCACGCCTCGCGACTCCAGGCTCTGTCGGTACAGTTCCCCGTGCTCGTCGTCCCCCACCCGGCTCGTGAAGCTGGCGGTACCACCGAGGAGCGCGACTCCCGACGCCGTATTGGCACCGGAACCGCCGGCCTCCGTATTGACCAGATGGGTGTAGACCCGCGGAACGATGGCGGACTGTTCCTCGTGGCTCACGAGCCGCATGGTCCCCTTTTCCAGGCCGGTAACCTCCAACAGCGCGTCACTGACTTCTGCCTGCAAGTCATAGAGCGCGTTGTCCATCGCGAAAACGTCGAATGCCATGTCCGGTGGGCGTCCTTGATGTCAGCGGAAACCCGGCGAGAGCTTCCACAAATAGCGTGAGCGGTGTTCGGCCTAACGCACTCTGGCGCCGGCCGGCAGGCATTTGTCAGGCTGCAGGAGGCTCACGATGGTGGTCCCGTCCTCACCCTCCACCTCCGCGGCCAGGAGCATTCCCTGGCTCACCAGCCCTCGCATCTTGCGGGGAGCGAGGTTTGCAACCATGATCACGCGCCGTCCGACCAACTCCTCGGGCTGATAATACTCCGCCATACCGGCGAGAACCGTCCGCTCTTCCGTCCCCAGGCTCACGCGGAGGTGCAGCAGCTTGTCCGCCTTCGGAACCCGTTCAGCGGTGAGCACTTCGGCCACGCGCAACTCGACCTTCGTGAAGTCGTCGATGCCGATGATGTTCGAGTCCGGCGTCGCCGGCTCGGCAGCGGGTTCTGCCGCGGCGGGAGCGGGGTGTTCCATGGTGTGAAGGGCCTCCTGGA
>CAZSRZ010000145.1:0-2493 GCA_964609085.1 uncultured bacterium | reverse complement strand
GCGGGTTCTGCCGCGGCGGGAGCGGGGTGTTCCATGGTGTGAAGGGCCTCCTGGATGACCTTGCGGTCGATGCGTGGGAAGATCGGGCTGGCCGCTCCCAGCGCGGCACCGGGTTGCAGATAGCCCCAGACGGTCGCCTGTTGCCAGACCGGCGCCCGGTCTAGCCCGAGTTGCGCCTGCATCGCGGCGGCGGATGCGGGCATGAACGGTGCAATCCAGGTAGTGACCACACGCACGGCCTCCAGGGCATGGTAGAGCACGGCACCCTGCTCCACCTTCCGCCCCTCCCGGGCCAGCACCCATGGTGCTCGGTCGCCCAGGTAGCGGTTAATCGCGCCTACGTAGTCCCAGACCAGGGTGAGCGCCTCCTGCAGATCGAGGCGATCCAGGGCCGCGGAGATCCGGGAATGCGTCTCCACGGCGGCATGGTGCAGCGCGCCCTCGCCCTCGCCCGCGGGGGGCACGCGTCCGCCGAATCCCTGTGCCGCCATCGAGAGCGATCGGTTTAGCGCGTTGCCCAGATCGTTAGCCAGGTCGCTGTTGAAGCGCTGCAGCAACGAGGCACGCGCGAAGTTACCGTCCTCGCCCAGGGGCATCTCGCGAAAGAGGAAGTAGCGAACGGCATCCACGGCGATTTCCGGTCGCACTCCCGCCAGGTCCGCCAGCCAGTCGGCGAGCGCCAGAGGCTCGATGAAGTTCTTCAGGCTCTTCGACATCTTCCGGCCCTCGCTGAGCCAGAAGCCGTGCCCGAAAACCTGGCGAGGGGGCTCCAGCCCCGCGGCCATCAACATCGCCGGCCAGAGGGTGCAGTGGAACCGCACGTAGATGTCCTTACCCACCAGGTGCAGGTTCGCCGGCCACCACTTCGCCAGGGCATCGGCATCGTCCGGGTAACCGGCAACAGTGAGGTAATTGATGAGCGCATCGAACCAGACGTAGACCACCTGCCCGGGGTCATCCGGTACGGGGATCCCCCAATCGGTGGCAGAGCGCGTGATGCAGACGTCTCGCAGCCCTTGCGCGATGAACGCCTTCACTTCATTCCGGCGGAACTCCGGCTGCAGGAACTCCGGGTTCGCCTCAATATGCTGCAGCAGCCGGTCCCCGTAACGAGAGAGGGCGAAGAAGTAGTTCTCCTCCTTCACCAGCTTCAGCGGTGGGTGCTCCGCCATGTTGGGGCAGGCTCGCTCGCCGTCGGCCGCCTCAACAGCCTCCTCGGCGGAAAAAAAGGTCTCGCAGCTAACGCAATACCAACCCTCGTACGGGCCGCGGTAGATATCGCCGCGCTCCTGAAGCGTACGGAAAAGGTGCTGCACCGCCCGACGGTGACGCGCCTCCGTGGTGCGAATGAACACGTCGTGGGTCACACCGAGCCGCTTCCAGGCATCCCGGAAGTTCGCGGCCATCTGGTCGACGAAGAGGGCTGGCTCGATGCCGCGCTCCGCCGCCGCCTGCAGCACCTTGGTGGCGTTCTCGTCCGTCCCAGTGGCGAAGAGCACCTCCTCGCCGCGCAGTCGATGGTAGCGCGCGAGGATGTCGGCCGCGATGGTGGTGTACGACGTCCCGACGTGGGGGACGTCGTTCACGTAGTAGATGGGCGTGGTGAGGTAGTAGGCCACGGTAGCTGCCTTCCCGGCCGGCCGGTCAGATGCGGGCGAGTACGTAGTCGCGGAGTTCGGTGATGGGCAGCCGGATCTGCTCCATTGTGTCCCGGTCGCGGACGGTCACGGTCTGGTCCTCGAGGGACTTGAAGTCCACCGTGACGCAGAATGGCGTGCCGATCTCATCCTGTCGGCGATAGAGCTTGCCGATGCCGGCCGAGTCGTCGTAAACGGCGCGCATCTGACCGCCTGCCTGCAGGTCGTTCTTGATGGATTTCGCCACGGCGACGATCTCGGGAGCATTCTTCTTCAGCGGCAGCACGGCGACCTTGATCGGTGCCAGAGCTGGCTTCAGCCGCAGCACCGTGCGCGTCTCGCCGTTTTCCAGTGCCTCCTCATCATAGGCCTGACAGAGCACGGCGAGCACGCCTCGATCCACGCCAGCGGAGGGCTCGATCACGTACGGCACGATATGACGGTTGGTCGGTTGATCGAAGTAGGTGAGCTTCTCCACGGAGTGCTCATTCCGGGTGACGGCGGCCGTGAGGCCGAGCTTGTCCTGCTCCCGGGAGTGCGAGCCGAGGTCATAGTCCGTGCGGTTGGCAATGCCTTCCAGCTCTTCCCAGCCGATGGGGAAGTGGTAGAAGATGTCCACCGTCCGCTTGGAATAGTGGGCAAGCTCGGACGCGGGCACTTCGTAGAGTCGAAGCCGATCGCGACTCAGGCCGACCTGATCGACCCACCAGTCAACGTGGTTTTGCACCCATTGGTCGTGCCACGCTTCGTCTTCACCCGGGTGAACGAAGAACTCGATCTCCATCTGTTCGAACTCGCGCACGCGGAAGATGAAGTTCCGCGGGGTGATCTCGTTCCGGAACGCCTTGCCGATCTG
>CAZSRZ010000144.1:0-11527 GCA_964609085.1 uncultured bacterium | reverse complement strand
GGCTTACGCCCTGCGGTTCTGTTGCGGCACCTGCCGACCGGGGTCCCCCAACCAACGACCGCCGAGCTCCAGGTCGGCATGCGGCGTAGCCGCCCCGAGCAACCCCCATTACGCCAAACCGCCCGCGCACCACTGGCCCGACTGCCGGAAGGCAGCAGGGACCGTGGCCGCGGGCGGGATTTCGGAGCGGGGCTTCCCCGTTCAGCGCACGGTGACCGTCCCCGTTCCGGCAGACTCGACTCGCGTGCCGTTCCGGAGAACGTAGGTGAAGGTGAGCCGGCCCCTGGGCACGGTGGCGGCGATCCGCACCGGCTCCCCAGTCTGGAACTTCCCGTAAAGGTAGAGTGCATTCGGCCCCGTGGTGCCGGAAGTGATGACGAACGGGTAGTTGTAGCGATTGCCGTCGGCGGGATTGACCCCGTAGAGCGAGCCCCTGCCCTCGATGCCGCCGCGGACCACGGCGCAGTTGGCGTCGACAAAGCTGCCTGCCGCTCCGCCGGAGGTCAACTTCCCATTCACCTGGATCGACCTGACGGCCGCGACGGCCGCCCGCGCGCCCCCGATCAGCGCCAGCGCGACGAGTGATCCGACGAGTGATCGGACGAGTACCTTTCTCATTAGAACCTCCCTGCTGTTAACGTCACAGCCGCATCGCCGTGACCCCGTCGTTGGGCGAGCGAAGGAGAGAGAAGGTTCCCGCCGCGGCGGTGCGCCGGCCCCATCAATGGAAGGAGTTAGCGGATCGCCGGCTTGCCCGGCCTGGCCATCGGCGCGATCGGGAGCCGGCCATTCCAATCGAGATCCTTCGGAAAGAGATCCTCACCGGACTTCATCATCTCGTCCCAGGTGATGGCGGCACCGGTGTAAGCGGCCATCCGTCCCATCAGGCCCGTCAGCGTGCTGCGCGCCATCTTGTCCGCCTCTCGAATGGGTTGGCCCTTGCGGATGGCCGCGAACAGCGCGTCGTGCTCCAGTTGATACATGCTTTTCTTCGGTGGGCTCGATCGCCATGGCGGCTCGCCGGACATCTCCGCGCTCGCAAACTGCACCGTCCCCGTGCCCCGGGCGCCGATCACGTAGTCCGTGTTGTCATTATGAGGGCAGCCGTCGATCTGCCGCTGCGCGACCGTCGCCCGGGTGCCGTCCGCCCACTCGAAGAAGAGGTCGATGTGGTCGAAAATGTTCCCTTCGTTGTTCGGGTGCACTCGCCCGCCCGAGCCGACACATCGGATGGGCGTGACGTCCTTCATCGCCCACAGGACCTTGTCGATGCTGTGGCAGGCTTGCTCCACCAGGCCATCCCCGGAGAGCCAGACGAAGTTGTACCAGTTGCGGATCTGCCACTCCACGTCGCTCATCCCCGCGGGCCGGGAGGTGGGCGGCGGCATCGGCTTCACCGGGCTCGTGAGGTAGGTGGCGTGCACGGCACGGACTGCCCCAATCGCCCCTTCATGCAGGCGCTTGTAAAACGCCCGATGGGGCTCGGCGTAGCGGTAGCAGAAGCCGGAGAGAAAGCAGCGATCCTTACGACCGGCCCGCGCCGCCGCCAGGGCGGAGAGCACGCCGGCCACATCCGTCCCCATCGGCTTCTCCGCGAAAATGTGCTTTCCGGCAGCTGCGGCGGCCTTGATCTGCTGCGGTCGGAAGCCGGGCGGCGTGCAGAGCAGCACAACATCCACGCCGCTCTCGATCACCCGCAGATAGGCATCCAGCCCGACGAACCGGTTGGCCTCCGGTACCTGCACACGCGGAGCGAGCGGCTGCTGTGCCTTGAGGATGTTGTGGCTGCGCTCGACCTGCGACTCCAGTACGTCGGCCAGGGCGGTGACGTGGACCCCGGGATCGGCCTGCAGTGCGTCGGCCGCCGCGGCCGTGCCCCGTCCACCGCAGCCGACCAGGCCGATCTTGATCTGATCGGAGCCCTGAGCGTAGGCGTAGTTTCCGGACGCCAGCAGTGCGGCGGTGGATCCCGCTGCCGAGGCGCCCCGCAGGAAGCTCCGGCGGTTACCGCGCGCGGGTTGGGAGCCGGTTGGTTGCGACATCGCTCACTCTCCTCCGCCAGCATCGGCGGCACATCACCCCCAGAATGCCCAGATTACCGCGCCGTACCGCGCCGCGCTCCGGAAGATTGCTACGGCTCGCAGACCACCCGGAAGCCAATGAACTTGCCGTCGGCCAGCCACCAGCGGCTCTTCGGAAGCTGCGGGTCGGTCTCCTGCCACTTCGGCGTCTGGCGCCGACGGGTAGTCGGAGCAATGAGGGCGGGCCCATCCAGATAGGTGCCGCCGCACAGGATCGGCTTGCCGTCGAGGTCTGTGGCCCACTCGCCCACGTGCCCCAGAATGTCATAGAGACCAAAGCGATTTGGCGCCTTCTTGCCGACCTGGTGCGTGATCGGGCGGCTATTCCCGGCATACCAGGCCTGCTTCTCCAACTGGGCCTTGTCGATCTTCCACGGGCCCGTGACGCCGCCCCGGCACGCCAGCTCCCACTCCGCTTCCGTGGGCAGGCGGTACTTCTTTCCGGTGACCGAGGCGAGCCAGCGGCAGTACATCGTCACCGAACCAAAGCTGACGTTGATCGCCGGGTAGCCGTTGTGTCCCCACCCGAGGTCCGGCAGGATGTAGCTCTTGCTGGGAC
Organism: uncultured bacterium; assembly: GCA_964609085.1. Lineage (GTDB taxonomy): Bacteria > Armatimonadota > SYMT01 > SYMT01 > SYMT01 > JANPLG01. The sequence continues at coordinate 8,887 of CAZSRZ010000144.1, read as the reverse complement.
GGGCGATGGCGTCCACGGGGAACTCGGTCTGGTCATATGCCGGAGAGGGAGGACCGCTGGCGAGAAAGACATCATAGGCTTCCCACGGCGTTTCCGTGGCGGCCAGGTAGAACGGCTTCACCGTGACCGGGCGTTTGCGGATCGTGAGCGAGCCACCTGGGATCGGCACCATCTGGACCTTCACCGCCGAACCGGGTAGGGTCTCAGCGTACGCCCTCATGGGGCCGCCGACGGTAGGGGGTGGGGGAGTGGGGATGGGCGGCGTCTGAGCAGTGGAGGGAAGCATGGAGACCGCGCAGAGTCCCGAGACAAGCAGCAGCGCACACACCCGGCGGCCGACGGCCCGGGTAGGTCTGCCCAGATGCGCGTTGTTCTTCGTGGCCTGCCTCATCTCCACCTCATCGATCACGGTGCGCGCGCAGGACGCGCTCGCTCGCTACACCTATACCCAATACCATATGGGCGTGGACGCCCGCGTCGTCGTCTACGCGCCCGATGCTCCCACGGCCGAAACCGCCGCGGCCGCGGCCTTCCAGCGCATCGCCGCGCTGGACACCATTATGAGCGACTACCGCCCCGACAGTGAAGTGATGCGGCTCTGCGCCCGGGCCGGCGGCGCGCCGAGACGCATCTCACCAGACCTGTTCATGGTATTGCGCCGTTCCCAGGAAATGGCCGAGCGCAGCGGCGGTGCCTTCGATGTCACCGCCGGCCCCCTGATCGCCCTGTGGCGGCAGGCGCGGAAGTCGCGCACCCTTCCCGCCGCCGCCGCACTGGCCAGGGCACGCCGGCTGGTCGGCTGGAAAAAGCTGCGCCTCGATCCCGTTGCCCGGACCGCCCGCCTCACCCTGGCGGGGATGAAGATCGACCTCGGCGGCATCGGCAAAGGCTACGCAGCGGACTGCGCCCAGGCCGTGCTGAAGCAGCACGGCATCGCCAGCGCCCTCGTCGAGCTCGGGGGCGACATCGTCGTCAGCGGCCCGCCGCCGGGGACGAGCGGCTGGACCATCCGCGTCGCCAACGCCGGCACCGGTGACAAGCCGGCCGACCTGCTCTACGCCAACCGGGCGATCTCCACCTCCGGCGACACCGAGCAATTCGCCCTCATCAACGGGAAGCAATACTCCCACGTCATCGACCCCCGCACCGGTCAGGCGCTGACCAGCCGCGTCCAGGTAACCGTGACAGCCCCCGACGGCCTGACCAGCGACCCGCTCTCCACCGCCTGCACCGTGCTGGGACCGGCCAAAGGCCGGGCCCTGGTGCGAACGTACCCCGCAGCCGCAGCCCACGTGCGCGTGCTGCGTACCCCCGCGGCCCCCAAATCCCACCCGGGTTGACCTGCGGCCCCCACCCGCGCCAGAATGAGCCACCAGCCTCCGTAGCTCAGGGGATAGAGCGCCTCCGTCCTAAGGAGGGCGTCAGCGGTTCGAATCCGTTCGGGGGCGACGCGAACTTCTACACGATCGATGATGAGTTCGTCGGTTCCCGACGGCTCCATCCAGCCCTTGTGCCGGTCGCGTCACACGTCTCGACGCCCGTTGCACCCGTCCGGGGCTCGACACACCTGCCGGCACTTGTCGCCGGAGCAGGACCGGCCGGGGCGTTTGTGTGGGACGTGTTCTTTGTTGGCGAGATCCGGAACCCCCACACACGTATCGCCTGTGAGCGAGCGGTCAGGGCTTTTCTGGATTGGTGCTCGGCAACCGGTCCGGCCGGACGAGCGACGGCGGAGTTCCGTCCGCCATCAACCGTGTCTCGACACCGACCGCATCTTCAGCGTGCGCCCGTGCTTTCCGAGCTCGTCAAGGGCGGCCCGGAACCCCTGCGCCAGCTCCTGCGCCGGACCGGTTCCGAGGTAGTGAAGGAACATCATGCGGGGGTCCTCGCCGATCATGTGGTTATGAACGGCCACCACCTCCAGGCGGTTCTTCCGGAGGGCGGCGATGACTGGGTTCACCTCCGGCTCTAGCATGGCGATGTCCCCGGCCACGTGGGCGCGCTCCGTGCTCCCGGTGAAAGCCGCCCAGGAGTTGAGGCCGATGGCAGCGGTGATCTCGGCGCCCATCGCCATCACCGTCAGGTCGGCGCGGCCCACGGTGTACTTGATCGTGGGGCCATTCACCGCGGCGTTGTAGCCAACGAGCTGGTCCAGACCCGGAATGTCGAAGATCTCTTTCCCGGTGCGAGCGGGTGGCGCGCCGGCCGGCGGCTGATTCGCGGGGAAGAGCTTCGTCGGGCGGATCGTGCTCGCGTAAGCCTGCGCGAGCCGGGCGGGGTCCCCCATCGCGTGGACGTGCATGTAGAAGATCCGCGGCTCCTCGTAGAAGAAGTGGTTGTGGATCGCCGTCACCTCAATCCCGTTGGACTGGGCCGCGGAGATGACGCCGTTCACCTCCTCCTGGAGTAGCACGGTGTCGCTCATCAGGACCGTGCTCTTCCCGTCACGGGTCTTCTTGAACGAGACCCACCCCCCGAAGCCAAAGGGAATCGGCACCGGATCTCCCTTTACCGTGACCTTCAGGTCGTTGCGTGGGAGCGGAACGGTGTAGACGGCCTGTTCCTGCACCAGGTTTCCCTTCTTGCCGAGCGCCTGGTCCACGGCTGCCATCTCATCCGCCGAGAGGAGCGGTGGCATGCCGCCGGCAGCTTCCACGGCCGGCGCTGCGATGCCGGTGACTGCCAGACCGGCGGTGCAGCCGGCGACACCCCGAAGGAGCGCGCGGCGGGCGAGTTTCGGTGGGTTCATCGTGCTACCTTTCTTCGAGCTTCGTTCCTACAGCGGTCCCGCGGCGGCGGGTTCGGTCGGTTAAGAGGTCAGGCCTTGCCCTGAAAGCCGGCGTACGGCGCGTCGAACAGCGGTGCCGCGAGCCGGACCCGTTCCTCATCTTCCCGGGTAAGAGAGCAGACCCCATCGAGGAAGCGCTTCAGGCCGGCAGCTTCCGGGCGGCCGAAGCCTTTGTCTTTCAGGTCCTGATCGTGGACCACCTCCGCGACTGCCTGGAGGGCGGTGTCTTGCGGTCGAAATCGGGATGCCAGGGCCTCTGCGCTGCTGCTGTCCGGTGCTTGAGGTGGGGTGGATGCGGGCGGAGCGGTGGGCTGGCCGCCGAGTCCGCGTGGGCCAGCGCGCGAGCGGCGCTGAGCGCCAGGAGTGGAAGCACCGAGGAGGCGACGAGACGGGATGTGCGCCCACCAGGGCGTAAGGTCGCCGTGTGGCACTTTCGGTCTTGGAGGGGGTGTGGCATCAGCTACATGGTGACGGCGCCTCAACGGTCCGTCAAGGCGACTCCCTCGTCGTCCTCTTCGTGCGCATGCGCGTGACGGTGGTGGATGTCCGGGTAGTGCGGGTGCCTGTGCGTGAGGGGCTCGTGCCGGTGCCAGTGAGTGTGGGGTTCGTTCGGGTCTACCGCCGCGTCGTGTGGATGCTGGTGGTGCTCATCGTGGACATGCCGGTGGCTATGCTCCATCGCCTCGTGGGTGTGGAGGTGCTCGTGCTTCTCGGTGAGGTGTAGCCATACACCAAAGCCCATGAGCGCGGCGGCTCCTAGAAAGAGCGGCCCGACCGGCTCCCGCAGCAGAACCAGCGAGACTCCAGCTCCCACAAAGGGAGCAAGTGAGAAGTAGGCGCCTGTCCGAGCCGCGCCGAGGTGGCGCAGCGCCAGTACGAACATCACGAGGCTGCATCCGTACCCGAGAAAACCTACCAGCAAGGGCCCAGCCAGGTCCTGGGCGCCCGGCATTCGTGCTCCCAGGGATAGGGCGATCACCAAGTTGACGGTGCCTGCGACCACCCCCTTGATCGCCGCCACCTGGAACGGATCTCCTGCCGACACTTTCTGCGTCAAGTTGTTGTCGATTCCCCAGCAGAGGCAGGCCCCCGCCACCGCCAGGGAGCCGAGGGGAAGCGTCAACCCTGCCGCGCCCTGCCAGGAAAGGAGCGCGCCGCCCCCGACGATGAGGCCCATCCCGGCGGCGATCCGCCGATCGAAATTCTCCTTGAACGCATACCAGGCCAGAAGCGCCGTGAAGACCCCTTCCAGGTTGAGGAGCAGGGATGCCGTGGATGCGGGTGTCGTGTTGAGGCCCAGCATCAACAGCACCGGACCCAGTATGCCTCCGAAAAACACTGCCCCCGTCAACCAGGGTAGGTCCTGCCTTGACACCGGCGCTTCCGTATTCTGCCGGTGCCGGATGATGCGCACGACGCCGAGGCCGACCCCCGAGCCCAGGTAGAGGATCCCCGCCAGCAGCACCGGCGGCATCTTGCCCAGCAAGAGCTTGGCGCAGGGGGTGCTCGCCCCGAAGAGGGCGGCTGCCAGGATGGCAGAACCCACACCCGCAGGGAGTCCCGGCCGATTGGTCCGTGCTTCTTTCACCTGGTCTTGTTCCAGCGCAGCCTAAGAGAGCCGACCGCCCCAACGGGCGCACGGCTCTCATCTGCCATAGCCGTGCCCGACCGGGCAGGAGGTGACGGCTTGCACCCGGTTCATCCTACCCGTTTCGCCTGCTGCAACCGACGGCCGGGCCTGGCGCGCTGCTCATTGAACCAGCGAATCCAGGCGAGCGAAGCCCCGCCGACCGACCCGAAGATCGCCCCGGCAGCGTGGGTATCGGTGGCCGCGAGGGCGCACACCGAACATGGTCGCCGCCGGGCTCGGCGACTGGCCGGGCCGGAACTGCACGGTCATCACCGGAGTCAACAACCGCGGTGACATGGTGGGGATCGCCAGTAACGAGGAGATCCGCGACCAGCTTCCGTCTAAGCTTCCGGCTGGGGGCAGGCTAGACGACGGAACGGCGATCAATCTGACCGAGGCTCTCGGCCAGGCTGGAATCGTGTGGCCCGTGGAGATCGACGACTCCGGGCAGGTTCTGTGCAACTGGGGCCTGAATAACCGGCGATCGGTGGTGCTCCTTACGCCGACAGCGGGCGGCAAGTGGTCGTCGAAGCTCCTTACCCAGGAGGGTAAGGAGTTCGAAGTGGTCGGGGTGAATGACCGGGGCTGGGTCATCGGCACGATACGTGACGGCAGGGGGAAATCGCGCCCGTTCGCCTGGACGGGAGATGCTCTGGTCGAGCTCAACCGCTGCATTCCCGCGGGCAGCGGCTTCAAGGACCTCGGTGAACCGGTCCGACATTAACGAGCGCGGCGACATCGTCGGGACCGGCGTGCACTCGGAGGCGCCGGAGCGCGCCTGGGTGCTGCGCCTCCGACAGGAGAGCACACGCCCGGCCTCGGGTCGCTAGCAGGAATCTCTCTTGCGCATCGGGAACCTTTCCCGTCCCCCATAGACTTGCCCGTTGCTCTTGAATTGCAGGGCTGAGCCGTGCTGCCGAAGTCTCCTACCTCGCCTTTCGGCCCCCGACCAGGATGGTCCCTGGCGATCGCTCTACTCGGGTGGGTAATGGCGACTGCCAGCGGACTCTCCGGTCATTCGGTTGCTGGGGAAAGCGCAGCAGGGGAAGCTCGCGACGCGTTTCGACAGATGCAGGCGATGCGCGCCTTCCCCGACGGAACGGTGGACCCGGCGGCATACGATCGGGCGGCGCGGCAGCGGAGTCAGATGCCCGCCGCCCGGTGGTTGGTCCGCCGCAACGGATCGCTCACGGCTCCCCGGTGGGCTTTCGTGGGACCGAAGGGGATCCACCCCCGGGGGCGCCGGTACAACGGCACGGACCCGACCGCCGGGCGCGTTAACGCAACGGCCTTCCATCCCAGAGATGCGCGCACCTACTACGTGGCGGCGGCAGGCGGTGGCGTGTGGAAGACGACCAACGGAGGGACCCATTGGACCCCGATGAGCGACGGACCGGAGTGGAAGTTCCAGCAGGTCAGCAGCCTGGCCGTGGATCCGAAGCAGACGTCCACCGTTTATGCCGGCACAGGCGATTTCCACAGAGGCTTGTTTGACAACATCCTTGCCCACGGATTCGGGGTGATGAAGAGTACCAATGGCGGTGTCAACTGGACCGCGCTCGGAGCGGACCGGTTCGGCAACGAGGCCATCAGCAAGATCGTCCTCGACCCCCGGTTGCCGAAGGTGGTCACCGTGTCCACGGGGCACGGGCAGGATACCTCCGGCAACGAAACGCACGGTAAGGTCTGGCGCTCGGCGGACGGCGGACTCACCTGGGCGGCGGTGGTGGACCAGGCTGCCGACTGGAACGATGTCGCCATCAGTGCGCCCAACGGGTCGGGGCAGGTCACCTACTACGCCTGCGGCATCAGCAAAGGGGGGGAACTCTGGCGAGCGAAGCCGGGCCGCCCGTTCAGGAAGCTGCGATTGCCCGAGGTCACCGCGCCGGCAGGGCGGGTGAACATCTATACCCACCTGGATGTCGCCTGTTCCCCCACCTCGCCCGGGACACTCTACATCCTCTTCGTGCAGAGCTGGTTCGTCCCGGGTGGAGGGGTCAACGGACGTGACCAACTCCTGTTCAAGAGCACGGATTATGGCAATAGCTGGCGGAACACCACCAACAACTTTCCCATGGGCGGGGCGCAGCCGGGAGACCAGCAGAACTTTGAGTTCGAGGACTACACCTTCTGCATCGCCTGTACGCACGATCGACGTGGGCGGGACGTAGTCTACGTTGGCTTGGTCGACCTCGTCCGCTCGCCGGACGGCGGGCGCACCTGGGGTTCCATCGGCGGTCCCGTCTGGGCCGCTCCGGGCGGCGTCCCGCTCGCGCGCACGCACGGCGACCAGCACAGCATTGCCGTCAACCCGAGGAACTCCCAGGAATTGCTCCTCGGCAACGATGGCGGCGTTTACCGGATGAAGCAGGTCCCCGGGGACGTCACCATCGAGGGGATCAACGGAGACCTCGGCATCAGCCAGGTATGGGGCCTTTCCACCACGGCGGACGGAGCGTTTGTGCTGGCGGGGATGCAGGATAATGGCACGGTCTCGGCGGGGGATGGCACCGGCGTCGAAACGGGAGACGGCGGACACTGCTTCGTGGACCCGGTCGAACCGACGCATCAGGTGGCCACCTCCCAGGGTATGAAGACTTATTGGACGGCGGACGGCTGGACGACTCCGCTTGAAATCACCCCGTCGCAACACACCGTGAACGACTACGTGCACGGGGCCTTCATCGCGCCGGTCGTCGCGGACCCGCTGGATCCCGAGACGCTCTACGGCGCGGACAACTATCTCTATCGCTGGGACCTCTCCACCAACCCGCCCACGGTGCGGCAGCATCTAGGCGGTCAACTGCTGGCCGCCGGTGCCTATGTTCAGTGCATCGGGATCGGCTGCGACGCCAGTCACCTCTACACCGGATCCGTGGAAGGCGAGCTCCAAATGAGCACGGATCGAGGAGACCACTGGACTCGCATTGACACCGGTCTTCCGGTCCGTGCCATCACCGGCATCTCTCCGGAACCCGGCAATCCCACCAGTGTGCTCGTGGCCCTCTCCGGCTTTGGCTCGGCTCACCTGTGGCAGTGCATCGATACCTCCGCGCCCAACCCGGTCTGGGTTTCCGTGAGTGGCGGGCTGCCCGATGTACCGGTCAACGTGGTAGTCCGGGACCCGCTAAACCCCTTGCGCCATTGGTTTGCCGGGACCGACATCGGCGTTTTTGAAACCCAGAATGCTGGGTCGAGTTGGGCCGACGCGACGCAGCCGCTGGGGCTGCCGGGTGTCGGCGTGCAGGACCTCAAAGCGGTTCCCGGCACCCTGTTCGCGGGCACGTTTGGGCGCGGGGTTTGGAAGATCGAGCTTCCCGTGCCCACCTACACGGTCGCGACGATTCTCCCGGCTGTCGGCTACCTTGACGAGGTGCACGACCTGAACGATGCCGGCGTGGTTGTCGGGAGTTTCTCAACCCGAGACGGCGAGGGTCTCCTCGTACCGCAAGCGTTCTCGTTCACGGTGACCGACGGGTTCCGCGGGCTCGGGACGATCGCCAACGGCAAGGGATCGACTGCCCTGGGCATCAATCGGCTGGGGTCCATCGTCGGAACCGCGGGGCAGATCGTCAACGCATTCACCGTGGTCGACGTCCCCCATCACGATCTCGTGGAAATGTCCTCGCCAGGCTACCCCTCCGGGGCGAGATCCATCAACGCCGGCGGCATGATCGTCGGAGACTGCATTATGGGCAGCCCAGGCAACCCAATCAGCCACGTTCTGGTGTGGCCAGGGCCGCTCGACCTGCATTCAGCGGTGACGAGTGGCGCGCCTTCCTACGGTAGCTGGGCCTTCGATATCAACGACAGAGGGGAGCTTTGCGGCGAGATCGAGGAAGCGACCACGCTGACAAGCGCCTATGTCTTCCCACTGCCGTCCGGGCCGGTGCAGCGCCTGGGACCGGGGATTGCCCGTGCCCTCAACAATTGGGGGCAGATCGTCGGCGCCTCAGATACCGACCTCGGGTACTGGTATCAGGACCATTTCGTCAAACTGAACTTGCGCCTCTTCGATCAGGAGTTCCGACGTGATGGCGCTGCTGCCGTGAATGAACGCTGCGAGATTGTCGGACGCATTCCCGAAGACGTCGGCACCGAAACCAGGGCCTACGTGTGGCGTAACTACAAGTGGACGGATCTTAACACGCTAGTCCCTCCGGGATCAGGCTGGGTCCTGCAGCGGGCAACCGGCATCAACAACAAGGGCCAGATTTGCGGCTTCGGCACTCTCAACGGCCAGGCAGCGGGCTTTCTCTTGACGCCCAACCAGCCGTATTAGCCCGGATCGGCCGACGCCCATCGCACCACCATCTCGGCGTAACTGGTTAGCGGCCACCCCGTAGCCTTCCCCGGGGAGCGATGGTTCAGTTCCTCGGCCCGAAGGGCGGGTCCTCCTGGGCAGGATCGCGAAGGCTAGGCCCTCTCGTGGTGCCGGGTCCGGATCAGGGCCTCCCGCGTGGTCACTT
>CAZSRZ010000143.1:0-12156 GCA_964609085.1 uncultured bacterium | reverse complement strand
GCGCAGTGCTCGCGTCGTCCACCGCCCACTGGCTCACCACCTGCGTCGGACACCCCGCCACGAAGAGCGCCCAGGTCAGGCCGATCAGGCCGTCTCCACTCCCTTGAGTTCCCCGGGCCGTGTTGCAGGCGCTAAGCACGATCATCTCGGAGTTCAGCTTGAGCTCAAAGATCTCTCGGGCGGTAAGGAACCCATCGTCCGCGCTCCCCTTCTCGGGCTGGGCGAGGACGATGCTCGACATCATCGGCGAAGTGTCGTTGAAAAAACCATGGGTCGCAAAGTGCACGACCCGGTACTGACCCATCTTCGGGCGGGCGAGGCTCTCCTGAGCGCGCACTCCGTCCAGCACGGTTGCGCCCGGGTAGGCGCGCCGTATGGCTTGCGCCTCTCGCTTCGTGCCCGGCAAGGATATGATCTTGCCGTTTCGGGAGATGCTCTCGAATTCCCGGGACGGGGCAACCAGCGGGCGCGAGGGGGCGTCCAGCGGCCGCGAGGGTCGATCGATCGGGCGCTGTCCGGGCAACTCGTGCAGATCGCCGAACCGCGACGAGGAGCCGAAGTCTGGGTTTGCAACGATGAGAACCTCGCCTTTCGGACGGGTGGCACCCGGAGAAGCGCGCGCCAGGATGGCGGCGGTGGCGGAGTGCGCGTAGGCAATTTCGAACCGCTCTCCGAGGCGGCCTTTCGGCGAAAGCATCACCTGGAACGGCGCCTCCCACATGACGCGGTACGGGCAGATGACCAGCCGCCGGACACCCTTCAGATGGGGCTCGAGCGGCTTGATTAGGAGGTTGTACAGCTCGACCGCTCGGGCATCGACCGACTTTCGAGGATCGCCACAGCGTTCACGAAAATCGATGATCGGCTGGATCATGGCGTTGTACGCGGTCTTCACGGAGACCACACGCAACGCCTCGCTCTCTTTCACGCTACCCCGAACGACGTAGATGGCGAGATTGTCCTGTGCGACGAACGTGTACTCGATGAGGGCGGTGTCGGGCGGTAGCGCGCGGGCGACCTCGGGCAGCGTGGCGGTGCGGGCGACTCGCCGGTTCGCGAGTTCCGGATAGCGCACGTAGAGCGAGTTTGTAAACGTCTCGAGTTCGATCTCCGCTCTCGCCAGCGTAACTTCGAGCGCGGCATAGCGCTCCTTCGAACCGACCTGGTTCCTCACGCCCTCGCGGATCATGTCGGAGTTGATCCGATCGACGCGGGCGCGGAGATCCTTCTCCTTCGCTCGCTCCTCCGCAGTCAGGGAGGAGGAGAGGTCGATCCGGCCGGCCTCCACGAAATCCAGCAAAGACCGAGCCTTTGTCTTCTGCGCAAGTTCGAACGCCTGCCGGCGCCGTCCCTTCAGGAGCGCCAGCCGGGCATAGTCATCATAGACCCTGAGATTCGTGCCGAGGTAGGCGGACTTCGCCCCGGTCAGGCTTGCGAGGCCGCCGCGAAGTCGCTCGAGGAGGTTCGTCGCCTCAGAAAGCAAGGGTTCAGCCTCGTCGTAGCGCTTCTCTTCGATGAGCACGTGCGCGAGCCCCGCGAGAGTTCCGGACACCTGGTCCCGATAGCCCAACTCGCGGTAGATGGAAAGCGCAGCCCGGTAGGTCTCCCGGGCGTCCGGGAGGTTGCGCATCAGGAGGTGGAGGCTGCCAAGGCTGAGAAGGGTGTTTGCTTCATAAACTCGCAGTCCGCGGGCGCGGTGGAGCTGCAACGCCTCCTTGAAGAACTCCATGGCTTCGCGGCGCTTGCCAAGATGCAGGCTGGCGTTCCCACTGTTAGTGATCGCAGCGGCTTCCAGTGCGCCTTCGCCGATTTCCCGGGCGAGCTGGCGAACTCGGATGTGCGTGCGAAGGGCCGGCTCGTACCGGCGGAGATCGCTCAGCGCGACGCCGACTGCGGTCAGGGCGGCGGCCTCGCGAGACCGGTCTCCCGAGCGCACGGCGAGGTCGAGTGCCCGGCGCGCAAATTCGAGACCCGTCAACGGCTGGCCAACGTCGAGATAGAAGCTGCAGAGCTTCTCGAATGCCGCTGACTCCAGGGCATCGTCCATTTCCAACTTCGCGATCGGCAACGCCTCCTGGTAGGCTTCCATCGCCTTCTGGAACTCACCCGTGTTCTTGAAATGCTCGCCAAGCAGTATCAATGCCTGGAATATCGTGCGGCGGTTCCCAACGCGTTTCATAAGCGCGAGGCTCTGCTGTAGGCTCTCCCGGGCGCGATCCACCAGACCCATGTCTTCATAGAGCGAGCCCAGCGCGCCGATGGTCCGCGCTTCGCTCACGGTATCGGCCAACGCCCGGTTCAGCGCGAGGGCACCCTCGAAGCATTCTTGGGCACGGTCGAACTGTCCCGCGAAATGGTACGTGCTGCCCAGGTTGAAGAGTTGGATGGCTTCGCCGACTCGGTCCTTGATCTCGCGACGCAACGCCAGCACTTGCAGCATGAGGGCAAGGGACTTTTCTTCATCACCCTTTGCCTTGAGGATTGACGCCATCGCAGTGAGGGCGTTCGCCTCGAAGCGCCGGTTTCCGGCCTCACGGTGCATGGGAGCGGCTTTGGCGAGCAGTTCGAGCGCTTCATCGAAGCGACCGACGCCTTGCATCGCGACAGCGATGTTCGTCATTGCGGATGCCATGCCGGCCCGATCCCCAAGCTCCGTTCGGATCGCCAGGGCGCGCTGACCGAACTCGATCGCGTTCGCCGGATCCTTGAGGTCGGAGTAGTTGATGGCTATGTTGTTCAGGGCACCCGCAATCCGGCGCTTGTCCCCCAGCCTCTCCGCGATCGCGAGCGCTTGCTGATTCAGTTGGAGCGCGCCGCGATGGTTCAGGCGGGAAGCCTGGACGAGCGCCAGCCCCCTGAGGGCATCCGACTCCGGTGCCGGGAGCATGCGTTCGCGAGCGGCGGCGAGCGCCTTGCCATACTCCGCGGTCGCCGCCTCGAGCTGAAATGTCTGCATCTGCTCGCGGGCCCGCGCCAGCATCGCCTTGATGTCGTCGGGGACGGCCGGCACATCCTGAGCGGAAACCCCGGCGCCGGCGAGAACGATCAACAGCAGGGCGAACGTCAGGACCCGAAAGATTGGCGTTACCCCCCTCGATGCACGGCGCATGGTCATGTCCAATCGCGCACCAGCGCGACCGGCATCCAGTGGCAGGGGCACCGACGCAACCCCCAGATGTCGCAGCATGTTTTCCCCAGTTCCCGTGAGCCTGAACGGCGCCCAGGTCGGCCCGGAGCGGCACCGGTGCTGGCGCGCCTGCTGGTCCAGCAACTTCTGCGCGCCGGGCGCGAGCACCTGCCGGTCGTCGCGCTCTGACACCACCGCCACGCCATTGGGGTGTGAAATCCTGCACAGAACTCGCGGACTCGCCCGCTGGGAGTCGTCTGTCGACACTGCGGCGGCGGCCAGCTATCCGGTGCCGCCGCGCGGCGGAGGTGTCATCGACGACCGTTCTGACCCGGCTCGGTGATCACGGCGTCCCAGGAGTCGTGGAGCGAACCGGAGCGAGCCCAGGCGCGACGGCTGGCCAATTCGGCGGCTGTCCAGCCGGCGCCCTGGGCCGCCTCATCGAGCATGGCGGACACGGGTTCGACGAGCGGCGAGCCGACGTCGACAACAGTGCGCTCGGCGACAGTCAGCAGAATGGCACCGCGCTCCGCCTCACCGAGCCGACCGGCGACCTCCCCCAGGTTGGCAAGAGCGGCCCCCACCCCCTGGAAGTTGCCGATTCGCTGCTCGTAGCTGAGTGCTTCTCGATAGAAGTCCCACGCCTGGGGAAACTGCTCGCGTTCGAACGCGAGCACACCCAGGTTCGTGAGCGTTTCAGCGATTCCTCGCAGGTCTCCCAGTTCGCGGCGAAGCGCGAGGGACTGCTGGAGGAGCGAGTCTGCGAGCTGTCGCTGGCGGTCCAGGGTGTCCGGGGTGTCGCCTGTGCGGCCGCGCTCCATCAACCCGCGGTTGTTTAGGGCTATGGCGATCCCGATGCGGTCGCCCACCAGTTCGAAGGCTTCGCAAGCGCGCCCAAAGCGCAGGATCGCCTCGTCGTAATCCCCCCGGGCCATCGCCGCCTGTCCGAGCAGATTCTCCGCCCGTGCCAGGCCGTGCCGGTCGCCGTCGCGCTCCAGCAGTGGGATCGCCTCGCGCACCAGGACGTCGCAGGCCCCGGGGTCGCCGTGGTCGCAGTGAAAGCCGGCCCGTTCCAGCAGCAGACGAGCCAGAATCGCCGGCGGCGCACCCGGGATCCCGCGCGCCCTTCGAAGACCGGCTTCCACCACCTCAGTGGCGCGGGCCAGGAAACCACGCCGGTGCAGCGTCGCTCCGGTGACCGCTGCAAGCTCGCACTCGAGTAGCGCCTCGCCGGCCTGAGATACCCAGTCCAGAGCCGCTCGCAGGTTGGACTCGCTCCTCGCCAACTGCTCGAAGGCTGTGGCTTCGTCCGGGGTGCGCAGTTTCGCGAGCCCCTCCCGCGCCAGGGAGAGGTAGTGCGCGGCGTGCCGGCCGTGCGCCGCGGTCCCGCCGTCCGGGAACTGCGCGAGCTTCTCCGCCGCATACTCTCTGAGCGTTTCGAGCATCAGGAAGTGTTGCTCCTGCGCCCCAGGGACGAGCTCCACCCGGAACAGGGAGTGCTGGCGGAGGCTCATCACGGTCTCGAAGACATCGAAAGCCTCGCACACGGCTTCTGCATCCTCCAGCGTGAACCCCCCTGCGAACACGGAAAGCTGGGCAAAGACGAGTCGCTCATCCTCGTTGAGCAGCGCATAGGACCAGTCGATGGCCCCACGCAGCGCGCGCTGCCGTTCGTTCATCTCCTCCGAGCGGGATTGCAGTAGGCGGAAGCGCTCCGTGAGACGCTGGAGGATCTGGCGCGGGGTCATCCCGCCGACCCGAGCGGCCGCGAGCTCGATAGCCAGCGGCACTCCCTCCAGGCGCCGGCAGAGCTCTCTTACGTCCTTCTCATTCTCCAAATCCAGCTCAAAGTCCGGCCGGCGCTCCGACGCTCGCTCGCGGAACAGGGCGACCGACTCATCTACGTTCATCGGAGCCAACTCGAGGACCGTCTCCCCACGCAGTTCCAACGTCCGGCGGGAGGTGACCAGGCAGACCAGTTGCCTGCTCTCGGCCAGCAGCGTCTTCAATAGCCCGGGCCCGCCTCGGATCTGCTCGACATTGTCAAGGATCAGCAGCGCCTGACGACCCTGCAGGTGCCGCACCACCTGCGCCAGCACCGCCGGCTCCGGCTGGAGCGGGACGCCCAGGGCGCGAGCCAGGTGCTCAGCCGCGTCGTGAGCGTCCGCGGCATCCTCCAGACCGCACCACCACACTCCATCCGGGAATTCCTGTGCAAGGCTCTCCCCCAACCGCACAGCCACGCGGGTCTTGCCGACGCCACCGAGACCCACCAGGGTGAAGAGGCGATGGGACCGCTTACGGATCTCCCGGCTCCACTCCTCCACCTCGGCTTCGCGCCCGACGAATGCGGTCGGCTGCTGAGGCAGGTTTCGGATGACCCCGGAACTCGAGCGGAGCAGCAGCACGCCGGCCTGTAGGTCCGGATGACAGAGCTGGAAGATCGACTCCGGCCGGCCCAGGTCTTTCAGACGGTGCTCTCCCAGCGGCTCGAGGACTGCGGCAGGCGGCAGGCCGTCCCGCACCAGCGCCCGAGCCGCCTCCGAGAGGAGCACCTGGCCGCCGTGGGCCAGGGCGAGCAGCCTCGCAATTCGGTTGAGCACGGGGCCGAAGTAGTCGCCGTCGCGCTCTTCCGCCACTCCCGAATGGAGCGCCATCCGGACCTTTAGCGGTGCCCCGCCGCCGTCACTGGGCAGTGAAAGGGCGGAGAGCCACTGCTGCGCCGCGATCGCCGCCATGACCGCCCCTGCCGGCTCTCCAAACACGGCGCAAAACGCATCGCCGATGGTCTTGAAGACGTGCCCGCCGTAGCTCTCGATGCAGGACCGGAGCAATGTGTCGTGCTGCGCGAGGACCGCCCTCATGGCATCGGGATGCTCCTCCCAGAGCTTCGTGGATCCTTCGACGTCCGTGAAGAGAAAGGTGACGGTGCCGGTGGGGAGTTCAGGCATGGGGCTGCTCCAGGGCAAGGTCCATTGCCTGATCCAGGGTCAGTGCGCGGCCTTCTTCCCAGGCGGCGTCGAAGGCGATGTCATCGGCAAGCGCGGCGCGGGAGGCGGCGACCTGCTGCTCCCGTTCCTTCAGGTTGTTCGGTGGTAAGGCTGAGCCGATCTCCTCGCGCAGCTGTTCCGCCGCGCCCCAGAGGCGGGCCGCGCGCCGGGGTGTGCCCTCCGCGGCGGCCAGCGCGGCCAGTGCCTCCAACGTGTAGGCGATGCCCCGCCGTTCGCCCAGTTCCCGGAAGAGCAGCAGGCTCTCCTCATCCAGCCCCCGCGCCGCCACGTAATCGCCCTGTGACCAGGCCACCAGGCCCAGGTTGTTCAGCGCCACGGCGATGCCCCGCCGATCACCCAATTCCCGGCAGATTGACAGGCTCTCCTCCTGCAGCCCCCGCGCCCCCGCGTAGTCCCCCTGCTCCATGGTGACAATACCCAGGTTGCCCAACGCGAGGGCCATGCCCCGCTGGTCGCGCAGTTCCCGCAAGATGGCCAGGCTCTCCCCAAAGACACCCCGCGCCACCGAGTAATCGCCCTGCTCCAGTGCCACCAGACCCATGTTGTTCAACGGCCCCGCCATGCCCCACCGGTCGCCCAGATCCCGGAAGACCGCCAGGCTCTCCTCAAAGAGCCTTCGTGCCACCGCGTAGTCCCCCTGGGTCCAGGCTAGACCGCCCGCACCATTCAGCGCCTTCGCCCGCGCTGTGGAGCTGTCGCTGCCGCCCGCTTCCAGCGCCTGTGCCAGCCGCTCGCGTCCCTCGCTCAGATGTCCGCGCACGTACCAGAACCGCCACACCGCCGCGACCAGTCGGAGCCCCGCCTCCGCGCTCCCGGGGTCGTGGCCGCTCCACTCCAGCGCCGTCCGCAGGTTGTCGTGCTCCGCCTCGAGGCGCTCGAACCACGCCGTCTGCTCCGCTCCCTGCAGCTTCGGCCCCGCTTCTTCCGCCAGCGCCAGGTAGTAAGCCAGGTGCCGGTCCCGCCATTGCTCCCCGCCCCCGCTCTCCAGCAGGCGGTCGCGCGAGTATTGTCGCACCGTTTCCAGTAGACGGTAGCGGAAAGTGGTTCCCGCCGGGTCAATAGCCAACAGACTCTTGTCCGCCAGCGAACCATGGAGATCCAGCACTTCCCAGTCCGCTACGGGAGCCCCCGGGCAGATCTGCTCCGCCGTTTCCAACGTCCACCCACCGGAGAAGACGGAGAGCCGACTCAGCAGTGCCTTCTCGCTCTCGTTCAGCAGGTCATAGCTCCAGTCGATCAATGACCGGAGGGTCTGCTGCCGTGGCAGCGCCGTTCTGCTCCCGCCGGTCAGTAGTCGGAACCGCTGGTCGAGCCGGCCATTAATGTCTTCCACGGACATGTTTCGAACCCGCGCCGCCGCCAGTTCGATGGCCAGCGGGATGCCGTCCAGCCGGTGGCAGATCGAGGCTAGCGCCGGCGCGTTCTGGTTCGTGACGGTGAAGGCGGGCTGGTGGAACTGCGCCCGCTCGATGAAGAGATGGACGGCTTCGTAATGTGTCAGGCTCTCCGCCGTCTGACGCACTTTCGGCTCGGGGAGGGAGAGCGAAGGCACGCGGTAGGTCAACTCCCCGGCGATTCCCAGTCCCTCCCGGCTGCTGGCCAGGATGACGACCTGCGGGCATTGGCGCAGCACGGCATCCGCCAGTTTCGCGCAGGCGTCCAGCAGGTGCTCGCAGTTGTCCAGCAGCAGGAGCAGACGCTTGCCTTTCAGGTACTCGGTCAGCGTCTGCAGGATCGGCTTCCCCGGCTCTTCCCGCAGCCCAAGAGCCCCCGCCACTGTGGAGGGCACTAATCCCGGATCCGTGAGCGAAGCCAACTCCACCAACCAGACGCCATCTCCACTTCCGTCCAGCATCTCCGCCGCCACCTGCAGTGAGAGGCGGGTCTTGCCCGTGCCCCCCGAGCCGGTCAGCGTCAGCAGACGGGTCTTCTCCAAGAGCGACTTGATCTCCGCCAGTTCCTTGTCCCGACCGACGAAACTGGTGACCTGCTGCGGCAGGTTGTTCGGCATGCTCTCCAACGAGCGGAGCGGCGGGAACTCGGCAACCAGCTCCGGGTGAAGTAACTGGAAGACCGTCTCCGGTCGACCCAGGTCCTTTAGCCGGTGCTCGCCCAGCGCCTGGAGGGAACCGCCCGAAGTCAGGTCGTCGCGCACCAACTCGGATGAGGCGAGGGACAGCAGCACTTGCCCCCCGTGCCCGATGGCCAGCAGCCGCGCGACCCGGTTGAGCGGCGGGCCGAAGTAGTCGCCGTCGCGCTCTTCCGCCACTCCCGAATGGAGCGCCATCCGGACCTTTAGCGGTGCCCCGCCGCCGTCACTGGGCAGTGAAAGGGCGGAGAGCCACTGCTGCGCCGCGATCGCCGCCATGACCGCCCCTGCCGGCTCTCCAAACACGGCGCAAAACGCATCGCCGATGGTCTTGAAGACGTGCCCGCCGTAGCTCTCGATGCAGGACCGGAGCAATGTGTCGTGCTGCGCGAGGACCGCCCGCATGGCATCGGGACGCTCCTCCCAGAGCTTCGTGGATCCTTCGATGTCCGTGAACAGAAAGGTGACGGTGCCAGTAGGGAGATCAGGCACAGAGTTTCTCCAAGGCGACGTCTATCGTTTTTTCCCGGGTTATCGGCGACGGCGGTGAGCCGATCTCCTCACGCAACCGGTCGGCGGCGCCCCGGAGGCGGGCCGCGTGCCGGGGCGTTCCCTCTCCGGCATTCAGCGCGGCGATACCATGCAGCCGGTAGGCGATTGCCATCCGGCCGCTAAGTTCCCGGATAATCGCCAGGCACTCCTGGATCAGCCCCAGTTCCGCCGCGCTTTCGCCCTGATGCTGTGCCACGATACCGAGATTACCCAGCACATCTGAGTTTCGAGCCGGTCTCCCAGCTCCCGGAAGAACTCCTGAGCATCCTCGGGGCGGCAACCTGGTAGTTTCTCGGTCTGGCGAGCGACCGGAATAGAAATCTCCCGGTCGCTCGCCGTTCCGGGTCAGTACCCGGTGGCCGGAGCCACGTTACCGATGAAGACTCCGTTGCGAAAGGTGTTGAGGCTCAATGGGTGTGTAAACACCGAAGCGCCGTCCACCGCCGTGTAACTGATGTCATCTACGAACGGCCCGCCGGGGGGATTCAGCCCCAGCAGATCGCGGACGCGCTTTGCGATCTCATGATCGCACGAGGCGGTGTCGCCGCTGATCCCCAGGCCGCCGATGATCTTGCCATCCTTATAGAGCGGCACGCCGCCCCCAAAGAAGATGAGTCCGCCGGCGACCTTCTGATCTTGACCCTGGCGCGCTCCGTAGGAGAGAGCAGCGGGATCGAACGGGTTTGATTGCCCCAGGCTACTCAGCGAGTGCCCCGGTTGGGTCAACGTGTACAGCATGGCTGTCGAGAGCGCCAGGGTGTCCAGGCTGAAGGCATTGGCCGTGTAGGCCTTTGCTTTGGCGATGGCCTCGCTGCCGGGCCACACGTCCGTGGGTTCTGCCGTTGAGGTGACGTAGGTCACCACCTGGCCGGCCCGGTTGACCGTCGCGGCCCACATCCGCGAGCCGCCGAACAAGCCTCCGGCGGTACCGCCGGTGTTCGGGGCAGCGACCAGCGCCTGCCGCAGCGCCGCCCGCGATGGCAGGGATGAAGGTCGGGCCGCCTCGGCGCGGGTCCGGGCAAACGAAATGCCACCCAGTAAGGCAGCAACCGCGATCGTCACCGTGAGTTTTGTTCGCATACGAGTTTCTCCGATCGTGGGGAGTCAGATGCATCCACACGGAGAATTCTACACAACCAGTAGCCTGGTCGAAGCACATCTGCTCAATGGGAGCGTGGAGACGGCGTCCAATCGCCGGCAACCGGGCGACACGGCTTGGCGACGGGCCGAACCAGTCGCCGTCGCGCTCTCCCGCTGGTCCGCCGCGCCGATGTGGAGTGCCACCCGGACCTTCAGCGGGCGCGTTCCGTCGGGGGTGTCCAGGGACGGGGCGGGAAGCCACTGCTCGGAAGCAAGCACCGCGTCGATCGCCCCGCGCGGTGCGGGAAAGACGGCGCAGAACGCGTCGCCCACCGTCTTGAAGACCCGGCCCCCGTGACCCTCGATGCACGCCCGCGACAGGTCGTCGTGATGCCGCAGGGCTCCCCGCATCGCCCCGGCGTGCTCATCCCAGAGGCGAGTGGAACCCGCGATGTCGGTGAAGAGGAAGGTGACTGTGCCTGAGAGCGCGTCAGGCATCCGGGTCCTCCAGAGCCAGCTCAATAGCTTTCTCCAGAGTCATTTTGCGACCTTCTGCCCATGCGGCAGTGAAGCCGCCGTCCTCTCCGAGTATGCTCTGGGCGGCGGAACGGGCAGCGGCCACCTGAACATCATACCGAGAGCGCTCATTGGCCGGCAGCGGCGACCCGGTTTCTTCCCGAAGCCGCTCCGCCGCGCCCCAGAGACGAGCAGCCCTGTCCGGCACACCCTGCGCAGCGGCGACCGACGCAAGACGATCCAGCCGGGCCGGGATGCCCAGCCGGTCCCCCAACTCGGTGCAAACTGCCAGGCTTTCACTGTAAAAGGAGCGGGCGGAGGTGTGGTCACTCTCCTCCCAGGCGAGATCGCCCAGACTCGCCGAAGTCCACGCGATGCCCAGCCGATGGCCCAACTGGCGGCGCACTGACAGACTCTCCTCGAGTAGCCTACGCGCGGCGACAAGATCACCTGAAGCGATCGCCACCTCGCCGAGACTGCATAACGACCACGCAATTCCTAGTGGGTTCTTCAATTCCCGCTCAATTGCCAGCCCTTCTTCATACAAGCCAGTGGCAGACACGTAATCACCATCCACCCTGGCAACATGCCCGAGATTTCCAAGGACAGCGGCGACCCTTCGGCGGTCGCCGATTTCTCGGGCAATGTTCAGGCTCTCGGAAAAGAGCTCTCGAGCCGCTGCATAGTCGTTTTCGGCAAACGCTGCGGCTCCAAGGTGAACCAGGGAAGTTGCGATGCCGCTCGGCTCACCCTGTTCGCGGCGCAGAACAAGCCCATGCTCGAGATGTACGCGCGCCTGAGCTCTTGCGCCTAGCAGGTGTTCCAGGAAACCTGCGACTCCAATCGCCTTTGCGCGGATCTCTCCTGGCGCGAAGGGCGCGGCCCGCCAGTGAAGCTGCCACCCAATCGCGTCCCTCCACTAAATAGCCGCGAACCTCCCAGAACCGCCCCATGGCGCCCGCTAGCCGCAGGCCCAATTCCCCATGTCCGTATCCCGCCGCCGACCACTCCAATGCCGCCCGCAGATTGTCGTGCTCCGCCTCCAGGCGCTCCAGCCACTCCTGCTGGTCCGCGCCTTGCAGTTGCGGCTCAGCCGCTTCCGCCAGCGCCAGGAAGCAGGCCAGGTGTCGGTCCCGCCATTGCGCTCCGTCCCCGCCCTCCAGCAACCGATCCCTCGTGTATTGCCGAACCGTCTCCAGGAGGCCATACCGGGCTGCACCCTTCGATTCTTGGTAAACCACCAGGCTCTTGTCCGCCAGCGCGGTGAGCAGGTCCAGCACTTCCCAGCCCTCGACCGGTTCCCCCGCGCAGACCTGTTCCGCCGCCTCCAGGGTCCACCCGCCGGCAAAGACCGTGAGGCGGCAGAGGAGGGCCCTCTCGGTCTCGTTCAGCAGGTCATAGCTCCAGTCGATCAGCGAGCGCAGCGTCTGCTGGCGGGGGAGGGCGGTGCGGCTCCCCCCGGTCAAGAGCCGGAAGCGTTGGTCGAGCTTGTTGTTGACTTCCTCTACCGACATGGAGCGTACCCGCGCCGCCGCCAGCTCAATGGCCAGGGGGATGCCGTCCAGCCGGTGGCAGATCGAGGCCAGCGCCGGGGCGTTGTGGTTGGTGACGGTGAACCCCGCCTGCTGCAGATCGGCTCGTTCAACGAACAGCCGCACTGCTTCGAACTGGCTCAGGCTCTCGGGGGTGGTGTCTCTTCGCGGATCCGGCAGCGACAGGGATGGCACCCGGTAGGTGCGTTCGCCCGCGATCCCCAGTCCTTCCCGGCTGCTGGCGAGGAT
>CAZSRZ010000142.1:0-12178 GCA_964609085.1 uncultured bacterium | reverse complement strand
CCGACCGCCGCGTGAACCGTCGAGCCGCCGGCCACTGTGGCCGCCAGCAGCCCCGCAGGTACGCGTCGCCACCCCCGTGGGCGTGGACTGCGGGATGGGTCGTTCTGGCTCATCTGGGTGCTCTGGACGACCGCTCGTTCGAGCCGGCGTCCCTCAGCGCGGGGCGTCTGCGGCTGTGTTCGTCTCTAGGGTCCACCGACAGGCCGGGGCGTGCGTGCGGGGGACCGCGGTAGCCGTCCAGCGTTGTAGCCCGCTCGATCGCCCGGGCGAGATCTCGAAGCGGGCGCTTCCCCGGGGCTGCGTGCTCGCGGTGACCGTCATCAGGGGCAAGCCGCGCAGCGTCAGCCTGCCGAAGAGCCGTCTCTGCTCCGGCGTCATCTCGGAGTCCAGAAGCCCGGGCGTGACGGCTTTCGTTTGCTGCTCGGGCGTCAGGGAGGCGTAGAGTCGCAGGGCGGTGCGAAGATCATCCGGCATCTGGAAGAGGGACCGGGTGTGAGTCCCCGTCATTCCCTGGCCCTGGAGCTGCACCGTATTGAACTGCGGATGTGCGAGCGCGGCGGCGGCGAGGTAGTCCGCCAATGTGGGGTCCCGTCGCTCAGCTTCCAACTCTCGGCACCGCTGGTAGAGTTCGGCTGGCGGTTCACAGCGGCGATCCCTTCCGGGGACGAGCCCCAGGCACTCCAGGATTCCCGAGCGGTAGGTGAACTGGTGCGCGAAGGCACCGCCGATTTGTCGGAGCGCCTGGGGGAGCGTGTACTCCGGCCGGTCGGTCAGCATCCACGACCAGATGATCTGCCGGCTCCGGAGGTAGTCATCACTCACAATTGCGATCCCGGTCTGCTGGTGGATCGACCGCAGCAGGACGTGCAGTAGCGTGCGCTCCAGCGTGCGATCAAACTTCAATGGTCTCAGGCCGGCCGGGAAGGGCCGAAGGATCACGAGTGTGGATTGGCTGGCCAACGCGTCGGCGACCTCCGGGTGCACGTTGTTGCTCCCATCCACCCCGGGGATGCCGCCGCGGCCAATGGCGTCTCCCGGGGAGATCCAGACGTCTCGCCGTTCGGGGTCGATGACTCCCAGGCCGAGACGCCCATTCTGGGCGACGATCCCAACCTCCGCGTCGCGAAGGGACTCGGCTCTCCGGCCGTCTGCCCCGACCCCCACGGCCTGGCTCACCCTCTCCTGGACGTCCGGCGGCAAGTTGCCCAGCCGCCGGACGCCGACGAGGTTTCCCCGGGCGTGGCGGTTGTCTGAAGCGCCGATGATGCCCTGCGGTTCGCGGGCAGCTTCCCAGGCCAGCTCTCGCTCATCAGCGTTCATCAAGCGCAACAGTGCCGTAACCGCCCTCTCGTCGGCAGGGTCACCCAAGGCACGCTCGGTCGCTCGCGACAGCGCTGCGTCGCAGAGCGCCGCCTCCCGATCGCTCCGGTCCCGCGAAGCGCGGATCCAACTCTGCTCCTTCTCCCGGTCGGACTGCGTCTGCCGCAACCTCAGGGCCCGCGGTCCCAGTCGCACCCAGCTCGCCGGGACCGCTCGAGCCAGCGCCGCCAGAAGCGCCTGCCGGGAGGTGCTCCGAGCAAAGAGGGTGAGGCGCCGCAGCCGCAGCCCATCATCACACTCCAGGCGCCATCCCCCGGGTTGGAGAAGGGGTAGCAGGTTGCGAAGCGGGATGCTCTCCTCACGCACGGTGGCGGGACCGGCGAGTTCGGCGATGGCTGCCGGGTCCACCGGGCGATCATCCCGCTGGCATGCGGTCGAGAGAGTGAGGGGGGTTGTCAGGAGAAACCCTGACAACCAGGTCGCCATGGCTGCCGGGAAGCGGATCACGGGCGCACTCCCCGCCGCTCCATTCCGCGGATATCAACCCCGATCCCCGCCGCCACGCCGGACATCGCCTCCCGGATCACGCCCTTGGGGGTTGGCACATCCGCGAAGATCTTCGGAATCCTGGCGGTGGTCCCGGCGGGAAGGGCGAAGTACCCCGCGGGCAACGCAGGAGCGACCTCGAGTTTCACGACTCGAAATCCGGATCTAAGGGGCGGCGCTGCCTGGTCCTTGAACGTGACGTGCAGCGTGTACTCAAGGATCAGGCCAGTGGCCCGATCACGGGTCTGCCGCCACTCGTCAGTCCGCCCCCCAGCCTCGCGGATTTGGCGGAACACTCGACCCGGGCGTCCGGCGACCACGCCTGCTCCGGAGGCTATCCAGCCGCTTCCCTCCTCGCGGGGTTGGAGTGTGAGGCGCGGGGCAAGGGCAGGCAGAGGCCGCGTCAGCATCGCATCCCCCGGCATCCCGTAAACTCTGGTGGCTTCTTCCGCGCCCAGCTTGTCTACGGCCCGCTTGAACGCCGCGAGACAGCTACTAAGAGACGGCCCGGCCAGTCGACGACCCGGCGAGTGGATCCAGACCAGGCCGGCAGCATTCCCATCGTAGCATTCGACGACGGAATCGATCGTTGGCGTCCCTTTCGGATGTTCGGCGAGGCGGTACTTCGGCCCCTGCTGCGTGAGGGTAAGGTACCGCGACTGGCCGCCAGACTCCTCCACGAGGATCGCCCGGTAGTCCAACCCTGGGGCGGTCTGCCCCAGGAGCGGCGACCCGAGTGCAACCGCATGCATCGCAATGAGCAGCGAAGCCCGGACAACCCACCGACGGTAGATCTCAGCATTCGGGCTCGTTTGCATCCTCTTGTAAACCATCCAATTCTCCCCAACAATCTCGGACCATTATCCGCGCGCTGCTCTAACTTGAAATGAATGAGGGTGGGTCCATTGAAAGTAGACAAGCCACTCCCCCAAGAGTTGCAGGCGGCAGCACCGGCAGGCTGCCCTCTGCACGGCACCGACCCCCGTCTGTTTCATCGCCCGCGCACGGCGGGGCACCCTCCGGACTGGGCGTCGCCCCACAGCACCAGAGCATTCGCCGGTTGACGGGGGAGGGACCGCCTGTGTATCCTCACGACGGCGGGCGCCCCACGCCTGGCCGGAAACCCCACGACGATGACCCACCAGGCTCTCTACAACCCGATGCCCAAGGCTATGCCGTCCCACCTGGGCGGCATCGCCGCTATCGTCGACCGGGAGCCCGGCGGGTAGGCCGAAACCAGCGCGCCGATCCACCAGGAGTTGCAGCCCCGGTCCCCGCGGACCGGGGCTGCTTGCGTTTTGCCCGCGAACGATCCGCCGATGTCGGCGGGTGAGGTGAACCCACGATGCACGAATATGGCCCACAGACCTACGGTGAACGGATTGCTGGCGTCTACGATGATTGGTATGCCGACGTTGATCCGGGCATGATTGCGGCGCTTGCGGACCTGGCCGGCGACGGTTCCGCGCTCGAGCTGGGCATCGGTTCCGGTCGCGTGGCGCTCCCGCTGGCGGAGCGCGGGATTGCCATCCAGGGCATCGACGCCTCACCAGCAATGATTGCGCGGCTGCGTTCCCGTCCGGGCGGCCGGGAGATCGCGGTCCACGTGAGCGACTTCGGGGAGGTGGATGTGCCCGGTCCGTTCCGTCTCGTCTACGTGGTCTTCAACACCTTCTTTGGGTTGCTGACTCAGGACGCGCAGGTGCGGTGTTTCCAGAGCGTGGCGGCACGGCTGGAGCCGGGCGGGACCTTTGCGCTCGAGTTGTTCGTGCCGGACCTGAACCGGTTTGCCCGTGGCCAGTGCATCCACGCCACCCGCGTGGAAACGGACGAGGTGTCCTTTGACCTCACCCGGCACGATCCCATCGGGCAGCGGTGCATCAGTCAGCACGTCCACGTGACGGACCGCGGTGTCCGGCTCTACCCGGTTCAGGTTCGGTATGCGTGGCCAGGCGAGTTGGACCTGATGGCCCGCATTGCGGGGCTCCGGTTACGGCATCGCTGGGGCGGTTGGGACGGCAGTCCGTTCACCGCCGCGAGCACCAATCACATTTCGATTTACGAACGGCCCGTCTGACGCCGATCAGCACCGGACGGGCGCAGGGAGTCACAGATCATGAGCAGTTTTGGATCGAGTTTGAAGCAGGCCTGCACCTACGTCGAGGACGAGGGGTACTACCTGCTGACGCAAGGGCTGAAGGTCCCGGTGAAGATCTTCATGAACCCGCGCCTCTTCGAGGAGTGCGAGGATGCCGTCTTTCAGCAGGCAAGGGCCGCGACGGAGTTTCCGGGCGTGCGCGAGGTCGTGCTGACCCCGGATGCCCACTCCGGCTACGTGGTGCCCGTCGGCTGCGTGATGTCGACCAGCGGCACTTTGTGCCAGGCGCCCGTCGGCTACGACATTGGGTGCGGCATGGCCGTGCTGCTTTCGGACGTTGCCATGGAGCAAGGTCTCGACGATCGCCTGCGCCGTCGCTTCTCCGAGGAGGTGATGGAGCGGGTCGGCATGGGTGTGGGCAAGGGCAGCAACCATGAGGTGACCCCCGATCGTTTCGAGGAGATCGTCCGAGGAGGAGCCGTGGCCATGGGCTACACCCGCGACAACAGCGAGCGGGACTTCCTGCCGGTCGACGACGCCTGGTCACTGCCTGCGCACCCCAAGCGGCGGGGCCTGGGCCAACTCGGCAGCCTCGGCGGGGGGAACCACTTCATTGAGTTGCAGCACGACCAGAACGGCAAGCTGGTCGTGATGATCCACACCGGCAGCCGCGGGTTCGGGCACGGGCTGGCGACGCACTTCATCGACATCGGGCGGCGCCGTCTGATGTCTGGCGAGCGTCGGAAGGGCGATCGCAAGGTCAGCGCCGAGGCGGTCTACTTCGAACCGGACGACCCGGATTGGAACGGCTATCGGAACGCGGTTCACGCGGGGGCGAACTTCGCCATCGCCAACCGCTTGCTCATCATGGAGCAGGTGTCGCGGGCATTTCGACGGGTATTCGGAAAGGAGCCGGAGCTGTTCTACGAGATCAGTCACAACCTGGCGCAGTTGGAACCGCAGCCGGATGGCACCAGCGCGTGGATTCACCGGAAGGGTGCCACGCGAGCCCTGCCGGCAGACCACGCGCTGTTGGAAGGAACGAGGTGGGAGCAGACGGGGCATCCGATCCTCATCCCTGGAAGCATGGGCGACAAGAGCTACATCCTCTTTGCCCTGCCCGGGGCGGAGAAGAGCCTGTTCAGCGTCAACCACGGCTGCGGCCGACGGCTGTCCCGTACAGCCGCGCGGAACGAGTTCAGCCAGCAGGGGGTGAACAAGCAGATGCAGCGGCTGAACGTGATGGTGAATGCCGGCGGCAATGTACCGATCGACGAGTCGCCCGGCTGCTACAAGGACTCGTCACTGGTGATCGATGCCGTCGTCTCCGCTGGCCTGGCCCGGGTCGCCTACGAGCTGACGCCGATTGCCAGCCTGAAGGGGACAGACTGATCGCCCCGCGCCAGCTACTTTCGGCCGTAGGCCCGCCATGCAAGAAGCCCGGGGTCGGCGAACCGCGCCGGCCCCGGGCTGCTTCTGCGCCCAACCCTGGGCTTACTTGGGGGGAGTGGTCGGGGCGGTAGTCTCCACGCCCGTCACGATCTCGACCTGCGGCAACGCCGTCTTGAGCTTCTTGATGCCGGCTTCCGTGACCTTGGTCTGCCAGACGTAGAGCTTCTTCAGCTTCTTCAACCCCGCGAGGTGGTCCAGTCCGGCGTCAGTGACCTGCGTGTTGTAGAGATTCAGGTAGGTGAGCGCCGAGAGCCCGCGGACGGCCGCGAGGCCCTGGTCCCCGATCTTGGTGTTTTCGAGGTGCAGGTCGGTCAGTTCAGTCAGGCCCTTGATGTGGTTGAGCCCGGCGTCGGTGATGCCCGTGCGAGCGAGGTTCAGGTGCACAACCTTCTTGAGATTCTTCAGAGGCGCGAGGGCGGCATCGTTCACGCTAGGCCCGCTCAGGTGGTAGGCGACCTCCAGGTGATCATCATTCTGCGCAACCTGCATCACGCGGCCTCCCGCTTTTTCAACCGCGGCGATGGCGGCGGCGGCAGGGGCGACGGCCGGCTTGGCGGGGGGTTTCGCTGCGGGCTTGGCGGGGGCTTTCGCTGCCGGCTTCTTCCCCGTCTGGGCAAGCGCAGGGGCGACGGAGGCTAGAACGGCTCCGGCGGCGAGCATGAGTTGGCGGCGATGAGACGGCATTTCGGTTCCCTTCCTGCGGTTGACAACTGAAAGATGGGGCTGAAGAGCGGCTGTTGTCAACTCCCGCAGCTTCTTCAGCACTCAATCACATTCACGGCGAGGCCTCCCTGGGAGGTTTCCTTGTACTTCGTCTGCATGTCGGCCCCGGTCTGCCGCATGGTGGCGATCACGGTGTCCAGGGAAACTCGGTGGCTCCCGTCCCCGCGCAGCGCCAGGCGGCTGGCGTTGATGGCCTTCACGGCACCCATGGCGTTACGTTCGATACATGGGATCTGCACGAGGCCGCCGACCGGGTCGCACGTCAGCCCGAGGTTGTGCTCCATGGCGATTTCTGCGGCGTTCTCCACCTGGGCGGGGCTTCCGCCCAGGGCTTCCGTCAACCCCGCCGCGGCCATCGAGCACGCCACGCCCACCTCCCCCTGGCAGCCGACCTCGGCTCCCGAGATGGACGCGTTCTCCTTGAACAGCATGCCCATTGCGCCGGCTGTTAGGAAGAATCTCAGCAGGCCCTCGTCACCCGCCCCCGAGCAGAAGCGGTCGTAGTAATGCAGCACGGCCGGCATGATGCCTGCCGCCCCGTTGGTGGGGGCGGTGACCACGCGCCCCCCGGCGGCGTTCTCCTCATTCACCGCGAGGGCATAGAGATTCACCCAGTCGAGGACGGTCAGCGGATCGCGCAGCGAGGCTTCCGGGCGGCAGGTCAGTTCCCGGTGCAGCGCGGGAGCACGACGCAGCACGCCGAGCCCGCCGGGCAGTGCGCCCTCGTGGGAGCACCCGGCCCGAACGCAGGCCTGCATCGCCTCCCAGATCCGTCGCAGCCCAAGCCGGACCTCGGTTTCGGAACGGCGCGCCTGCTCATTCGCCATCACAACATCGCTGATGCCGCCGCCGACCTCGCTGCACCGGCGCAGAAGCTCCTCAGCGGAATGGAACGGGTAGGGCACCTCGCCGGCCGGTTCGGGCATCGTCCCGGCCTCGGCCTCCTCCTCGGTGACCACGAATCCGCCGCCGACGGAGTAGTACACCCGCGCCGACAGCACCGCACCGTCCCCAGCTCGTGCCGTAAAGCGCATGCCGTTGGCGTGATAGGCCAGTGACTCCCGGCGGTGGAAGCGCAGGTGTTGCGCTTCGTCGAATGCCACATCGTGCCTGCCCAGGAGGCGCAGCACCCCTGCGGACCGCAGGTCACGGAGCCGTCCCGGGATGGAGTCCGGCTCCACCTTGTCCGGCTCCGCGCCCTCCAGGCCCAGTAGGATGGCGCGGTCCGTGCCGTGACCGAGCCCTGTCAACGCGAGGGAGCCGTACAGCTCCGCGGTCACTTCCACGACCAGGTGGAGCAGCCCGTCAGCCTGGAGACCCAGGACAAAGCGGCGCGCGGCGCGCATGGGGCCGACCATGTGCGAGCTGGAGGGGCCCAGCCCGATCGAGAAGAGATCAAAGACGCTGAGCGCCACGCCGGGCCGCCCCTTTCGTCACGCCCCGCGATGGCCTACCAGTCGGCAACGCTGCCGTCTTCGTGGTAGAGGCGCGGGCTCTTCCAGGAATGGCCTGTCTTGGCTGCAACCGCCTCCTCGTCGAGCTCGATCCCGAGGCCGGGGCCGGTGGGAAGCTCGATGTACCCGTCCACCAGGCGGAACGGTTGCTTGATGTATCCCTCTCCAAGTGAGACCTGCTCCTGCACGACGAAATTTGGGATGCACGCATCCACCTGCAGACACGCCGCCAGTGAGATTGGCCCCAGCGGGTTGTGCGGCGCGACGCCCGCATAATAGCACTCCGCCATTGCCGCAATCTTCTTCACTTCGCTGATCCCGCCCGCATGGCAAAGATCGGGCTGCAGGATCACGGCAGCCTGCTTCTCCAGCACCTCTCGGAATCCCCACTTCGTGAAAAGGCGTTCGCCGGTGGCGATCGGGATGCACGTGGAACGGGCGACCGTGACCATGGCGTCGACGTTCTCCGGCAGACACGGCTCCTCGATGAACATCGGGCGGTACGGCTCGAGGGAACGGGCGAGCTGTATTGCCAGCGCCGGGCTGATCTGCCCGTGAAAGTCGACGGCAATGTCCACCTCGCTGCCGACCGCTTCCCGCAGTCGGCGGAAGCGATCGGCGCACCGCTCGATGAAGGCGGGAGATTCCAGCAGCCGGGCAGGGACCTGGCCGACGCCGGTCTTCAGCGCCGTGAAGCCCTCGGCAACGCGAGCCTGGGCAGTGGCGACGGCCTCCTCCACCGTCGCCCCGCCGACATGGGCGTACATCCGGATGCGGTCGCGACACGCCCCGCCGAGGAGTTGGTAGACCGGCGCATTCAGCGACTTGCCGAGGATGTCCCACAGCGCCTGCTCGATGCCGCTGAGCGCCGAGGTAAGGATTGGACCACCCCGGTAGAAGCCGTGACGGTAGATGGACTGCCAGTGGTGCTCGATCCGGCGGGGATCCTGGCCGACCAGGTAGTTCTCGAGCTCCGCGACGGCCTGTTGAACCGTGTGCGCCCGGCCCTCGACGACGGGCTCTCCGTAGCCGACGATGCCGGCATCGGTATGGATCTTCAGGAACAGCCAGCGCGGCTGGACGAGGATGGTCTCAAGACGGGTGATCTTCACGGTGCGTCCCTGGGCTGAGCAGGCGTTGGCGGGGGAATCAGGCGGTTACCACCCGCTCCCGGCGAGCGTCCCACAGCAGCGTTCGTTTCTGGCGGTAGGATTCCACCGCCATCTTGATCGCCACCATGGTCGCGCACCCGAGTTCCGCGTTGCAGGCCAGCGTGCCCACGCCACGGATCACGTCGAGGAAGTTGCCTTCGAGGTCGCGTCGGTTCTCCACGGCAATGCGGACTTCGGTCTTGCCGTCGTTGCTTGCCTTGAACTCCTCGGCCATCTCGCCGTTGGCCGTCAGGAGCGGCTCGCCGCCCACATCCATCGTCCCGTGCTTGCCGTAGATTCGATCCGGAATCTGTGTGTCGTTGGTCAGCGTGCTGATGAGGAAGGCCGACCACTCGGTCGGGTAATCCACGGTCATCATGAAGACGTCCGGGATGTCCCGGCCATCCTTCTCGACGTAGAGCCCGCCATTTGCATTCACCCGCGAGGGATACTCGCCGTTGGGGCCGGCTACGGCGATCAACAGCGGGGCGAGCTTGTGGTAGAGCAGATCCGTCGCCACGCCGCCGTTGTAGGGCCAGTACTTCCGAAATCGGAAGAAGTGTTCGGGGTTCCATGGGATCCTGGGGGCCAGACCCCAGCGGTGGCCCAGCCACATGTCCCAGTCGACAAAGTCCTCTCCGGAAGCCCCCGGGCCGGCACCGGGCTCCGGCTTCTGGTGGGCGTTGAAGAGGCAGACGCGGGCGTTGCGGTTGTAGCTGCCCTGGGCCCAGGTCACTTTGCCGATGCGACCGGCGCGGATCGCCTGATGCGCCTTCCAGCAGGAGTCGCTGGCGGTGGCATTGGGTCCGACCTGGAGAACCCGGCCGGTGCGGCGAACCGCGTCACGGAGCTGGATCGCCTGCTCGACGGTATGGGTCATCGGCTTTTCGCAATAGACGTGCTTGCCGCTGTCCATGGCGTCGATGGAGATCCGGCCATGCCAGTGGTCGGGGGTGGCGATCAGCACCGCGTCGATCTCCTTCCGCTCCAGCAGCCGACGGTAGTCGAGATAACCCTCGCCGCCGGAGATGCCGCGGGCGCGGGTGACGCGCCGCTGGTAGACATCAGAGACGGCCACCACCTGCACGTTGTCGGCAGTGGACCGGCGGGTGAGGCTGCCGACGTGGCCCGTGCCCATCCCACCGCATCCGATGACTCCCATGCGGATGCGATCGTTGGCGCCGAGCACGGTGGAGGGCGCGAGCGCGAAGGCGGTCGAAGCGGCGCCGGCTCCCAGCAGGGTGCGGCGGGATAGAGGAGACGGCATTGTAAAAGTCCTCCCGGAGGCCGAGCGGGCGACGGCCGGCCCCGGGGCAAGGTTGCAGGCGTCCAGCCCAGGTTCCTTCTGCCGTCGCGCCTCCTTTGCGCCGAGGGAAATCGGCGATGGGCGCGGAAGTGTCTTCCGTGGACCCATCCGAAGAGAGTCGACTGACTGTCACGCGCCGCCACTTCATGCGGGATTGCCGCATCGGGCTCGGCGGCATGGCCCTCGCCACGCTGATGCAGGACGAAGGGCTGGCCGCGCCGCGCCCGGCGGAGCTGCGGCCGCACCATACCCCGCGCGCGCGCCGCGTCATCTTCCTCCACATGGCCGGCGGTCCAAGCCAGCTCGATCTTTTCGATCCCAAGCCCAAGCTGCGGGAACTGCACGGCCAGGTGACGCCAAAGTCGTTCACGGAGGGCAAGCGCTTCGCGTTCTTGAAGCCGGACGCCAGACTCCTGGGCAGCACCCGCACCTTCGCCCGCTACGGCCGGAGCGGGGCGGATATCAGCGATCTGCTGCCTCACCTCGCGGGGATCGCCGATGACCTCCTGTTCATCCGCGGGATGGCGACGGATGTCTTCAACCACGGCCCGGCAAAGCTCTTTATCCAGTCCGGCTCACCTCAGCCGGGCAGGCCGGTGATGGGGTCCTGGCTGAGCTACGGGCTCGGCAGCGAATCGCGAGACCTGCCCGGCTTCGTGGTGCTGCAGTCCGGCCCCCGGGGTCCGCGCGGAGGCGCAGTGCTCTGGAGCAGCGGGTTCCTGCCCACCAGCCACCAGGGAGTCCCATTCCTCCCCGGCCCACAGCCGATCGTCGACCTGGCGAGCCCACCGGGATTCGAGGGTGATCGGCAGGCCGAATTCTTCTCTGCCGTGCGCGACCTCAACCGGAAGCGGCTGGCTGTGGTCGGCGATCCGGAGATTGCCACCCGCATTGGTGCCTATGAGATGGCCTATAGAATGCAGTCCAGCGCCCCGGAGCTGATGGATATCAGCCGCGAGACGCCGGCCACCCTCGCGATGTACGGGGCGGAGCCCGGCAAGCCCTCCTTCGCAGGCAACTGCCTGCTGGCTCGCCGGTTGGTGGAGCGGGGTGTGCGTTTCGTCCAGCTCTTTCACACTGACTGGGATCACCACGGCGGCGCCAACATGGACCTGGAGACGCACTTCCCACGCATCTGCCGCGAGGTCGATCGCCCGTGCGCGGCACTGATCCGCGACCTCAAACAGCGGGGGCTCCTCGAAGATACCATCGTCCTCTGGGGCGGCGAGTTCGGCCGGACGCCGATGGGGGAGCCCCGCGAAACCACCGGCCGCGATCACCATATCGACGCTTTCACCATGTGGGCAGCCGGCGGCGGGTTCAAGGCGGGCGCGACCATCGGAGCCACGGATGAAATCGGTTACAACGTGACCGAGGACCGCGTCCACGTCCACGACCTCCACGCAACGCTGCTGCACCTGCTGGGCATCGACCACCTTCGGCTCACCTACCGTTTCCAGGGCCGCGACTTCCGGCTGACCGACGTCTCCGGGACAGTGGTGCAAAAGCTCCTCGCCTGACATCCCGGGAAGCTGACGGTCTGGAGCCCTGGGAGCGCCTTCCCGGGAGCGCTGGCGTCCCGCCGGCACCGGACGACACCTCTGATCACCCTCCCGGGAGCGGTGGCGTCCCGCCGGCACCGGCGACGCCTGCGACCACGCACCCGCGGTGGTTACGGTCGCGCTCGCCGACTTCGGGGTAGGGCCACTTCGGCACAAGCTGCATCCCGGCGCTGACGCGCTCGGCTCTGTGCGGGGGCGGCTGCTGAGGCCGGCGAGGCCTGCGTTCCCGGGGATTGCTGCGGCCGGCGAGACGCCAACGTTCCCGGGGGATTGCCTCCGGTGACAGGCCCGCTCTGGCTCAGAGCCGTGCACGTCAGTGCCGGGATCCCCGCACCGTCAGCCGAATGCCGCCGTGGAGCCAGATCACCCGCGGCTGGTAGCGCGAACCCCTGGGTCACCGACCCGCCTCGGGCATCGGGGCCCTCCCGGGAGTGCTGGCGTCCCGCCGGCATCAGGGCCCTCCCGGGAGCGCCGGCGTCCCGCCGGCATCAGGGCCCTCCCGGGAGCGCTGGCGTCCCGCCGGCATCAGCAGCCTCCTGGGAGCGCTGGCGTCCCGCCGGCATCAG
>CAZSRZ010000141.1:0-12443 GCA_964609085.1 uncultured bacterium | reverse complement strand
CTCATGTCGTTCGGACTGATTCAACGCAAAGACGCGAAGACGCAAAGGCGCAAAGAGACTCTGGGCTGCCTTCCTTGCGTTGAATAGTTCAGGGCCCCGGTCAACGGGCAGCCCCCTCACGCCCCCTGATGTCGGTCCGACTGATCTAACGCCAAGTCGCAGAGGCGCAGAGGGACTCGGGACCGTCTTCCTTGCGTCTTCGCGTCCTTGCGCCTTTGCGTTGAACGAACCCGGGCCCGCGCCACGGGAGTCATCTGCGGAGCTTGGGCTACCGGAGGAAGCGCGAGAGCGAGACCCGGACCTCTTCCAGCAGGTCGTGATGCTGGCATTGGTCAGCCGAAAGCACGCAGCTCTCCAGGTGCCCCGTCAGCATGCGCACGCCAAGCTGGTCGAGGGCCGAGCGGACGGCGGCGATCTGATTGAGGATGTCCACGCAGTAGCGGTCTTCGTCGATCATCTTCTGGATGCCGCCGACCTGGCCGGCGATCCGATTGATGCGGCGAGTGGCGTCTCGCTTAACTTCGGGCAGCATTTGATCTCCGTGGATACGGGGGTAGGGTATCTCGTTCGGCCTTACTCTACCGCGGTGGAGTCCTGGGCGCAACCGCCCTCACAGCGTCCACCGGGGCTGGGGTTGACGTCACTTCTCCGCGGCGATAATCTCGAGATGCGTGCCAGGACGCAGCCAGTCCGCGGGAAGGACCGAGTCCACCTGGTTCCCCTCTGATCGAGCGCGCCGACGACCGACCTTTCGGCCCGAGTTATGCGGACACCGGGCAGCTCTGAAAGGTGGTCTCCGTGTCTGCTCCTCTTCTGCGCCTCCTACCGTCCCGTCCCAACCTGCGGCACTTGCGTGGGCAGGCGAGGGACCTGTACCGATCGCTCCGTGCCGGCGACGCAGAATCGCGGGCGCGGCTCACTGCGGCAAGTGTCACCCCCGCAGACCCAGGCTCGGTCCGGCTGACCGACTGCCAGCTCGTGCTCGCCCGGGAATACGGCTTCCCCTCCTGGCCGCGCCTCAAGCGGCACCTGGAGGATCTCCAGCCGGGCGCGTCGGGTCTGGCTCGGATCTTCCAGTCAGACCTCGGCTATTACGAGGAACGCGCGGCGGGGCTCCGATCGCTGGCAGAGCAGGGGCTGGCGTCGATTGTCGAGACCCTTGCGCAGTACGGCGTCAACCATGTGCCGTCGATCGAGGAGGCGCGAGACGTGGTCGCGCGGATGCACGGCAGCCCGGATTGGGGATCGTTCGCGGCCAGGGTGGCCGAGGTAGCGTCCACCCCGGCGGACAGGGCCGAGCCGTTCCGCGCTGCGTTTCTGGCGCTTGAGAAGGACGACGCCCCGGCGCTGCTGCGGCTACTCCGGAGTCACCGACACCTTTCTCGGGCGCAGGGCATGAATGGCCATACTCTCCTCAACCTTGCGGGTTCGTTTCGGGCTTTCAAGTGCATCCCGCTCCTGCTGGCAGCCGGGGCAGATCCGAACGCCCCCAGCAATCGCGGGCTGACGCCGCTGCACGGCGCTGCGTACGGCGGACACACAGAGCTCGCTCGTCAGCTCCTGGCGGCGGGAGGGTCGCCGGCGCTCTCTGCCTACGGCGACGGAGGCACGCCGCTCGTCTTTGCGCTCTTCTGGGGGTACGCCGAGACGGCCGCAGTGCTGGCGACGGCCGGTGTGGCCCCGGACAACCTCCGCGTCGCCGCAGGGTTGGGGAGCATAGACGCCGCGGCGCGGTTCTTTGGTCCCGGCGGCAGCCTGCTGCCTGAGGCCGGACGCAACCGCGAGTTTTACCGCCCCCATCGGGGTTTTCACTCCTGCGCACTCACCGATACCCCGGGGGAGATCCTGGGAGAGGCGCTCACCTACGCTTCCCGTAACGGGAAGCTCGCGATGTTGGGGTTCATGCTGGAGCGAGGCGCAAACGTCGACGCCGAGCCCTACAACGGCACCGCCCTTCATTGGGCAGCCGCCCGAGGGCGATTGGATGCAGTCGAGTACCTCCTCGACCGCGGGGCGGAGATCGACCGCATCTCTCGCTTCGGTGGTGTGACCGGTGTGACCCCGCTCCATGTCGCGTCGGCGTGGGAGGGCCGTCCCGAGGTGGTTCAACTCCTGCTCGACCGCGGGGCGGACCCCAACATCCGCGACGCCGAGCATCACTCCCCGCCCTGGGGGTGGGCATCTTTCTTCGG
This sequence comes from uncultured bacterium, assembly GCA_964609085.1. Taxonomy (GTDB): domain Bacteria; phylum Armatimonadota; class SYMT01; order SYMT01; family SYMT01; genus JANPLG01. Next base: position 10,251 of record CAZSRZ010000141.1, on the reverse strand, counting down.
GAATGATGCCATCCGTCGCATGATCTTGCCTCACGCCGCGCGGACGGACCTCTTCGCCGCAGTGGCCACGGATTCAGCAGATGCCGTGCGGCAACTCCTTGAGTGGAATCCGGGGGCCGTGGAGATCGACACCGCGTGGAGCACTCCGCTGGGGCTGGCCGTCAACAACGGATGCCGGGAGATAGTTGAACTGCTGCTGCAGGCTGGAGCAGACCCGCGAACACCTTCCCGCTCCACCGGGCAGTCCCCACTGCAAGCGGCGGAGGGGAGAAGGGACCCCGTTCTGTGCGCTTTGCTTCGGGCAGCCCTCACGCAACGGGCATAGCCCCGCGTGCTATACTTTCGGGCCGCCAGACCGGAGCCGCCCGAGGCCCGCAGCAGCACCGGCGACCCTATTTTGGAAGGACGAGCCCCCATGTCAACGGTCATTGAGGACGTGCGCGCTCGGGAGATTCTGGACTCCCGCGGCAACCCCACCATCGAGGTGGAGGTCATGCTGGAGAGCGGAGTGGTCGGATCGGCCGCCGTCCCGTCGGGTGCCTCCACGGGGAAGTACGAGGCCGTGGAACTCCGGGATGACGACCCGCAGCGCTACGGCGGCAGGGGCGTGCTGCAGGCAGTCCGAAACGTCAACGAGACCATCGCCTCCTCCATCGCCGGCGCGGACGCCCTGGATCAGTCGGGCATCGACGAACTCTTGATCGAGCTGGACGGGACGCCCAGTAAGAGCCGGTTGGGCGCGAACGCGACCCTGGGCGTCTCGTTGGCGGTGGCCAGAGCAGCGGCGGCGGCGCTGGGCATTCCCCTCTGGAAGTACCTGGGCGGTGCCGGTGCGCGCGATCTGCCCGTGCCGATGATGAACATCATCAACGGCGGCAAGCACGCGGAGGGCAGCACGGATTTCCAGGAGTTTATGGTCATGCCGGTGGGCGCCGAGAGTTGGTCGGAAGCGCTACGCTGGTCGGCGGAGATCTACCAGTCTTTGAAGAAGGTGCTGCACCGTCTCAAACTCGCGACCACCGTAGGCGACGAGGGCGGGTTCGCTCCGGCGTTCGGCGGGAATGAGATAGCTCTCAAGGTCATCTCCGAGGCGGTCGTGAACGCGGGTTTCAGCCTCGGCGAGCAGGTCTTCTTCGCGATCGACGCCGCCGTCACTGAACTCTATGTGGACGGGAAGTACGTGTTTCCCCTGGAAGGGCTGAGTCTGACTGGCCCGGAACTGGTCGACCTGTGGGATCAGTGGTGTTCCGACTACCCCATTATCTCCCTGGAGGACGGCTGCTCCGAGGACGATTGGGACACCTGGAAGCTCCTCACGGATCGGCTCGGCAAAACGGTGCAGCTCGTTGGGGACGACCTCTTCGTGACGAACACGGATCGGCTGGCGAGAGGGATCCGGGAGGGGATTGGCAACTCCATCCTCGTCAAGGTCAACCAGATAGGGACGCTCTCCGAAACCCTGGCGGCGATTGAGATGGCGAAGCGGGCCGGGTTTACCGCCGTGATCTCACATCGATCCGGCGAAACTGAGGACACGACAATCGCCGACATTGCCGTGGCGACGAACGCCGGTCAGATCAAGGCCGGTGCCCCCTGTCGTGGGGAGCGGACCGCGAAATACAACCGGCTCCTCCGCATCGAGGAAGAGCTGGGCGGATCGGCGCGCTACCCGGGCCGGGCTGCTTTCTACAATCTGCGCGCTTAGCGCTGGTCGTTTCGATCAGCGCGGCCCCCGCGGCGATGTCGCTGGCCCCGCTGGACAATCGGGGGGATCCGGTGCTCCTGCGGGGTCTGGCCAAAGGGGAGCACGCTGATCGCCCCGTCGATCTCCAGGACCGCCTGCCTCACCTCGGTTTCGTCCGTGTATCCGTGCGAGCGGATGGCGGCTTCCAACTCGGCGCGGCGAATTCCCTCCCGCGCCAGGTGGTTGTCCAGGATCTTCCCGTCCCGTATCAGGAGCGTGGGTTCGCCTTCGAGAAACGTCCCCAGCCGCTCGTAGCGCACTACCAATCGGCCCAGCGCGTAGTTGATGGTCAGCAGGGTGACGGCCGCCACGAGGCCGCCACCGAGGGAAGTGTCGCTGCCGACCATCGAGTTCTGCACCGCATTGGACACCAGCAGGACGAGCACGAAGTCGATGATCGAGAGTTGGGCGACATGTCGCTTCCCCATCACGCGCAGCGCGCCGAGGATCACCAGGTAGATGGTTGCGCTCCGAAACGCCGTTTCCAGGGGGCCGACCCCATTCGAGTAGAGGATGGATGGAAGTGAGAATGGCGGCATCGCGGCCCCCTTCGCCTGGAGCAAGCGCAGCTCAGACACAAGATAGGGGAGAGCGCCGGCTGGGCTCTCCCCTATCTCATACCCGTGTCGGTCGGCATCCTGCCAAGGTGCCGAACACTGCGCCAGACCGGGCTAGCGCTTGATCGCGTAGTCCGCGACGGCGCTGACGCTCACGCCAGGCACGCGGTCCAGCGTCTTCCCGCCTCCGGTCTGCACCGGGACGAGAATCTTGATCCGCGCCACGTCCTTGTAGTCCGTCTCCAACTGCGCGACCGCCTTGCAGCGGTCCACGTCACTCTCCTCACCCTGCACCTGCGCGACCCCGATGTTGATGCTGGATCCGAAGGTAAGGATGGGGACGATTTTCTTCTTCAGGTCGGGGTAGTAGTCGTCCTTGACTTCCATTTCCGGTCCGGCCTTCGCCCTATCCGCAGCGAGGACGGGGAAAGCGCCCTGGGACAGGAATCCGGCAATGAGGGCGGCGACCGCCAGACCGCCGATCAGCGGTTTCCGGAATCCCGGGAGCGCGGGCATCTTGCCCGCATGCCGAAGCGAGTGCCAAACGAGCCGGTAGCGATGCATGAGATGTCTCCTAGATCCGGAAGTCGATGATCGCGGTCACGCCGGTGCCCTGGATGGGCTTGAAAGTTGCCCTACCTGGGGTGAGGCTGTTGACCGGAAACAGGGCCTTGCCGCGGACGCGACCGAGCGGGATCTCCGCCTGGACGACGTACTTGACCTTGTCGACCTGTGACTCCTCACCCTGAACCTGGGCTGCTCCGACATGCGCGCCGCTCCCGAGCGACAGGATCGGCACCACTTTCGTCTTGCCGCTGTAGCGCACGCCCTTCTGCGCCAGGAGGGTGTTGATCGCCTTGTTGATGCCCGGCCCGAACTGCTTCACCAGGAAGCCGATGCCGGCAAGCTTGACACCTTTACCCAGAATGCCGTCGAGTGGGCCTGCCTGCCCGGCCAGAGTGGAACCGATCCCCAATGCGCCTGCCAGGCTCAGCGTAACGATCCACTTGAAGATCACACGCATCCTCCACCTCCTCTCCCACGGCTGGGCGCAAGTGCCCCATCCGGTTGCATGGTAGCAGCCTCCCGAGCATCGCACACAACCCCGCCGCTCCGCGCGGCGAGGTGCTGGAGCCGCGTGCGCAGGGAAACCCCCGAGCCGCAAGAACGGATTCGTGACCGCGGAGTGCGTGGGGACCGAGGACGTCCGCTCGGGCGGACCTGTTCGGTACCGCTCTCCTACAGTCGGACCGCCTGGCCCGTCCGGCTGGATTCGTAGACCGCATAAGCCATCTTCACGGCCTGCCAGCCATCGTCGCCATTCGCCAGGGGTTCCCGGCCTTCCCGCACGGCCGCGGCCATCTCCTCGTACTCGCGTTCCCACGAGCGGTCGGGCACTCCCGCGTAGCTGTAGACCGTGGTCTCCGCGCCTCGCCGGACGAGGGTGCAGCTCGCGTCGTCGTAGTTGATGAGGATCGCCCCCTTCTCCCCAAAGATCTCCAGGAAGAGGTAGCCCTTCCACTGCGTCCAACTGCTCTGCAACTGGCAGATTCGTCCGTCCGCAGTCTTGTAGATCCCAAACCCGTTGTCCTCGCACTTGCCCAGGGCGGGTAGGTGGGTGTGGACATAACCTGTCGCCTCGACGAATCCGCCGAGGAACCACCGCGACAGATCCAGGAGGTGGACGCCGTTATCGAGGAACGTGCCGCCACCGGAGAGCTCGAAATCCCCGAACCAGCGCTTGGAGAGCGCTTCACCCTGACCGTGCCCGGTGCGGCCACGCATGAAGATGATGTCGCCGATCGCGCCCTCGCTGAGCAATTCGTGCCCCTTCCACGTCTGGTGGCTGAAGCGGTGGTTGAAGCCTGTCTTCAGATACACTCCCTCGCTCGCCGCGGTGCGGACCATCTCCTCGCACTCAGCCGGGTTGCGCGCCAATGGCTTTTCGCAGATGACGTGCTTCCCCGCCCGCATCGCCGCGATGCTCACAGGCGCGTGCGCGTTGTTCGCCGTTGCCACCACCACCAGGTCCACGTCCGGTCGCGAGATCGCCTGCTCCCAGTCCGTTCCCCACTCGCATCCGAACCGCTCGCCAAACTTCCGCGCGCTCTCCTCCACGAGATCGACACCGACGGTGACGGAGTAGCCCGGCACGTTGGCAGCCGCTCCCGCGCGTCGTTGCCCGATCCCGCCGCACCCGATCACTGCAACTCGCATCAACCCACTCCTGTTCGGAATGAAACCGCTCGGTCTATCCCGACGGTTTCTCTGCCTCCGACCAACCGGCACGGCACTGGGACCACACGTCCACCAGCGCTCGGTGCTGCCTCGCGGCCGCCGCCGCCCCCACGAGTACCTGATCCGGTACCCCTCGACGCGCCGCCTCCACGAACCTCTGGATAGAGACCTGCATCAGGTCAGGACCAAGCCACCCAAGTTCCTCCTCGGAGGTCGCCGGATCCACGGGGATGAGGCGCGTCTTGAACACGCCGTCGAGGGCGACGCCTTCATAGCGCACGCGGAATCCATCGCATTCCACTTCCCGTCGGATGGGGCCGTCCACAATTCTTGCGCACTCGATCCCACCGGCCACCTGCCCTGCGATGCCGCTCCAGCGCATTTCCAGACAAAGCTGCGAGCCGGACAGGTCGATCACCTGTCCGTCGCCCACGCCACCAGGGCAGATAGCGTCCAGCATGGCAAGCGGGTGGGGACCCAGGTCCACCCACACCTCCGCAAGCCCATGGCCGCTCCGGGCCCTGCCTCGGGTCTCCATGCGGAAACGGAGCGACTTCCACTCGGGCAGGTGGCCGTGCCGGGCGCGGTAAAGCGCCTCAAGCCCGGGAAGGATGGCGGGGTACTGGGCATTGAGGGCGAACACGCACCCAGAGGCGACCGCCGTCGCGGCTATCCTGTCGCCATCCGCGGTGAGTTCCGCAGGCTGCCGCTCCCAGCTCCAGGTCAGAGGCTTTTCGCAGAGTACATGAAATCCGTGCTCCAGTAGCTGGACGGCATGCTCAAGATGGCACTCAGCGGGGGAGGCGACCACGGCCGCATCAAAGCCGCCCGCCCTCAACATGTCTTCCATTCTGTGGAAGGTGCGGCCGGCAAATCCAAAGTCGTCGCGCAAGATTGCCGCGGCGGCGAGGGTGCTCTCGGGTGTGGTCCCGAGGATGGTCGTCACCTCGCAGCCGCTGGAGGCGAGCCAGCGGGCGTGGTGCCGCCCGATGCCGCGGGCACCCAGCACGGCAACTCGGAGACGCTCCCCCGCAGTCATCCGTGTTCCGCCCCTGTCGACAGGTCCCGTTCCATCCGGACATGCGGCAGACCGGCCTCCTGAAACACGTCCCCCGTCGCGATGAATCCCTCGGAAGCGTACAGGCGGAACGCAGGCGCATGGGCATGGAGGATCACCCGGTGTAGGCCCGCCTCCGCAGCCATCCCCAGAAGTTCGCGCACCAGCCTGCGCCCCAGTCCGCGCCCGCGCCAGGCAGGCAGCACGGCGATGCGGCTGAGCTGCCCCACTCCTGGGGATGGAGTGAGGAGGCGACCCGTGCCAACCACCCCGCCACCGACTCGCAGCACCACATGCCGGGCATCCGCGTCCCGCTCGTCCGGCTCCTCCCCAGGGGGGCCTCCCAGTTCGTCGACGAAGACCTGGCGCCGGATGCGGAGAGCAAGCTCAAACCCCGCGTCGCCGTACTGGATTCGGAGCAGGACAGGCTCTGTCCGGTCTGTCTGCTCCCCGCCGCTCACATTGCTGTCGGCCCTCTGGGGAACGACCTTCATCTGGATTCTCCGATCCTCCGATCATCCGATGCTCAATACGCCGTATTCGGCCTTTCGCTCACCCGACCCACCCCTTCTATCCGTGGCCGGCCGCCCACCCGGGGAGAGGGCGATAGTTGATAATCGAAGGAGCAGATCCGGGTTGGGAGACGAGCGATGAAGACGAACAGCCGTGGGGGTATTTTGGGGTGGCCGGCGCCGCTGTGTCGGTTGGCGCTCGGCGGCGTGTTGCTGGGGTTGGCGGCAGGTAGCGGTGCCGCCCCACCGGCCATGGCACCGGCTGGCCCCCAACCGGTGCCCCTCGGCGGAATCGGTGCCGGGACGGTGGAGCTGCGGCCCGACGCCACCTTCGGGAACGCGACAATAAACAATAACTGGTTGCGACCCATCCCCCGGCTGCCTGGCAGTTTTTTTGCCGTCCGCGCGACGGCGGCAGGAAAGACGACCGCCCGCGTGCTGGCCGGATCTTCGCAGTATGAGCTTCCGTCGGTTGCGTCCGTTCGCAGCACCGGCGCGTTCCCCGTAGCAGAGCTGGCTTTTGAAGACCCCGCCCTCCCGCTGCAGGTGGGCTTGAAGGCCGGCACGCCGCTGCTGCCCGGCGATCTCAAGGACAGCTCGCTCCCGGCCGCCGACTTCTCGTTGACGCTGACCAATCCTTCCGATGGAGCCGTGGATTCGACCGTGGCCTTGTCGTGGGAGAATGTTCTGGGCTGCGGAGGCAACGCCGAAGGCGAGCTCCGCAATCGCACCGGCAACATCCAAACCCCCCGCCAGGATGACCAGGGGTCGGGCCTGCTCTTCGCCTCGTCTCGTCCGGCCGCCGGTCCGACCGCCACCGCCGAGGGCCAGTACGCGCTGCTCGCGGAGCCCGAGGGCGGCACGGTCGCTGTGCTGCCCACGTGGAACGCACGCGGAGACGGCTCGGACTTCTGGAAGGCATTCACCACCGGCGAGGCGTTCTCCCAAAAGCTACCCGCCGTAATCGGTCGCGAGGGGGTTTACCATCCTGCCGGGGTGGTCGGCGTGACGGTGAAGGTTCCCGCCAGGGGAAGTGTGACGGTCCGGTTCGTCCTGGCATGGTACCTGCCGGTCCTGCCAACAGCGGACGGCAAAGACCTTGGGCACTTCTATGCGACGCAATTCCCGGACGCCTGGGCCGTGGCTAAGTACCTGTCTCAGTACCGCGACACGCTTTCGTCAGGCACTTCCGCCTGGCTAGACCTGATCGGTCGATCCAGCATTCCGACGTGGCTCCGCCGTTCCCTGGCGGAAGACCTTGCCCCACTGGTCACCAACAGCATCCTTACCAGGGACGGCCGGTTCACGACGCTGGAGAATCCAGGCGAGAGCGGTGCCCTGGGAGCCTTGGATCAGTGGCTCCTCACACGATCGGCCATCGCGGCCTTCTTCCCGGCGCTGGAGCGCTCCGAGTTGGCCCGGTTCGGCAGCCTGATCGGTGCCACCGGGGAACCGCGCCGGCTGCTCGGCACGCTGGACGAGGGGTTCGGAGAAGTGGGCAGCCCGGCGGGGGCGGGCGGCTGGCCGGACGTGGCGTGCAACTACATCCTTGCCGTCGGGCGGGCCTTCCGGACGAGCGGGGACACAGCCGCTCTGGCGGAAGCCTACCCGGGCGTCGTCCGGGCGCTGGGCTGGCTCCAATCGCGCGACACCGACGGCGATGGGATCCCCGAAGGGGGAAGCACGTTCAGCTACCGTCAGGTGGATGGCACCTTCTCCTACACCGCGACCCTTTACCTGGCCGCCCTCCGTGCTGCAGAGAACCTCGCCCGCGTCTCGCTCGACAAGAAGACGGAGGAGGAGTGCCGAGAGCGCCAGCGACGGGCCCGCACCGGGCTGATGACCGAACTCTGGAACGGCCGCTATCTCTCGCGGGATCTGGAACCGGCCACGGGGCAGCGATCCACCACGCTCTTTGCCGGCGCACTAGCCGGCGATTGGGCCGGGTTTACGCTTGCGCAGGGTTCCACGCTCCCCCAGAGTGCCGCCGAGACTTCGATCGATTCGCTGCTCGAGATCATGAGCGGCGGCGTTGTCGGCAACGAGGTGCGGACAGACGGATCGCCGGACCCGGATCTGACCGGCCGGCTCTGGACCGGGCATCTGCTCACGTACGTCGGCGCACTCGGAATCGCGCAGGGTAGTGCGGACGCCGGGCTCCGGCTTGTCTCCCGCGTCCGAGAGACAGCCCTCGCCGCAGGCACGGGCACGCTTCCGCGGGGTCACATCAGCACGCTCGGCACGTGGAATCTCCTCACGGCCCTCACCGGCTTCCTGCCGGACGAGCCCGCGGGACGCCTCACCCTCGCCCCTAGCGTCCCCACGTCGTGGGATGGCCTGCACGCGCCCTGCTTTGGGACGCGCTACTGGGCCTGGATGGACTACTCGCGCAGCCAGGTCAGCGCGGCGACCAACCTGCGGCTGAAGTTGCTCAAGAAACTGGATAGTCGCCCCGTCCTGATCAACGTCATCGAGACGGCGGTTGCCGAAGGTGTGAGCGTGGACAGTCTCACCCTGCTCGTCTCGCGCGCCGGCACGGCATTGGAGGGCAAGCCCACCATCGCCGGCGGTCGGTTGAGCTTCCAGCTGAAAGAGCCCATCGAGTGGCTCCCGGGCGAGACGCTGGAGATGACGTTGGTCCCCGCCGAGGCCAACAACCTGATGCTGGCGTTTGGTCCGCAGCGCGTGCTCAGCTACGGTTCGGTGGTGACCGCCCGGAATGTCTCGCGGACGGACCAGATCCGGTTCTCCCTGGTCAACCCGACCCAGGAACGCCAACTCGTCCACGTTCGATTCCGCGGCGTGCAGGATCGGCAGTACGAGGTATTCCAGAACGGAGTGCCGCAGCCGAGGTTCACCCCCGATACCGAGGACGAGGCTTTGGTGCTGACCGTCCCGGCAAGCCCCGTCGGACTCGACCGCGTCGAGGCTCTGCGAAACTCGCTGGAGAGAATCCGCCGCTCGCGAGTGCGGGCGGACCAGGCCAACAAAGCGGCGCTCTATGACAACGCTCTGGGCGAGTTGCCGCAGCGCATCGAGGCGGCGCTGAAGGCGGACGAGGCGGCGAGGGAGGTCCAGGTCGTGCTGCATCCCTTCCGTCGGCTGGGTTTCTTCCGCAACCGGATGAAGGAACCGCTTCCGATCGTCACGCCGGTCGATTCCGAACCGCTCATCATCGCCGCCGAGCAGCTTCTCGCCGCCGCGCCGACGGCGGCCGTTGACCGCGCCACGGACCCCGAGGTGCGCCAGATCGTCCTCGGGGCGCTCATCCCGGTTGATGTCCGTGTCACGGCGCGCGAAGGAAGCCGCCCCGGCGCACCGATGCAGTTCGAAATCTTGGTGGAGAACCGCAGCCGCACGCCGGTTAGAGGCGCGTTGGAGCTGCAGCTTCCCCCCGGGTGGATCGGGCCTGTGGAGCCGCTTGGAATCAGCGTGGGTGCCGGTGAGCGCCGCACCTTGCCCGCCCTGGTGACGCCCGCGAAGGATGGGCTGAGCATCCGCCGCCGCATCGCCGGGCGAATGGTGTTCCTGTCCGGCACCGAGGTCACCTGGACCGTGCCGATCAGCACCTCAGTCGGACATGCCTACCTTCGGGACTGGAGCGTGATCGGAACGTGGCCGGCCGGGCCCAAGGGCCTCGAAACGGCACTCCCGCCGGACGCGGAGCTGGATCCCACCCGCACCTATGACGGCCGAAAGTGGGCCATCGTCCGCTCGGCCGGCAGCCGCCTGGACATGAGTGCCGCCCTCGGTGAAGGGATGGGCCTGGCATTCGCTGTCACGCAGGTGTTCTCCAGCACAGAGACCGACGTCGTTCTGGAGTTGCAGAGTGAAGGTGGAGTGCTGGTGCGGGTCAACGGAGAGAAGGTCTACCAGCGCGCCACCGGTTCGCTGACCCCGGAAAAGGCAACGCTGAAATTGCGCCAGGGGTGGAACACGATCATTGTAAAGCTGGCGCGGCCGGGAGCGTCCTGGACCTTGTTGGCGGAGTTGACCGACGCGGATGGCAATACGCCGCCCGGCCTGCGTATCAACCCCGATCTCACGAGGTAACAGGGCGCAGACCGCAGCCAGAGCGGGTCCGTCACCGGAGGCGGCCCCGGGAACGCTGGCGTCCCGCCGGCCTCAGCAACCGGCATCGAG
>CAZSRZ010000140.1:0-12784 GCA_964609085.1 uncultured bacterium | reverse complement strand
CGCTGGTCCGGCTCGATGAAGGTGCGACCGATGTAGCGGTTCTTGATCAGCCCCTCATTGAGAGGCACCCGGCTCGCCTGGCTGAAGCCGATCGCGGCGGGGAAGCCGGTGTCCGGCACGGGGATCACCACCTGGGCATCCACGGGATGCTCGTGGAACAGCTCTTGCCCCATGCGGACGCGGGCGGCGTGCAGCGATCGCCCGTAGAGCAAGCTGTCCGGGCGGCCGAAGTAAATGTACTCGAAGACGCAGAGGGCTGGGCGCTGCGGGAACAGTGGCGGGAATTCCTGCAGACCGCGGTCGCTGATCACAACCAGCTCTCCGGGATCGATCTCCCGGATGAACGATGCGCCGATGACGTTCAGCGCGCATGTCTCCGAGGAGACCACATACCCCTGACCATTCAACTGCGCGAGGCAGAGCGGCCGAATCCCATTCGGATCGCGAAAAGCGAGGATCTGGTCGCGGGTCAGAACCACCACGGAATAGGCGCCTTCCACCTCCGCCATGGTCTCGCGCACCGCTCGGACGATGTCCCCGCGATGGAGGCTGGCGATGCAACGGGCGATGACCTCGCTGTCGTTGGTGGACTCGAAGCGAACGCCCTCTCCTTCCAGGCGATCCCGCAGCGCCTCGGTGTTGACGATGTTGCCGTTGTGGGCGACGGCGATCTCACCGTAGGGTGTCGGTACGGCGATCGGTTGGGCATTGCAGAGGACTGATGAGCCCGTGGTGGAGTAGCGCGTGTGGCCGATGGCGATGCCGCCGGGGAGCCGGGCGAGGACGTCGCGGTCGAATACCTGGTTGACCAGGCCCATCTCCTTATGGCACCGCAGGATATCGCCATCCGACACGGCGATGCCGGCGCTCTCCTGGCCGCGGTGCTGGAGCGCGAACAGCCCGAAGTAGGTGATGCGCGCGGCCTCGTCGCCGGGGGCGAAGACGCCGAAAACGCCGCACTCATCGTGCGGCCGATCCGCATCAGGGTCCCAATCGGCCCTTGTTAGCGCCTCGGGAGGAATCAAGCTGTCGAACCGGGCTCCATCGCCGCCGGAATGGTGCGCTGCCATGTCGCCTCCAGCTCCGCCACGCTTAGATCAATCGCTCCTGGTAGAAGCAGCCGATCTCCATTGACCTTCCCCAAGGGGTGGATGGCCACACCGGCAGCTTGCACTCGCCGGCGCACCGCGTCCGCCCCATTCCTCACGCTCACCACGACCCGACCCGGCGCCTCGCCAAAGAGCAGGTTCACGTCTGCCGGCACGTGCTCCAACTCCGCGCCGACGCCGCCGGCTATGCATCCTTCCGCCACGGCTACCAGCAAGCCTCCGTCGGAGCAATCGTGCGCGGACTGGACCATGCCCTCACGGACGAGCTCCCGCACGACGCCCACGAGCGCCTGTTCTTTCTCGAGGTTCAGCTTCACCGGCCGGCCCGCTTCCCGGCCGTGCATCATATGGAGGTATTCGCTGGCCGCAAGGGCGCCAGCAGGCGCGTGATCTCCCAGCAACCAGATCTCATCGCCAGCCACCCCAAAGGCGATCCCCCCCGGCCGGGCGGCGTCCGGCACGACGCCGAGCATACCGATGATCGGTGTGGGATGTATCGGCCCCTCCGGTGACTCATTGTAGAACGAAACGTTACCGCTCACGACGGCAAGATCGTACTGTCGGCACGCGTCGGCGATTCCACGCACGGCTTCACGGAATTGGTAGAAGCGATCGGGCTTATCCGGGTTGCCAAAGTTGAGGCCATCGGTGACGATCTTCGGCTCCGCCCCGACGCAGGCCAGATTGCGCGCGGACTCGGCGATCAACAGACGCGCCCCCTCGTAGGGGTCCAGATAGACCCACCGGCTGTTGCCGTCGATCGTGAGCCCCAGTCCGAGGGGCGCGGCCTCGCGAACGCGGATGACGGCGGCATCGCCGCCAGGCCCCGCCGCCGTATTCGCCTGCACGTGAGAGTCATACTGCTCGAACACCCACCGCTTGGAGCACAGGTTCGGGGAGGCGAGCAGCCGCAGCAACGCCTCGCCGAAGTCTGCGGGTGGCGGCACTGTGTCCGCATCGAAGGCCCAGGCCTCGCGGAGGTAGGCGGGTTCCTCCACCGGCAAGTCATAGCGAGGCGGCGTGGTCAGGAACTCGGCGGGGAGAGAAGCGACCACCCGCCCTGCATCAAGCACGGTCAGCATCCCGTCGCCGGTGACGGCGCCCACTTCGACGGCATTCAGGCCCCAGCGTCGGAAAATGGCGATCACCTCGTCCTCTCGCCCCCGCTCGGCGACGAGGAGCATCCGCTCCTGGGATTCGCTCATCAGGATCTCGTAGGGAAGCATCCCGCTCTCGCGGCGAGGAATCTGCTGCAGCTCCACGCGCATCCCCGTGCCGCCGGCAGCCGCCATCTCGCTGGTAGTGCAGGTGACTCCGGCCGCGCCCATGTCCTTCATACCGACCACCGCGCCAGTCGCCGCGACCTCCAGGCACGCCTCGATCAGCCGCTTCTCGGTGAACGGGTCGCCAATCTGGACCGTGGGCCGTTTCTCGTCGCCCTCGCCAAACTCATGGCTGGCCAGGACACTGCACCCGCCGATGCCATCCCTGCCGGTGCTGCTGCCGACGTAGAGCACTGGGTTGCCCACGCCGACGGCCGCGCTGCTGAGCAGGCTGGAGACCGGTGCAACGCCCACACAGAGGGCATTGACCAGGCAGTTGCCGGTATAAGCGGGGTTGAACGAAACCTCTCCGCAGACGGTCGGCACCCCCACCGAATTACCGTAGCCACCGATGCCGCGGACGACCCCATCCAGGAGGAAGCGGGTGTACGGGTCTTCCAGGCGGCCAAAGCGCAGTGAATTCCCGGAAGCGACAGGTCGCGCGCCGCAGGTGAAGATGTCGCGGATGATCCCCCCCACCCCGGTCGCCGCACCCTGATAGGGCTCCACCTGCGAAGGGTGGTTGTGGCTCTCGATCTTCATGACGACGGCCACATCCGGCGTCAGGTAGAAACCGCCGCTGTCCGCACCGACCAGGACCTTCACAGTCTCGCTGGAGTTCGGCAGCATCCTGAGGACGTTCTTGCTCTTCGGGTAGCCACAATGCTCGCACCATTCGACCGAGAACATGGCAATTTCGGTCAGCGTCGGCTGCCGCTCCAGCCCGGACAGGATGCGCTCATACTCGAATGGTGTGAGGCCCCAGTCGTAGGCCGCCTGACGGAGTTGCTCCGGCGAGAGCGCTTCGTCCGAGGCGGGCGGGGGGAGTTCGGTGGTGACGATCATGGGAGGTGCGAAGGGTTGGAACGGCGGCGCAATCAGGAGTCGGTGCGAGATCGGGCCGCGAGCGACTTGATCACGCTCTCGAAAATCCGGCGGCCGTCCTGGCTGCCAAGAACGGCCTCGGCGGCACGCTCAGGATGCGGCATCAGCGCGGCGACATTCCCTGCGGCATTGCGGATCCCGGCGATGTTCTCAGCGCTGCCGTTGGGATTGGCGGCAGGCGTCACCTGGCCGGCTGCGTCGCAGTAACGGAACAGGATCCGGCCACCGGCGTTCATCTCGGACAGGGATTCCGGGTCGGCGTGGTAGCAGCCCTCCCCATGCGCGATGGGGAGGCGCAGCACCTCTCCACGTCGACACGCGCTCGTGAACAGGGAGTCGTCGGTCTCAACCCGCACGTGAACCCAGGACGACACAAATCGCTGCCGGCGGTTACGCAGCATGGCGCCCGGAAGCAGCCCCGCCTCGAGCAGCACCTGAAAGCCGTTGCAGATTCCGAGGACCGGCTTCCCTGCCGCGGCGAAGGACTGGACGGCGCGCATCACAGGGCTGAAGCGGGCGACGGCACCGGCCCGGAGATAGTCACCGTGGGCGAACCCTCCGGGCAAGACCAGCGCGTCGTACTGCCGCAATTCCAGTTGCTCGTGCCACACCAGGTCCGCCTGCTGACCGAGAACGTGACCGAGAACATGCTGCGTCTCGAGTTCGCAGTTGGTGCCCGGGAAGACGACTACTGCCCAGCGCAGCGCGTCCGGCGGCGCGGCAAGAGGCATCGCTCAGGCCTCCGCGGCCAGGTCTACGTGGAATTGCTCGATGATGGGGTTGGCGAGGAGTTGTCGGCACATCGCCTCGACCTGTTCGGACGTGGAGCCCTCAGCGAGTTCCAACTCCACGTACTTCCCCATGTGGACGTCCTGGACGCCGGCAAAACCGAGGCTGTGGAGGGCGGTCTTAACGACCGCCCCCTGCGCGTCGAGCACGGTGGGCTTCAATCGGATGGTGATGCGGGCGGTCGGCATAAACGATCCCGAACGAGGACGCCGGCTCGGTCCGGGCATCCACCCCATGTTATTCGCTCCAGCGAAGGACGTCCGGAGGAAGTGCGCCGAACCGATCCCGGGGTACTGGCCGCGGTGCCCGTCGCGGCGGAGGGGCCGGAGAGGATGACACCGGTTGTCCACCTTCCAACCGGGCTCGTTGAGGAAGGCAAGTTGGCTAGCGATAACCCTTCGCCAGGCAAGCGACTCCGCCAACTCCTGACCCAATTCGAGACGGACCACGTCCTCGGCAGGGGGCCTTCGGCCGAGTGTCTGAACCGCTCCTGGACCAACCTGGTCGAGATCGAGCGCCGCCTCCGCGCGTTTGGAGAGCGGAACAAGACTGATGCGGTCGAGCAAGCCCTGAATGCGCTCCATGAGGCACTGGCCTGCTCGGAGCTTCTCGAGGAAAATGGATGCTCCCCCATCCGGGGCCGCTTCCTGCGTGCGACCGGCCTGAAGATTGCCCGTGACTACCTACTGGACCAGTATCCGGCGGAAGTAGTCGATGCAGTTCTGGAGTCGGACTACCTGGAGGTCGGCCTGGGAGAACGATCCGTCGGCTCGGGATGGACGAACTAGCCCATGGACTCGCTGCCATACCCGACTGCCGGGGCCGGTCAGCCGGCGCCACGGCGCAGATGGCGGGCGAAGTGCGCCTTCACGCGTGCGAGCATCTCGTCGCTCAACACGTGGCCGGCACCCGGTTCAATGTAGTAGCTGAACTGGTGCTCCGCTTTGCGGGCGCTGTAGGCACGGCGGATGATCTCGACCCCCGTCTTCACCTCTTCGATGGGGCTGCCGCCGTCGGTTTCGCCGAAGTTCAGGTGCAGCGCGCGGGGGGCGATCAACCCGGCGATATCCGGTATGTCCCCATGCTGCCGCCAGCCGGGGATGTAGTTGGGGAAGCAGTGGATGAGGTCGGTCCGCTCCATCGCCGCGTAGGTGGGCATGCAGCAATTCCCGACAATCGCCTTCAGCCGGGGCTCCCAGGGTCCCACCAGCCAGGAGTGCGTCGAACCCATCGAGTGGCCGTAGCAGCCCAGGCGCGCAGCATCGACTTCGGGCCGGGCGGCGAGCAGGTCGACGGCCCGACGCATGTCGAGGATGTTCTTCCAGGCCAGGCACTTGCCCTGAACGACATACATCGCGAAGAGGTAGTGCTCCAGGTTGCGGCCGTTCAGCCCGCCCCGCTTATTGCGCTCACCGAAGCCGGCTGCGTCCGGACAAAGAACCACATAGCCCTCTCTGGCCAGAGCAACGCCCGTATGATGCATGGGGCCCTGCCTCAAGCCGGCGGGCTCCACCTTGCCGACATCGTAAGCGCCGTTGTGTTGGTGCCAGATGCACACCCCCGGCGCCCGGTGGCTGCCATCCACACCGTCTGGGATCAGCAGGTAGGCGGCGATGCGCTCGGATGGCTCCACCAGGTAGGTGATGCGCTCCAGGCGGTAGCCGTCCTTCTCCTCCGATTTCTCCACGACCGGCCGCAGGGGACCGCTGTCAGGCCAGGGCCCGCCCAGGCATTGCAGCAGCTTCTTGCGATAGGCCTCGCCGCGGACCGGGCGAACGTCCGCGCCGGTTGACGCCTCCGTGGGCAGGGAACTCCCCATAGCCAATCCTCCGGCGGCCGCCAGCATCTCGCGCCGTGAGACGGCGCGGGCAATTCGGGTGCGATTGCGGGGTTCAGTCACGGTTGTGATGCCGACAAATTCCGCGCTCCCACCGGAGCAACGTACTCATACTCCGGTCCCTGGGGCGGGGGGGCGTTGTCGTAGACGCGATGCCAGCGCTCCAACGCGATGCCGCCGAGGCGACGGGCCATGTTTTCCCAGGCTGTCCGCCGCCAATCCCAGCTATCCGTGCGATGAACTTGCTCCAGGCGATCGCACAAGTGGAGGGTAATCAGGTCGGTGAACTCGTCCTCGGTCAGCGCCAGCGGAGTTCCGTCAGTCCGGCTGACCACACGCGGCGGCCCCCCCTCGGCCACCGAGGAGTCGAGCGACGACCGGCTGAGCATGCAGTTCACGTATGCCAGGTGCTCCGCACGCTCGCCGATCAGCGCCCGGATCTCGGGCCGGTGGGAGAGCGGCAGCGCGAAGCCCTGGAAGGACTCGGTTCCATAGATGGAATGGAACAGGCCTGCCAGCACGACGTGCTCGGCACAACCCCATTCTTGCAAGTCACGATAAACGCCGATCAGATGTGCGAGGAACGGCACCTGGCTATGCGGCACGTGATCGGTGCCGTGCGAGCGCAGGTAGTCAGTCAACTTGCGAAACTCATGGGCCATGGCCATCCCCCCGGCGCTGAGGTTCAGTTTCATCGGGGAGGGATTCCTCTGCATGAGATTCTCGGGCGGATGGCGACAGTGACGAGCCGGGTCCCCACATCGTCCGACGGGCCGCGTCGGGCAGCCGCAGCGCCAGCCGGTTGGGCGGTGACCCTCGGGCGGGTTCGGCTGCCTTTGCGCTGAAGGCATGGGACCCCTGGGGCCGCAGGCGGCACCGCGGACACCGCTGATCCGAGCGACACGGTGACGATGAGAGACGTCGCTGGTCCCGTTGACCCACAGCGTCGCACATGACGAGGCAGGTCAGGTAACCGCCCCAGGAGATGCTGAGACCCTTGAACCGCGAACTGCCGGTGTCACATCAGCCGAAGATGCAGACATTTATTGTACAGACTGTACGGTACCACGATCGACCCCCGGCGAGGCATTTATGGACGGGAGCCGAGAGACTGGCAAGGACGTTAACTCCAACCTCAGGCTGCCATGCCTTTGTCTCACCCTGGGGGTCAGCCTGTGGGCCTTGCTCAAGGTCTTGCCCATGGATCCGTTGCTGCTGACTCCGTTCCATCACTGGTTGTATGGACTCGGGGATGCGCAGGATGCCAGGCTCAGAGAGAGCCGCGTGGCGGACCCGCCCATGGGCGGCCTCCTGCCAACGAAGCTCCAGCAGCAATTGCAGCCTCAACTGGAGAGCCGTAGGCCGATTATTCTCCTCTGGATTGGCACCTGCCAGGGGTGTATCCTGCGCGATGTGATGCGCTGGGAGGAACTCTGTGCCAGCCCGACGGGCCCGGTGCTAGTGCTCGTCGCCGGCCTGGACCAGGATTCATCGGAGCGATTCCGGAAAGAGGAGTCAGTAAAGGCGCCGGTGATCGGTGATGCGGACGGGAGCATTGCCGCATGGCTCAACCCAATCTGGTCTCTCCGGTGGCTGGTTGTGAGCCCGGAGGGGCGGGCGCTGGCCATCCAACAGCATCCCGCTGCCAGACCCGAGCAGGCCCTGTATGCGATGGCGATTCAGGCTCCGGAGCTACGGTTGCCACTGAGAGAACGGGCCAGTGAGGGCAATTGACGCCGGGAACACCCGTGCGCTGCCGTCGCACCGCCGCGGTCTGACGCTAATTGAGACCCTGGTGGTTGCAGCCATCGTTGTGGTGTTAACCGCCATCGTCTACGCCATGGCGGGACCTGCTCGCGAGAAGGCCAGGGAGACCATCTGTCTCTCACATCTGAAACAGCTTGGTCAGGGGTTTCGGATGTATCAGGATGACTATGGAGATCCCGATGCCCGTGGCTTGGTCACCGCGGCGGATCTGGGACTCCCCCTCTCCCCCGGGGCCGTCACAATCCTCTATCTCCACAGGGCATTCTCACTGTGGGAATGCCCGTCCGATATCCGCACACCGGCGGAGATCGGAGGGGAACGGGGGCGGTGGATCTTCTCCTATCATGGGTTCTTTCTGAGAGGGGAACGCCCCGGACCGACATCCGGATCACCCCCATTCTCCCAGGTGGTTGCCAGTCGAGGAGATGACACGCCCCTGCTCACCGATCCGTTCCACGGACGGGCGTCCCGACAATCCCGTGGACCCGGACCAATGATAGTGCTTGTTCTGCGGCTTGACGGGCGCGTGCAGCGTAGCATCGTCCCCGCCACTACGCCAACCTGGCAGTACTGACCGGATCACACACCCGATCGCCGAGACCGGTGATGACCCTCGAGGAATGAACATGTCCAAAACCCTGGCCCTCTGGTCCGCAAATCTGGTTGTGGTGCTCCTGCTTGGATTACAGCTTGGAGCCTCATGTCCGCTGCGGGAAAGGCCTGCCTTATGCCCACTGTTTACGAGCTTGACCCTGACCCGATAGCTGCCGAGAGGCCCTCACCCCGGCGTGGATTGGATCGGAAGACCAGTATCAAATTCATTCGAATCGGCGTGGTGGGATTGGCTCTTCTGTCCGTGTTGGTACTTTACTGGATTCTCACTGAACCGTATCGCGTGGCGGCCCGGTTCGTTCAAGCGGTTGAGACACGAGACTATCAAACGATGCTGCGGCTTGGGGATCCACGTGAGCGTCCGGCCAGCCTGGGCGCCCTTACCGCATGTCTCCGACGCCTGCTCCCGGAAGAGGTCCGATGGGATGGGGACCATGGTGATTCCCGTTGGTACACTCGCAACGGCATGGGGCAGTTTGAACGATATGTCTTCTGGCGCACCGCATCCACAGGGCAACGCATTCCGGGGAAGTGGGGCAGCCGTCGGCCGCAACTCCGGAGCGCCGTAATGGTTCACAAGACTGCTGCAGGTTGGCGGGTCAACCTGAGCATGTTCATTCTGCACACCTGTCAGACCCGTTGGGGGACGGGCGAATTCCGACAGCCCTTTCGCCAACTCATGCGGGAGGCGGGATTGAGCTGTTGGTACGACGACATGGGTGACCAGCATCAGCTTTGAAGCGGTCGGAGTTGGTTCAGTGAGCAGATCCCCTGTTTCGTCGTCGGCAAAGGTGAGAGGCGAGCGGATGGAGCAGCCCACATCGCCCTACCCGGCCCATCGGCGGGCCGATCACATCCATGAGCTCATTCAGCGAGTCCAGGCAGATCAGGATGCCAGTCACATCGCGCCACTTGCTTGCCTGATGAGGCCGTGCATCCGTGCGTGGGCTGCCAGCCGCACCATTCCCGGCATGACAGGGGAAGATCTGGATCAGGAGTCGGTGATTATCCTCTACCAACTCTGTCTGCGGTTTGAGTTTGATCGTGGCGTGCATCCAATTCACTTCTTGAGTGTGGGGCTCAGAGGGGCCCTTCAAAACCTGGCCCGCCAGGCATCGCGAGTAGCCTGTCGGGAGATTTCGTCCCAGGGTTTGCAGGTTTTGGAGATGTTTGCGGATGGAACCCAGGACGGTAGGGCCGTAGCAGACAGAATATGCGACGATTCCCGGTTGCAGACAGCATTGGGTTTGCTCGATCGGGATGACTGTGCAATCCTGGCACTGCTCGCCGCAGGGCAAGGTCACACCTACATCGCTTGCCGGCTCGGCCTCACTCTTGTGAACTCCAGAAAGCGCGCCCAGCGTGCCAGAGGCCGGTTGCAGGAGGTGCTCTGCCACGGTGATCCACCGCTTGAGCCGCCGGACGAGATGTGCTGAGCGGGATTCAGGGTGGCTGAGGGCTCCAAACGACAGTGCTTTGGCTTGCCATGCTCCGTGCCTGACAGGCTGATGCCGAGCTGAAGCCTGCCGGCGGGCTGGCGACCCTGTTCCGGGAGGATTGGGCGGTGATGAGGCGGTCTCCTTCCGCCCTGCCGGCGGGCCGGTAAAGTCATGGATTCTTCCGGACCTCACCTGCCGACGATTCTCGTGTGGCCGGAGAGACGCAGAACTTGGACATGGCGGGTGAGTTGGCCCGGCTGCGCGAGGAGAACGCTCGTCTGCGGGGCCTGGTCGAAGAGAATGCTGGCCTGCTGACCGAGCTCCACGCCACGCGCGAGAAGCTGGCTGATGCCCTCGCCGAGATGGAGAAGTTGCGCAACGGCTCCAGCGCGATCGCAAAGGGCTCACTCCCTGTGGCGCTGTGCATGGGCCAGTTTGATCCTGTGCCACTGCCGGCTCAATTCGGGGGTGTCCTCTGTCGGCGCTGTCATGCCTGCAAGCCGGGCAAAGCCCAGTATGGCGGCAAACCGGCGGGATCGCTCCTGATCAGTCGTGACCCGGCGTTCACCAGCTTCCAACTCGGCAGCCCTGTGCCACCGGTCTCGAAAGCGCGATACCAGATCCTTGTCCATCACACCTCCAGCGGGTCCCCCAGCGATTCCCCGACGGATTCTGGGGCCACACTGTGACATCGGAACTCCGTGGGGCGCGTGCGAAGCTGCCTGCCTATTCGCCCTCCGGCCAAGGAAGCGGGAGATGGGGCTCGAACCCACGACATCCAGCTTAGGAAGCTGACGTTCTCCTGCCTCACATTACCGTGTAGAACCTGTTTCCGCTGCCCTCACCCGGCCAGCTCCCGAGTCCGAAACCTGGCGCGTGCCTGCGAGATGGGTGGTTGGATCAACGAAAGCGTAGCGTTGGGGGAGTCCGGCGTCAACTTGTGTTTTTCCGAACGGGCTCCGGCGCCATTGGGCAGGCCCACGGCCAGGTTTGTTCTTACGGGCTACACGGGCTTGATCGTCGCCAGCCGGGCTCTCCCATCCCACCGGACCTTCCAGCCGCACCGGGCGGCCACCGCGCGGAGGGGGACCCACCAGCCGTTTTCTTTCCGCCGGGCGGAGAGATCCGCGACCCCGAGCGGCGCATCCTTGTCGAACCGCACTTCGAGCGTCTTTTCGTCCCGCTTCACCTTCGCTCCCAGCCCTTTGAGGAGCTCGGCGCGGATCCAGAGCCGTCCCTGCCGCATCTCCGGCGGCAGGACGCTGGTGAACGGCTTCCCTGCGTTCATGCGCAGCCGGATGGGAACCGGCGTCCCTTTGCGAGCCGCGCGGTGGTCCGGCTTGCGCGGCTTTTTCGACATCGGGGCCCCGAGCCCGTAGGGGCAGAAGGCTTCACCGGTCAATCCGTTCACACTCGTGATCACGTCCTCGGTGCCTTCTTCCGGATCCGGCAGCGGGACTGCCTGGCAGAACATCCACCACGGAACCTGGACGCCGAACGCATCCTCGCCCATCTGCAGGCGGACCTCGAGGAAGGGGTACTGAACAGGATCCACATGCGTCACCTGGGCCGCGATCTGAGCAGCCTGCGCTTGCGTAACCTGCGGGGCGGTGGGGCCGGTCAACTCATAGCCGTGAATGAAAGCACTCAGTACCCTGCCCGTCCTGTTCGAAACCTCCACGACCACTCCTGCATCCGACTCAGCGCCCGAGATGGGATCCAGGATCTTGGACCAGCGGTATTGCCAGCCACTCTGAACCGACCAGTTCCTCGAGTTGTTGAGGCACCAGGTGGCGTCAATCAGCCCCGGATAATGTGTCGACAGGTATCCTTGAGCGGTTGTCAGGCACTGCTGCGAGTCGAGCGAAGGATCCGGGGGATTCTCCGCCTCGTCGTAGACTGCACCGTGGAGCCAGCCGTCGCTCGCCCTCAGGTGATAAATGCCGGCGTGGTCGGGAGGATCGGAAATCTCTATCACATAGTCCATTGAACCACCCGCGAGGTACTCGCTTGGCTCGAAGCTCATGACGCGCCCCGTCCACCCTGACGAGTTCCAAAATGCGGCGGGCGCCTGCACGGCGGCAGCAGGTGAAATGATCCCACCGGCGGCAAGAGCCTGCGAAAGCGCGTAACGAGCTTCTGGTAGTGGAGGAAGGAGCGGATCGGGCTCCTGGGCCCCGGCCGACGTAATCAGCACCAGAGCCGTAATCGTGAGCCAGATCAGTCTCATCTTGGTCTCTCCGCAATCTCGGCTCATCGAGCCGGGGCGATCCGAAGTGCCGTGTCGCCGTATAGCACAGGCTTGAGAGGGGTGCTGTCGAGTCCTTTGAGTTCCGATGCGTCTGCTGCCGCTCTTGCGACGCTTGCGCCCTCATTCAATCGCTGCCAGAAATTCTGGTCCCACTCTTCGGCACCCTTCCTGTAGCCAGGTCGCCCAGGTGACCCGTAAATCGTGTTCCCAAATCCGACGGCGCATTTCGCTCCCAGGCAGATGGCGCCTGCAGCCGGGGAACCCCAGTTCTGCGGCGAGGGATCTCCCAGGTGAGGGGTGCGTCCCTTCTGCGCGGTGAAGCATCCTACGAACACCGCCAGATTCAGCTTCGCGAACTTCCCCTGGTTCTCCAGACTGCGCATGTATTTCCAGCGCTGCGCCTTCACCGCCGCGGGCATGTCGCTGCGCTCGGCGCTGGTCTCGGACAGGATGTACCACAGCCCGTTCTTCCAGAATGTGATGTAGAACGTGTCTCGCCAGGAATCCGGTCCTCTGCCGTGACCGAAGGTGTGAACAATGCTGGCGTCACCTACATGGTCAAGGAAGTGGAACACATCCTCGTTCGTGTACTTTTGGGCAAGGTAGCCGGTCGCCAGGACGGCTGCCAGCGCGATCGCAAAGGGCTCACTCCCTGTGGCGC
Source organism: uncultured bacterium (assembly GCA_964609085.1). Taxonomy (GTDB): domain Bacteria; phylum Armatimonadota; class SYMT01; order SYMT01; family SYMT01; genus JANPLG01. The sequence goes on along the minus strand of CAZSRZ010000140.1, from coordinate 112 downwards.
TGTGCATGGGCCAGCTTGATCCTGTGCCACTGGCGGCTCAATTCGGGGGTGTCCTCCGTCGGCGCTGTCATGCCTGCAAGCCGGGCAAAGCCCAGTATGGCGGCAAACCGGC
>CAZSRZ010000139.1:0-12848 GCA_964609085.1 uncultured bacterium | reverse complement strand
TCGCCACGATCGACTCGTTCTGGTAGTGTCCCGAGGCATAGGAATGGACCTCGGCTCCCGTCAGTAGCCCGCCGCTCTGGAGGAATCGCTCGCCCAAAAACCCGTTGCCGAGGTAGGCACCACGATGGTCCGAATCCCAGGTCTCTGTGCTCAATACCCAGGGGTCCTCGCTCACACGAATTGGCGCTGGGCCCCGAGGCAAGCTGAGCGCGGCTCCGGGCGGTTGCGTCTCCGAAGGCGCGCACCCGCCGAAGAGCGGCACGACGGCGAAAAGCAAGGTCAGGACTGCGAGGCGATGTCCGAAGCGTCTTGGGCGAGCCACTCTTCGTAGGATTTCCAGGGGGTCGTTCCGTACGCCCGCATCAGTTCGACGGCACCCGCCAGCCGATGGGGGACGGCATCGATCGGGCATGGCAGCCACTCGGTGTGGCCGAAGAGTCGACAGACGAGCGGACGGACAGGGTAGATGCTGCAGCGCCGGGCCTCCACGTCCCGGAATCGACACGCCTCGTAGGAGAACGCGTCCTCGACGTCGGTCCCGGGATAGGGGAGGTGCTTGTCTTGCAGTTCGACTTCGGCTACCGCACGCCCCTCCGGCGAACCCAAGAATTCCCGGATCTTGAGGTACTCGGGGTGTGACATGGGGACGCCGGCCGTGCAGCGATCCCCACACGCGTCGCATCCATTGCATGGGCTTTGGTCGATCGTGGCGGCGGTTCGGTGCGCGCTCCCGACCGGGTCCGGCAGCATGGTCAACGTGGCGATCACGGCTCGCCGCCGGATGGGGCGACCGATACCTGGCGGACGCGACGATGCATTTCCTCACGAGTCAGCCGCACGACACGTCCACAGCCTTCACAGCGCAGGACTGCCTCTGCCCCAAGCCGCAGGAGCAGCCAGGTGCTGGACCCACAAGGATGAGGTTTGCCCAACATGCAGATCAATCCCGGCTGGAGCCCCGGTCCTTCAGGCTCCGGCACGACCGGTTACCCTCCCGTGCCGCTGCGGGCAGGGGCTGTCACCGGAGTCTGCGGCTGTCCGCCAGATGGACGGCGGGTGGGTCGTGGTGCAGGGCGATCGGCGTTGAGGACGTACTCGCCCCGGGTGGGATCAAAGACGTAGCGGCCGTTGCCGTCTTCAAGCGGTGCCTGCCGATAGAACGGACCGTCCGGGGTATCCGTCACCTCGACGCCCCCACCCAATCGCCGCGGCGGCTCCGCAAGCGCGGCCTCCTCCATCGCAACGAGGTTTTCCGGCAGCGGGGGCGCATCAGGAACGACGGTGGTGCGCGTCACACCCGGCCGGCGTTCCCGGCGAACCTGGGTGATCAGCCCGTGCAGTTGCCCCATCGTCGGGGGAGCCATCGGCTCCGGCTGCGGCACGTAGACCGGTGGCGGTCCGGAAGGCGTCCACGCCCACCGGACCGACGGATTCCAATTCACGGAGGGCGGGGTGGGCGGAGCGTATCCGTTCGCGCTGGCGAACTGCGCCCCCCCGTTCAGCGGCAGGCCGGCCGGATTGAATGCAATCGACGAGTTCGTCGCGGCCACGCGCGGAGTCGGTTGCGGCACGGTCGCGGTCTCCTGCGAGGCCCGGCCGCTCAGCCATCCGATGAAGAGCGAGATCAGCACCAGTAAAGCCGCGCCGCCGATCAGCATGGCGTGGGACTGGCGTCCGCCATCCGCAACGTAGGCGCCACCCATGACGGTGGTGTCATCCTTCAGCGGCAGTCCGCACTTAGGGCAGAACTTCGCTGTTGGGTGGATGCTCTCTGAGCAGAATGGACACTTCATCGGACGGTTTCCTCGGGCGGCGACCCCCGGAGGCCGGATATCTCGCCGCTATCTATCAAGTGGGACTACCGAGGAGCCACCCAGGTTCGCACCAATTCCGGGAAGTTGCCCGCCGACGGTGCCCACCCGCAGCCGATCCATCAGCGGATTCAGGATCGTTCGCTCGGTGGGTCTCGCGTTGAAACCAGGCCGGATCTTGTAGCGGCGGCACAGCCGCTCCAGTTCCATGGCGGTGCGGCGCTCGACCGGCTCGCTCTCGCTCGTCGTCCTGATCCGCATCGTATAGAGCTGTGCGGCGTCGCCACGCTGGGCGGCGGATACGAGGCCGGCCGCTATCGAGGCTTCCCGGTCCAGAGAGTCTCTGTAATAGCCATCCAGCACGAGGCAGTCGCTGGGGACGGGGGGCTTGAGGCTGACGGACAATCGCCGGAGGCGGTCTAGCCTCGCGGAGAGTTGCTCGGTGTCCAGCGGTCGGCCGCCGCCCGCAAGGATCGTCGACCCGGGAGCGAGCAACTCCTTGCGAACCAGAGACCGCTCGTGCTCGATGGAATCCATCCAACGCACGTAGCGCAGGAACCCGTACTTGGCGGGCGCCACTCCCACTCCGACGCCGACCCGACCGGCCGTGACGTCCACCTTCCCGGCGAGGCTGCCGACCGGATCCGAGAGGCTTTGCTCGTCGCGGCTGATTTCCTTGCTGTCATCCGGTGGGGCATCCGCGATCATCGGGGGTCGGACCGTCGTGGCTAGCTGGCCGCTCTGAGCCGGATCGCCTTCGCCTTGTTCGTCTACGCCGGGTTCCGGAGTGCGGAATGACCGCAGCAAAGGCGTCCCGGATCTCATCCCGGTGGGCTCGATGCGGAAGTCGATGGGATTGAAGCGCAGGCCGGTCAGCAACGTGCGGCCTTCCGGGTCAGGGAGCAGGAGCAGAACCAGCGCCAGTAGCCCGCCGATGCCGATCACCGCCCCAAGCCACGCGACTCCGTCCCTCGGCTGGCGATAGGGTGCCACCAGGAGTGGGTTGCGCCCCAGCCGACGTGCCGGCCGGGGGACGGCACGAACCGGGGGCTTCGGGGCAGGACGGAGGAGGGGTCTTCGCATAGGTGGTGCGGGAACCTTGCGGACTAGCGGACGCCGCCGAGCCCGATCATTCCGCCAAGCATTGACGAGTTCCCACCGGTCTCGATCCGGAACTGCTGGTTGAGACCGCGCCCCTGGTAGACCTTCTCCAACTCTCGGTTGGCCATCCCGAGGCTGGTGTCGATCGAGCCAACGCCGGACTTGCCGATGCTGCGCACGCGGCCGATGTCCTTTCTCGCCAGCGCGTCGAGCAAGCCCGCCGTCTGTTCGGCTTCAAGCGTCACGGCCCGCAGGTAGTGAGCATCCAGGGCGCGGCAGTCGGAGGGAACCGGCGGCTTCGTTCTGGAGATGTTGTTCCCGAAAATGCGGATGGCTTGAACCGTGCGCTGGAGGCTCTGCCGGATGCGATTGTCGAACTGCTGCTGCATCTGGATGTCGTTCGCATCCGGATCAGAGAGGCCGAGCATGGTCTGGTAGAAACTATCGATAACTCGGAAGCTCTCCGTCTCGCCCTCCGCACGCAGGCCGGAACGCTCTGTCTCCACGTAGCGAAGCCAGCGGACGTACCGATCGAAGTCGGCGTTGTCGGGTGGTCGAGGGGCGGGAGGAGGCGTACCGCCCGTGACGGGAGGTGCCGGGGGGGCATTGCCGCCGGTGGCGCCGAGGGGATTCGGGCCCATCGGGGTGGACGGCCCGCTCTGAGATGTGACCACTGAGGGCCCCTGTGGCCCACCGTAGTTCTGACTGACGGTGAGCGGAGGCGCCATCCCGTCATCCGGCTTCTGGGTCGAGCCGACGGTGTTCGGTCCGGGCGGAAGCGTGCTTCCCGTGGAGCCGGTGACTCCAGGCCCGTTGGGCATCCCGACCCCACCGGCTGCCTGGACGCCCGGGCCGGTGGGCGTGCCGGGCTGCTGGGCGGAGGTCACCGCAGGGCGCAGACGTTTGGCCATCATCACCCCGGCACCGACCACACCAGCGGCGACGAGGGTGAGAATCGTGGCGAGCAACCAGACGGGCTTGCCGCTGCCCGATCCGACCGGGGCAACCGGGCGGGCGGCATGGCCGAGAGCGCCGCCGGGAGGCGGCGCAACGGCGGATCCACACGTGTTGCAGAATCTGCTGCCCGATACGAGCGCGGCGCCGCATTTAAGGCATCGCATAGCACTCTCCCTGGTCGCGAATACGCGCAGACCCACCCGCCCGAAGTTACAACATGATAGCGACAGCGGGGGCACACCGCAACTTACGCGACCTCAGAATCACCGAGCATGAACCCTCGCCACGCCATCCGCCATCCCGCCATCCTGGCTGTCGGCGAGGAGTTTGACCTGGACCCATCGAACGCCGGCGCGCTTCGGTGCCGGGAGGTTCGTCCGGGGGAGGCCTTCACTCTTCAAGATGCCGCGGGCACCTGGTTTCGTGCCTCACTCGTTACGACGTCGCCGAAAACGATCGGCGCGCAGGTGTTCGAGGCGATGCCCCTCTCGCCCGAGCCGACACTGGAGCTCACGCTTGCCTGTGCCGTGTTGGGGCGGCAGCGCATGCTCACGGTGATGCAGAAGGCGACGGAACTCGGCGTCGGCCGGATCTGTCCGGTGCTGACCGAGCGTTCCATCCAGGCGGACGGGTTGGATCACGAGAAGGCCCACGCCTGGCCAGGGCAGGTGATTCGTGCCGTCAGGCAGTGCCGCCGCGGGCTTGTTCCCGAACTTACAGAACCCACCTCTCTCCACTCCCTCTTCGAGCGGTCCTGGTGGCGAGAGGCGGGAGCGCGGCTCGTACTTGACGAGCGGTCCACCGGCACGCCCCTGCCGACGAAGGCGGCGTCCGTCGTGTTGTTGGTGGGACCGGAAGGCGGGTGGACGGACCTGGAGCGCAGGGCGATTCGCGAATCCGGCGCCGAGCCGATGGGGCTGGGAGCACGCATCCTTCGGGCGGAGACGGCAGTGTTGGTAGGGCTTGTGCTGGTTCAGAATCGACTGGGAGACCTGGCACCCGACTGACACCGCTAGGGTGCCGTGTCCACGTCCAGGTCGTCGATCCACAGGGTGCCAACACGTTTGCGCGCCGGGTCCGTCTCCACCACGTAGATCGCTTCCAGGGTGACGGGCGTCGGGTAGTCCTCGGAGATCGGCACGCGCAGCTCGCGCCACTCGCCTTTCCAGTCCACCGAGCGCGAGGCGTCGAGGAGGTAGCTCATTCCTTTGGCGTCGCGGAGACGCACCCGGAGCCATGCGCCGCTCCCATCGCCATAGACCCAGAACCGGCAGGCCAGCGCGCTGCCGAGGACCCGCCGAGCCGCGGCGTAGACGGCCCGCGTGCCGCCTCCGCGGCTGAAGTCGTACGACAACCGGAGGGCCCGCTTCCCCCCTCGAACGGTACCGGGCTCAGTCGCCACCACGCCCAGGGCGTCGCCGGACGTCGTCAGCTTCCAGTCGAGGCTGGATTCGAAGTCGTCCAGAACACCTCCCGCGCCGGGGAGCACCTCCAGATCCACCATCGCCAGGACGCCCGCCACCACAACCCTCACCTTTCCTCTGGCCGGATGGTCCGGCGTCGTCACTGTCCCACTCTCGTCGATCTCGCCGACCGGACCCTCGAGGGACCAGTCCAGCTTTCGCGGAAGAAGCAGCGGTGCGCCACGCCCGTCGAACGCCCGAACCCGGAATGCCACCTTGCGGGCCGGACCGATGCGCGTCGCGCCGGGGAGGATCTCCACGCGGGCCGGCCGGGGCACGATGCGGACCGGTAGTTCTCCGGAGATGTCGCCGGAGGTGGCGCGGATGGCTCCGGTCGCGGCGTCGGTACCGGCATCCGCAACCACCGACTCCGCAGCGCGGAACTGCCCTCCTTCGATGGTCCCGAGTCGCGGGGGAACCGACCACGCAATCGCCGACGGCTCTATCGGCCTCGGGTTGTAGTATTGATCTTCCCCCACGATCGAGACCGCGGCAGTGGCTCCGGGGAGCAGGGCCAGCGGTCCTGGCCCGAGCCGCAGGCGCGTGGGCGCTTCCTGGGGGGCCGAGCTGTAAACCAGCAGCCCGTTGGCGACGGGCCGCTCCCTGCCGTCCGAGGGCCGGTTGACGACCTCCCCGCGCGCCCAGAGCGTGGTCGACCCGCCACCATCGAGATTCATCGCCTCGCGGCAACCCAGATCCAGCATCACCTGCGCCAGCTCCGGCAGGGTCATCCCGACGCTGTGCCCCGGCTGCCGGCCGTCGACGACCACCAGGCGAAGCCTGCGCCCGTCGAACCCGACCGCGGTCCGCGGGTGCCGCGCGCGTGCGAAGGCCTCGCCCATGGTTCCGCCCTCTTGTTCCACCGAGATCTTGCCGTCTCGGAGCAGGCGCGGTCCGCCGCCGAGGATCTGATCTCCCGGTTCCAACGCGGGCTCCATCTGCGCCTTGATCCGGACGCTCTGGCCTGGGGTCAGCCCACGCAGGAGCTCCGCAGCCGGACCCGAGCCCGACAGAACCCACGAGCCGGGCGCGATGGCGGCATTCCCCGCCGGGCTCGGCGGGCTTTCGACCCGGGCCTGCAGCGTCTCTCCAAGCCCGAGACGGACCCGTTCCGGCGTGAGTGCGACCTCAACTCCGTCCGCCTTGGTCCGCGTGCTGGCTCCATACCACGGGGTGTAGAGCACCAACTGTCCCTGTCCGCGGGGATGGTTGACCAGGTGCACCTCCGTCCCCACATTTCCGGGTAGGGTCAACAGGACCGTACTCCGCGGCACCACGATCTCCGGCACCCCGCGGGCACGAAGCAGCAGGGCAGAGCGCCGGAAGGGAGTGCGGATCAGTTCACCCTCGTTCACGGCCGCGTTGGTCGGGATGCCGGGCTGCCCGGCATTCGGGAAGTAGAAGAAGTCGCCGTTGACCCCTGCGATGGGAATGGAATCCGGCCGCGAGCGCCGCAGAGCCTGTGATGAAATCGGCTCGAGGCCCAGCGCATCGGACTTCCCCGGATCGACACTCCCCAACGACACGCCGACGCGGATCAGCGGGTCGGCGGCATCCACTGTAACGGCCGCGAGAGCAAGCGGCCCCGCCGCGTTGTCGGTGACGGTCCAACGCGCCAGCAGCGTGCTCGGCCCGATTGGGCGCTCCTCCCGCGGCGGCCCCTGCGCCCCGGCGCCGGGCAGCAGCGCGGCAACCGCGGCCAGAGAGAGCAAGAGAGTGGCCGGCCGAAGCGCGACGGGTGAACGACCGACAAGTCTCATGGCACCATCCATGGGTGCGGCGCCGGGTTGCGCGCGCCGAAGTCTGTAAACATGCTCCCGGCTATACTAACGGCCGGGGGAGGGGTGGATGTTCAGTCCCACGGTCACGCGGCGGTTCCGCAAGTTCCTGCTCGGGTTGGAAGTCATCATCATCCTTGTGCTGGCCGCCGGCATGGGGGCGGTTTTCGGCACCTACCACGAGATGAACAAGCTGCTGCCCCCAACGGCCGCGCTGGATCATTATCGGCCCGCCGTGGGCTCGACGATCTGGTCCTCCGACGGGGTGCTGCTGGCGCGCATGGCGGTGGAGAACCGCGAGCCGGTCCTGCTCGATCGTGTCCCCAAGGACCTGCAGAACGCGATGGTCGCGATCGAAGACAGCCGGTTCTACACCCATGGCGGGCTGGACTTCCGCGGCCTCTTGCGCGCCACCGTCGCCAATCTGGCAGGGGGAGAGCTATCGCAGGGCGGCAGCACCATCACCCAGCAACTGGCGCGGAACATCTTCCTCAACCAGCGCCGAGAGATCTCCCGGAAGATCAAGGAGATGCTCATCGCTCTCCAGATCGAGCGGAACTGGACCAAGCCCCAGATCCTGGAGGCTTACCTGAACCAGGTCTACTTCGGGGCCGGTGCCTACGGCGTCAAGGCGGCCGCAAGGGTCTACTTCGGGAAGGACATCAAGGACCTGACGCTGGAGGAAAGCGCCACACTCGCCGGCCTCCCGCAGCGACCGAGCGACCTCAACCCGTACCTCGTCTACGAGCAAGACCACAACTACGAACGGACTCGCGCTCGACGCAATGACGTGCTCACGCGGATGGCGGACCTGGGCTTCATCAGTCGCCAACGGGCTCGACAGGCACAGGCTACCGATATTTCCGTCGCCAAACAGAAGCCCGCCACCATCGGCCCACTCCGCGCCGAGTACTTCGTCCAGTACGTCACGGAGCAGCTTCGCGAACAGCTCGGCTATGACCAGGAGGTGCTGGACAAGACGGGGCTGGTCATCGTCACGACGCTCAACTACCAGATGCAGAAGGCGGCCGAGAAGGCGATGCGCCAGGGCATCAACCGCTACCGGGGCTGGGGGAAAGTAACCGAAGGCGCGCTGGTCTGCATCGACCCGAACACCGGCTATGTCCGGGCGATGGTCGGAGGAGTCAATGGCTGGAAGAACAACCAGTTCAACTGCGCCACGCAGGCGAAGCGCCAGCCCGGCTCCTCATTCAAGCTGTTTGTCTACGCGACGGCTCTGGGTGAGGGGAAATCACCCTATTCGAGTGTGAACGCCACCGCGAGCATCCGACTGGGCGACGGCAAGTATTACACGCCCAAGAACCACGGCCGATACGCCGGTATGATGAGCCTTGTTTCCGCGTTCGCGAGCTCCGTGAACGGGGCCGCCGTGAATCTCTGCGTCGACGTGGGGCCCAGAGCGGTGGTGAACGTCGCCAAGCGGATGGGCATCGACAGCCACCTCATCGCCGTGCCCGCCCTTGCGCTCGGAACATCGGAGGTCACGCCGCTCGAGTTGGCAAGCGCTTACGGAACCGTCGCCGCTTTCGGCAAACATGCGGCACCCATCGGCGTGCTGCAGGTGAAGAACCAGGACGGACAGGTCATCAAGGAGTTCACACCCAGGGTGACGGACAGCGGTCTCACGGAGTCGACCCTTCGCGGGCTGGATGTGCTGACGCGATCGGTCGTGACCGGGGGAACAGGAAGCGGTGCCGCCAGTGTGCCGGAAGCTCGTGGGAAGACCGGGACCACCGAAGAGAACACCGATGCCTGGTTCGCCGGTTACGTCCCGGGGCAACTCGCGACGGTGGTCTGGGCGGGAAATCGGAGCAACAAGCCGATGTCCCCCCGGTTGTACGGCGGCACCATTTGCGCTCCGATCTGGGCGAACTTCATGAGCCAGGCCATCGCCCTGAACCCGAACAAGAATCGGCCGCCCATCCCCGAATGGGCGAAAAAGCCGGTGGAGCGGCCGCGACGGCGTCGCAAGAAGAAGGAAGCGGACACGAACGCGCCCGGCAACGGCCCCACCACGGGTGGAGAACCCGACGTATCCCCACCCCCCGATGATGGCGGCGGCCCCACTCCCCCTCCGCCAACCGGCGGACCGGACAAACCGGGAACCGACCCCGGCGCCAACTGAGCAGCGGCGAGCCCGTCCCCGTTCGCCGCCGACCCGGCGTCGCAGGAGTCGGCACGGTCGGGAACGAACCGTGGCGTGACACCGCACCGACCCGCAACCATGTCCACCGACACCGACTCCTTCGTCTGCCGCCCCGGTGACCACCCTCCTGCGCGGACCCGCCGCGGGTTGGTGCAGGTCGGCGCTTTGGGCCTCTTCGGTGCCGGGTTGGCGGAATTCCTGGAGCTGCGCGCTGCCGCCGAAGTCGCCCGGCCGGAACGCAGCGAAAAGACCCCCAGGGCACGCTCGGTGGTGTTCATCTTCCAGAACGGGGGCCCATCCCAGTTTGAGACCTGGGACCCCAAGCCCGATGCCCCCCGCGAGATCCGTGGGGAGTACAACCCGATCGCCACGACTGTGGATGGATTGCAGATCTGCGAGCACCTTCCGAAGCTGGCCCGCCGCGCCACGCGATACTCCATCCTGCGGACGCTGCACCACCCGTCTGGTCCGGAGTGGCGCAACGAGCACAACTCCGCCCAGTACCTGCTGCAGTCCGGATCGCTCACACTCCCGCCCGGCGATACGGCGGCATCGATCCAACTGCCCAGAGCGCGGCCCCTGGAATGGCCATCGATCGCCGCCGTGATTGCCGCCGCCGCCGACAGGACGCACCCGGGCGCGGGCTCCTTCGGTCTCCCAAACGCCATCATGATCCCCCGGAGCGGCGGTGACGGCCCTGGCCGTCGACCCGGGATGCTGGGGGCTCGCTACCAGCCCTGGTCCCTCGATCTGGCGCCGCTATGTCACGCGCCGGATCCTGCCGGATCCTGCCCCAACTGCTTCAGCCACGACGACCCGAACGACCCGGCGCGAGCGGCCGGACCCGGCCCCAAGGCATGGTGGGACAACTCCAGTTGCCGCAATCCCCGCTTCCGGACACCGGATCTCGGCACCCCAGCGGGTCTCACACTCTCGCGCCTGTCGAACCGCCGCGAGCTACTCGCGCGGATTGACGGAGCCCGGCGAGACCTGGACGCGGACCCGGTGATCCGGGACGGGCACATCCATCATCAGCGCGCCCTCGATCTGGTGCTGGGGCAGGGTCGGGCCGAAAACCCCTTCGATCTTGACCGCGAGTCGGAGGCTACGCGGACCCTCTACGGACGCGAGGAGTGGGGACAAGCGTTCCTGCTTGCACGGCGACTTGTGGAGGCGGGCGTGCGCATGGTGCAGGTGAATCTCCGCGGTTGGGACACTCACCAGAACGCCTTCCGGGACCTTAAAGGGAAGCTGCTCCCCTCCCTCGATCACTGCCTCAGTGGATTCCTGGACGACCTTCACGATCGAGGCCTGTTGGACGAAACCCTGATCGTGATGTGCGGCGAGATGGGCCGGACGCCGGTGATCTCACCCATCACCCCCAACGGCCGCAACGCTTCCGGCGAAATCTTCACCCCGGGCAGGCACCATTGGGGAGATGTGTTCCCCTGTTTCCTCGCCGGCGGCGGCGTCCGAGGTGGCCAGGTGGTCGGGCGGACGGATGCGACTGGCGGGCATCCGGACGGGGATGCGTACACCCCCGCCGACCTCGCCGCCACGATCTTCCATCAGCTCGGGGTTCCCGCGGACATGGAGATTCGCGACGGGGCCGGTCGGCCCTACCCTGTCTTCCAGGGCGAGCCGATCCGACCCCTCATCGCGTGATCAACGGGACTCGGACGTTGCCGGCAGCGCCCGCTGGGCCGGTCCTGCGCCGACCGCCAGCAAGTCGGACATCAGCGACTCGCCCGCCGGGACCAGGGTGATCTGAGCGGAACTCTCCACGAGACGCTGGACCTCCAGGATCTCAAAGAGCGCCTCCCCCACCACGGGGTCGGCCGTGATCTCCTGCAGTGCCGCCCCCACGATCTGGGGCCGCATCGCCTGGGCCCGGGCGAACTCGATCGCCGCCTCTCGCTCGGCCGTGCTGGTGATGATGCTCACCTGGTTGGCGCCGTCCTGGCGGATCGCGGACGTCACCTGCCTCAGGCGGTTGACCACCTTCTCCTCGATCTGGCTGATCATCTCTCGGTCGCGGAAGTGCACCTTTCGGATGTAGACAGAGCCCAGCCGGTAGCCCCACTCATGCGACTTCGGCGAGACTTCCTGCCGCACGACCTGGCTCATCTTGTGCCGGGTTTCCAGCATCTCCGCCAGCGGCATGTTGCTGAGGCAGCGCACCGTGGTGTTGCTGATGTTGGCCGAGAGCGATCCCTGCGGGTCGGCGTTCTTGAACAAGAACGAGACCGGGTCGCTGAGAAACATCTCGTACCAGATGCCGATGCCCATTGGCGCGCCCTCTTCCGAGTTCACCGCCTGGCTGCGGAGGTACTGCTGGTCCAGCCGCATGTCGATGACGTGCCGGCGCCCGAGCCAGTTCACAATCAGCGCGGCGGGGCCGAGTTTCAACCAGAGCAGGTGGAATCCCGGCTCGTCGAGGATGGCGAGCACCTTCCCGAAGAGGACGTAGACGTGGCACCGCCCCTCCTCGACGATGGTGTAGACGCCAAAGGCACGCACGAGGGCGCTGAGGATCGGGATCACGATGAACGACGCGATGAAGGTCGTGAGCGCGGGGATCAGGATCTCGTTCATGATTTGCTCCCGGGGACCCGCACGATCGCCTGCCCAGCGCGCTGGTAGAGCCGCAGCCGGACATTGCGCAGGTAGGTAGGAAGGGCGTCCGGCCCGGACTTCTTGAGGGCCTGCAGTTGCTCCGCCAGCGCCCGCAGGGGCTCCACTTCCGCGTGGGCATTCAACGTCTCGATCTCCACGGCGCGACGTGATTGGACGATGCGTTGATCCGCCGAAGCCTGCGCTAGGCTGATGTCCGAGGAGACGTGGTTGTGGGCGGTGTTGATCGCCGCCAGGGCGGACTCCACTTCCGCCGGCGGGTCGATCCCCGTGATGAGTGACGCGTCAAGGAGCAGTCCGTAGCGGGCGACGGACGAGAGACACTCCTGCTCCATGTGCTCATTCAGATCGCGCAGGTTCTTGCGCAGGTCATTGATGGAGACCGCCGTCGCGGCCGCCGCATCTCCCGGCATCGGTTCGCCGGCGGGCGCGGCCGGAGCCTGGAAGCTGGCGATGCGCTGTCGGAGGACGGCCACGAAGTAGGCCATCACATGCACGAAGGGGCGCTTCACTCCGAAGAAGTAGGCGTAGAGATTCCGCTCGGAAACCCGGAAGCGGATCTGTCCCTTCAGCCCGATGTTCAACTGATCCTTCGTCACCGCCTCAAGGACCGTGCCGCCCTGGTTCGCTTCCGGGTTCTCCGGATCGAGCGCCATGTTGATGGTCTGCGTGGCAATGGAGACCTTGTACACGCGCTCCCAGAGCCAGCGGAAGTACGGCCCGCCGGGCATGATGACACGCACCTGCGGGTAGCAGTAGCGATCCTTCTCTTCCGGGCGAAGGTGCTCCGCAATCGGATCCTGGAGCGTGGTGACGCCGGCGATGCGCTCAGCGCGCCCGAAGACGGTCTTCACCGCTCGCTCATTCTGATCGACGGTGTAGAGGCCGGCCAACAGGTAGCGTACGAGGAACCAGGCAACGAAGCCCAGCCCACAGC
>CAZSRZ010000138.1:0-12850 GCA_964609085.1 uncultured bacterium | reverse complement strand
TCCCTGCTCGCCTGGTTTGCACGGCTTCCGTGGGGAATCGGGCTGGCCACTCTTCGCGCGTGTGGGCGGGCGAGTGTGGGACTGCGGCCCTCGGGGGTGCCATCCGCCGGGAATGGCGCGGCCATGCGGTCGGCTATCCTCGGCGTCGCGTTCGCCACCGAGTGCGAGAAGCGCAGGACCTTCGGACGGGCGCTGGCGGAAGTCACGCACATCGACCCGCGAGCCGTGGCCGGTGCCTTGTTCTCCGCCGATCTGGCTGCGGAGCTACTGCGCCATGTGCCCGAAGAGGCAGTCGAGCGAGCGATGTCGGGCGTCACCGAGCCCCGGATGGCTTCGGCGCTGGAGAATGCCCGTGATCTGGCCGCCCGGAACGCCCCGGAGACGGAGGCAGCGCAAGACCTCGGCTGCACGGGGTACGTGCTTCACACCATTCCCCTGGCGGTCTATTTTCTGCTCCGCTCCCATGATCAACCCCTAGGAGCACTCAAGGAGATCATCCGCGTCGGCGGGGACACCGACACCAACGCGGCGGTGCTCGGTGGATGGCTCGGCGCACTCCACGGGGAGACTGCCCTACCCCAAGCACTGGTCAGCCGGATCCACAACGGCCCGTTCGGCCCCGCCCACCTGCGCGCCATCGGGACGGCCCTCGAGAGGCGCGTGGCGGGCGTGGACGTACCGGCCCCCACGTTCTCCGCCCCGGCAGCGCTGCTGCGGAACGTCGCGCTGATGCCCGTCATTCTAGCCCACGGCTTTCGCCGACTGGTTCCGTGAGTCGCCGGCCAGGGCCTGGCAGACGATTTCGGCAGGCTGCTCCACTCCGTCGCCCTGCCCTGGTTCCCGACCGCGCTCGCCATCAACCCGGCACAACCCGGCCTCGTATCGACTGCGAATGCCAACTGCACGCTCTCACTGCTCGACCTCGCCGAGTGGCTCTGACGCCGGTGGGGAGCGCGTCGCAGGTTCTCCGCTGCAGGCGGGCTGCAACGGTCTGCCAGGCCCCTACCCAGGGGTGCCAGGGCCGCTGGCCGGCGATCCGTATCTCTTCGTCCTGGTGCGCCCACCGGGGGGCCTACGGGTGGAACGGCAGTTCCACGACTTCCCAGGCTCCGGCGGGTAGGCAGAGGGCTGCCATCGCCTCGGGCGGCGGCGTGGTCGGCAGGAGGCGCCAGCGGTCGCGATCGGGGGGATCGTAGGCGGTGTGGAGCAACGCGGGCGGGGTGTCGGGATCGACGGAGACGACGAACTGGTCCAGCGGCAGGGACAGGCCCTGACCGTGGGCTTTCACTACGGCCTCCTTGCTCGTCCAGCATCTGAAAAAGCCTCGGGTGAAGCGGTCTTCAGGATAGGTGCGAAGGATGTCCCCCTCTTCCTGGGCGAAGAAGCGGGCCGCAATACCGCGCAGGTCTCTGTCGGGCCGGATCAGCTCCAGGTCAACCCCAATCGGGCCGCGCCGGGTGACGGCGATCAGGGCGTGGTCCCCGCTGTGGGAGAGGTTGAAGCTGAGCGGATCGCCGGAGAGGTATGGTTTCCCCTGCGGACCCAGGTCCAGGGCAACCTCCAGCGGGTCGCACCCCCGGTAGGAGCCGAGTAGGGTACGTAGGGCGCTCCGGCAGCAGGACCAGCGGTGACGATGGATGTCGAAGTGAAATCCAGCCGCGCGCGCTCGCTCGGCAGGGGTGAGGAGGAGCTCCGAGTACGGGCGGCCGAGATCGACCGACCAGACATGCACCGTGCCGCAAGTGAGCGGCGGAACGCAAATCGCGGCGTGCGCGGCCATCCCGGCGGGTCAGTCGCTCTCCGCGCCGGCGTGCCGGGCATAGAGTTCGTCCATCCAGACGGACATCTTCTCAGCCACGAAGCGGACGCGCGGCTCGCTGATCATTGCCGCATGGTAACCCGGCGTCTCGATGATGTGCATCCCGTTGGGAAGGAACGGCTCCCAGCCGAGCATGCGGTCGAAGAGGGTGTTCGGCGGCTGGCGCAGCGCCCGGAACAGGGTAACGTGGCCCTCGTACGGCTGGGGCCGGTACGCCAGCAGCGCCTTCATCATACCCCCACGCGCTTCGTCGATTTTCACCTGCGCACCCATGGCGCGCTGCAACTGTCGTGCGCCGCGTCGTGCCGTTTCGTCGACCCACTCCCAGCTTTCGACAATGGCCTTCTTCGCCTTCTCGCGGAAGTACGGCAGGCGGGACTCGGCCGGGAGCATGTAGAGGCTGCCTGCATGGTGCTCCACCTTGCGGAACAGCTCTCCCAGACCGCGATCGATCGGGGTCGACCACCACGGATGCCGGGGATACCCGGGGCCGTAGGTGTCGAACATGAGGACTGTGGCCACCTCCTCGCCGGCCCGGGTCAGTTGCTGCGCCATCTCGAAGGCGATACGACCGCCGTAGGAGGCCCCACCGAGGTAGTAGGGTCCGTGCGGCTGCACCTGCCGCAACTCGCCGATGTAGTGGCTCGCCATGTCCTCGATGCGTGTATGCGGCGGGTGCTTCCCGCCGAGGCTGCGGGGCTGCAGGCCGTAAAAAGGTTGATCCTCCCCCAACCTCGCCGAGAGGGGCCGGTAGAACAGGACATGGCCGCCGCCGCCGTGCACGCAGAAGAAGGGCGGCTTACTCCCCCTGGGTTGGATCGGAACGAGGGAGGTCCACCGCGGCTCCCAACCGTCACTGCGCAGGATCTCCGCAAGCTGGGCAATGGTCGGCGCCTGAAACAGGGTGGCCAGGGGAAGCTGTTTCCCCAGCCGCTCCTCGATCTCCGAGAAGAGGCGGACGGCCAGCAGCGAATGCCCGCCCAGGTCGAAGAAGTTGTCGTGGATGCCAACCTGCCGCACGTCCAGCACTTCCGACCAGAGCCCGGCCAGTTGCAGCTCCAGCTCTTCCTTCGGCGCCACATAGCCCGCTGCCAGGTCCGGGCGTGCGTCGTCGGGCGCGGGGAGCGCCTTGCGGTCCACCTTGCCGTTCGGCGAAAGGGGCAGGGATGGCAGGACGATCACCAGCGATGGGATCATGTAGCCCGGCAAGACGTCCTGCAGGCCGGCGCGGAGGTCCCCTCCCGCTGCCTCAGTGCCCTCGTGCAACTCGACGTAGGCAACGATGCGAGGATCGCCCATCCGATCTTCTCGCGCCACTGCAACAGCGGCGGCCACGAGTGGGTTGCGGGCTAGCGCCGACTCGATCTCCCCCAACTCAATGCGGAAGCCGCGGATCTTGACCTGGTGGTCCATTCGACCGAGGAATTCGAGGCGACCATCTGGGAGCCGCCGCGCGAGATCGCCGGTGCGATAGATGGTGTCTCGTGGATCCCCGGAGATCGGGTTGGCAGCGTCTCGTCGAATGAACCGCTCTTCGGTGAGATCCGGCCGGCCGAAGTAGCCGAGAGCGACTCCGGGACCCCCGATGCAGAGCTCGCCGGGAACGCCGATGGGGAGAAGCTGCTGATGGGCATCGAGCACGTAGAGATGATTGTCCGGCAGCGGCCTGCCCACAGGGACGTTGGCGAACTCGGCGTCCTCGGGTGTCACTTCGTGGATGGCCGCCCAGACCGTGCACTCGGTCGGACCATAGAAGTTCCACACCGGCACACCATGCGCCAGCAAACGCGGTGCCAGACTGCCGGGCAGCGCCTCGCCGCCGGTGAATAGCAGCCGGAGCGACGGCATCGCCTCGTGGCCGCGCGAACCATCCCGCGCCCCGTCAATCTGGTCGGCCAGGGCTCGGTGGGAGGACGGCGTCAGGTTCAGCACGGTCACGCCATGGCGGCGGACGGCGGCGTGCAGCAAGGCCGGCGACTGCGTCTCCTCGCGGGTGGCCACCACGAGCGTCGCTCCCGTCAACAGTGCCCCCCAGATTTCCCAGACAGAGAAATCGAAGGAGAAGGAGTGGAAGACGGTCCAGCAGTCCTCAACCGTGAAATCGAAGATGGGGATCGCGGTCTCTACCAGGTGCACCACGTTCCCGTGCGGCACCATCACCCCTTTGGGCCGGCCTGTCGAGCCGGAGGTGAAGATCGTGTAGGCGAGGTTTTTCGGACCGATCGGTACATCCGGGTCCACGTCGGGTTGACCGGCTAGGTCAGCCTCGTCGAGTCTCAGGGTGCTCACCGCGTGTGGGGGGAGCACTGGCTCCAAGGTGCGGGTAGTGATGAGATAGGAGGGGCACGCGTCTTCGAGGATCGCCGCCACCCGCTCGCGTGGGTAGGTCGGGTCCAGCGGCACGTAAGCGCCTCCCGACTTGAGGATGCCGAGCAACCCGACAACCATCTCAACCGAGCGCTCCACGCAGAGCGCCACCCGATCGTCCGGACGCACCCCCTGCCCGATCAGGAAGTGAGCGAGACGGTTGGCCGCCGAGTTCAACTCTCCGTAGGTCAGCCGCGCCTCCCCACACACGACGGCGATCGCCTCCGGCCGGCGTCGGGCATGCTCTGCGACCAGGGTGTGCATGCACCGGTCGTTCCGGTGACCCGTCTCTGTGGCATTCCAGTCCCGAAGCTGACGGTGCTCCTCCGCGGAGAGGAAACCCAGCCGCGTGATCGGGGCATCCGGATGGCTAAGCGCTTCGTCCAGCAGGGTCCGGTAGTGGACGAGTAGGCGGCGCATCGTCGCCGGTTCGAAGAGGTCGGTCGCATACTCGCAGGTCGCCGCATATCCTCCCCGAACCTCACCAATCTGGAAGGTCAGATCGAATTTCGTCGACCCGTTGTCGAACTGGTACTCCCCCTTGACCCGTGCTCCCGGCAGTTCGATCTCCGCACTGGGGACGTTCATGAGTTGGAACATCAACTGGAAGAGCGGAGAACGGCTCAGGTCCCGCTCCGGCTGGAGGTCCTCGACGATCTTCTCGAACGGCACGTCCTGGTTCTCTTGCGCGGCGATGACCATCTGCCGCACCCGGCGCAGGGCTTCTCTGAAGGTGGGCTCCCCGCTCAGGTCGGCGCGGAGGACCAGCGTATTGGAGAAGTAGCCGATGAGCGGTTCCAGCTCGACCAGATTGCGGTTAGCGATTGCGCTCCCCACCACGACATCGGGCTGTCCGGTCCACCGCAGCACCAGGGCCTGGAACGCGGTGAGCAAGACCATAAAGGGGGTAGCGCCCTCCGCCTCGGCCAGTGCTCCGGCACGGTGGGCGAGTTCCGCCGGCAGGTTGAGCCACTCCCTGGCCCCCCGGTACGTCTGTTCCGCCGGGCGGGCGTGATCGGCAGGTAGATCGATAATCGGCGGCGTCGGCGTAAGCCGCTCTCGCCAGTAGGCGAGCTGCCGCTGCATCACCTCCCCGGCGAGCCAGTCGCGCTGCCATGCCGCGAAGTCCGGGTACTGGATTGGCAGCGGGGTCAGCGAGTTGGGGACGCCGTCGTGAAGGGAGCGGTATAGGGCGCAGAGTTCATCCGTCAGCACCGTCGCCGACCACCCGTCGGTGATGATGTGGTGCATGGTCAGGAGCAAGCGGTGACGGTCGCGCGCCAGACGCACCAGGAGCGCTCGCTGGAGGGGTCCGATGGCGAGGTCGAAGGGCTTTCGAGCCTCTTCGACGGCGATGGCCGCTGCGCGTTCGTCGCGATCCGAGGCGTTGGAGAGGTCGATCTGCCGCACTTCGACCGGAAGGTCCTGGAGAACCCGTTGGCGTGGTTCCCCCGATTCGAGCAGGAAAACCGTCCGCAGCGCCTCGTGCCGCAGGATCAGCGCATTGAGGGACTGCTGCAGGAGATCAAGGCGCAGTTCACCCGTGAACTCGAAGCTGAAGAGCTGGATGTACGCAGGATTGCCCGGCTCCCAGCGTTCCAGAAACCAGAGCCGCTGCTGCGCGTAGGAGACCGGGAACGTCCGGCCATCCCGGGGCAGGCCGGGGATCTGCGGGCCACTCTCCTTCTTACGGAGCTTCCGCGCGAGGAGAGCCCGCTTTTCCGGTGAGAGCTTCTCCAGCCGCCGGAGCAGCTCTTCCTGCGACTGTGCCGTCTCGACGCTCAAACGCAACTCCCGTTCCCACGCAACTCACCCATCCGCGGCGAGGAGCGCCAGCACCTCAGCTTCGCTGAGGCCTTCCAATTCGTCCAGCAGGTCCGCGAGTTCGTCTGGGGCGGCGTGCTCGATCTGAGACTGTTCCACGGCAGCGCCGAGTTCCGCAATTGTCGGCCCCTCGAAGAGATGCCGGAGTGCCAGTTCCACGCCGAACGACTGACGGATTCTGGCCAGAACTTTCGCCGCGAGGAGCGAGTGCCCGCCGAGCTGGAAGAAATTGTGATGACGTCCGACTCGTTGAACCGCCAATACCTCTTTCCATATCTCGGCGAGGCGCTGCTCGGTTTCGGTTTCCGGGGCCGAATCGTCAGGGGCCGCGCCGACCCGCGGTCGCCCCAGGCGGCTGAGCGCGACTCGATCCGCGCGCCCATCCTCGTCACGGGGCACCTCCGGCAGGTGGAATAGCTCGCACTGCGTTGACACCCCATAGCGATCTGCAATGGCGAGATGGGCAAAGGCAGCGCGAACAGAACGAGGCTCGTGCCCGGTCCAGTATCCCGTCAACCGCTGCCACGCCGCGGGCGGCGCGGCGAGATGACGGCGGATTCCTGGGTGCCCGGGGTCCAACCCTACCAGCGCCTCGGTGATCCCGCGATTGAGGATCGCGGCCAGGCTGATGACTCCCTCACGGGCCGAGATGGGGAGGTAACCGGAGGCCCGTGCGGACCCCAACAGGCCCGCGGACAGCCCCGCCTCCCAGAGGCTCCAGGCGATGGTCGTCGCCGGCCGTCCGGCTTCGCGGCGGCGCTGCATCAGTGTGTCGAGAATCCCGGTCGCGGCGTGGTAGGCCGCCCCGGACGCAT
The DNA here is from genome assembly GCA_964609085.1 of uncultured bacterium. Taxonomy (GTDB): domain Bacteria; phylum Armatimonadota; class SYMT01; order SYMT01; family SYMT01; genus JANPLG01. The sequence goes on along the minus strand of CAZSRZ010000138.1, from coordinate 6,025 downwards.
CGCCAAGGAAAGCGGATGCCTGTGTGTAGGCTACGATGGGTGTGTCGCGCTGGGCCAGTGCGGTCGTGGCTGCTTCGGCGGATGAGGCAAATCCAGCGATGGCCGCTTCCAGTTCGCTCACGGTCTGTTCTGCAACAGCACGCTCCCAGCGCGCGCCGCCACAGAGAACCACGGCGTCCACGGGGTTCCCCCACGCTGCTTCAATGCCTTCAACCACGGCCAGCAGCGCCTGTTGGGAGCCCAGGTCCGTGGTGTGAACCACCAGCTCCCCGGTGCGAATGCCAGACAGTTCTTTCTGAACCTGTTCCGCCGGTGCCGATGTGACGTAGCCAACTCGTGCGCAGTAGTCGCGAAGTAGAACCTTCGCCGTCTCCAAGCCGACTGAATTTGGAGCCCCCACGAGGACGTAGGATCCGCCCTCGCGCACCAACTGAACACCGACGGGGGTTGCGAGCACAGGAAGTCGCTGCAGCACGGGAACGTGGCGCACCCCGTCCCGGTAGCCGACGGCCGGTTCACCGGCCATCGCCAGGATCTCTCGCACGATGCACTCAGCGGCCAGCGCTTCTTCCTGTTCGCCGATGTCGATGTGGGTGCATGGGACGCGCTGACTCTCGCGTGCTGTGGTGCGCACCACCCCGCCGAGCGCGGCGGCGTGCAGTCCGGGTCGATCCCCCGGGATCACCACCGAGGCAGTCCGGGATGCCACGAAGAGAGGTAGTCGGTCCGACTCCGTCCGTCCGAGACCCGCCAGACAGGCTCGCGCCATCGGGACCGAAGCCTCGATCGCGTCACGCCAGTCATCAGCGATCCCCGATGCGACCGCGCGACAGTCCAGCACCGCCCCGGCACGGGACTCGGCATCGCCCAGCGCGGCGAGGGCATCGGTCAGCTTGTCCAACTCTGGGGGCAGCAGACTGCACGCGATGCCATACCGATCCAACGCGGCCGCGACGCGGCCCGCGATGGGTGCACCGGCCATCGGGCCGTCCGCCAGAATCAGGACCTCGCCACTCAGCCCGCGCTGGGAGATCGCGGGCATCGCGGGTCTCCAGCCTGCACGGAGGAACCAGTCCGGCAGCGTCTGGGCTGTGCGGCAGCGCAGGTCAATCGCCTTTTGGACTTCGCGGAACTCCCCTGCCTCGAACCGCTGTCGGAGTTGCGAACGCTGGATCTTGCCGATGGCGGTCTTGGGGATCTCCTCCCGCGGGAGCGGGAGTATGACATCCGGATTGACGCCCGCGTCCTGTACGAGCCGGGCGCGGATGCGCTCCATCACGTCGGCCAGATCCTCCGGATCGGGGCTGGTGGGCACAAAGAAGATCGCCACTCGGTCCGTTTCACTGCCCGCGTCTCGTACGGCTGACGCGGCGGTGAAAGAGACTTCCACGCCGTCCACCTCCTCCACCACCGACTCGAGCTCGTGGCTGTAGAAGTTCACCCCATTGATGATGATGAGGTCCTTCTCGCGACCCGTAATCGTCAACGAGCCGCCGCGGAGCACTCCCAGATCGCCGGTCTTGAACCAGCCGTCGCCGGTGAACACCTGCTCATTCAACTCCGAGTTCCGGAAGTAACCACGGAGGACGGTTCGACCGCGGACCTGCAGCCGTCCTATTGTCCCCTCGGGGACCAGCCGGTCCTCCGCATCGACGATGCGGAACTCCGTGCCCGGGATCGGCGGACCCACTTCCACAAATGGATCGTCGTCGGAGGTGGTATCCACACGGTACTCGTGCGAATACGCCACAGCGCTGGAAGTCTCCGACATGCCCCAGGCCGGTTTCATGCACTCGGGGTTAAGTCCGAACGGCTCCAGTAGGCGCATGAACCGGCGGGTCGTTCGGCTGACGATCGCCTCGCCGGCGTTTAGGATGAAGCGCATGGAGGAGAGGTCGTAGCGCCGAGTCTGAAGCGTCTCGGCCTGGTCATTGATGAGGCCGAAGGCGAAATTGGGCGCCCAGGTGATCGTCGCTCGATGGCGCTCGATCCAGTCCAGCCAGCGCAGCGGGTCCTCCAAAACAAGCTCGGTGGGGGCATTGAGCTGGATGCTCTTGAGGTAGACATCCCGCAGATGGAACATCACGATGCCGCCGACGTGATCGAGGGGGAACCAGTTGATGGATACATCCTGGGAGTGAAACCCGTTCATCTGTTTGCAGGCGGCACAGCGGGAGAGGATGTTGCCGTGGGTCAGGGCAACAGCCTTCGGCATGCCCGTGCTTCCGGAGGTGAGCAGCAACAACGTTGTCTCGTCGGACGCCGCCACGTGGTGCGTGGTGTCCCTGCTCGAGGCGAGCAGCGCGGCCACATCGACCACCGGCAGTTCGGCGAATTCCATCACGGACGGTAGCGCCTGAATCAACGGCGCCAATCGTGAACTCGCGACCACGACCGGATTCCCCAGCATCTGCCAGGCATTCTGGAGTTTCGCCAGAGCCCCGTTCATGTGGCTGTAGGTGGGCGCGATCTGCAGCGGGATCGGGATAAACCCGCCAAGCACGCATCCCCAGAAGGCGGGGAGGAAGTCCCGGGGGAGTTCGACCTGGAGGATCACGCGGTCTCCCGGCTCGACCCCCATGCGGCGAAGCCCGCCGAGCACCCTCTGCGCACTTTCGAGCAGGTCAGCATAACCCTGTCGAACCTCGGTGCCGTCCGGCTGAACGTGGATCAGCCCTTGGGTCGGCCGTGCTTCCGCCGCAGCCACAAGCGCCTCGGCAAGGTTGAGGGGGACCGGCTCTGCGAGCGGGCTACCCACGCTGTGCGAGAGCGTCGCTGCGGTCGTCGGACCTGCCTCCGCTCGCCGCACCGATTGGCTGTCTGCGCTCGCCGACGGCGCGGCCGTCCCGGGGAGCAAGTCCCACAGGTGGAGCGGCGGGTCGTCCTCTCGTGAGTCTCGCAGGACCACGACAGCGTCCCTGATTCCCGGGAGGAACTTGAGCGCGGTCTCCCATCGCTCCGCCAGCGATTCATCCAGGCACGGGATGGGCTCGAGCGCGGAGAGGTCGACGGCACCACTCGCGTCACGCGGCAGGCACGTCACCGGGATCAACTGGGCGCCGGAGTGGTGCTGCGACAGTTCGGCCCGCCATCCGGGCGGAAGCGCGCCCTTGGGGACGAAGTAGAGCACCAGGTCATCCGTTCCGTCGGCGCTCGTCCTGCGTGCCGCAAAGCAGTCTGCCGCCAACTCGCTAGTCAGAAGCTCCGCCGCCAGGTGGGCGTCAGATCCGGTGACGAGCGCCTCGGGGGAGCGAGCGGCGGAGTGTCGGGCGACAGACATACAGCGAGTGTCCGATGCGGGCAACAGGGGCCCAACTCTTACTCGAACCCGCAGCAAGCCGGGCCGGGCTTCAGCAGGCGCACCTCTCAAGTGCGATGGAAGGCGGCAGGGTGCAATCTCTCGGACGACCTGGGACGAGCCTGCTCGCGAGCAGAATCCGTGGGTCCCGGCTCAGCCTCCCGCGGCCGGGTCGAGACGGGCCCCTGTGAAAAGGTCAAGCGACGGCTTCCGCCTCGGGGGTCTGCGATAGCCAGCATCGGCTTTCACGCCCAGTCGACTGGGGCCGCAGGTCCGGCATCTCTACGCACCGGTCGAATGCTTCCGCGCATCGCTCGCGGAACCGGCATCCCGCTGGCATGTGGAGGAGATCGGGGGGCTGACCCGGGATCGCGATCATTCGGCGCAACCGCTGGCCATCCAGCCTTGGGACGCTTGCCAGAAGAGCGCGGGTGTAGGGGTGTTCCGGGGAGCGGAACACCTCTGCAACCTCGCCGGACTCGACCACCTGTCCGCCGTACATCACCAACAGTCGGTCCGCCGTTTCCGCGACCACCCCGAGATCGTGCGTGATGAGGATGACGGCGGTGCCTCGCTCTCGGCGTAGCTCCAACATCAGATCCAGGACCTGCCGCTGGACGGTAACATCGAGCGCTGTTGTCGGCTCGTCGGCGATCACGATCTCCGGCTGGCAGGCGAAAGCCATGGCGATCATCACCCGCTGACGCTGGCCACCGCTGATCTCGTGCGGATAACTGTGTGCGCGGCGAGATGGCTCCGGTAATCCGACGCGTTCCAACATCTCGACCGCGTGTCGCCATGCCGCCTTCCGCGGCAGGCGCTGGTGGATCTGGATCGCCTCCGCGACCTGGAACCCGATGTTGAGCACGGGGTTTAGGGCGCTCAGCGGGTCCTGGAAGATCATCGCTATCTTGCCGCCACGGATCCGGCGCATCTCCGACTCGGGTAACTCCAGCAGCGATCGATCGCGGAAGCGGATCTCGCCCTCGATGCGTGCCGGCGGTGAGGCGATCAGCCGGATGATCGACAGCGCGGTGACCGACTTGCCGCTGCCGGACTCCCCCACTACGCCCAGCACCTCGCCCTCCTCCAACTCAAAGCTCACCCCGGACACAGCAGGGAGCAACTGCGTCCCCACAGGGAAATGGACTGAGAGATTGCGGACGGCAAGGATCGGCATGGAAGGTCGCTAACGGCCGGCCGGCAACCTGGCACTGATTGACAAGAGGGTAGCCTGCACTTCCGCGAGTCGCTTGTCCGTGTCGGTCACAGCATGACAAGCCTGCCCCAGCCCGAGCAGGATGAAGAAGAAGACTACCCCACTCACAAGTGTGAGCACGCCGGTCCCCACGCATACCGGGGTGAGTAACGGACCAAGGCTCGCGATCATGGCGGAGGGCCTGAAACCGCCGACTGGAGACGGCATCGGCAGACTGAAGCCACCGGAATCACTGTCCCCGCGCAGCAGCGCGCTGGGGCTCGGCAGCCCACCAGGCCCCGGGAGCAAGCTGGTGTCGGGCACGCCGTCCGGGCTCCCGCCTGCGCCCAGCGTGGACGGCTGGGATGCGCGGGACGCAGCAGCGACCATCGGCCCCAGTGTGACGGGGATTGCGAACGTTCCGACCGCGCTGACGATCGACAGGATCAACGTGATCCAGGCTGTGGTGATGCAGGTTGAGCCGGCGAACCGAACCAGGGGTCGAGACCGGGGACGCACGGCGGCCAGCGCGGCCAGAGTAGCCGCGACCGCTGCGGCTTGGCCGGGGTCGGCAGGGGTCACGGGAGCGGGCGCTGCCGGCGTCGCCGGTCGATATCCCACGGGTGGAGGGCCCGGCACGCGTTGTCCGGGAGCGCGCGGACGGGGTGACTGGCCACCTGGCAGAGGCTGCTGCATCACTCCCCTCTCGATCTGCGTCGACCTGATGCCCGAGCGCTGAAGGTCACTTCACTGCCCGGATGAAGATGTTCAAGCCACTGGGGGTGGGTCCGACTTCAGTGCTGGATTGCTTGAACGGACTCCGGGACACGATATCCTGAAGCTCACGCTGAGTGTACCGGAGAGGACGCCAATCCAGCAGGACCTCCATCAACAGCCAGTCCGGCACCGTGTCCCCGAAGACGACCAGGCTGAGCACCCCGTGGGCGTGCATCCAGCGGTGGGCAGTGAAGAGTATACGTCCGATGGCCGCGGTGTCCGCCCCGTCCGCCGTGTAGACGCTGGCCACGATGTCGTAGCCGCCATAGCCGGCGGTCTCGGGCGTGAGTTCGGAGGGCGAGCACTGACGATAGGTGATGTCCAGCCGCGGGGCCCGTCCCTTGAGCGTCGTGTTGGCGTGCACGAGCGCCTCGGCGTCGTTGTCGACGCAGGTAACGGAAATCTTCTCCGCCATCCCCGGTTCCTCGAGAATGTCGGCCAGCGAACGCGCAGGCCCGCATCCCAGGGAAAGGATGCGGACGATCCGGTCCGGGCGGCTCCGATCTAGCACCTCGCGGGTGGTGCGCTCCGTCGCGATGGTTCGCCGCTCTCGCACAGCTTCCGCGAAGGGTCTCGTCAACAGCCACGCGTCGGTGAGCAGCCCCAGGGTGTCGTCGCCCTCGGGTACGTTGCGGTAGATGTGGACGAAACCCCGGTAACCGCCGGCGCGCCCGGTGGGTCTGGCATTGAAGCGCTCCACCAGCCGGCTGGTCCCACAAAGCTCCATCAGCTCCAGGCGAGCGATCCCAATG
>CAZSRZ010000137.1:0-13031 GCA_964609085.1 uncultured bacterium | reverse complement strand
TTCAATCCTGGCGCCGTTCGCGTCGACATGCCATGGCGCATCCAGGTGGGTGCCAGCATGGGTGCTGAAACGAAGCACGCCGACATTCACCGAGGCTCCCGCCGCCTGACTCCATGCCAGGTCGAACGTGACCGGGGTATCACCGGGCCAGACAGGGGTCTGCGGCGAGAGCGGCCGGGAGAGGTCGCGCAGGATTCGCACGCGGCACCGTCAGCCCGCGTGGCGAGCCCGGCACGCCTCCACAAACGACATGAACAGGGGATGCGGATCTTCCAGCCGGCTCTTGTATTCAGGGTGGAACTGCACGCCCACAAAGAAGGGGTGGTCCGGAATCTCGATCGCCTCCACCAACGTCCCGTCGGGAGAGAGCCCTGAGAAGACCATGCCCGCCTCCGTGAACCGATCTCGGTACTGGTTGTTGAACTCGTACCGGTGACGGTGCCTCTCGCTGATCTCCGCGCTGCCGTAGGCGGCGCGGAGGCGGCTGCCCTCCAGGGTGCTGCACGGGTAGGCGCCCAGGCGTATGCTGCCCCCGTAACGCTTCTGACGAAGGACTTCCACCTGATCCGGCATCACGTGGATGACCGGGTGCGGGGTAGTGGCATCGACCTCTTCGCTGCTGGCTCGATCCAGCCCGACGACGTGGCGCCCGAATTCGATGGCCGCCATCTGCATGCCGTAGCAGAGGCCGAAATAGGGAAGCTGCCCCTCGCGTGCATAGCGGATGGCCGCGATCTTCCCCTCGGCGCCTCGCGACCCCCACCCCTGGGGGATGATCACGCCATCCAGCTCTCGGAGGCGCTGGCCGATGACCTCATTGGTGGTCAAATCTTCCGCGTCGATCCAGTCCACGGCGATGTTGACGCCAAGGGCCGCCTCGCAGTGGTGCAGCGCCTCAACCACGCTGACGTAGGCGTCGGAGAGCGAGTAGTCCCCAACGGCGTGGTACTTCGCCACGATTCCGACCCGCAGCTTTTCGTCGTGTTCGGCTACCAGGCGCTCGACCCGTTCGGCCCACCGCGTCAACCGGGGGCGAGGAATCACCTCGATTCCAAGACGGCGGAGGAGCTTCTGCGCAAAGCCCTGCTCCTCCAGCTTCATGGGGACCTGGTAGACCGAGCGCAGGTCCGGCGAGAAGATGATCTGATCCGGCTCCAGATTGGAATTCTGGCAAAGGGTGGTGAAGCGCGGGGTGTCAACCGCCAGCGCGGATCTGGCGACGACGAAATCGGGCAGCACGCCGCACTCGTTCAGCTTGCGAATCGAGAGCTGGGTGGGCTTCGACTTCAGCTCACCGAGGCTGGCCAGGTAGGGGAAATACGAAACGTGGACATGGGCTGTCCGCCCGGGGAGGCGCTTGGCCATCATGCGGGTCGCTTCCAGGAAGACCTCGCTCTGGTACTCCCCGACCGTGCCGCCAAGCTCCACCAGCACGAACTCGGCGCCGTTGGCCGCTTCCTGGATACGCTGGATGATCTCTTCGGGCACGTGAGGCACCACTTCAACACACTTGCCGTCGTAGTGGAGGGCCCGCTCCTTCTGGATGATCGCGTTGTAGATCTGGCCCGTGGTCACGTAGTTGCGGCGGGTGGTGTCCTGATTCAGGTAGCGCTCGTAGTGGCCGAGGTCCTGGTCCGCTTCCAGCCCGTCATCGGTGACGAAGACCTCGCCGTGAATCGTGGGATTCATCGTGCCTGCGTCGACGTTCACGTACATGTCGCACTTGATAGGCGACACGGTGAAGCCGCGGGCCTTGAGGAGCAGGCCGAGGGAACTGGTGGTGATCCCTTTGCCCAGCCCGGAGACAACGCCTCCGGAGATGAAGATGTAGCGGGTGCTCTCGGTCACGCTGAATGGTGTATCACCGCGCTACGGCGGGAGGGGCATTGGTACGCGAAGAGGCCCGGGGATTGCTCCCCGGGCCTCTCGCAAACTCACTACTTGCCGGTGCCACCGCCGCCGGTGAAACCCGGGGGAGGAGGAAGTTGACCGGGGTTCATGGCGGGACCGTTTCCGCCGACCTTGGCGTCACCGGTGGGTGCTCCGCCGCCACCGCTGCCTGCGGCGGGAGGAGGCGGGGCAGAGCCCTCTTCGGGGGATTGGCAACCGGCCAGCGCCAGGACGGCACCGGCGATGGCTGCGATAGCCACGAGCTTCTTCAGCATGCTGATCTCCATAACACTCAAAGGAAGTGCGGGCGAGGCAAGCCCCGCCCGCACTCTTGCCGTCAGTTTGTTCGCCCTAGACTACGGGCCAACCTGCATGAACGGGCTCTTCGGATAGTTGGCGTAGGCGCCAGCCGTCCGAGCATTGTTCGCCCGGTGGAACGTGGTGCCCTTGTACCACTTCACGTGCCCGTCGGAGTAGCCGATGTTCATACCGTCGTTGTGGCGGTAGAAGTTCTTGTCGGCCGGGGGCCCGAGGGTCACCGAGAAGCCGGTGGTGCACGCGCTGCCGAAGTCCAGACCGGCTACCGGATCGTAGGTGATCATGTAGCCTTCGATCATGAACGCGCTGTCCGCGGGGAATTCCGCGAACTCGGTGCTGACGCACTTCGACCAGGGGCTGGCGCAGACGCCAACGTTACCCGAGCATGTGCGGCTGTCCGCACACGGGGTCGGGAAGCCGGCGAACATGATGACGCCGAACCAGTTCCAGTAGGTGTAGGGGAGCCAGCCCGGCCAGCAGTAGGTCGATGCTAGGCGCTGCCCCGTCCCACAGTTGGCGAACGTGGTCGGTGTCTTCGGTGAACTCGGGCACATGTAGAGCTGCTGGTTCTTGACGTACGGGTTGACCATGTCCATCCAGGTCATCCAGGTGCCCGGACGGATCTGCGACCAGACGTAGTACATGGACTGCTCATCGTAGTCCTGTGCGTACATCTTGACGCCTGTCATGATCTGCTTGAGGTTCGACTGGCAGCTCGCGGACCGCGCCTTCTCTCGGGCTTGTGCAAAGACCGGGAAGAGGATCGCGGCGAGGATCGCGATGATTGCAATGACGACCAACAGCTCGATCAGCGTGAAGCCTCGGTTTCGCTTCATTTCAGGGGATTCTCCTGCTGCGTGAGCTCGGTAGAGGGATGAGAGCCCTCTCCTGTCCAGCCGGAGCCGGGCGGGAGCGGGCGGTTTTCGCCGGGATACTCTCCGGCGAGTATGAGTCGTGTATCCATACACCAACGGTTGGGGTAATTCCTCCCGGGCGATGAACACATATTAAATATACTGCGCCGACCTGAAACGAAAAGCCCCACTGGTTCGTTTTTATGGGGTTGCCCCCCGGGTCAGGCGCCGAGCCAACAGCTCCGGGAACAGGCGATAGTTAGCCACGTTGAGCGGCGACGGGTGCGGCAGGGGCAACACGACCACCTGTTTCTCCCGGCGCCCAGTGCTGGATTCCCACACCAGTCGGCAAGGGAACTCGGCCTCGTACCGGTCTTCCCGTCGCCAGAATGTGGCCGCGTCTTCACCGTACGGCGAGAACCAGTGGAACGCCTCGGAGCCCAGAGCAAGGATAGTGGTGCCCCGCCAGTGCTCCGCCAACAGCCGGAGCAACACCGGTCGAAAGCCCTCTCGGACGCTCGATTCGTAGGCCCGATTCCCGGGTGGCTTGTACGGTACGGTGTTGACCATCAGCACATGCGGAAGCACCCGTTCCCGTCGAGGATCCTCTTCCGGAGATTCCAGGCCCAGGTGGCGCGCCAAACCCTGGCGCAGTCGCTGGCCGGCGGCGCCGACCTGCGGCTGCCCCCATCGCACCTCGTCGGCGCCGAGGTCTCGGCCGACGCTGCAGAGTTCAACGCTGAGCTCACCTGCGGCCAGAATCGGATCGAGCGGGTTGCGCCCGTGCCGGAGGTACGCCGCCCGGTCAATCGGTGCGCCCGTCTCCGCGGCGATTCGACGCGCGAGTGCGCGGAGGTCGTCCAACCCATCCACCCCACTACCTCCTGTCGTTGACCCTGTATTTGAGGCCCGACTATACTCTCGGCGCCTCGGGTAGCGCGGCGCTGCCGGCGCTGTTCCCGTGCGGGAGCCCTGACTTGGTAATCATCTTTGATCTGGACGGCGTGATCTACCTGGGGGAAACTCCCATCCCCGGTGCCATTGAAGGGCTGAAGGAACTTGAGGCGGATGGGCACGACCTTGCCTACCTGACCAACAACTCCACTCGAAGCCGTTCCGACTATGCCGCGCGGCTCACACGGATGGGCAAGCCGACGCGAGCCGCCGAGGTGATGACCTCGGCCTATGCCAGCGCCCTTTACCTGCGCGACACGGGTGCGGTCGGACAGCGGGTGTTCGTCATCGGCGAGTCCGGACTGCGGGAGGAACTCCGCGAGGCCGGGCTCATTGTGATCGGCGAGGATGATCCGGCGCCCGTGTCGTTCGTCGTGGTCGGCCTCGATCGTGAGTTGACCTACGCGGCCATCCGTCGGGCCTTCGTGGAGATCACCGAGAACGGCGCGGTCTTCATCGCGACCAACCGGGATGCGACGTACCCGATGGAGCGTGGCGAGATCCCGGGGGGAGGCGCCATCGTCGCGCCGATCGAGTACTCTACCGGGACCGCGGCGATCACCATCGGAAAGCCGGAGCCGCATACCTGGAGGCGCATCCTGGAACAGACTGGATGTTCGCCGGCCGAGGCCGTGATGGTGGGCGATCGACCGGAAACGGACATCCGCGGCGCCCGCGACATCGGTATCCGTACGGTGCTCGTACTCACGGGAGTGACCTCGAGAGCCGGCCTGTCCGCCATCCCTGCACAACACAGGCCCGACCATGTGCTCGATCGCGTCGCGGACCTGCCCCACTTCGTTCGCACGCTCCGGACCCGCCCGTGACGTCCATGGCTCGCACTATCCTTGCCATCGCCGGGTCGGACAGCGGTGGTGGTGCCGGGGTGGAACTGGACGTCCGGATGATCGGGCTTTTCGGGTTTCATCCCACCACGGCGTTGACCGCCGTCACCGCCCAGGATGCCGGTGGAATCCACCGAATCCACTACCCCCCGCCCCGATTCCTGGCGGCCCAACTCGGCACCGTCCTGCGGGCGATGTCTCCCGCCGCCGTGAAGGTCGGGATGCTTGGTCGCGAGCAGTCGGTCGGTGTCGTGGCGACGCAACTCCGCAGGAACCCACCGCCGGTGCTCGTGGTGGATCCGATTCGGGCGGCCAAGGACGGCACAACGTTGATCTCACCGAGAGGATTCGAGCGGCTCGTGCGCGACGTCATCCCGCTTGCCACCGTGGTGACGCCCAATCTACCTGAGGCCGAGGCCCTCCTCGGCGAGACTATCCCCGACCTGGACGCCGCCCGCAGGGCGCTCCCGCGTCTGGGTAAGCTCGGTGCCGGGGCGGTGGTGCTCAAGGGTGGGCACCTCCCCGGCCCAGCCGTCGACCTGCTTCTCTGCGAGAATCGGATCATGGAGTTCGAATCGCCCAGGCTTGAAGGCCCACCGGTACACGGGACCGGGTGCTGCTACTCGACGGCGCTGGCATGCCTCCTGGCCGGGGGATGGTCGCTGCCGGATGCCTGCGGCAGAGCCCGCGCCCTGCTGCAGGCCATCATCGCGGCCGGCGCTTTCGTGGGCCAGGGCAACCGGGTGGCATTGCTCCACCAACTCCCCTCGCACCTCTTCTCTTTCCCACACACTTCATGAGCCACAAACAGACATCCGCCGGCCCGCCGCCGCGCCAGCGCTCCCGCCGTGTGTGGTGGGTGGCCGGAATCGTGATCGGCGCCATGGCGGCGGTTCTGATTCTGACGAATCGGGCAGCCGAGACGACCGCCTCGGATCCCCCCGAGTCGGCCACCCCGCCCGGCATTGGCTCGCCCGGCGGCGGCGAAGAAGCGGGCAGCGCCAATGGCCCATCCGGGGGGCCGCCCAGAATGCCCGGCCGCAACGGACAGCCAACCCCCCCGAGTCGGGCGGACGATCGTGGGCTGCAATCGCCAGCCCCGGGCGCCACGCCCCCGGTTAACCCGGCCGACCTGCCTCCCGACCACCCACCGGTGGACGGCCCGGCCGTGACGGAACCGAAGACCACGCTGCAGTGGTTCGGCTATTCATGCTTTTACGTGCACTCTCCGGGCGGCACCGCGCTGGTGACGGACCCCTTCGACCCGAGGAAGGGTGGTCTCCCATCCGCAGAGACCGGTGCCCACTTTGTGACGATCAGTTCCGAAGACCCGCTTCACGGCTTCGCCGGGGTGATCCGTGCTTTCCAGGGCGAGGCGGTGCAAGTACTGCGGGGGGAGCCGGGATCGCGCGGCGATATGCGCCTCATCCCCATCCCAACCACAGGTCCGGCGGGGAGCGCGAACACGGCCTATGTCATCGAGGCTGGCCCATTACGCATCGCGCACCTCGGCAATCTGGGTGGACCACTCAATCCCACCCAACTCCGCGCGCTGGGATCGATCGACATTCTCTTGATTCCGGCTGGCAACCTGGGCCTGAGCCCTGCCGACGCCGTGGCCGTGACGCGTGCGATTAACCCAAAGGTGGTCATCCCAATGGGCTACCGCACCCCGGAGATGAGCGGTCCGGCAGCCCGGCAAGCCGATCTCGATGCCTACATCAGCGCAAGCCCGTATGCGGTGACCCGGAAGGACCAGGACGTGATGCTCATCGGCCGGAGCGAACTCCCGGGCGCGACAGAGATCTTCACGCTCCGATACCGTCACTGATCGCAAGGCCGTCCTTTGCGCTCGAACCCGGCCGGATTCTCCGACGGCGGCTGCGTTCGCCGACCTAGTCGCGAGCGGTTACCGGGGCGGGACGCGCAGCCGCTGCAGCTTCCCCCAGACTCCCGCTCCCACAAAGCGACTTGTCACCAGCCAGAAGGGGATGTTCCAGGGCGCCCCATGAAAGAACCGCCACTCCAGGAACCAGACCACGAGCCCGACCGCCATCGCCATGATCGTGGCGATCCCCGGAGAGGGGTTGGCGGCCCCGATCACGGTGCCGGCGACGACCCCCGCTGCCGCCATGCAGAGCACGGTCAGCAGCGCCACCGGAACCAGCATCGAGAGCATCATTCCGACCTCATCGAGCCGGAGGTTGTGCTTGGCGTGATGGAAGAGAAACCAGGCAGTCCACCACTGCCCGTAGCACACCCCCCAGAGTGCGCCACGGAGCAGTCGGGCGCCCATCGGTGCAGTGGCCGGTTCCGCACCCTCCAGACCCGTCGGACGCTGGCTTGCCGTCAGGGCGACGCCAGCGCCTCCACCCTCGCTGGCGACCTCGGACATCCAGGGCGGAAAGACAAGCGGCGGTGCCCCCGGCACCGCTGCGACGGGGTTGGGCGACTCCATCGCCGGCTCACTCGGCGGGACCGGGGGCGGCGAATCGAGCGGATCTTGCTGCATCTCGCTCAACCGACGGCCAGAGTCAGGACAATCCCATCGCCTGGATGTTCCGCAGGCTGATGGCGAGGCTCTCGAACGGATCCCGGAGGCAGTGATCCTGCTCGACGATGTACCACCGGGTGCCGGCTGCCTTGCAAGCGTCGAGGATCCCTGGCCAGTTGAGGTTGCCCTCGCCCACCTCGGCCATCACCGGTTTGCCGTCGACCACCGCCATATCTTTCAGGTGGACACCCCGAATCCGCCCTGCCATACGGCGAATCCACCAGGCAGGGTCCCCCCCGCCGTGCTGAATCCAGTAGGTGTCGATCTCCGCCGTGAACACCTCGGGGTCGCTGTCGGCATAGAGGATCTCCAGAGCGGTGCGCTCCCCAAACCGTTCGAGCTCGAAGCTGTGGTTGTGGTAGCCGAATGTGAGTCCCTGATCTCGCATCCGACGGGCGACGACGGAAGCTTCCCGCGCGAAGGCGGCATATCCCTCGGCGCTGCGGTAGGTGCTGGGCAGGCTGCCGATGGCGACGTAGTCGCACCCGAGCAATCGGTGCTCGGTGGCCACGGCGTCGAGATCGTCCCGAAGGCGTTCGAAGGAGACGTGGGTGGCGCACGCTGTGAGCTGGTTTTGATCCAGCAGCTCCTTCAGGTGCGCGGCCTCGATCGGCCCCAGCGCGGATGCCTGCACGGCCCGGTATCCGATCTTCGCCACCCGGGCCAGCGTGGTGGCGATGTCGGCTGGCGTCTTGATGAAATCCCGCACGGTGTAGAGTTGGGCTGCGATGCAAGTCGAGGACATCGAGGTTCCTTGGGCCGGCTGTGACCGGAAGACTGGGCGGCTGGTGCCGCGCGGGCATGTTCGTCACCGCCCGCCCCGCCGCCTGCCCCGCCGCCTGGCCAGGCTGCAACCGCCCCAATAGCAGTTCGGCCCCGCACTCCCATCGGAGGGAGCCGGTTAGCAGCTTCTAATGGCCTGCCGCCGTCGAACGCGAGATCATGGCGACGACCTGCAATTCAGCCGCAGTCCGGAACCAACTCAACATGAATCTCAGCCATCGCCTCGCCGGTGTCGGCGTCTGCTTGATGCTGGCCTCCCCCGTGCTCGCACAGGCCGTCGGTGGGCTTCCCGCTGGGGCACTATGGGACGGGAGGAAGATCGTTCCGTTCAAGGCGATCGACTCGCCGCCGATGGTTGACGTGGCGGAGGCCGACTTTATGAAGGACTCCGAATACGTCATCGGAGTCGCCGGCCCTGGGGAGAACCGCGCGTACCCGACGCGGTTCATCGCCTGGCACCACATCATCAACGACGACCTCGGGAAGGCAGACGCGGGCGCCGAACTCTCCGTCGCCGTCACTTACTGCAGCGTCTGTAATACCGGTCTCGGCTATGACCGCCGCCTCGACGGCCGGGTTCGCAATCTGGATTTCTACGGCCTCTGCAACGGCGTGGTGGCGCTCTGCGATCGGGAGACCGAAAGTCCTTTGCCGCAGGTGAGCGGCACCTTCGTCTCCGGCCCCCTTTCGGGAAAGAGCCTGCGCACCGTCCCGGTGCTGGACACGACCTGGGGGCAGTGGAAAAAGCTGCACCCGGATACTCGCGTGATGTCGCCGGAGACCGAGTTCAAACGGTTTTACCGGCCGGCGGAGCGTGCGGAACCTCGCGGTTACGATCGCTTCCCCGCACCCTTCTTCAAACCCACGGTCAGCCGCGGCGACCTGCGCCTGAAGCCGTTTGAGAAAATCCTTGGGGTCACCGTTGCCGCGTCCGAGACGGAGTTCTTGCGGCGGGCCTATCCAATTCAGAGCCTGGTGCAGGCAGGCGGAGTGGTCAACGATACCCTGGGCACCACCAGCCTGGTGGTGCTGCTGGACCTCCCGACGACGACAGCGGTGGCCCGGAATCGCAAACTCGACGGTCGCGAGTTGACCTTCGAGACCCGCAAGGCCGCGGACGGCACGACCTCGATCTTCGACAAGGAGACCGGCAGCCGCTGGTCGATTGAGGGCCGGGCCGAGGGAGGACCGCTCGCGGGGAAGGCGCTCGAGCCGGTGGCAAATCACCTCAGCCAGTGGTACGGGTGGGCAGCCTTCTTCCCGGAGACCAGCATCTACGGACGTACCGACGCGCCCCAGCCCGGCAATCCCTTTGAGGGGGACGGCAAGGCACCCTGAAGGTTGAAGGGGTTGGACGGGCACCTGGCGAAGTGTCGGTCGCTCCGTGCGGTCTGTGGCACGTGAGCTCCATCGCGGGGAGGGGCCCATCCATGTTTGGCCGAGCAGATGCACTCAAGGTACTCACGTCACTAGCCCTCGGCTCGATGGCATGCCTCATTCTGGCTCCCGTCAAGAGCGCCGAAGCCCCGCGCATCGTGGTGGAGGAGGCCCGCGTGGAGGGAATCCCGGTGCGGGTGCATGCCCCGCAGCCGACTCGCGGACGCACCTTGGTGATCTGGCTGACGGGATTCAGCGGGAGCAAGACGTCCGTCGAAACGCAGCTTCGCGACCTCGCCGCGAAGGGCTATGTGGCGATGAGTTTCGACCCCGTCGAGCACGGTGACCGCCGCATCGAGCTGCAGCCGGAACTGGTCTCACGCGTTCGCGGGAACATTCGTCGCTATTTCTGGCCGATTCTGGCGAAGTCCGCGCAGGAGACCACCACCCTAATCGACTGGGCCATGGAACGCTACGGGGTCTTGCCGGAGGTGGGGATGGGTGGCGTCTCCATGGGAGGGGACATCTCCGTTGCTGCGACCGGTGTGGAGCACCGTATCAAGGTCGTCTCCGCCTGTGTGGCCACGCCGGATTGGATGCGCCCGGGTTCGTTCGAGCCCCCAGGGGCCCCCGACGCCTACGCGCAAGCTTGCTACGACGCGGTCAATCCGCTCACCAATCTGCGAAGCTACGGACACAAACCATGGATCGCCTTCCAGAGCGGGGCGGTCGATCGTCAGGTGCCGCCGGACGGGGGTGAAAAGTTCGTAGCTGCGCTGAAGCGCAGCTACGGATCGGATGCCGGACGGCTCGTCGTGAACCTGCAGCCGAATACCCCTCACGCCTTCACACCGGAGATGTGGAAGCAGTCGCTGGCATGGTTCGGAGCGCACCTACCGGCGACCGCGCCCGCTCAGCGACGCTGAGGACCGGGAGTAGTCGGCTGGGGCCGGCCTGCTTTTGCGGCTGGGTTGGGAGCGGCACGGCGTTCTAACCCGTCCGGCGGCTCGGCAGGCACCGTCATCCGGCCGGACGCGACTTCATCCCGGCTGGGCGGCTCGAATTCACGCTCCGGCAGTACCCCCCAACAGGCCGGCCAAACGCGCCGATCGACCTCACCCTGCATGCCCACTTTCCCCTGTGCCGCCCCTGCCCGGCGCGACCCTCCCCCGGGCGCTTGAGGCAAGCCGGCGCGCGGCCCTGCGGGCGGCGAGCCCGGTCCGAAGCCGCCGCCACCTCCGCCGGCGAACGGTGGAGCAGGGGCTCCTCCACCCAGACCTCCCGGCGTGGTCGCGAGCCCGAGTGACTGCGCCTGACCCCTGGGGTTGAGTTCCAGGCTCCCTCCTCCCTGCTTGTCGGCGAGGCCCCTGGATCCCTTGACCATCGGCGTTTCGACGGAAACAGGCCGAAGAACGAGACTGTTCTCCTGCGGAACGACCTCAAGACTTGCTTGCTGCGCCATCCCCTGGATTGCCTTCCAGAGCGGTTGTTCAGTCTCGTTGAGGACCACAGTCACGTTGTCGAGAGAGGCGTCAAGTTGCACCGGAACATCCGCAACCTGGGACAACTCGTCGACGAACATCCCTAGCGTAACCTGGGCACCGCGCAGGACGACGTTGCGACGCAGAGCCGTCAGCAACGCCGGGGAGACTCCAAACTCGGGCGGCATTTCGTCGGCGGCTCGCCGGGCGAGACCTTCCGGCCAGGCAGCGGCCGTCAATCCGGCGGGGCCACGGGCGAGACGCACTGGGCGAGACGCCGCGGACGACGGCCGGCGATTCGGAGCTGCCTGTACACCGGGCACCCCGCCCGCCGCGGAGCGCAGGCGAGTACGGGGGAGAACTGTCGGAGCCCTCTCGGGCGCTGCGTCCCTTGCCCCTGAATCGGGGGGTGTCGGGACAACCGGCAGGCCGGTGGCACTCCGGGCGGGGTCGGGGAGCCCCGCAGGCCGAGGAGGCCGGGAAGGCTGCATGATGACGATCACCGTCACCGCCAGCGCCGCCGCAAGCCCCCCCATCGGTGCCCCCAGGCGCAACCAGACGGGCCATTTGGGTTGACCGGCGACGGATCGCTGATTCTCGATGGCAAGTCGGGTGCGAAAGTCTGAAAGAGAGGATGCGGGTGCGGCAACCGGCTGCGGAATCCGCAAGGCGGACTCGGCCAGCGTGAGGATTTCCCATTGCCTGCGGCATGCGGCACATCCACTGAGGTGCCGATCGAGGGCGGCGCTGCGGGTCGACGCGTGATCGAGGCCCGCCTCATCCAGGAGCCGGTCCATCCAGTTCTCGGCCTCACGGCAGTTCATCGGTCTCATCGTTCGTTCCCCACACCGCGTCTGAAGTGGACCGGACGCTCCCGTCCGACACCCCGACGCACTCTCCTCTGCATCGCCCCACGCTACGTGCCGGCTTCGTCCAGCGCCCACTTCCGAGCAAAAGCCCGCCTGGCGCGGTGCAGTTTCACCTTCACCTGCCCGAGCGAGTAGCCGAGCACACGGGTCATCTCGTCGTAGGACAACGCCTGGAAGTAGCGCAACACCAGCACGACGCGGTAGTCTTCCGGAAGCGCCGCGACGATCTCACGCACCCTGGCCTCGTCCTCGCCCCGGACCATGCCGGCCCAGGCGGCGGGGCTGTCGTCCGCGATTTCACGCACGGATTCATCCTCCAATGGCACGGTGGCGGCGCGGGGTCGCCGCCTGAGCTGGGCCACGCAAGCATTGACCGTGACCCGGTAGAGCCACGTCGAGAAGGCCGCCTGCGCCCGGAATTCGCCTGCCTTCCGATACACCCGCAGGAAGGTCTCCTGCATCACGTCGCGTGCGTCATCCGGATCGGCAAGAACGCCGAGGCAGATGTTGTAGACGTAGTCCTGGTACCGCTCGAAGAGCTGGTCAAAGGCTCGCTCTTCCCCCCCGCGGAACCGTCGGAGCAGCTCGAAATCGCGGGCGGCGGCATCCGTCGCCGCCACGTATTCCCCTCGCGCACCCGTGGCGACGCGAGCCGTTTCTGCGCTTGACCCGGTCGGCATTGGTCCTTCCGGTATTCCCCGCCCGGCCAGTGCTGAGTTGCGTGCTCAGTCCCCCCGGTCATTCGCTCAGTTGGATGCGGATTGGCCGCGCCGGGTTACGCATCCCCGGTGTTCTGCCCCTCCAGGGAGGAGACCGTGACCAGGGGCACGCCCATGCGGGCGGGGACGCCCACGCACGTGCGCCTCACGGCGCAGACAACTAGCGGGTTCGAATCCCTCAGGAGAAACCCATGCCATCACCTCCTCAGGCAACGGCAGCCACAGATCGCGAGGTATGGGGTGAAGGGCCCGAGCCGGATATCGGACCAGAACGTAAGTGAACGCGATTCGGCGGACACAGAGGGGAGGCATCCCCGCCCAAGGGACGTCGCTGGTAGGCAGCTCCCATCAGGCGCTGCGCGCATGCCGAGCTGGAGCTCAGCGGTC
>CAZSRZ010000136.1:0-13086 GCA_964609085.1 uncultured bacterium | reverse complement strand
ATTGGGAGTCCTCTCGGCGCCACCTGTTGAAAACTCGGCCATGGATGCCCGATCGCCTCTTCAGATGCTCTGGGAGGCCGGCGCCGCCCAGCTCCCGCCCGACGGGCGCGTCCTACCCCGTACACCCGTCTTGCGCCTGCTTTCAGCTCGGGGGCTTCGACCCGGAATCGCGGCTGCTCTGCGCCGACGACGCCAACGGATCACCGGGGGTGTACTCCGTTCCCAGTCAGGCGCTGCTTCGGTGGAGGGTTAGGCCACGCTCCCTCACGGTCGCGGTTCAGCTTGGGCTTTTGCGGATCACCAGGCCCGGGGTTGGTTTTCACAGATCCCTGGCGTCCTCGTAGGTGGCCCAGTCCTTCATGTCCGGGACGACCCTGCGCGCCACGAAACCAAAGACATCCTCGAACACCTCGGTGACGATGTCCCACTCGCGTGGGGCCGCGAGATTGGCCGGCCCGGAGCCGAACACGGGATGAAAACACAGCACCCGGTCGGTCACTTTTCCCCCGATTACTTCCAGACCGGCGAAGTCGTCCGAGTCCTGCCGGCGCCAAAAGGCCAGCACACGGCGGTGCCCCACATCTTCCCGTCGAAACGCTTCGGCTGCGAACTCCAGTTCGCTCGGGTCGGCAGACAAGCTCCAGGGCGTCCAGCGCACCAGACCATTGGCCAGGAACCAGCGGATCCCATTCGGCCAGCGCGGATCGATCAGCGACGGGTCCATGACGATACTCCCAGCGGTTGTCGGCCGAGACCATCCCCATCCTGACACCGCCTTGCCGACTTGCCGACTCTTGTACCGGGCGCTTCCGCTGCCGTCAACCCGACTCGCGCGCCTGGCTCTCGGCCGGCTTACGGGATTGGCGTCAGGTATCCCGTCAACGTCACCGACAGGTTGCAGCTTCCCAATCCAGACTGGTTGGCCACGGAGAACTGGATGGTTGCCGGGCCGTCCACCGCCAGATCCAGTTGGTTGGTGCCGCGGTTAACGGAACGCTGCGCATCCGCCTGGAACTGCGGTGCCAATGGCATGCCGAGCTCAAGCTCGGGGATATAGAACCCGCACGTGCCGAGCTTCTGTCCAGCGTCGAAGGTGGCGACATAGGTGAGTTGCCGCATGTAGAGCCGCTTGCCTCCCGGGACGAAGAACGAGTGGTTGTTTGCGCCTCCCGAGGCCGTCAGGCTTCCGCCGCTCTGCCAATACTGCTCTCTGGTTTCATCGATGGACTGGACCAGGAGGGCATCGCCGGCTTCATTCTTCACGGCAACCGGGCCGGATACTCCCACCAAACCGGTGATCGGCACCGTGCCTTGGACGTCCACGGGGACGGTGCCCCGCACGCTGACCGGCACGGCCTGGTCTGTCCTATTAGTCACCAGCACCTTGCTTGTGGCCTGAGCCTGCGGCCCAGACGACTGCGCTACCCTATCGCCTCCCAGCAGCAGCCCGGTGAGCACGCTGATGGAGGAGATAACGACTGCCTTCCCGGTATCCCGGAGAGAGGATTTGATAACTGTCACTTGTTTCGGACCTTGCTATCATGGCCGGATCTGCCCGGACTGGAGGACGAGTTTCTTTAGCTTTCCATGCGAGCAAACAGAGCGATCGCCAGCGATGGAGTCGGCGGCATGTTCTGCAGCCGGCCTGGCCGGTCCTTCAACATCCCGAGGGGCCGGGCAGGGCGGCGTACTCCTCGAGAGACCGACTTCGGGATCGAACAGATCTGAACGTTTCGGCTGCGTTCTACGTGGCGCGCGCGACCCGCGGCTTCCAGCCATGGATGGGGAGGGTTGTCGACTCCGGCGGGGTGAACGGCAGGGTCACCTTCCGGCCGCTCCCCGCTGACTCGTACGCGGCGTAGATCGCCTCGAGGACAGCGCGACCGTCTTCGCCCGTCTCCATCGGCGGCCGATCGTGTTGGACGCACTCGACGAAGTGGCGCATCTCCTGTGGAAAGCCGTAATTCCAGAGCTCTTCGAACATGGTGAAGCTCCAGCCCCGTGTGCTGCCGGCTTTCTCGACAGCGTACCCATACCCGACCTCACTGTAGGTCTCCAGGGCGTTGCCGTGGAGCAGGTCGGCGTAGGTCTGACCCAGGGAGCCGTAGATTTCGGCGCGATCGTCCATCCCGCCGCGGCGGCACCAGCTTTCCTCGGCCAGGCCCACGGCACCGCCTTCGAACTCAACCAGGATCACGGCGTGGTCGTCGCCCTCTGTGTGCTCGCCGTGGAGATACGTTCCCATCTGCGCGAAGACGGAGCGGATCGCCGGCTTCCCCAGCATCCAGCGGAAGAACTCGATGGCGTGGCAGCCCATGTCCATCGTCACGCCGCCGCCGGACCTGCTCACGTCCCAGAACCAGCCGGCGTGGGGCCCGCTGTGCTTCTCGGACTGTTTCACCAGATGAATCCGGCCCAACGCGCCCTCTTCCACGAGCTGGCGGGCGCGCACGTATTTAGGCGCGAAGCATAGTTCCTCGGCGTACATCAGCTTCACGCCGGCCGTGCGGCAGGCGGCGATCATACGGTCCGCCTCGGCCAGGGTCAGGCAGAGCGGCTTCTCGCAGAGGACGTGCTTGCCTGCCGCCGCCGCCGCGCAAGCGACCTCGCAATGCAGGTCGTTGGGTAGGCAGAGGCTGACAATGTCCACGGCGGGGTCGTCGAGCAGTCGGCGGTAGTCCGAGTAAGCGGTGGGGACGGCGTGACGGTCGGCGAACTCGGCCGACCGGCCTGGAGATGCCACGGCCACCAGGTGCGCCTGGGGCACATGGGTGAGCGCTTCCGCGTGAATGGCGGCGACGAAGCCGCTCCCGACGATGCCGATGCCTACGTCTCGCATGCGCTGGCCCCACCCCTATCCGGGGAATGCGCCCTACGGCTCTTCCCACCGACCATCGGCCTGAATCAGCGCCACCAGCTCCCCCACGCCCTCGGCGGCGGGGACCATGTTCTTCACGATTTCACGTCCTCGATACAGGGAGATGAGGCCCTCTCCCTTGCCGACGTAGCCGTAATCCGCATCCGCCATCTCACCCGGACCGTTGACAATGCACCCCATCACCGCGATGTTCAGCCCCTTGAGGTGACCCGTCGCCCCGCGAACCTCGTTCAGCACGGTGGGCAGATCGAACTTCGTCCGGCCGCAACTCGGGCAGGCGATGAACTCGGTCTTCGTCCGCCGCAGCCCAAGTGCCTGCAGGATCTCGTAGCAGACCGGGATCTCATTGACGGGGTCTTCGGCCAGGGAAACACGGATGGTGTCCCCGATCCCCTCCGCAAGCAGGGTGCCGATGCCCGCGGCGGACTTCACCCGGGCATACTGGCCATCGCCCGCCTCGGTGACGCCCAGATGCAAGGGGTAGCTGCGGCCGCGCCGCTCCATGTAGCTCGCCATCAGCCGGTTGGTCTGGATCATCACCGAAGCCCGGGATGCCTTGAGGCTGATCACCAGGTTGTGGAAACCGTGCCGCTCGCAGATGTCGACGAACTCCAGCGCGGATTGGACCATCCCCTCGGGGGTATCGCCATACATCACCGTCAGGCGGTCCGCAAGCGATCCGTGATTCACCCCGATCCGCAGGGCTTTGTTGCCCCGCTTCAGCACCTGGATCAGCGGCACCAGGCGCTCTTCGATCAACGCCTGCTGCTCGACGATCTCGTCCGGCGCATACTCAAAGCCGCTCTTCCGCTTGCGGAAAACGTAGAGCCCGGGGTTGATCCGGACTTTGTCCACATACTGCGCGACTTCCAGGGCGATCTGCTGGCCTTCGTGGTGCACGTCCGCGGAGAGGGGGATGCGGTAGCCGCGACGGTCCAACTCGGCGCGGATCTCGCCGATGGCATGGGCATCGCGCAGGGTCGGGGCCGTGACACGAACGAGCTCACAACCAGCTTCGTAGAGCTGGATGATCTGCTGCGCCGCGGCCTCGATGTTGCGAGTGTCCTCGGTGATCATCGACTGCACGAGGACGGGGTGCATGCCGCCGATCACACGGTCGCCCACCTGAACGGGACGCGTCCAACGGCGGCGGTACTCCATCTCGATCGGCTGCGGTGTCAGATTCGGCGGTTCACCGTCGTGGGCCACTTGAGCCAGGATGGGTAGCTGGGTTTCCACGCTCAACTCGAGATCTCCCGGCGGTCCGCTGCCCCGCCGCCGACAGTATAGCCAATAACCGGCGGCGCAAGCGCGGAGCGAAACGCAGTCGCGGCCGCCGGATATGCTGAACGGGGCCGTCCCGGCCCCCGGGGTACCCTTCTTGGCTGTGGTCTCGCGTCCCCATCCGCCGTCCCGTCCCGTCCCGTCTTCCCGACAGGTTCTCGGTCCCTGGCTGGCGATCAACGTCGGCACCGCGCTGGCGAGTCTGCGCGGGAACTGGTTCCGCACGGGGCTGACGATGCTTGGGATCATCATCGGCGTCGCTTCGGTGATCATCCTGGTCGCCTTCGGACAGGGTGCCCGCTGGGAGATCACGTCGCAGATCGACACGCTGGGTACGAATGTCGCCGTGCTGATGCCCGGCAAGGTGACCGGTCAGGCGAACTTCAATCCCACGGGCGGACTCGGGTTGAGCAACCTCTCGCAGAAGGACGTGGAGGAGGTGCTTCGCGTACCCGGAATCCGGCGGGCGGCTCCGATCACCTTCATTGCCGGTGCTGTTTATCGCGGGAAAAAACCCGCAGACATCTGCATGCCCATCGCCACGACACCGGAGTTTCCGCTCATCCGGCGTCTTCGAGTCGACGGCGGGCGCTTCTTCACCGAAGCGGAGATGAACGAGCAGGTCTGCGTGCTCGGTTTGGGGATCAAGAAGACCCTCTTCGGCACAGAAGACCCGATCGGAAAACCCGTCGCGGTCAATGGCGCGGAATTCCGCGTGGTGGGCATCGCGGCGGAGCGGAGCATCGGCAGCGGCCTGTTCGGCGGCGAAGAGCTGGACGCGATGATCTACCTGCCGCAGCGGACGATCATGCGGTTGATGGAGTCGAAGATCATCCACCGGATCTTTATGGAGTTTGATCCGCAGGCTAACCCGGACGCGGTGACGGACCGGCTCCAGAAGGCGGTGTTGAAGTCCCACGGCGATCGCGACGACTTCACCGTGCTCCGCGCCAAGGAGCTGATGACCATGTTCAACAAGGTTTTCAACCTCCTCGCCACGCTGCTGGTGGGCATCACCAGCATCTCGCTGATCGTTGGGGGGATCGGCATCATGAACGTGATGCTGGTCACCGTGCGGGAACGCACGCGGGAGATCGGGATCCGCAAGACGGTCGGAGCGCGGAAGTCGGACATCTTCTCGCAGTTCCTCACGGAGGCCGTGACGCTATCGCTTCTCGGCGGCGTCATCGGGATCACCCTGGCGCTGGTGGTCTGCCTCATCGCCGGACACTATTCGCCGCTGAAGCCGATGATTACGCTGGATGCCGTCGGGCTGGGATTTGGGGTGTGCGTTGTGGTCGGCATCCTCTCCGGCACGCTGCCCGCGGTGGTGGCAGCTCGACTGGACCCCATCGTCGCCATCCGGCACGAGTAGCGCACCCGGCCGACGGCGGCGTCTAGAGGGCGTCCGGAAGGCGTCAGGGGGGCGTGATGCCGGCGGGGTTCAACACCCACTCCCTCGCGGCAGCCAGCCAGATCACCCCGAAGCCGACCACCAGCACCAGCAGCCCGATCAGCAGCCGGAGGGCGGTCGGCCACGGCCGATCCCAGACCCAGCCGGCCGCCACGGCGGTCAGCGCACCGAACACCCCCGCGCCACCTCCCCACAACCAGCCCGGGGAGAGGTGATAGGGTGCCACCAGGATGCCACCGATGATGGCCCCGAGAACCACCCAGCGCTGCCGCGGCGGTACTCGGGGGGTCTCCGCTCGAGGTGTGGCGGGCTCGGTCATGTACGACGGGCGGCTTCGGCGCGGGCCGCCTTCAGCAGCGTTTTCATGTGACCCAGGCCCGTGCGGGCAACCGTCAGCGCGTCCTGCATCCAGTACTCGCGATTGAACAGCTCCAGCGAGAGGACCCCCTTGAAGCCCACTCGCAGCAGACCGGCCAGCATGGTGGTGATCGGCGCCACTCCCTCCCCGGGGTAAACCCGATGCGCGTCGGTGATCTGCGCGGGCGGGGGTGCGGCTGGGTAGTCATTCAGGTGGAAGACCTGCAGCGCTTCCGGGCTGAGGAGGTCAACGCAGCGGAAGCCGGACCCACCCTTGTGCAGGTGGTAGACGTCGGCGAGCACGCTGGCACGAGGGTGGTCCGCCCCGATGGCCACGGCCGCGGCCGTGTTCAGCTTCGACAGCGTTCGCGAGAAGCCCCAAACCTCGACCTGTGGAGTCACGCCCATGCGGTCGCCGAGTTCCAGCAGCGTCCGGTATCGCTCGGTCAGGCTGCCGAGATCGCTGATCGGGTCATTGGTAGCCCCGGCCGGAGGGGCGGCCAGCCGATGGCCTCCCAGCCGCGTCACCAGATCCATGCAGCGCCGGGCTTCCTCCATCCCGCGGGCGCGTCGTGCTTCGTCGTCGACCACCCACTCGGGGAATCCAATGGCGTCTTCCACCGTGAGGCCCAGGTCAGCGATCCGCCGGGCCAGGTCCTCCGGCTTTCCGCCGGCCATGGTGAAGGCGTCAATATCGCGAATCCACGGCTCGATGGCATCGTAGCCCGCCTTCGCCGCGATCTCCACCATCTCGGGGAGAGTGATCCGCGGCTCCCTGCCGCGGCAGCCGCTGATCGTGCTCGTGTTCAGGCACAGGCGGACGCGGGATTCCGGGGCGGCGGCAGCCGCACCTCGCGGTCCGACGGCAACCACTGTCAGTCCGGCGGCGCCGGCCAGCGCGTCTCGGCGAGTCATCGGGTTCATCGGCGTCTGATCCTCCGGGGGATTATGTCGGATTCCGCCCTCACCCAACCCCGGGGTATCTTAGCCGGCGGCAGCGCCTCTTGTGGGTTGTCCGCCGGACCCACCGTCCGCACATCACCGAGAGGAATGACTGATGATGGTCTCGATCAATCGCCGGAGCCTGCTCTTCGGCACGGCCGTTCTCATCGGCCTGGTCGCCCTTGCTCACCCGGCTGCGGCGCGCCGCGGCGGCGGTGGGGGCGGCGGCAACGGGCGCGTGCGCAAGGAGATCCGTCTGGCGGGGACCTCCGGCTCCGGCCTCAAGGGGAAGGTCCGCGTCGAGTCCCGTCGCGATCGGGAAAAGCTGAAGGTGCAGGTGGAGAGTCGGCGCCACCCCATCGGGACCCAGTTCTCCGTCTACTTCACCAACCCGTCCGTCTCGCCGGACCGCATGTTCCTCGCCACTCTCACCCTCACTCGCCCGGATCGAGTCCGCCCGGGTGAAGACGGGGTCGGCAGCGTCGGCGAGCTCGAATTCGACAACTCACCCGGCTCTGGCGAGCACCTTCCGCTGCCCGCCGGTGCTGCCCCGGTGACCGGAATCAGGGGAGTAGAGGTGGAGGACCCGGAGAGCCATCTGGTGCTGATGCGGGGCTCTTTCTAGACCGACGTGGCTGGATCGGCTTGAGGAGGGAACCAGGCCGGGGTAAAGGAAAGGGTGGAGCGGGCTCTGGGCTCGCTCCACCCTTTCTCCTAACCGAAACTCGAGACCGCGGGAATGCTCTCCAACAACGACCTGCTGCACAGGTGTCGCGCAGGTGACCGGCAGGCGTGGGAGCAGATCGTTAACCGCTACCAGCGGTTGCTATTCTCCATCGCCTTGCGAGCCGGGCTGGGTGAAGAGGACGCGGCCGACGTGTTCCAGACCGTCTGCATGCGCCTCCACGAGAACCTCGACCGCATCGAGAACGAGCAGCATCTGGTCGGCTGGCTCGCCATGACGTGCAAGCGCGAGGCATGGCGTGTCCGGAAGCGCCTCGGTCGCGAAACGTCGCTCGCCGCGACCGGCGACGACGGTCCGTCCGATCCCCTCGAGGCGCTGCAGGACGCGGATCCGCTGCCGGAAGAGTCGCTCGTGCGGCTGCAAGAAGCCGTCCTGGTGCGCATCGCCATGGCAGAGCTCGGCGAGCGATGCCGCAAGCTGCTCACCTGGCTCTACCACGACGACCCGACCCCCTCCTACCAGGAGATCGCCACCAGGCTGGATGTCTCCATCGGCGCCATCGGGCCGACCCGGATGCGCTGCCTTCAGCAATTGAAGCGGATCCTGTTGCGCCACGGATTCTGACGTATCAGCCGACCCCTTCTCCGTTACCTATGGAAGGAAAAGGGGATCAACCACCCCGAGGAACGCACCCATGCCGCGCCAGGCGCCCATCGACAAACTGATCGAGATGCTGGAGGGGAGGCTTTCGGAAGCCGAGAGCGAAGCACTCCTGCATCGTGCCGAGAACCTTCCCGCCGAGGAGCGGGCAGAGTTCGATTCCTGGGTGCGTTTGATGGGGGCGCTTCAGGAGCCGCTGCAGAGCGCACCCGAGCACGTCTTGCGGAGGGCGTACAATCTGGTGACTGCTGCCCCCAGCCAGCCCGGGGTGATGCGCCGGATCGTGGCTGTGCTCGTGCGGGACACCCGCCTGCAGCCGGGTCTCGCCGGTGCCCGTGCCAGCGGCGCGGGTGGCTTTCATCTGGAGTACGCCACGGACGAGCGGCAGGTGTTGTTGAGCATCCAGCCGCTCTCCGGGTGCTGGCAGATCGGCGGCGAAGCCGTCTGCGCTGGGAACGCCGTCCCCTCCCCCCGCGAGGTGAGTCTCTCCGGCCCGGGCGGCGAGCTGCGGGTCCCTGTTGACGGGTTTGGTCAGTTCTTCATCGAAGGTCTGCCTCCCGGCAGCTACGCGCTCACACTGGCATCCAGCGCCTGCGTGACCGAACTGCCGCCGTTTGAGCTTCCGACGGTCTAGCCGCGGCGATTTCTCCGATGAGCCTCACTCCCCTGGCGCAGGCCCTGGCCTCCTGCGATCCCGATCATCGGACCGAGTTCCTTGCCAATCTGCCGCCCGAGGCCTCGGAGGTGGACGTCTCTTCACTGGCGGAAGCGGCCCGCCGCGGCGCCCGCGGGGACCCGGCCGGTGCGCTGCACGCCGCCGGCGCCGCCAGAGAGCTTGCCGAGGCGCTCAACCACCCGCGCGCCCGCGCCCTGGCCGCCCGGGCCTGGGGCGTCGGCCTGTGGGCCTCCGGCCGGATGGAGGAGGCGCTGCAAGCCCTCCGCCTGTCGGGCGTGCTGGCCGAGGAGGCCGGCGATCCGCTCCTGGCCGCCCAGGCGCCGATCCTTGCCATCGAAGTGCTCGCGCAGCTCGGTCGGCACGGGGAAGCCGTCGAACTTGGTCAGGACCTGGCCGCCCGCCTGACCGCCCTCGACGCCGGGGAAGATGCCGCCAAAGTCCGCGCCAATCTCGGCAACGTCAGTTTTCAGCGGGCGGACTACCTTGCGGCACTGGACGCCTGGCGCGCCGCCCAGGACGAGTTCCGTCGTCGGGGACAGGCGCCGGCCGTCGCCCAGCTCGAGGTGAACATCGCCAATGCCCTTGTCCATCTCAACCGATTGCCGGAGGCGCTCGACCGATACGATTCCGCTCGTCGGGAGCTCGAGCAGCTCGGTAACGAGACGGTGGTCGCAGGGATTGAAGGCAACGTCGGTTATCTGCGGCATATCGCCGGCCACTACACCGAGTCCCTGACTGCCTACGCCGGGGCGCGGGACCGCTTCTCCCGCCTCGACCTGGATCGAGATCTGGCCCTGTGCGATATGGGGACAGCCTCTGTCTACTTCGATCTCAACCTGCTGCCCGAGGCGCGTGCGCTGTACGCGGGCTGCCTGCCTGTCTTCCACCGTCTGCGCCTGGCGGCGGACACGGCTGCGGCCGAGGCCGGGCTGGCTGCCGTGCTGGAAGCCCAGGGGGAGCTCGGGGCGGCGACACGCGCCCTGGCCCGGGCCGGGAAGCTATATCGACGGGATGCCAACCGCACCGGTCAGGCGCGAATCATCCTCCGCAGGGGAGAGTTCCGCCTGCGGGCGGGCGACGCCACCGGAGCAGCTAGAGACGGGCGGGCCGCCGCCCGGATCTTCACCGCCGGCGGCCTCCACGCACCCTCTCTGCAGGCCAGGTTGCTGGTAGAGCGCGCAGATGTCGCCCGGGGGCGAGGCTCCACGCCCCGGTTGCTGCGGCTGCAGCGTGAAGCCATAGCCGCCGCCCTGCCGACCCTGGAATGGCGCGTGACGGCCGAGGTGGCGCGATCGTACGCTGCATCCGGCCGCAACGTCCAGGCCTTGAGGCACTACCGGTCGGCCGCGGACCAACTCGAAACGCTGCGGGGGCGACTGACCGGCGAGGAGTTTCGACGCTCCTTTCTCCGTGACAAGACGGCGCTCTTCGAAGAGTACCTCGCCCTGTTGCTGGACCGGGGAACCAGTCGGTCGCTGAGGGAGGCCTTCTCTCTGGCCGAGCGGGCGAGGTCCCGCACCCTGGTGGAGCGCCTGGCCGGAGAGATGGAGGCCGTTGCGGACGCTGACCCTCTGCGTGCATCCCTGCTAGTCCAGTTGCAGGCCCTCCGCACGCAGCTCACCTGGGAGTACTCCCGCCGTGAAGGCGACCAGGACAGCGCGGCCCGCTTCCCCCTGATCGCCGCCACGCAGCCCGAGGGGATCCGCCGGCTCGAAGAAGACTACCTGTCCGTTGAGCGACGGCTTCAGCTTCACGTCGGTGAAGTCGCGGGCGAGGGCACGGTTTCACTGCGCGAGTTGCGCGAGTGGCTCTCACCGGGCGAGGCGCTGGTCGAGTATGTGGCGACCCGCGATGAGGTGCTCGCCTTCGTGGTCACCGGCCGGGAGTTTCGTACCGTGCGGGGTCTCGCCTCTCGGGCGGAATTGGATGCGCTGGTTGGCCGGCTCCGCTACCAGTGGGAGCGCTTCCAGTTCCAGAATCGCCGCCGCTCGGAGGGCCTGGACGCCGTTCAACACCTCCTCCGCGAACTGTATGACCTGCTCCTGGCACCGCTGGAGCCGCTGTTGTCCGGGCCGCGCGTCACACTGATCCCCCACGGCATCCTGCACGGGGTGCCCTTCCACGCCCTGCACGACGGGGAGCAGTACGCCCTCGACCGCTGGGAGTTTGCGTACGCCCCCAGCGCCAGTGTTTACCGCCTCTGCCGCCGGCGTGGGGATGGCGGCGATCTGCCGTCCCTCATCTTCGGCGTCTCGGATGACTCGATCACCCAGGTGAGCGAGGAGGTTCACACACTGGAGCGCCTGCTGCCGGACGCGGAGATCCGGATGAATGCCCGCGCGACTCGTGCGTCCTTCCCAGAGTCCGGCCGTTATCGCTTCCTGCACCTCGCCACCCACGCCGTCTTCCGACAGGACAACCCTCTGTTCTCGGCGCTGCGCCTCTCCGACGGCTGGTTGATCGCCCACGATCTCTACCGCCGCCGCCTCGACTGCAGTCTGGCGACGCTTTCCGCCTGCGGGACGGGCATGAGCGGCGTGACAGCCGATGATGAGCTGCTCGGGCTGGTTCGCGGTTTCCTGCACGCCGGTGCGCGGGCGGTGATGGTCAGCCTCTGGTCTGCCGATGATCGCGCCACCGCCGACCTGATGGAGCGGTGCTACGGTGCAATGGTGGCGGGTAAGGGGCGAGCGGAGTCTCTGCGCGAGGCGCAACTGGCCGTGCGGGCTCATCGCCCGCACCCCTACTATTGGGCGCCTTTCGTGGTGGTGGGAGCGCGCTGACGGGTAGCCTGGAGATAACGCCCCTCGTGGCCGGACCTCGAAGGTCCGGGTATACAGACGGATAGTCGCCGCGCCCTGCGCGGCGGAGGAAAGAACCGATGCGGAACAACTGGCTGTGGGCGGTGGCGACCATTGCGACCGTCCTGATCGTGGGGACGCCGGCGAGGGCGGACCGCGCCCGGACGGATGACGTACTCGTCACCCTGCGACCGAACACGAATCTAGCCAGGTTCGCCAAGGACTACGGCGTGCGGGTGAAGGACCAGGTCACCGGGACCACGACCTTTCGGTTGTCCAAGCCCCGAAACGGCTCCAACAATCAATTGATCAAGCGCATGCGGCGGGACCAGCGAGTCGCCGCAGCCGGGACGAACGACCCGGCCGGCACGCCAGAGATTTCGCAGTGGACGACGGCCTTCGACGCGGGACCCGGTAAGATCGCCGCTGCCGGGCAATCAGCCCTCCCGCAGGTGAACTTCGGCAAGGCCGGATCCATCTCCCGCGGCAGCGGCACACTGGTGGCCGTGCTGGACACGGGGGTCTCCCTCCGCCACGAGGAATTGGCCAAACAGGTGGTGCGCGGCTGGAATGCCCTCGACGGCTCGCAGGACACCGACGACATGCCCCGCCGGGTGGACACCAACCACAACGACATCAAGGATGAGGCCACCGGCCACGGCACCATGATCGCCGGGATCATCAACCAGATGGCCCCGGACGCGCAGATTCTGCCCGTGAAGGTGCTGGACAGCGACGGGTTCGGCACGGTGTGGGACACGGTCGAGGGGATCACCTACGCGATCGGCAAGGGCGCGGACGTGATCAATCTCAGCCTCGCCGCCACGGTTGACTCCGATGTACTGAAGCGCGCCCTGAGCGACGCCGTCGCCCACGGCGTGCTCGTCGTCACCTCGGCGGGCAACCAGAACTCCGAAATCCCGCAGGTTCCGGCCATGTACTCCACCACGATCTCGGTGGCTGCGCTCGACTCGGAAAACCGGAAGGCAAGTTTCTCCAACTACGGAAGCCACATTGATCTCAGCGCCCCGGGCGTTGAGGTGATCAGCACGTACTGGGACGGTCGCTACGTATCCTGGTCCGGTACGTCGTTCTCAGTGGCGTTCGTGTCCGCCGAGGCGGCACTCCTGCGCTCCCTCGTCCCGCGCGCGTCGATCGGTCAGGTAGTGAAGTGGATGCAAGACTCCTCCAGGGAGATCGAGGACGAGAATCCAGGATACCGCGGCAAGCTCGGCAAGGAGGGCCTGATCGACATCGACGCAGCGGTGGACGAGGCCCTGGACGAGATCGAGGACGACTAGCGAGCCCGCTGCACAGGGAGCGTCTGCCCCCAACAGCCACCCCTCCGTACAGAGCCGAGCGCGTCAGCGCCGGGATGCAGCTTGTGCC
>CAZSRZ010000135.1:0-13141 GCA_964609085.1 uncultured bacterium | reverse complement strand
GAAGGCAGACCTCCCCCAGACGCGGCAAGCGAGCACCTGGTAGAGAAGCCACCTGTTCAGCAAGAGGTTCAGGGCCGGGTCCGGGGTGTGGACCTGGACGGCTGTGAGCACCCGTTCCCACTCCGCCCTCATGTGGGCGAATTCCTCAGCTACACGCCCCTGGTCGCGGAACTTCTGGATGATCGAGCGCGCTTCGTCCACATCGATGGCCTGGCCGAGCGTGAACACTACCTCCGCGGCCTCCCCGGGGCGAAGGGTGAGGCCGACGCGGATCGCCGCACACGGGTCCAAGCCAGCTCCCGCGGTGCGCGAGAGCTCGGGGATGGTCATCGCCTGTGGTCTGCTGTGAGCACCGTTTCGGCCAAGGAATTCCGTCCGGTTCGCCGTCCAACTACGTGCGGCTCGATCGGCATCGCAGAATGCGATCCGGGAACCGAACTCGGTGTTGAAGTTGTTCCGTGCGAAGATGGCTCCCGTTTCCGGATCCTGCCACGTGGAGACGTGGGCCTGAGTCGCCTCGCGCGTTGCACCCAACACCCACTCCGCGTAGAAGGTGGCGCTCAGCTCGTGCACCCGGTCGGTGCGATTGCGGATTCTGAGCCGAAAGACCTTCACGGGGTCCCCGGCCGGAACAAAGACCAGCAGCTCCTGGGCCAGCCCGTGACTGGTGTGTTCATAGCGCGTGTAGCCAGAGCCGTGGTGAACCACATATGGGTTGTTGTCCCGGCTGGGGAGCGGCGTGACGGACCAGAACCTACCCGTGTTCTCATTGCGCAGGTAGAGGGCCTCGCCGACAGGGTCGCTCACGGGATCGTTTGACCAGGGAGTCAGCCGATTCTCACGGCTGTTCTCGGACCAGGTGAAGCCGAGTCCGGACTCGCCGACGAGGCAACCAAAGTGCTCATTGGCGATGACATTGCTCCACGGGGCTGGAGTCCACTCGCCGCGCCCCAGGCAGATGGTGTACTCCCTGCCCTCTTCGCTGAATCCGCCCATTCCGTTGAAGTAGGACAGCGTCGGAAGATCGTCCACGAGGGGCTCCGGCGGCATAGCCCCTCTGCTGGGAACGAGAGCGGTCGGCCGTTGGCGGCGCTCTGGCCGCCAGTCAAGCTGGTCCGTCAGGGATCCGCTCAGTCCGTTGAAAACGGCCCTCGCAGCGGACTGCAGCAGGTTCCGGCCCGACTCCGGGATGAACTCCGCCCGGCGCAGGAAGATGCCGCCAGGCTGCTCACCATTGGCCCCCGTGTTCTGAATAGCGTCCTGGATCGACTGATCGAACGCCTGAAAATAGGATGGTGGATGTTCATTGATCAAGACAAGATCGAAGACCAGACCTTTATGTCGGAGGTAGGTGTGCGCCAGGAGGAGTTCCCGCACCAGGGGCAGGTGATCTCCGGCGCTCACGAGTGCCAGAACGATCGGCAGGTCTCCCGAGATGCCGAACGCCCAGAGTCCGGGTTGTCCGGGCGTCTCCCGAGCCAGCACATCCTCGGACGCCCGAACGCGAGCGTCCGTGAAGAGCACCCGCGAGGCCAGGCGCTGGCAAACTCCGGCCTGGTCCGCGGATACGTTCAGGTGAAGGAGTTCTATCTGGGTGTGCATCCATGTGAGTTCGAACGTCCGGGATGCCATCCGGAGGTCCTGGTACCGTTCCGCCAGGCGCAGCACTTCGTCCCGGCTGGAGGCGGCTCCCGTCGAGAAAGCGAGCTGGACAGTCTGTCTGGCACCCACCACCACCCGCTGACGCAGGCTAAAGATCGGGTCGAGCACGGGTCATATCGAACGGGAAGCAGTGAGTTCGGAGAGGGATGCCGGTGCGGCCGGGGTCCGACCCCTGCCCAGGAAACGGCCGCGCTCGGTCTCATAGGTCGTCTCACTCCAGATCCCTGGGGGCAACCCTTCGTGCGCGAGCACGTGCATGGCCCAAACCCTGGGTTCTCGCCCCGATCGCGGCCGGCGAGTCGCCAGCAGGGCATTACTCTCGGGCACGAATTCGGTTTCCACGAAGAGGTTGCTGAAAGACGTGTGCGCTCGATCTGACGCAGCGGAAGCCATCACGATCTCGGCGTAGCTGGCGACCTCCAGTTCCCGTGCGGTGTCGGTGGTATTGGTGATGGTGACTCGCCGTACTTCGGCGTTGTCCTCCGCGGAGACGGCCACTTCCACGTGGGCGAGGATGCCGTCCAGACGGCGTCGGAACTCAGCCTTGTCCTCAGTGAAGAAGACGTCATATTCGCCACCCCGCGGACAAGTAGGCTGATGTGCGACGCTCCATAGCCGGCCGTTCCGAATATCGCGGATGTAGATGAATTGGCCCCAGTGGTCGCGGGTAGAGTCCTCCCGCCAGCGCGTCACTGCCAGGCCATCCCAGGTGCTGTACCCCCCTCCCGCGGCGGTCAACATAACGGCGTAGCGCCTGTTGGAGAGGAGTTGAACACGGGGAGTCGAGGTCTGGGCGGTGGTGTAGTGGCGGACGACGGACGGGGGGACGTCCCGAACGGCACGCCTGGCGAGTGCGACTTGCTGTGTGCCCGGATGAGTCGTAGCGGCACTCCTTGGCACCCGTTCTTCGAGGAGCAGTTCCACAGCCTTCACCAGTGGGTCAGCATGGAACCGATCCGGCATCCCCCGCTCCAGAAGCGTGTTCCCCAGGCTAACGAGCGCCATCCCCTGATGGTGGGCCATCAATTCGCGAACGACTTCTCCATGGGATCCCGGCGCAAGTCTGGATGGCGTGTAATCGATCGCCTCGAAGAAGCCATAGGGACAGGAGAGGCCTGCACGCGCGAGAGCCTCAAGGTTGCGCACCGCGGCGCGGGGTGCGACGGGTAAGGCCAGCAGCGTCGCATACGGAGCAACCACCAAATCCTCAAACAGGTCCGGCTTCAACCCCAAGCCGGGTACCCCAAACGTGCGGTACTGGTAGTTCAACTGCGGATCGCGAGCACCGAACCCGGACTCGGACATCCCCCAGGGCACCTGCTCCCGTCTGGCGAAGCGCTGTTGAAGCCGGACCACCGCAGGGAGCGTGCAGGCAAGCAGCGTACCCGCGCAGGACCGCATCACCAGATGCGGCATCAGGTACTCGAACATGGTACCGCCCCAGGAGATCAGGGCTCGTTCCCAATACCGGCCGGTCAACGGGCGGCCCATTCGGAACCAATGCCGCTCCGGTACGTCACCCTTAGCGATCGCTACAAAACTGGCGAGCCGGCATTCCGAGGCCAGCAGATCGTAATGGCTTGGGTCCGTTCGTGCGTCCGAGACGTCATAGCCCACGGAGAACAAGTCCCTGTCTTCGTCGTACAGGAACCGAAAGTCCATGTCGCGAACGAGCCGGTTACAAAGCGCCGCCAGTGATGCCACCCGAGCGAGTAGCTCGTCGATCTGCGACAGGCCCTGCTCGAGAGCAGTGGCCACCGCGTCGAGCCAGGCACCGGCTCGTTCGCGTGCCCCAGGCTCGAGGGAGGCGCGCGACAGGGTCAAGCGCAACCTGTCCAGTTCCGCGAGCAGCTCATTCCGGGCCAGAAGAATCGCCTCCAGTGATTGCGCCGCGCCGGCGCTGGGGCGGATCAATTCGCGAAAGACGTACGGGCGATCGCCGAGCTCGCCCGTCAGCGGCCGACCGTCGCCGAAGGGCTGGGGCTGGACAAGGAGCAGGCCGCACCATGGCATCAAGGTGCTGTGATCGTGCCGTAGTTCGCCGAGCTGTCGAATCAACAGACGGCACCAGGCCAACGCGTCCACTGCCTCAGGCGATGCAGCCGCCTCTGCGGAGTGCCCGCGGGTCTCGGGCTCGTCGAGCGACCGCGCGCTGTTCTCGAGCGACTGCAGCTTTTCGTCCCACTCGGAGCACCACGCAGGCGTGTCCCCCATGAGGCTGTTCAGTTCGTCGCACCCCTTCCGGAGCTTTCGGTTGGAGGCAAGAGTGGCTGCCCGCAGCACGTCCGTCGTGTCCCGGAGTCCGGAGAGGGTCGCGGGACCGAAAAGGCGCCGATGTCGCACTTCGAGCAGCGCCTGCTTCACGGCCAGGAGGTGCCCCGCCAGGTTGCCGCTGTCCACAGTGGAGATGTAGAACGGCAGGATCGGGATGGCTAGCTGGGTGTCATACCAATTGAAAAAGTGTCCGCGGTGGCGCTCCAGCGTGGCCAGTCTCGTCAGCGTGCGCTCCAGCCGGTCCACGAACTCCAGCAGCCCGACGTAGCCAAAGTCGCGTGCGGACACGGTGGCCAGTAGGAGCAGGCCGATGTTGGTGGGCGAGGTGCGATGGGCCAGCGGATCGGCCCGATCTGCCTGATAGTTGTCTGGCGGAAGGTGGTTGTCGTCCGCGGTCACCACCTCTTCAAAGAACCGCCAGGTACGGCGCGCCACGCCTCTAAGCATCGAGCGCTCCGAAGCGGTCAGCGTTTCTCCCCCTCCCAACGCCCACTCCTCGCGTACGGGCAAACTCACCTGGTAGGCAATCCACGGCGATAAGCACCACAACAGCAGCACGGGAGTCGACATCCAAAGCGTGGTCGGATGTGTCGCGGCGATTCCGCAGAATAGCAGCAGCGAAATACCTACGGCCGGCCACATCCGCCTGCAGAAATCTGGCAGCCCGGCGCCGAGGCGTCGCTCCGATTCCGCCGCTGTTTGCCACTCCAGCATGAACAGGTGGCGAACGAACATCCGCCAGAGAGTGCGGGTTACGGCGTCGAGGGCGAGGACCGCCTGGTGCGCCAGAAAACAGAGAGAGAGCCCGACCTGCTTCAGGATCATCCAGAGATCGACCACGACGCTCCTGCCGCAGCTCCGCCATGCCGTGAGCTGCGGGGCCATCAGGGCCACCGCCGCAAGGTGGGCAAGGATGGGAACTGCGACCCCGCATAGGCCCACCAGAGTCCAGACCGCCGGCTCGCCCGGAAGCACCAGCCAGCCTGCGGACAGTAGCAGGAGCACGCCCGGCGCCACCAGACTTCGGCGGACGTTGTCCATGATCTGCCACTGGGAGAGTAGGGAGAGTGGATTGGGAGTGCGGCGATTGGCGCCACTCGAGTCGGCCGGTTGTTGCACGCTGCGCAGCAGCCAGCGCAACAACTGCCAGTCCCCCCGCATCCAGCGGTGCTGCCTCGCCGAGAATGAGTCGTAGCGGAGGGGATAGTCGTCAAACACCTCCACGTCCGTCGCCAGAGCGCATCGGGCAAAGGCGCCTTCGAACAGGTCGTGGCTCAGCAGCGTGTTCTCGGCGACGCGACCGCGCAGCACCCGTTCGAAAACGTCGATATCGTAGAGCCCCTTCCCGCAAAACACCCCCTGTCCGAAGAGATCCTGGTAAACGTCGGACGTCGCTGTTGTGTAGGGGTCTACACCTGCATTTCCCGAAAAGACCCTGGTGAACACGGACCGGGCAGCGCTCGTCAGCGTGATGCTGACCCGCGGCTGGATGATGCCGTAACCCCGGATCACGCAGCGGCGCTCCTCGTCCACAACCGCGGTGTTCAAAGGATGGGAGATGATTTCCACGAGCCGACGGGCGGCGCCGAGCGGCAGTCGCGTGTCCGAGTCCAGCGTGAGGACGTACCGAACATCCCGAAGCGCGCTCCGGTCGCCGACAGTGACCGAGAAGGACGTTGTCTCGTCCCCGCGAAGCAACCGGTTCAGCTCCATCAGCTTGCCGCGTTTGCGCTCCCATCCCATCCAGCACTGCTGGATCTCGTTCCAGCGGCGCCTCCGATGAAAAAGGAAGAAGCGCTGATTTGGGGCTCGACCGGTGATCGGCCCCTCATATCGTTCATTGAGACCGAGGATCCCCTGGAATACCCTATCCAGCAGTGCGTCGTCACTCGACTCAGTTTCGTGAGTTGCGTCGGTGAAATCGGTCAGCAATGCGAAATGCAGGTTAGCATCCCAGTTGGCAAGGTAGTGTATTTCCAGGTTTTCGAGCAGCGCATCGACGCGCTCGGCGGACGTCAGCAGCGCAGGGATGACCACCAGAGTGCGCCGATCCGGAGGGATGCCGCCCCGATAGTCCTGTTTGGCGAGCACCTTCGGGGTGAGCCAGCGGGTGAAGTGCCCATTGACCAGAGCCACGGCGAGTTCGGTGACAGGAATCAAGGCCGCGAGGGCGGTCAGGAGCAGCATCCCCCAATTCGCGCCGTGGCTCGCGGCGTACGCGAGCGCAGCTCCCATCAACAGCAGTCCGATCCCGCCGATCCCCCCCATATAGAAGAATGCAGCTCGACGTCGCACCAACCGGAACAGCCACTCCCGCACCGTTGAAGAGTAGTCGAGCGTCGCTTCAAGGTCTGGCGTGCCATCGTCAATGAGGTAGTAGGGTGCCGTCTCTTCCGCGGCGGGCCCAGGCTGACGACCGCCCGACGCGTGGTCAGGCTCGGCAACCGCGGTGGAAATGCGAGCCCTGGCTGTCTGCGCCAGTCGAACGGCCGTTTCCGCCACCCTGGTTTCGGGGATCTCCGCCCGCCGGGCGATCCTCTCGACCGAATGGCGACAGGCGTCTCTGGTGCGGAACGCTGAGGCGGCGTAGGCGGGATCCTCTCGCAGCGCTGCTTCCACAACGCTCGTGGCATCGAAGAACTCATTCCACGAGATGCGATCGAGAAGCCTGAAGCTGGTGATCGTGTTCCTGATCGACACCTGCACCGCCGCCTGGAGGTGAGTTTCAAGCCGAATGAAGTCGTCGACCTCACACCCAGCGACGACGGCCACCCTGCTCGTGAGCCAGGCGAGAACGGGGGCCATGGCGGGCCCTCTGCCCCGAAGTCGTTGGTACAGCCTTACAAGGTGAGGCCCCGTCAGCGTGCCGCGGCGCTCCGCCAGCCTGCCGAGCAGCACCACGATGCTTCCGGGGCGATCCGCCGCCGCCTCAGCGAGACGATCAGCCCACTCGTCAGCCTCCAGCCTCGCCCTTCGCCTCGTCTCGAGAGGTGCCGCGAGACGCTCGAGGTATTCGATCAGACCGACTCGGAGCATGATCGGCACGGCCCACAACTCCCCGGAACTCAGGGGAGAGGTGCGCTGGTACTCGACGAGGCACTCCCGGAGCGCATGCTCGTCCAGCGCGCCGTCAGCGTGTGAAATCAGGGCTCGCGCCAGCGCATAGACCCGCGGGAAGCCCACGAGGGGCCCTGTCAGGAGCTTCGGCAGCTCGGCATAGTACGTACGGGGCAGGTGGAGCCAGATGTCCGCCAACTGCTCCTCCACGATGTGAAAGTTGTCGAACAGCCACTCTGCGGCAGCGGTGAGTGGCTCTCGTCTACCGGCAGCCAACGCAATCGCCCGATACGCAGTGGTTAGCCGGCGGGCGCTGCGGCGGAGATGACGCAGCAACGGCCTGCCGCGTCGCTTCGCGGAGAGCGACTTATGGCTGGCAGCGAGTGAACTCGCCAGATCAACAAGCTGAAAATGGCTGAGCAGCGGAGACTGTAGACCCGGGTCTACCGCCCCGCCGGCAGGCGAGGCTCGGGCTGCTGCCGACTCGGATTCTTCCAGCACGGCTACTTGCCGCGAGATTGCTTGCGCGCGATGGGATTCTTGGCAGACTTCGGCATCGGCGCGTTCTCGGCGAACGTCACCAATTCCCGCGCCTTGGCGGCGTCGGCCGCGGCATGCTGTTTCGAAGCGTAGGCATCTTTCTTGGCTTTTGACATCTGATTTTTCCTAACGTAAACCTGTCGAGCGATGAGTACTGCGAATGTGATCTGCTCGAACCGCGAACAGCGCAAAGCGAACGGCAGCCTACGGCGAGGTGGCATCCACTGGCCGCACTGGACGCCCCGCCACCGGTGGATCTCCGGCAGATCCACCGAGCCCCCAGCCATCGGTTCCGGCGAGCTCAGCGTCCAGGATGGTGGGACTTCGGGCACGCGCGCGGCCACGGCACCTTGACATACATATACCCACTACCGCGCGGAATCAATCCGTGGTTTGGCTCGTCTCGCCAGCATGGGCGTCGAGGATGACAAGGAGTTGGGACGCGACGGCGTCTGCCTCGCCACGGACCCCGTGGACGGCGATGGCATCAGATGCCACGCGACCAACTGCCTGCAGGGCCGCCTCCGGACGAAGACGCGCGGGGACGGTGTTGGCCAGCAATTCCAGCGCACTCTCGCCAGGTGTCATCGCGCGGGGCGTCCAGGTCGCCGCGGCATCAAACGCGGTGCAGACGATGAGCCCCGTTTTCAGAGGCTCCCGCCCCAACTCTGCCCGCAAGCTTCGCGCTGTCACGCGTTCCGGCGGTTGCCCGGCCGCCCCTCGGAGGGACAAGCGGTTTCCGTAAGGATGGATACGGCCGTCGGCGTCGACCACGGCGAACTCGTCCGAATAGTAGGTCGCACCGAGCC
Organism: uncultured bacterium; assembly: GCA_964609085.1. Taxonomy (GTDB): domain Bacteria; phylum Armatimonadota; class SYMT01; order SYMT01; family SYMT01; genus JANPLG01. The sequence continues at coordinate 4,799 of CAZSRZ010000135.1, read as the reverse complement.
GGAGGAGCGATCGGACCAACGTTGTCTTGCCCGTATGACTCTTCCCCGGGACGATGATCGCCCTGCCCCTCCAGCCAACCACACCTGCATGGATGAAGACCTGCCTCGGAGCGTAGGCCGCGACAACGAGTTGCATCTCATTTTCGAACCGCTCCAAGGCAAGTGCCAGATCGCCTGTCCGGAGCAACTGGACGCCGCCCCCATAGAGGAGATGGAACTCCCGCGTGCCACGCCTCGGGTTCTCGCCGCCGAGAACGAAGGAATACAGGTTTTTCGTCACAGCCTTCCGGCTCGTACGCCGCCGCGGCGGGAGGCGTGGCCGCAGCAGAGAGAGCGCCTCCGGCCGGTTGACGCGGATACCAACCTGCACGCCGTAGCTGTTGAATGCGAGTCCTGCCGCCCAGACCAGGCGGTCCAACTTCTCCATTCAGGTGGAGGTGTAGGCCGAACGAGGGACCAACTCTGACCATCCTGGTCTGACCGTGGGAGGAAGCCGTGACCGGCCCTCCGCTGCCTCGATCAACTGCGGAAACTCGCTCCCAGATCATCGACGAGCCGGGTGCGCGCCCGGTCGAGAAGACCTTCGACCTCGGCGTCCACCAGCGTTCGGTCGTCGAGCCCAAGCTCGAGGCTGAAGGTGAGGCTCGCCTTGCCTTCCGGGATCGGCTTCCCCTCGTAGACGTCGATAAGACGGATCGATTTCACGCACGATCCGAGTGTTTGCCGAAGGGCGTGCTCCACTGCCACTGCGGGCACGTGGTTCTCTAACACCGTCGCCAGGTCCCGAACGACATGCGGGAATCGGGATGGCGGTTCGTAGTGCGGGACGACAGCGCCCATCGCCAACAGCGCATCCGCATCGATCTCGAAGAGGACGACACCTCTGGGGAGGTCGAGCGCGTCAGCAATTGCGGGGTGGAGTTCCCCGACCCCGGCGATCGTGCTTCCCCCCACCTGCAAGAGAGCCGCCCGGCCGGGGTGCAAGGCAGGGTGGGCCAGAGCGGACACCGCCTCCACGCGGCGTCCAAGCGCCGCGACATAGGCTTCCACGGCACCCTTCGCTGCGTAAAAGTCTGCCGCGGCGAGCGGCTGATTCCAGTCCCCCTCCCCACGGCCACCGAGCATGACCCCGCCGATGAGGTGCCGGCTCTCGGGGGCGTCATCGGCGCTCCGTCGATGCCCGATCCCGCATTCGAACAGGTAGATGTTTCGGCAGCCCCGCCGTGAGTTGTGGCTGCAGGCCATGAGCAACCCCGGAAGCAGCGACGGGCGGAGGGCGTCGAATTCCACGGAGAGAGCATTTCTTATCGGCAGGAGGGATCCACCTCGCCATGCCGGGCTCTCCGCAAGCCCGGAGCTGTGCAAGAACCGGCTCGAGATGAGGGTAGAGCAGACGGCCTCGTTGAGCCCGAACCCGGTCATCAGCTCGCGGGTGCGCATCCAGAGTCGGTCAATGTCACTGCGGGCTCCAGCACCCGAGGCGCCGCCCGGAAGCGTCTCCGGCAGGCGGTCGTACCCGAACATCCGACCGACCTCCTCAATCAGGTCTTCCTCGATCGCCAGGTCGGTCCGGCTGGTTGGACAGCTTACGTTCCACTGCTCAGCGGACGACTCCGCCACGTTCAACCCGAGCCGCCGGAAGTAGTCCCGCATCTCCGATTCAGTCGGGTCGCACCCCAGCAACGCGCGGCACCGAGCCGGGCGGAAGGGTACTGTTCTTGGCTGGATGGGGCACGGGTAGACGTCGAACTGGGTCCCGCAAACCCCTCCGCCGGCGAGCTGAACGATCAGCGCGGCGGCCCGTGTGGCCGCGACCAGCACGCCGTTGGGATCAACCCCCCGCTCAAATCGATAGGAAGCGGCACTGGCGACGGCTGTGCGCCGCGCGGTCCGACGCACACTGACCGCGTCGAAGCAGGCGCTCTCGAGGAGCACGTTGGCGGTGCCGTCGTGCACCTCAGTTTCCTGTCCACCCATCACGCCCGCCAGGGCTACCGGCCGTTCGGCGTCGGCGATAACGAGCATTTCCGGAGACAGGTCCACCTCTGTTCCGTCGATCGTCAGCAGGCGCTCCCCCTCTGCGGCTCGACGAACAATGATGGCGCGGCCGCGCAGGAGCTCCAGGTCGAAGGCGTGGAGGGGTTGTCCCGTCTCAAGCATCACGTAGTTGGTCACATCCACCACGTTGCAGATTGAACGGAGCCCGGCTGCCTCGAGTCGCCGCACGAGCCACTCCGGGGATGGACCGACCCGCACGCCCTTCAACAGCAGCGCCGCATATCGAAGACATAGATCCGGGGCATCGACACGGACGGCGACACCATCCAGTGAGGGACCAGGTGTCGGCGCTGCGGGTGGCTGGATCCGAGCCGACAGGTCGTACAGCGCCGCGACCTCTCGCGCCACGCCCTGCAGCGACAGCATGTCACCGCGGTTCGGAGTCAGCTTCAGCTCCAGCACCGGTCCGATGTCCGAGTTCCGGACACCCTCGATCTCGTTGCCGGTCTGAGTCAACCGGTCGGCCAGCTCCTGGAGATCATCCGGCAGTGCCACATACTCTCGCAACCACTCGATAGGGATCAGCATCGGGTCTTCCCTCTCACGGTGGTTAGAACTGCCGCAGCAGGCGGAGATCGTTCTCGAACAGCCAGCGGATGTCTGCTATGCCGTGGCGAACCATCGGCATTCGATCCAGGCCCAGGCCGAAAGCGTAGCCGCTCCACTCTTCAGGATCGATCCCAACGTGGCGCAGCACGTTGGGGTGGATCATCCCGGCACCGCCGAGTTCCATCCACCGTTCCGGCAAACGCACGGCAATCTCCACCCCGGGCTCCACAAAGGGAAAGAAGTCGGGGCGGAAGCGCACCGTGACGTCGGGCCCAAACAACTCGCGCACCATCGCGGCCAGCGTACCCTTCAAATCGGCCAGCGTGACGCGGCGATCGACCATGAAGGCATCCACCTGGTGGAACGAGTGGTAGTGCGTCGCGTCGACCGCCTCGTAACGGAAGCATCGACCGAGGGTGAAAATCCGGAAGGGCGGTTTCAGCCCCGGCATCACCCGGCCCTGCAGCGCCGTGGTCTGGGTCCGCAGCAGCAGCCGATCGCTCACGTAGAAGGATGCCTGCTCGTCGAGTGCCGGGTGTTCTTCCTGAAAATTGAGTGCCTCGAAGTTGTAGGCGTACTCCTCAACCTCGGGTCCCTCCACCTGACGAAAACCGAGGCCGCACATGATCTCCGCAACCCGCTCGAAGGTCTGGGTGAGCGGATGGCGATGACCTGGTGGCGGCATGCGGCCGGGGCGGGTGATATCGACCGCTTCTGCGAGCAGCGCTCGCTCCATCTCCTCCCGACGCATGCGAGCCCGTCGATCATCGATGGCCCCGGTCAGCAACTCCTTCACCCGATTGATGGCGGCTCCCGCCGCTGGGCGTTCCTCAGCAGGCAGTGACCCCAGGGCACGCAACTGGAGGGATAGCTTGCCGGATTTGCGGCCCAGAAACTCCACATCCACGGCTTCGAGTTCCGCCAACGAACCGGCAGCGGCGATGGCGGCGAGCGCGGCGTGTTCCAGCTCTATGAGCGGCTGCATGAGGGGATCGGCTCCGTTGCGGCCAGGCCTGACGCGCACGCGCCCCTGCATCCACCGAGAGGGGTCACAGGGGCGCGGCGCTCCGGTCGACGCAGGTCAGCCCGCGAGGGCCGCGCCTGCCCGCTGGATGAGGGCGCTGAAGGCGGTCGGGTCGTTGACGGCGAGTTCGGCCATGATCTTGCGATCGACCGCTATGCCCGCCTTCGTAAGACCGGCAATGAACCGGCTGTAGTTGATCCCCTCGGCCCGGCACGCAGCGCTGATGCGGGTGATCCAGAGGCGGCGGAATTCCCGCTTGCGGTTGCGGCGGTCACGGTAGGCATATTGCCCTGCGTGCATCACCGCCTCGTGGGCCTGTCGGAAGAGATTCTTGCGCCGGCCCCAGTAGCCGCTGGCCTTCTTGATGATGATCCGATGGCGTTTGCGGGTCATCAACCCGCGCTTGACGCGTGGCATTTTGTTCTCCTGGGGCTACCGCAATTGCGGCACCCGGGTTCAGTCCCGCCGGGAAGCCACTCCCCGGCAAAGGACGCCGATCGACCGCGGTCGATCTACAGGGTGTTCGGCAGCAGTCGCTTGATGCGGGGGATGTCCGCCGCCACGACAACGCCTTCCTGGTTCATCCGACGGACGCGACCGCCCCGCTTCTTGCAGGTCATCAAGTGGTTCAGCCGGCTCTTCTCAAACATGATCTTGCCGGTGCCGGTGACCCGGAAGCGTTTGGCGGCCGTCTTGTTCGTCTTGACTTTTGGCATGGTGGTTGGGAGTCGAAACGCGCCCGCAGCGGGCGGACGCATCGGTCGAGAGTGTAGCAGTGTGCCTCCTACCCCGTCAACTCCGCGAGAGCCTCGTCGACGAAGCGGTCCAGAGGCACGGGGCCCAGATCGCCACGGTCGCGGGAGCGCACTGCCACGGCCTCGGCCGCAGCCTCCTTGTCGCCCACGATGAGCATGTAGGGGATCTTGTGCATCTGCGCGTCCCGGATCTTCGCCTGCATCCGTTCCGTGCGGGCATCCACCTCCACACGGAAGCCCTCTTCCGTTAGCCGGCGGCAAACGCCCTGTGCATACTCCGCGTGTCGGTCGGCGATGGGGATCACCTGGATCTGCACCGGGGCCAGCCAGAGGGGGAATGCTCCGGCATAGTGCTCAATCAGCACACCGATGAAGCGCTCCAGCGATCCGAAGGGAGCGCGGTGGATCATCAC
>CAZSRZ010000134.1:9150-13456 GCA_964609085.1 uncultured bacterium | reverse complement strand
CCCTGCAGTTGGGCCGCAGAGTGTCGTGGGGCGATCATGGCGAACGTGGCAGCGCCGGCGACCGTCAGCAGCAGTCCCTTCAAAGGGGTGCCGCTGCGCAGAGGTTTTCGTACTGGGGACTTCATCTTCGTCCAGGACTTTCTGAAAGGGAGCACAAGATACCTTGCGCCCCTGGGCTGTCCTTCAGACGCAGCCCTGATCGGAAAAGTCGCACCAGTTTCCATCGGTTTCCAGGCGTTGACATGGGCGAAACCTGGCCTTGTATGCCAGGCTACCGCAGCCCGTGACGTGGTAGCCAAAGTAGGCCCAGGGCTTGCCCAGATCGCGGGCAAGGGCGATGGTCTGCAGCATGCAGTTGGTCCCCAGCCCAAGCTGCGCGCGAGCGGGATCGTGGTAGTGGTAGATTCCGCTCACGGTGTTCGGGGTCACCTCCGTCAGGGTAATCCCCAGCAGGTCGCCGCCGTCCCACAGGGAGATTTCCAGGGCGGGGAGCGGGTTGTTCAGGAAGAAGGCCCGATACTCCGGCGGAGAGCCGATACTGTCGTGCCATCCTTTGCGTTCCGCCTGGCCGGCGTGGTAGCGCTTGAACAACTCCCAGCGAGGTCGGTCGAGCACTGGCGGCTGTCGACGCACTTCCAGGTTGCGGTGGCGCTCCCAATTGCGACGCTGGCTCCGGTTCGGGGAAAAATTGGTGACGTCGATGCGAATGGGTCTGCATTCCGAGCAACCGGCACAGACCGGGCGGAAGACAAGGACGCCGAACTTTCGGCAACCGGCATCCATGCACGCCTCGTACTCGGCGGGACTGAGCTCCTGGACCAGGCGGTACTCGGTGGTGGCAATCTGATCCGCCAGGTAGGGGCAGGCGTGCGGCGGGGTGGTGAATTGATCGACGACGTGCATGGGTATGAGATCTCAGCGGATGATTTAAGCGCGGCCCCGCCCCGACCCTCCCGGTTGTGCGCGGTCCCCGGGAAAGGCGGATAGGCGATGAGCGAGCGACAGACGCGGCGAGACCTGCTGGGCAATGGCGGACGGATAGCGGCGGCGGGCCTGGGCGTGAGCGCCTTCCAACAACCGGGCCGAGCCGCCGCTGCGCTGCCGGTGATGGGGCTGATCGGTTGCGGCGGGATGGGCCGCGCCAACATGGACAACTTCCTCCGCAAGGGTGTGCCCTTTGCCGCCGTATGCGATGTCGATGCGGCCCACGCTCGCGCTGCGGCGGACCAGGTGATGCAGCGCTCCGGCAAGCGCCCCGAGATCTACGCCGACTTCCGCAAATTGCTGGAACGGAAGGACGTCGAGGCGGTGGTCATCGCCACGCCGGACCACTGGCACGCGTTGCCGGCCATCTACGCGGCCGAAGCCGGCAAGGACATGTACCTGGAGAAACCGATCAGCCACAACATCGTGGAAGGTCGGGCGATGGTCGCCGCAGCGAAGAAGAGCCGCCGCATCGTGCAGGTGGGCACCTGGCAGCGCAGCACGCGCGAATTCGTCGATGCGGTGGACTATGTCCGGAGTGGCAAGCTCGGGAGGATCACCACCGTGCGAGCCTGGAAGACAGATGGTTCACGCATGGGGATGAACCCTCCGAAACCCCCGCCGGCCGAGTTGGACTGGGACGCGTGGATCGGTCCCGCTGAAATGGTCCCCTACACGGGCAAGAACGGGCACGGCGATTGGCGGTGGTACTGGAACTTCGCCGCGGGGATGACCGGAGACTGGGGCGTGCACATGATGGACATCGCCCTGCTGGCCATGAGCCCGGGGACGGACCTGGTGATGCCGACCGAAGTTTCCGCCTACGGCGGCAAGCTGGCCTGGCCGGAGGACGACCGGACCACCCCCGACACCCACGTGGCCCTCTTCAAGTTCCCCACGTTCGTGATGCACTGGGAGACCGGCCGGAAGCCGGTGGACGGGCCTGATGGTCCGCGCAACAACTGCACCCAGTTCATCGCCGCCAACGGCAGCTCCGTCACCGTGTGGCGTGGCGGCTGGACGGTGCGCAGCGCCAACGGGGAGGAACTGGATCCAACGACCGCGCCGGGGTTCGACGGTCGTTACGATCACTGGCAGAACTTCCTCGACTGCGTCGTCTCTCGCGAGCAGCCGCGGAGCCCGCTGGAATCGATGTACCAGACAACAACGGTCTGTCACCTCGCCAACATCGCCTATCTGGCCGGGGCGTCGGTCCGCTGGGACAAGGCGAAAAACGACATCATCGGCAGGACCGGCAAGGACCAACTACCGTACCGGCGCGAGTACCGGAAGCCCTGGTCGCTCCCAAAGGCGGAGTAACCTGAAAGCCTGAAGCGTCGAGAACGTCTCCCCGCCATCCAGCCGGGATCCCCGACGGACCCGTGGCGCACGCCTCTTCCGTCCCCGGGTTTTCCCTGAGTACGAACCCTCTGCCGCCACGTCGCAACGAACTGAGAAAGGCGGAGGGTTCACTCGGAGACTCCGCCAGTGCCGGACGCGATCCGGCACGCAGGAGGATCAGGATGGAAGCCCCAGGGACAAAGACGTCGCACCGCGGGATCTCGACGGTCTGCCGGCTGGCGCTGGCCGGGACCGCACTTGCGGCTCTGGCCGGATGCCAGGGATCGCCGGGCACCAGCAACGCCCGGATGGTCGGCCCGTCCGCCCGTGTCACCCGGGCGGAGAAGGAGGCGGACCGGTTCGCCGTGCGCGAACGCGACAGCGCCGGATGGATCGACACCGGGGCGGTCTCCACGGGCGGCTCGCCCGCCAGCGGCTCGGCTTCGGGCAAGTCCCTCCCGATGGCGGCCCCGGCTTCCGAGGCTGCTAGGAGCCTTACGGACTCTCCATCCGCCCTACCTCCCTCCGGCGGGATGGCGGGAGCCGGCGTCTCCGGCGGCACTCCCGCGATGGGCCGAGAATACCCCGCGAGACGGAATCGCCCGCAGGAAAGCCTCCAGGCCGGCGAGGTGGACGACAACAAGCTGCTCGAGAAATACATCGGGTACACGGAACGCTACGACGCCGGCGGCGGCGTCCATCGGTTCGACGCTCGTGAGCGGTATCGAATCCGCGTGGCGGACGCGTCGGGAGACGCGGTGCCTGATGCCCAGGTATCCATCCAGGCCGGCGGAAACACCCTCTTCAAGGGTCGAACCGGGACGCGTGGCGAGGTCCTCTTCTTCCCCGCCGCCCTGGATGAGCAGGCTCCACAATCGTTGACCGTTACAGCGCGACATGGAGATCAGGTCGCCACCTCCGAAAACACCCGCGATCCCGCCGGCGGTACCTGGACAGTAAAGCTCGAAAGCCGGGCTGCCGATCGGAAGGCGATGACTCTGGACCTGCTCTTCCTGGTTGACACCACCGGCAGCATGAGTGAGGAGATCAGCCGGGTTCGAGACACGATCCAGTCCGTCAGTAATCGGATCAAAGCCTTGCCTGCCCGACCGACGCTGCGGTTGGGGATGGTGCTTTACCGCGACAAGGGCGACGAATACGTTACCCGGCGGCGCCCCTTCACCAGTGACGTCGATGCTTTCCAGGCCGCACTTCGAGGGGTGCGTGCCGATGGAGGCGGCGACGAACCGGAGGACCTGAACGCCGGCCTGCAGCAGGCCATCGAGGCGATGGACTGGACGCCGAATAACGCCGTCCGGATGATGTTCGTCATCGCGGATGCGCCCCCTCACCTGGACTACCAGGATGAGTACGACTACTTCCTGGGTGCGCGTCGCGCCGTCGAGAAGGGGATTCAGATCATCGGCGTGTCCACCATGGGAACCAATGACGTGGGCGAATTCGTGTTCCGCCAACTCGCGCTGTTGACCCAGGGGCGGTTCGTCTTCATCACCCGTGGCGGAGAGCGCGGCGAGACCCCGCACAAGGTGGACCGGCAGGATTACTCCGTCCAGCGGCTGGATGATCTGATCGTCCGACTGGTATCGGAGGAGCTGGCACCGTTAACGACCGATGGTCGGCAGGCGCAGCGCTGAGGGGAAATTAACCTCGGAACGGGCCGGGCGGCCTCCCATGAGCGAGAGGCCGCCCGCATACTTTGGGAAGCACGCCGATCCTCGGGTGCGCCCTCAGTGCGGAGGCTACCGTGTCCGACGACCTACTCAAGAACCAGCACCAGATCCTGGCAAATCAAGCCAGCATCCAGGCCAACCAGGCAACCATCCAGGCCAATCAGGCAACCATCCAGGCCAATCAGGCGACCATCCTGGAGAACCAGGGACGGCTGGAGGCGAACCAGAGCGCCATCCTCGCCAACCAGGGTCAGATTCAGTCCAACCAGCAGAAGCTGGATGCAGTGCTC
>CAZSRZ010000134.1:0-9050 GCA_964609085.1 uncultured bacterium | reverse complement strand
ATTCATCGACGAAACACCCGGATGGGCACCGGGATCGGGGCGGGGACGTATTTTCCCCCACACTCCCGGCTGACTCAGGGCGGCGGTCCCCCAACTACCGCCAGCCGACAGCCGGCCCCGTCCCTCTGACGTAGCCCGCCGCCGGACGAATGAAGGGGGTGGCGCTACCCCCAACGACGGATCGGAACCCCCTCCCCCAGACGGCACAACCTGAGTGCCAACTCCTCAGGCAGCCCTTCCTTCTCGGTGGTGGACAACATAATGAACCTTTCTCGACGTAAACTGTTGCAAACCGGAAGTACCGGAGCATTGATTGCTGGAACTGACCTGGCTAGCTGGCTCGGTGCCAGGCCGGCCGAGGCCTTCGATCCGGGTGCCAACAACCCGGCGGTTCACTTCCTCAATCGCACCTCGTGGGGAGCGCGCCCGGACGATGTGCGGTTGGCAGCAACCAAAGGCATCGCCGCCTGCCTCGACGAGCAGCTCAACCCCGAGCGCCTCAACGACACCGTGCTGCGGAAGAAAATGGCGCGGTTCCGGGTGCTGGAGATGCAGCGGGCGCGGATCATGCGGCTGGACGACCCCTATGGCCAGAGCGGCCAAGCGCTGATCCACGGCATGGTCACTCGCGCCGTGTTCAGCAAGGCTCAACTGTTGGAACGGCTGGTGGAATTCTGGTCTGACCACTTCAACGTGGCCTCCGCCGGACTCGAGGTGGACTATGTGATCTTTCAGCGCGAGGCGATCCGGAAGCACGCCCTGGGGAAGTTCCATGATCTCCTGCTCGCCACGGCGCAGAGCCCGGCGATGCTCATCTACCTGGACAACTTCCTCAACGTAGCTTCCCACCCGAACGAGAACTACTCGCGGGAGGTGATGGAGCTGCACACCTTGGGAGTGCTTGGCGGCTACACCGAGACGGATGTGCGCGAGGTCGCCCGAGCGCTCACCGGCTGGACGACGGACGACAAGGATAAGGGCGGGAACTTCATCTTCCGGCTTGCGGATCACGACATGGGGCGAAAGCGGGTGTTGGGCGTTGACCTGCCGCCAGGACGCGGGATCGAAGACGGGTTGGATGTCCTACGCATCCTCGCCTCTCATCCGTCGACCGCTCGATTTGTTTGCCGGAAACTCTGTGTCCGGTTCGTGAGCGACAATCCTCCGGACACTCTGATCGACGCGATGACGGACGTCTGGATGCGGACGGACGGTGCCATCAAGCCGGTGCTGAGGACGCTATTCCTCTCTCCGGAATTCGCCGATTCACCGGGCCAGCGGTTGCGGCGCCCCCTCGATCTGGTTATCGGAGCCATGCGCGCGGCGAGCACCGAGGTGAAGGAGTTCTGGGTGCTTTACGAGTTGCTTCAAGGTCTGGCGCAGGTCCCCTACGACTGGCATCCCCCGAACGGGTATCCGGATGTCGCCGGTGCCTGGGTCAACACTGGAGCGCTGCTGGCCCGGTGGAACGCCGTCTTTATGCTGACGGACGGCGCCTACAACGACCCCAAGGGCATGACCACAGCCCTTGCCACACAGACGGGCCGGCCCGTCACGGTGGGCGAACTCGTGAAGGTGGTTTCCAACTTCGTCTTCGGCGTGCCTCTGCCTGAGTCCGAACGCCAGCCCTACATCACCTTTGCATCGGATGGGATGGGTGCCCAGGCCCGCGTCACGCGCGCCCTCTTGCGTCGCAAACTCGGGGCGCTCTACGGGCTCATGCTGGCCTCCCCGTCGTACCAGTGGCGCTGAGGCCCTGACCCAGCGTCCGATTCCGCCCGTGACCCACCGGCCCCCCATGGCCCACCAGAGGAGTGTTTGACATGAATGCAACCATGACCCGGCGCGACGCCCTGAATGCCCTGCGCGGTCACCGCTGGATCGGCGGAGGCAAGAAGCCCCTGCCCCAATACTCCGCCCGCATGTCCTTTGGTCGCCGCGCGGCGAGCCGGACGGGTGACATCCTGATCTGCGCCTTTCAGCGAGGCGGCATGGACGGGCTAGCCTGTGTCGCCCCCTACTTCGAGGGGAGCAATTACTACGGCGTCCGCCCGACCATCGCGGTCCCCCCTCCGGGCGCGCCGGGTGGAGGGCTCGACCTGGACGGTCGTTTCGCCCTCAACCCGGCCATGACGGCGCTGCATCAGCTTTATCAGGCAGGGAAGGTGGCGGTCGTCCACGCCACCGGTGGGGCCGATCCGACCCGTTCACACTTTGATGCCATGCGCTACATGGAGCAGGGCGTGCCGGGAAGCAGAAGCGTGGGCACCGGCTGGCTGGGACGCCACCTCGATTCCTCGGTCGGTACCGCTTCGGCGCTCCGCGCTATCGGCATGGGAGACCACTTGCAGGCTTCCCTGCGCGGCCCACAGCCCGCGATCGCCGTCAACAGCCTGGGCGACATCGGCTTCAATGGGCCGAAGGACGAGGGCGATGTCGTGCTGCGGCTCCTTCAGCAACTCCACGAGGAGGACACCCACGGCTCCCTGCTGAAGACCCAGGCCGACATTCTTTTCGACACGCTCGCCGTGCTGCAGCAGTTGGCGGGCACGCCGTACCAACCGGAAAACGGGGCCGTCTATCCGGATGACTGGTTCGGCTTCCAGTTGATGCAACTTGCCCAGGTGATCAAAGCCGACCTCGGACTGGAGGTCGGCTGCGTTGACGTCGGCGGTTGGGACACGCACGAGAACCAGGGCACCGGCGGCGGCTGGTTCGCGCAGTTGGTCGGCACCGTCTCCGCCGCGCTCGGCGCTTTCTACCAGGACCTCGGTCCGCTCATGTCCGAGGTGACGATCGTTACCATGAGCGAGTTTGGCCGCCGGGTGGGGGAGAACGCCAGCTTCGGCACGGATCACGGCCGTGGCAACGTCATGTTTGTCCTCGGGGAGGGAGTCAATGGCGGCGTCTACACCCGGTGGCCTGGGCTGGCGCCCGAGTTCCAGGACGACGGCGATCTGGCAATCACCCTGGACCAGCGGGATGTGCTCGCAGAGATCGTCCAGCGACGGCTGAAGAATGCCAACCTCGGCTACGTCTTCCCGGACTACTCCCCCGGCCCAGTCAACATCGTGAATCCCCGCCCGTAAGGTCTACGGGGTGAGGGTCCTCACCCGAGAGGACGCCCCGGGGCTCAGGTGATCAGTGCTTCGAGGAGGCGGTCCGCCCCCTCGGTGACCACGTCCACGGCTGGCAAGCAAGTCTCATCCTCCGCCCGGCGGATAGCTTCCCGCGCGTCCGATGGCGACAGACCATGCGGATTGATGGCTATGCCGACCACGCGCCCCGGGTGGATCGGCCCTACGGCGTCCTCATACCGGCGCACCCACTCCGATAGGGGCGGGATCGGCACGTCGGTGTAGCGGATCGTCTCCCGGCCCGCGTGGTGAACCAGGATCATCGCGTCGGGGAGCGCTCCGTGGAGTTGGGCCAGCGTGACACCGCTGTAGGCCGGGTGCAACAGGCAGCCCTGCCCCTCCACGAGTATGAGACGTGGAGGAGGCTCGGTCCCATCGGCCTCCAGGACGAGTTGCTCACACCAGCCCGCAATGAAGTCGCCGGGGATCCGATCCAGGGTCACGCCAGTCCCGGCGATCATCATCCCAGTCTGACCGGTCGCCACCAGCCGGGCAGGAACCCCCCGAGTTCTCGCGGAGGCCTCCAGCTCAAATGTGCAGACCATTTTTCCCACGTTGCAGTCGGTCCCTACTGTCAGCACTCGCCGAGCACGGGTGCCGCGGGCCTTTCCCAACCCCACCGGCTGCCCCACGGGCGGGCGGCGCAGGTCCACGATCGTGCTGCCGCTTCCGTATGCAAGACTCGAGAATTCCTCATCATCAGCAAGGAACGTATGAAGTCCTGACAAGATATGCACACCAGCCGCGAGGCAGCCGCTGATCACCGAGCGCCAACTCTCGGGCAGACGGCCTCCCGGAGGCGCGATGCCCAGGACCAGCGTGTCCGGCCGCAGTGCGAGGGCGTCCTTCAGCGTACCGACCACGGGAGCGGCGCAGGGGACGGGTACGACTTCATCTGCCCGCTTCCCCGCATGTTCCCGGTCGAATACCCCAACCACGTCGGCGGCCCGGTAGCGCAGCAGACAGACGGCCGTCTTCGCCCCAAAGACGCTGAACTCTCCGTCGGCAAGAATGAGCAACCGTTGATTCATCCATCCCCCCGGGCGGCCCCGCTCGCCGGGCCACCACCTCAAGTCTGCCACAGCAGGCCCGCCTGACGGCGGACAGTTCCGCGGCCTGTAGACGCCGGACCTCGCGATGACTCACCATGAGTCAGCATCGAGCCACCGTCATTGGCGAGCGAACTCGCCCAGGGGGAACCGCCACGTGCCGCTCACACTCGCCACCCGTCGGAGCCCGCTTGCCCTGGCACAGAGCCTGTGGGTAAAGGAGTGGCTTGAGTTCCAGCATCCCGGCCTGGTTGTCGACCTGTACGAGGTCGTGACGAAAGGTGACCGGGTGCAGGATGTCCCGCTGCCGCAGGTCGGGGGCAAGGGACTTTTCACTCACGAGATTGAAGTGGCGCTGCACGACGGTCGGGCGGACATCGCCGTACACAGTCTGAAAGACCTGCCCTCCGACCTTCCACAGGGACTCTGCCTGGCCTGCGTTCCCGTGCGCGAAGATGCTCGCGACGTGTTCGTCGTGGCGGAAACGCATGGCATTCCGCCCGATCTGTCGCGGCTGCCTCGCGGTGCCCGCCTCGGCACGAGCAGCCTCCGACGGGCGGCTCAACTCCTGCACGCCCGGCCCGACCTTCAGATCGTGCCCATCCGCGGGAACGTCGACACCCGCCTCCGCAAGCTACACTCCGGCGACTGCGACGTGTTGGTGCTTGCCGCGGCCGGCCTGGCCCGGTTGGGATTGACGGCGGAAGCGGGATTCCACCTGCCCATCGACATCTGCACGCCGGCGCCCGGGCAGGGAGCCCTGGGCATCGAATGCCGCACCGACGATGAGCGCACCAGGCAGCTCCTCATGCCACTGCAGGATGCCTCCGCTCGTCGGTGCGTGGAAGCGGAACGGGCACTGATGCGAGAGTTGGGCGGTGGATGCTCCACGCCTCTCGGAGCCCATGCCGTTGAACAGGGAGGAGCGTTGCTGCTAACGGCGGCGCTCGCTTCGCCGGACGGGTCTCGACTCCTTCGACGTTCCGCCGGAGGGAGCGATCCCGAGGCGCTCGGTCGCGGACTGGCGGGCACGATGGTGGCCGCGGGCGCCGAGGAGTTGCTGGCGGCGGCGGCGGTCCCGTGAACGATCCGGTCGGGTTGCCTCTGGGAGCCAGTTGCTCGCCGGGCAAGGTCTATCTCGTCGGGGCCGGACCGGGAGATCCCGAGCTGTTGACGCTGAAGGGACGCCGTCTGCTGGAACGTGCGGATGTGGTGATCTACGATCGCCTGGCGAACCCCGCCCTGCTCCGCCACTGTCGCCCGGGCGCAGAGCTGATCTACGCGGGTAAGACTCCGCCCGGCGGCGACGAACCGACCGATGGCGTCGAGGGCTCCGAGACGGCCGCCCAACAGTCCATCAACCAGCTTCTGGTGGAGTATGCCCTCGCCGGCCGCACCGTCTGTCGGCTTAAGGGCGGCGATCCCTTCATCTTCGGGCGTGGTGGGGAAGAGGCCGACGCGCTCGCCACTGCGGGCATCCAGTGGGAGTACGTTCCGGGAGTTTCCAGCGCCGTCGCCGTACCCGGATTTGCCGGCATTCCCGCCACCTACCGGGGTCTCTGCTCGACGCTCGCCATCGTGACAGCGCATCAGGATCCGGGCAGCTCAGGCGTGCGGTGGGACCTCCTGGCGCAGGCGGCGGATACGCTCGTGATCTTGATGGGTGCGGAGCGGCTGAGCCGCGTGGTGACTCAACTCCTCGCCCACGGTCGGCCGCCAGACACGCCGTGTGCGGTGATCTCGTGGGGCACCTACCCCATCCAGCGCACGGTCGAAGGTGCACTGACCGAAATCGTCGCCCGCTGCGCCGAGGCCGGCTGCACAGCGCCCGCGGTCACCGTCATCGGGGAGGTGGTGCGCCTGCGTGAACGGCTGCAGTGGTGGGAGTCTCTGCCTCTCTTCGGCGCCCGCGTCGCCGTCACACGCCCACGGCATCAGATGGAGGGATTCGCCGCCGGACTGGAGCGTGCCGGCGCTGAAGCCATCCGCACGCCCGCGGTTCGCATCGAGCCCATCCCCGTCACACCAGCCGACCTCGGTCCGACGCCGCCGGATTGGGTCGTCTTTACGAGCGCAAACGGCGTGCGGTGTTTGACATCCTCGCTGCGACTCGCGGGGGCCGATCTCCGGCAACTCGGCACGGCCCGCATTGCCTGCATCGGCCCCGAAACGGCCACTGCGGCAGCCGAACTTGGCCTCCACGTCGACTTCGTTCCACAGCGCTTCGTGGCGGAAGGCCTCATCGAGGGGTGGCCCGAGACGGTCAGCGGCCGCCGTATCCTCATCCCCCGCGCCCTTGAGGCGCGTGATCTTCTACCGAATCGATGGCTTCAGGCCGGGGCGCTGGTGACCGTCCTGCCCACGTATGCAACCCTCCCGGACCCCCAGGGCCTGGAGCTACTCCGGCGTCGGGTGGACGCCGGAACCGTGGACTGGTTGACCTTCACCGCCTCGTCGACCGTCCGGGCCGTGGCGGAGGCGGTCGGCATCGAGGCTCTAGAACGAATCCCGGCGGCGTGCATCGGTCCCATCACCGCAGAGACCGCCCGCGAGCTGGGCCTGCGGGTCGAGGTGGAAGCCGATGAGCACACCACGGAAGGGTTGCTCGCGGCGCTGAGCGAATATCGCCGAGCGGGCAAACTCACGGGCGGAGCGGGATAACGGGGAGAGGCAACGTGGCCAGGCTGGCGCTGGGGCTTGATTTCGGGACGGAATCCGCGCGGGCCTTGCTCGTCGACACGGCCGATGGTCGGGAGCTGGCAACGGCCGTCTGTGCCTATCCACATGGCGTGGTGGACGATTGCCTGCCAGGCACCGGTGAAGTGCTGCCGCCGGACTGGGCACTGCAGGATGCCGATGACTACTGGGCCGCGCTTGAGGTGATGGTCCCCACCGTCCTGCGTGAAAGCGGCACGGATCCGGGCGAGATCATCGGCATCGGCGTCGACTTCACTGCCTGCACACTGGTTCCGTGCCTCGCTGACGGGACTCCATTGAGCCGGCTAGCACGGTACCGGGGCCGACCGCACGCCTGGACCAAGCTCTGGAAGCACCACGGCGCGAACGACCAGGCCGAGCGAATCAATGCCCTGGCCGCGGAGCGGTCGGAGGACCTGCTCGACAGATACGGGGGGCGTGGCTCCTCGGAGTGGCTCTTCCCCAAGGCACTCGAATTGCTGGAGGCCGCGCCGGATCTCTATGCGGCGGCCGATCGCCTGATCGAGGCGGGCGACTGGCTGGTGTGGCAATTGACGGGGTCGCTCACCCGCAGTGCTTGCCAGGCAGGCTACAAGGGTATGTTCAGTTCCAAAAGCGGTTACCCCTCGGAGGCCTTTCTCAAGGCACTTCACCCGGGTTTGGGCGGGATCGTCCGGGAGAAGCTGGTCGGGCCCGTCCTCCCCGTGGGCGACCTTGCCGGGTCGCTGACTGCCGCGGCGGCGGCCCGTCTGGGGCTGAACCCGGGGACGCCGGTCGCGGTGAGCATCATCGACGCTCACGCCGCCGTGCCGGGCGCCGGAGTGACGGGGCCGGGGGAGATGCTGCTGATCCTCGGGACCAGCGCGTGCCACATGGTGTTGTCGCCCACGGGTGACGAGTTTCCCGGGGTGGCGGGCGTCGTCGAGCATGGGATCATGCCCGGCTACTTCGGCTACGAGGCCGGACAACCCGCCACGGGCGACCTGCTCGGCTGGTACACCCGGACCGGGGTCCCAGCGGCGCTGACGGACGACGCGGCCGCGCGGGGCGTCTCCACCCATCAGGTGCTGACGGAATTGGCGGCCGGGCTACCTCCCGGCGGCTCCGGGATGCTGGCGCTTGACTGGTGGAACGGCAATCGCAGCGTGCTGATGGATGCCGACCTCAGTGGCGTTCTGCTCGGGCTGACACTCGACACGCGCCCGGAGCAGATCTACCATGCGCTGATCGAGGGGACGGCCTTTGGAACCCGAATGATCCTGGAGAACTTCGCGGAGCACGGCGTCCCGGTGGCATCGCTGACGGCAGCGGGCGGGCTCGCGGATCGTAATGAACTGCTCATGCAGATCTACGCCGACGTCACCGGCCGACCGATCCGGCTAGCTCGAAGCCACCAGACCTGCGCCCTGGGTGCGGCGATTTTCGGGGCGGCCGCGGCGGGGCAGCCGCTGGAGGAGTGTGTCCGGCGCATGGGCGGCGCCGGTGATCGCACCTACGAGCCGAGCCCCACGGCCCACGGCCAATACACCCGGCTCTTCGCCGAGTGGCGGCGCTTGCATGATTACTTCGGACGCGGCGAGAATGACGTGCTGAAGTTGTTGCGGGCCCGCCGTGCCGGATGAAGTGAGCCGAAGATGCGATCGCTGGTTGGCAGTCTGTTAGTGAGCCTCCTCCTGTGCGCCCTGACGGTGCCGGGCTTGGCGGCCGGGAAACCCATGCCAGCGACCCAGGTCGCCGCCGAGTTGACGACCGCACTCGGCAAGAGTGATTACAAGGCCGCCTCCGCGCGTTTTGACGCGACCATGAAGAAGAACCTGCCTCTCCCCGCCCTGAAGGGGGTGTGGGAAAACGTCCAGTCGATGGCCGGCACTTATCGCCGGAAAGGCCGCACCCGGAGCACGAAGATTCAGGGGTACGACATCGCCTACGTCCTCATGGGCTTTGAGAAGACAGAACTGGACTGCAAGGTCGTCGTCAACAAGAAAGGACAGGTCGCCGGGCTCTTCTTCGTGAAGAAAGGGGCGCAGTAACGCCTACCACAAGTCACCGAAGGCGGCCCCTTGGGAACGCTGGCGTCTCGCCGGCCTGAGCTATCCCCGGGAACGCTGGCGGCTCGCCGGCCCCAGCCACCCCTCCGTACAGAGCCGAGCGCGTCAGCGCCGGGATG
>CAZSRZ010000133.1:8978-13571 GCA_964609085.1 uncultured bacterium | reverse complement strand
CCAGGCACTGCTCCACCAGCAGCGGCCGTATCCGCGCCTCGAAAAACTCGGCGGCTCGGGCCTGCGCCGCCGGATCGAGGACCGGCTGCGGAACCGTGGGCCGATCCGGCGCGGCCAGGGAGGCCGCGGCGACCCAGATGAGTGACGACAGCCCGGCGAGGAAGGCCCGTGAGTGTTTGGATCCGGTGATGGCGCGCATGCGGCTACGCTGCTCCTCTGCTGATGCACTCGATTTCGGGCAACAGGCGGATTGCTCCTGCCGGCTCGCCTCCCGCTAGCTGAGCGAGGAGCTGCTCCGCCGCCGCGCGGCCGACGGCCTGTTGATCCGGACCTACAACCCAGGTTCCGGGCCGTAAGATCCACGCGTACTCCGCTCCCCCAATGACCAGCAACTCGGTCCGCTCGCCAGGTTCTGCAGCCGCCAGCACGTCGCCAATACCGACCGCGGCTCGACCTGACGTGGCCACCAGTGCGGTCGGGGCGTGATCGCCGGTCCCCTCCAGCCACTCGGCGGCGATTCGCCGACCGTCCTCCCGATCCGTGGCGACCGCGCACCATTTGCGCGGGTCAAGACCGTGGTGGCTCGAGCGGGCGACCCAGGCGTCCAACATCAGCCGGTGGAAATCCCCGGTCAGCGGCTGGCCGAGGAACCCGATCCGACGGTGACCTCGGCCCACCAGGTGATCCACGGCCCGCGCCGCCATCCCCCGCACGTCGTGGGCCACGCTGGTCAGAAGCGGGTCGCTGCACTGGCCGACGATGACCACCGGGGCACGCGGATGCCGGAGACGGGCCCAGATCTGCGGCTCATCGGTGAAACTCCGGACAATGCCGCCGTCCGCTGCCCTGCCCGCACAGAGAGTGTCCAGCACGTCCGGCGCCTCAGTTTGTCTCTCCACCACCTGCACCAGCAACCGGTAGCCTGCGTCGGCCAGCACACGGGCGGCCGAGGCCAGGATCGCCTCGGAGAGCGCGGTGGGCGGCTCTCCGGGTCGCGCCGTGATCACAATCGCCACCTGTCGCGACTTCCGTGAACGGAGCGCCGTGGCGGCAGCGTCCGGCATGTAGTTCAGGCGTCGGGCGGCAGTCAGGATGCGCTCGCGCGTGGCGGTGCTCACCCTCCCCTGGGGACGGTTGTGGAGAACATCCGAAACCACGGCCTGTGAGACCCCGGCCTCTCGGGCAATATCGCGCTGCGTGACGGGCATATTCACGGCCTGCCTATTCGTATCGGCAACCCTATTCTCCCGCGTCGACACGGCACCTGTCAAGCGGGATCGCCCGGGCCGGATTTCGACCGGGTCCCGGAGTTTGGCCCGGGAGTCCCACCCTGCGGCAGCGAGGCCTGGCAGGGCGGATGATGGGGTGGTCGGGCGCAAGCATGTGGCGGTGAGCGGAGGGAGCGCTGCCTCCGGACGCGAAGCTAGGTGCGGAGCCAACGACCCATGCCTTCGATTCACCACCCATGGCTGCTTCTCGCCGCGGTCCTGCTCTTGCCCGCGCTTGCCCTGGCCGCCGTGCCGGATCCCAACTCCCTCCCGGCTCGCCCGGAGCTGACGGACCCACTCACGCTCGTGAGCGGCGGCGCGGTAACCCGGCTGGATCAGTGGGAGTTGGAGCGGAAGCCGGAGCTGCGCCGGCTTTTCCAGGAGTACATGTACGGGCACTTCCCAACCAGGCCGGGCACCGTGGAGGCTGACGTTACCTTTGAGGACCCGTCGGCTTTGGGAGGCGAGGCAGTGGTCCGGGAGGTGGAACTCCGCTTTGGGCTGCCCGGAATGCGCCCTGTTCGGCTGCTGGTCGTAGCGCCAAGGCATCGCAAGGGCAGAGTTCCTGTCTTCGTCGGGCCGAACTTCTGCGGCAACCACGCCCTGCTGGATGATGAGCGCATCTCGCTGCCGCAGGGCTGGATGTATCCGAAGTACCCCGGCGTGGAGGACAACCGCGCCACCAACGCCGGCCGCGGCAAGCAATTCGATGTCTGGAATCTGGACCTGGCCGTCTCTCGAGGTTACGGCGTGGCCACTTTCTACAATGGCGATGTGGAGCCGGATGTGGCGGGTGCAAAGGACGGTATCCGGGCGCAGTACCCGAAGGCGGACTGGGGTGCGATCGCCGCGTGGAGCTGGGGCATCTCCCGGGCCGTCGATTACCTGCGACTGTGCCCCGAGTTCGACCCGGAGCGCATCATCGCCGTCGGGCATTCTCGCAACGGTAAGGCGGCGATCGTGGCGGCGGCGTTTGACGAGCGCATCGCGCTCGCTATCCCACATCAGGCCGGCTGCGGGGGCACGGCCCCGAGCAGGGGCACCGTCGGCGAATCCGTCGAGCGCATCAACACCAGTTTCCCGCACTGGTTCAACGCCCGTTTCAAGCAGTTCAACCGACAGCCCGAGCGGCTACCGTTCGATCAGAACTGCCTCGTCGCCCTGATGGCGCCGCGGCCGGTGCTCTTCTCCAACGCCGTCGAGGACACGTGGGCCAATCCCGCCGGCCAGTTCGAGGTGCTGCGCGGCGCGGACCCGGTCTACCGACTCCACGGCGTCCGGGGGCTGGAATACGACGTGATGCCGGAGCCGGGCAGGTTATTGTTTGGCCGCCTGGGCTACTACATCCGGCCCGGCAAGCACTCGATGACCCGGCAAGACTGGCACGCATTCCTCGATTTTGCCGACCGGCAGCTTCCGGCCGCGCGTCGCTGAAATCAACCCGGGCCGGGCGCAGGCGTGGTTCGGCCGCCCACACGGCATGGACGACTGGATGCCGATAGATGGTCTCAAATCCGATACTGTTCCCCGGTGAGCAAGAGATTCTCGCAATCAGAGATCTGGTGAAAGCCGGGCTCTTTCTCCAGGCCTATCGGGCGGCGGAGGGAATCGCACCCCTGAACCGCTGGTCCGGCGCACGAGCGCTCACCCTGGCTGGCCTGCTTACGGATGCCGTTGGGGACTCCAAGCGCGGCGCGGCGCTGCAGTTGCGGGCCTATCGCGCAGACCGGGACGACCCGGAAGCGCGCTACTATGCGGCCCGGCAGCTTCTGGCGCGTACGGGGCCGTACCTCGGCTGGCGACTCCTTCAACGGCTGGGTCCACCCACCACGGGCGATGATGACGACCGGGCCGAGTGGCAGGCGATGCTCGGATTCGCCGCAGGCCTGCTAAGGGACTTTGCGACGGCTGACTTGCACCACCGCGAGGCCGCAGCAATCGCCCCCGAGAGTCCCTGGATCCTCGTCGAACGGGCGGCAGTACTCGCCATGGATGACCGACCCGAAGAAGCGTTGGAAGCTGCACGGCGGTCCCTCAGCCTCCGCCCCGACTACGCGCCCGCCGTCAGTTCCGTGGCCGGTTACCTCACGAGGCTGGGTCGGCAGGCCGAGGCGGTCGCCACGCTGGAAGACGCCTGTGGCCGGTTGGAATGCGCCCGATTGCTGTCCCAGCTCATGGTGATGCACGGCGAGGCGGAGAATTGGGATTCGCTCGCCGCGTTGTTCGAGCGGTTCCGGGAACTGTTGCCGCTGATGGATGAGGCGCGACAGGAGTGGCTGGCGGGATCGGAGGCCCGAGTTGCCTATGCTCGGGGCGACTACGAAGCGGCGAGGGAGTGGAGCAGCCAGTCAGACCACGAGTACCATCGCAAGGTGGCGGAGAACATGGCGAACGCGGCCGAAGATGCCCGCCAGGTGCTCCTCCCCGTGCCCTTTGTGCTCCAGCAGTACCTCACGTGCGCGCCGGCCACTCTCGCCGCAATCGCGCACTACTGGGATCAGCCGACAGAGCATCTGGAGATTGCCGACGAGATCTGCTACGACGGCACGCCGCACTTCCTGCAGCGGGAGTGGGCGTCGCGCAACGGCTGGCTGAGTCGCGAGTTCACTGTCACGTGGGAGAGCGGTCAGGCTCTGATCGACTGCGGGATCCCCTTCACTCTCACCACGACCGCCATCAACACGGCCCACATGCAGGCCGTCATGGGTTACGACACGAGGCGCGGCATCTTCATCATCCGCGACCCCGGCACGCCGCACCAGGGGCACGCCCTGGCGGCTGAGTTGTTGGAGTCCCAGCAGGGCAGCGGGCCCCGCGGGATGGCGCTGGCCGTGGAAGGCTCCACAGCCGCGGCCACCCTGGCGGGGATGGATCTGCCCGAGTCCCACCTCTACGACGTGGCCCACAGGTTCTACCTGGCACTGGAGCACCACCGCCGGGCGGAGGCGGTCGCCGGACTGGCCGAATTGGACGCCGAGGCCCCCGAAAGCAGCGTGACGTTACAGGCCCATTACTCGCTGGCTGCCTACGACCAGGACCTGCCCTCGTGCATCCAGGCCCTGGACCGCCTCCAGGATCGCTTCCCCAAGGATCCTGGGGTCAAATTCCGCCGAACCCATATCCTCCGCCAGATGGGACGCCGTCAGGAGTGGATGGCGGTGCTGGAGGCCGAGGCCCGGCAAAAGGACGCCGCCGGGCCGTGGCGTTCCCTCCTCGCTTCGGAGCTCTCCGCAGACATCCACCGACGGGACGAGGCCGAACTCCTGCTCCGGCGCGAGTTGCGCCATCGTGGCGTGGACGCGACCACCCTGGGGGCTCTCGGCAA
>CAZSRZ010000133.1:0-8878 GCA_964609085.1 uncultured bacterium | reverse complement strand
AAGTCTCGCCTCTCCGCCTGGGCGGAGGCTGCGGCCCGCCTGGCCGGCGCACGCGGGGAAGCAACCGAGGCGCTCGAACTCCTGCGGCAGGTCGTCGCGGCTGAGCCGCTCAATGTAGGGGCCCAAGAGGACGTGGCCAGGCTCCTCTACAGCCTGGAGGGTCCTCAGGCCGCGATCGCCCATCTCCGCCGGGAGTCCGAACGGTTCCCCCAACACGTCGCGCTCCGTCGCGCCTGGGCCGAGTGGGCAACGGACACCGACCCCGCCTCGGCAGAGGAGGCGCTCCGCGGCACTCTGGCCCACCACCCCGGGGACGGTCGGAGCCACTTCATGCTGGCGCACCTCCTGCTGAGCAGCGGCCGCGTGACCGAGGCATGGGAGCACGCCGAACCGATCCGCCACTGCGAAGGGGAGTCTTCCAACTACCACTACCTCCACGGTCGCCTGTTGGAGTCGGAAGGCCGAATCGGCGAGGCGCGAGAGGCGTATCGCCAGGGCGTTCGGAAGGACGTCGACAACTCGTCCGTGATCCAGGGCCTCTTCCGCGTCAGTGATACGGCCGAGCAGCGGCGCGAAGCGCTGGCGATCGTCCGAGCTGAGATTGAGCTGCAGCCCGTCTCCGGAAGCGCCCTCCGCAGCATGGCCGAGGTGATGCCGGCCGTCGTTTCGTCCGAGGTCGCGCTCGAGTTCTTCCGCGAAGCCTGGCAGCGCTTGCCCCACCAGGCCGACGCGTGGTGGTACTACGTCGGCAAGCTGGTTGAGCACCACCGCCTCGACGAGGCGCTGGAAGTGGCCACGGCATTCTGCGACCGGTTTCCGCTATTGACGTCGGCCTGGGTCTGCCTCGGACGGGTCCATGAGGCTCGCCGCGAGCCTGCAGAGAGTAGGAAGGCGCTCGAGGAGGCCCTCCGCATCCAGCCGGGGCTCGACCAGGCGGCTCGCCGCCTCTCCCGACTTCTGGAGGAAGCGGGTGAACCGGCTGAAGCTCGGAGAGTCATCGAGCACGCCATCCGCCACAACGCCCTGGATCCGGATCTCCACGCTCATCTGGCCTATGTGCTCTGGGAGCAGTCCGAGTTTGAAGCGGCCGTGGAGCGACTGACGCACGTGCTGCGTCTGGCTCCAAGCTATGGCTGGGCCTGGGACCAGATGATGACGTGGTGCCCACGCCTGGGGCGGCCGGAGCAACCCCTGCAGTTGGCGTCTGAGCTAGCCAGCGCACGCCCCCGCGATGTCGAACTCAAGCTCATCCTCGGCCGGCTGTTGCCGACAGCCGACGAACGATTTGCGGTGCTGCGCGAGGCTTTGAGCATGAATCCTCGGCACCTGCAAGTGCGGCAGCAGCTCATCGGCTCCCTCAGCCAGGCGGGCCGATTCGACGAAGCACAGGCGCTCGCCCGTGAGCCCGAGAGCCCCTCGATTGAGTTGCGCGGGTCCGACATCTGGATCGAGGCGCAGCGGGGGAACCGGGACGCGGCCATCGACCAGATGCACGCGCTCCTCGCCGAGGCACCGACCTTCACCTGGGGCAGTCTCCACCTGATGTCCTGGCTGGAGAATGCAGAGCGCTACGAGGAGATACTGCCGGTCACTGACGGCTTGCTCCGCGTGGAGCCGAGCAACGCCGAGGCCTGGGAGTTGCGGGGGCGGGCGCTGGAGAAGCTCGACCGTCGGGAAGAAGCGGTCGCGGCCTACGAAAAGGCGCTCGATTCCGATGCCGAAGCTCACGGTGCGCTCGTCGCTCTCTGCCGGATCCACGTCGACGCCGGGGAGGACGCGAAGGCAGTCAGCTCTGTGCAGGAGAGCCTGGAGCGTAGAAAAAGCGATCAGGTTCTGCAGATGGCGATCACCCTGGCGATCCGGGCTGGGAACAAGGATGAGGCCGTCGCCCGGCTGGCAGAGTTGTGCGACGAGTGCCGCTGGCGGGCCGATAGCCTGGAGCCCGCCGTCGACGAGATCCACGAGGCGGGTTGGTCGCGGGAGGCCTACCCCGTCCTCACCGTTGCTGTGAAAGCCCCCGGCGCCCACCCGATGATCGGCCATGTCTGGGGCAAGACGGAGTACCGGCTCTTCCAAGCGAAGGGCGGGGACGGTCTCGAGGAGCTTCTCGAGGTCGGACCGTGCGGCATTGCCGCAGCCGCGTCCTTCCTGCATCAACTCATCGACCACGGCATGCAGCAACCGACGCGCGAGTTCCTTCGCCGACACGCCTCGATCCTGGGACGAGACAGTTCCCTGATGGAAGCGGCCGCCCGCGCCTACACGATGTTCGGCGAGGCGCAACCGATCCTGGAACTGCAGTCGGACTGGCAAGGCCGGACGGACCTGGAGGGTTGGATGCTGACCAACCTCGGCTTCGCCTTGCGCGTGGCCAACCGGACGCAGGAGGCAGCGTGCCTATCACAAGAGATGCTCCGGCGTATGGGTGGGCCACGCCGGGCCCCACACCACGCAGTATGGGCATTCACAGACGCTGTGGAGGCCGGTCGCCATGACGAAGCCCGTATTCTCCGGACAGGCATACCGGCCGGCGAACTCTGGAATGAAGTGCGGTTCGTCATGGCGCTGGCAGATGCGGAGTTGCTCGCCGCCACTGCGGTAGACCCGGCGGCGGCGCTGCGCGAGGCGAAGGGCGTGCTGTCCGCGGCCGACGCCGAGTACCCGCCCAAGGCCTGGACTCTCTTTGCCCGGACTCTCCACGACCGCGCCCTGCGACGCATCCTGGCGCGCATCCCCACGCCGCCGGCCTACGTGTGGTACGCGTGGCGAAAGGTCCGCTGCAGTCGGTTCATCGCTGCTCTGAACTAGCCGAACAGGGGCGGGCACCCCGAACCGGGAGCGCGACCTGTCGGGATGATTGAGAGCTGGGAGAGGTCACACTGGCGGATGCGGCCGACGGTCAGGGTACCTTCTCCGCGGGCAGAATCGGGGCGCCTTCCCACATCCACTGCCCGCCTTCGCGAGTAAGCACGCGGTACTTGCTGCCGGGGACAGGCGGAGCCTCGTTGGCGGGCAGCCACCGAGCCAGTCCCGCGCGGACGGCCTCCAGGGATTGCCGTCCGGCCAGATTGACCCGTTCCGACGGATCGGAGCGATGGTCGTACAGCTCCTCGCTGCCGTTGGCGTAGCGGATGAAACGCCAGCGTTCGTTCCGGACGGCGGTGTTGCCCTGATTGGCCGTGGTCAGTGCCGGCCAACGCCGGGGGGCCGCGGCGTCCCGCAGTTGCGGCACCAGCGAATGTCCCTCCAGATCGGTGGGACCGGCGATGCCGCACTGCTCCATCAAGGTGGGATAGAGATCGAGCAACTCGACGGGCGACGCACATCGACGGCCCCGCGACACTCCCGGCCCGGCGACTATCAGCGGCACCCGCGTGGATCGCTCCCAGAGGGAGTTCTTGCCGGTGATCCCCTTCTCACCCAGATGCCATCCGTGATCCGACCAGAGCACGACGATCGTGTCCTGCTCGTGACCGCTCGCCTTCAGGGCATCCAGAACCCGCCCGACCTGGCTATCCATGAAAGTCGTCGAGGCGAGGTAGGCCCTCACGAGCGGCTTCCACTCCCCCGCTTTGCGGAGCCAGGAGAGTCGCGGCTCCGGCAGCTTCCAGTGGAGAAACCATGCGAACTCCGGGACGTCGTCCCGATCGTCGTCGAATACGGTCGGCAGCTTTACGTCGTCCGGCGGTAGGCGGTCGAACCACTTCTGCGATGCGAAGCACGGTACGTGCGGCAGCCGGAAGCCCGCAGCCACGAAGAAGGGGCGGCCGGGCGGAAGATTACGCAGTCGATCGATGACGGAGTCGGCGATCTTCCAGTCCCCCTGCTCCTCGTCACGCTCGGGGTGGACGCCCCAGTCCATAGCGCGGATCGGGTCGGGGGTCTCCACCAGTTTCCGTGCCGGATAGGACATCGGCCCATCGCTCCCCCACTCCTGGAACTCCCGTGCGCGAGCCTCGCGGGCAATCGCGCCGTCGTGGTAGATCTTCCCGCTTGTGAACGTAGAGTAGCCGGCCGCGGCAAAGGCCTGGGGCAGCATCACCCGGTCGCGCAGCCGGTCGACGGCCCGAGGACCGGGGAGCAGCCCGTAGACACCGGTGGTCGATGGACGCAGCCCACTGAGGACGCTGGTTCGCGAAGGGTTGCAAAGCGGGGCCTGGCAGTGCGCGTTGGCGAACAGCGTCCCTCTGCGGGCGAGGGCGTCCATCTTGGGCGTTAAGGCCTGTGGATGGCCATTCAGGCATCCTACCCAGTCATTTAGATCGTCTATCGCAATAAAGAGAACATTGCGCCGTTCAGGAGTCTTGCCAGCCTGCGTGGTTTGCGCCTGACCATGCCCGGCGGCAGTCGTCAGCGCCAACAAGATCACCCACCACCCTGCCCAGCCCCGCACTCCCAGCCGACCCCGATCCGCCCGGAATCTCATCAGCCCTCGCCCTCCCAGCCGGGCCGCCACGACCCGCAAGACCGGCACGACTCTGTCAGATTCCGCAGTACGGAGCGGCCCACCTGCCCCACCGGGGACCGGGGTCGTCGTCGGAAAACCTCCGCGCCCCGCATCGCTCCGTCGGCCGCGTGGGGATGGGTTCTGACCCAAGGGTCAAACCAGACCCGGCAAAGCGGACAGGGCAATCGTCTCCCGCTCCCTAACCGATGGAGCTGAGGAGCGCGAGTACGGCCCGGACCTGATCCCGCACATCGGGCGGCTCGATACGCGGGAGCAGCTCCGAGAGAGCCCGTGACGCTGCGTGCACTCGTTCGAGCATCCGGTTCTCCGGTCCCGGCGCGTCGGCCTGCCCCCAAAAAGTGCTGTAGGCGGGGTCGTCGGCCGTGGTTTGCTCGCGGACGGGGCGGTCGCCCGGGGATTGCGGGCCCCAACTGGTGTTCAACTGCTCGTCCACCGCCCGCACTCGCTCAAAGGCTTCGGTGTCGCCCCCCTTCAGAGGGCTTTGCCACTCGGTTTCCCACGGTCTGGCGTGGCTTTCGCCGGTCGGGGTGGCCTCCGTCGCATCGGCGGTCGCCGCCGCACTCGACGCCACCCGCGGGCGTGCCTCTGGGTCGCTAAACAACCGGTTCAGCTCCGCAGTGGGTGTGGCCGGATCCAGCATGCGGTCGACCAGCGCACGAAGTTCGGCGCCGGTGAGGGGATAGGGGCGGCCATCCTGGTCGACCTTGCTGACCACCACCTCCAGCAGCCGCTCCCGCTGCTCCGGCCCGACCCGGTAGAGGGCGCGGACGTGCGCGGAATTGATCACCTGCACCGGGGCCCCGAGCTTTTCCGAAAGCAGCTCATTGAACTGGTGTTCGCGCAGGGCCAGTGTGACGGCAGCCGTGCTGATGCCGAGCAACTCCGCTGCCTCGTCCCGCGTGCGTCCGAACGTCCCGACCAGAGCCACGGCGAGACGATTCCGCTCCTGGCGAGTGAGGGGCTGACCGTGGCGGACATTGCTCAGACCGGCGACGAGCCGGAGTTCCTCGTCCGCGATCGGCTCTGCGTGGACCGCGATCCTTTCCAGGCCGAGGCGCGTGGCTGCCTCCACGCGGTGGAAGCCATCCACCACGGTGTTCGTCCCCGCCTGCACCCGAATAGGCGGCAGCGCGGCGTAGGACTCCATGTAGCGGACGACCGTCTCCTCATTCAGCCGCGTTCGCGGGCTCAGCTCCTGAAGCAGGACGAGGTCTCGCAGGGCAACGTGGGTTGTAACCGTGTCTGGCATGGGGGGTAACCGGGTGACGAGGGCTCACTGCCAGGCGGCGATGAGTTCCGGGAGTGGGCGAAGGTCACGCAGGGTGTGACCGGGCGAGATCGTATCGACGGGGAGCAGATGGTCATACCGTCGCACCCAGATGGTGTGAACGCCGAGCGCGGCCGCGCCGGCCACATCGCGAGCGAGGTTGTCGCCCAGCATCACGCTCTCCTCGGGGCGGGCGTCGGCCGCCGCCAGCGCGTGGCGGAAGATGCCGGCGTCGGGCTTCCAACTCCGCACCTCACCGCTCACCACGATCGTCTCGAACCAGCGCTCCAGTCCCGTCGCCGCGATCTTCTCGCGCTGCAGGTCGCTGATCCCGTTCGTGATCATGCCCAGTCGGTACTCAGCCTTCAGGGCGTCCAGAGTGGGGGCCACGTCCGGGTAGAGCCGGTAGTGCGACCGCCGCACGCGGAGATAAAGGTGGGCCAACTCTTCGGCAGTGTCCGCAGGCAAGCCAAAGGCCAGGAGCGTCTGCGCCCAGGTCTTGATCCGAAACGGCATCTGCGTTTCGTAATGGACTTCGCCTCGCTCCATCTCAGCTTCAAGCTCAAGATAGATGCCCGTGGCGCGCCGTGCCACCACCTCGGGCGGCCACGCTGGGGCCATCGCGGAAATGGTGCGGCTGACCAGATCCATGGCCGCGACATGCGCCTCATGGGTCTCCAGCAGGGTGTCGTCGAGGTCGAAGAACAGTGTCCTGATCGGCATGGCTGGGTGTCAATCCCGTTCGTCGGGCGCAGGCGTGCCCGCGGCAGTGGGCGGTTCGGCCCGACGCCGGCGCACGAGCCGGAGTATATCCAGAAGCTCCCGGCTGCCGAGCAGAATACAGAGTACGAGGAAGGGAATCAGCCCCGCCACGGACGCGACGGAGAGTTCCGCCAGCGCCGTCAACTTCGGGCTGGACAGAACGGAGAGCCGGCCTGCCAGCGCCCCATGCACCAGATAGGCCACCAGGGCCAGCACGATGGAGGCGAGGGTGGTGCGCATGACGGACCGAGTCAGGCGTGGGAGATTGATACCCCCAAACTGTCGATTCGCCATCCAGACGAGTGCGGCCGTGTTGACCACGGCGGCGAGCGATGTCGCCAGCGCCGGTCCGCGTGCCAGCAGCGAGGTGCCCGGAACGTTGAACACGTGGGAGAGGACGAGGTTGGCTGGGGCGTAGACGAGGAGCGTGGCGGCGCTCCCAGCGATGACGGGCGTCCAGGTTGACCCGGTGGCATAGAACGCTCGAGCCAGCACCGACTGCGCCGACCAGGCCCCCACGCCGACCGAGAAGAGCACGAGCGGCATCACCGTCTCCAGCGTGTCCGTACGGGTGAAGGCACCATGCTCGTAAACCAGGGTAATCAGCGGCCGGGCCAGGGCGCAGATCAAGGCCGAGGCCGGGATGGTCAGAAACAGCGCCAGACGCAGCCCGTAGTTGAGGGTCCGACGGAACGCCTGCATGTCGCCGGTGGTCGCCTGCTGAGTGAGAGTAGGCAGCACGGCGATACCGATCGCCTGACCGAAGATGCCGAGCGGGAGTTGCATCAGCCGGTTGCTGAACTCCAGGATCGTCTTCGCCTGCGGCACTCCGGCGACGACGATGCCGTTGACGATGGCGGAGACCTGCGGCAGGGAAACGCCGAAGATGACCGGCAGCACCAGCCGCCCGCACTGCCGCACACCGGGATGTCGAAGGCGAAGGCTGGGCCGGAATCGCCCGCCAATTCTCCGAATCGCCCAGATCTGCAATAGCAGGTTGCCGAAGATCGCGCCGCCGAGCGCTCCCCAGGAAAACGCTGCGATCCCGAGGTAGCGGCTCAGGAAGACGCCCGACAGGATGATCCCGAGATTGTAAAAGACAGGGCCGAGCGCGGGCATCAGGAACTGCTTCCGCGCCTGGAGCATGCCCATCATCAGCGTGCCGAGGAAGAAGCAGTACTGCGCGGGCAGCACGATCCGGGTCATATCCACGGCCATCGTCAGGGGGTGCACCACGCCAAAGCCCGGCACTTCGGCGTAGTCGCGGCGGAGCAACCGGCCGTCTGCGTCGTAGAGGTTGCCGAAGCCGGGCGCCAGGAAGTGCTCGAACAGCGGACGCGCAAAGATCCACGCCAGCGGGATCACCACCGAGAGCACACAGAAGAGGAAAGTGGTGACGATGCTGTAAACCCGCCACGCCGTCTGCTCCCGCCCCTGGGTGATGTAGTGAGTGATCACCGGCACGAACGCCGCGAAGAAGGCCCCGCCCGCGATCAGGTTCCAAAGGGTGTCCGGCAGGGTGAAGGCGTACAGGTAGGCGCTCGTGATCGCGTTCTGCCCAAAGTAGCCGGCGATGATGGCGTCACGCAGGAAGCCGAGCAGCCGCGACAACAGCACCATGATGCTGATCAAGCCGACAGCGCGACCGACCCCTTGCTGGGCGTCGGCGGCGCTCTCGGCCGGGGCGGGAGTCGGTGGCTGAGACTTCGAGGGCAAAGGTGTGACTTCGCGAAGGGCTGGGAGCAGACGAGCGTCGAGTCAGTGGCCGCCGCCGCCTGCCGGGTTCGCAGAGCCGGCCGGTCCGGCACGGGTATCGGCCCAGAGGATATCACGGACGGTCTCCGGCAAGTTGCAGGGGTGGTTTCCACGGCGAGGCCCAGGCCATGCGGGCCGAAGGGCGACGCACATGCGCCTCGCAGCGCATACAACCAGCAGGTTCAAATCCCGCAGTAGAAACCTATGCAATGATTTCCTTAGGGAACGGCGGCCACACATCGCGAGGTGTGGGGTGAGGGGCCCGAGCCAGATACCGGCCCGGAACGTAAATGAACGCGACTCGGCGGACACAGAGGGGAGGCATCTCCGTCCAAGGGGCGTCGCGGCTCGGAAGGGCTGAACGCATGGCCTCTGGCCATCCTGGGCGGGAGGTCGTCCGACAGAGGCCACACAGGGGAATGGATGGCACAGCTTTCAACCCCTGTTAGTGGCACGGTTTTGCACGCCGGTTTTTAGCCATCGGGAATCCCCCGCTCGATAGCGGACTCGCCCTCCGTCTTGTGACGGAGTCCCGAGGCACTCGGGATTCTTCGACCACGTACCCCGGACGGGTCCATCGATGACGCTCGGTGTGCGTGACCGGGAGCGTCCCGCGTGCCTTCGGC
>CAZSRZ010000132.1:0-13815 GCA_964609085.1 uncultured bacterium | reverse complement strand
GGGGGCGTCGGTCGGCGATAGACCAGCAGGCGGCGGCTCCGAATCTCTTCCCAGAAGAGCGAGACGGGCGAGACCGGCCACTCTTCCCCGCGGAGGGCGAGGCGGCTGCGCAGCCGCTCGCACTTCGCCAGGGCCCCGCGCAGCAGACGGCGCACGGCGTAGCGGGTGATCCCCAACTGCTCCGCGACGGTGTGGATCGGTGTCCTGTCGATCCGTACCCGCCCCAGCGCCTCGACCTCCATCGGCGAGAGCCGGGCTTCCCCGCCGACGTACCGTAGCTCCGCCCAAACCTCGCTATTCCCGGATGGCGTCTGGTCGGTGGGCTCCGCCTGTCGGGTGGACGCCAGTTCCAACACCAGATCTTCCACGAAGATCGGTCGTGGGTTCCGGCTCCGCTGCCGGCTTCGCCCGCACTCCTGAATCAGCAGCACCGTTCCCTCTCGGCTTCGTCGCCGCCGCTCCCGTAATTCCGTGGCCGACAACCTCATCGCTGGTCTCCTTGTAATAGCAAACGAACGTTTGTATTTTGGCAAGGGGGGAGAGTATTGTCAACAGGCAATAACGCCGATCAATTGCACCGTGCCACACGCCGTGCGGCAGCCCGAGGATGACCTGCGGAGGCGAGCAGCTAAACTTACGTCCGGGGGTGCGTTTGGGTGCTGGAAAAGCCTCGCGAGCAATCGAAGAGAACGAAGGGTCGAGGCTGGGTGCGGTTCTTGCCGCTGCTGGCGCTGGTCGGACTGGCCCCGGGGGCACCGGGGGCGTTGGCGCAGACCGCCTGGGTGCTATTCAACGTCGGCATCGCCGTGCTGGCCTTCTTCTGGGGGTTCGTCCATCTACGGGAGATTCGGCCCCCCTGGCGGGCCATCTGGACCTGGACCGTCACCGTCTCCGCGCTCCTGGCTCTCGCCTTGCTCGTGCAACTGGGGCAACTGTTGACCCGGGCGACGGGCATGGCGATGTCGGACGCCTTGCTGGTGTTGATCGGCGGTGCCCTTTTCGCAGTAATGATTCTCCCCGGGATCTTCCTGAGCGTGCTCGGGGCTGCCATCGGCGCGCGCGCGGCGGGGAGTCGGACTTCCTCTCGCCTGCCGCAGTTGGCGGCTGTCAACACCGGATGGATCGTGCTTGTGGTCGCACTGGCGACCGCGGACGTACTCCGCGGGTCGTCCGTCCCGATGCTCCTCTGGCTGGGCACGCCCTACTGGATGCGGTCGGCGGCGGGCCGGGCTTCGCAGCCGGGTTTCGCGGAACGGTGGACCGAAGCAGCGGC
The DNA here is from genome assembly GCA_964609085.1 of uncultured bacterium. Taxonomy (GTDB): domain Bacteria; phylum Armatimonadota; class SYMT01; order SYMT01; family SYMT01; genus JANPLG01. The sequence continues at coordinate 12,542 of CAZSRZ010000132.1, read as the reverse complement.
CGTCCGGTGGCTGCAGCGCCGGCTCGTACTGCGGGGAGCGCGGCGGTCCATCGACTTGCGCGGTGCCGTGTTGGGCCTCTGCGCCGGGGCATTCGTGCTGCTCCTGGGTCGCTTCGGTCTCTTCCTCCCCCTGGAGGCGGGGATGTTTGAGCAAGCCGTCCGCGTGCGCAATCAACCGCTGCTCGGCAGGATGCCGGCGCTCACCCTCTCCAGCCTCTCGTCGGTTAGGCTGGGCGCAGAGCAGCGGCGGATCGTCCTGCTGCGGCTCGACTCCCGCACCCGGGAGAAGATGCTGTTGACCAGTTCCGAAGCGGCCGTGCAGTCGGAAGTGATTCGTCGGCTGCAGGTGTGGGGCGCTCGTCGCATCGTCGTGCCCGTGCCTGTGTTGGCGTCCCGGGAAGACGAGATGGTTCTGGCTCAGGGGGGCCCGATGCCCGACCGGGGGAGCGTTCGACGATCGCTGGCCGACCTCGACCGGCTCGCGGCGACCCTGCGCGCCACGCCGGGCGCCATTCTTCTGCCTCCCGAAGCTGAGGGACCCGTAGAGCGCGGGCTTCGGATGAGCGTGCCCAGCCAGGGTGAGGAAGAGGCGGGGGAGGGGTCGGTTAGTCGGCGTCAGACAGCGGCGGCCAGACGCCGGCTGGAGGATGCGGCCGGCACCGTCGCTCCGTCCGGGCTCTCTTTCTGGGCGATCCGTCTGCTCCCTGTTCTGAGGCTCCCCAATCCGCCTGCCCCTGGCGGAGAGCGACAGCGCTCCCCGCTGCCGACGGTTCTCGCGCGGGCGCTCGGCTCCCTACCTCCGGATCGCGGACGCGCTATCCCCTTCGATCTTGTCGGCCGCCGTGCTGTTCTGGGTGCCAGTCATCTCCTGATCAACATCACCGCCGCCACCCCCGGACGCACCTTTGGTACCGTCGACTACGCCGCCGTGCTGGAGGGTGGAAAGGCGTTCGAGCCCGAGCCATTCACACCGGACCGCCACCCGTCGGGGACGAGGGGAAAGTGGGTGCCACCCGCGGAGTACTTCCGCGACAAGATCGTGCTCCTGGAATCGCTGGACGAACCCGTGCGAGATACCGTCTCGGGCCTCATGAGCGAGCGAGAGATACTGGGTCATGCGACTGTGATGGTGGTCACCGGCGGATACCTTAACTTCATGCCGCTCCCCCTCCTTGTGCCGGGGCTGCTCTTCCTCGGCGCAGTGGCGGGCGCGGCGGGAACCCGCCGCGCCCCGCTCGGTTCGATCGGGCTGGCGATGGGGCTGGGACTCGTCGTGCAGGGCTTCAATCTGGCCGCGTTCTTCATCTGGTCGAACTGGTTCGATCCGGTCGAGACCATGCTGACCGTGTTTGCCGGGGCGCTTCTCTCCGCGCACTTCACCTTCGTGGCCGAACGCCACGACCGTCAGAGAGTGCTGGGCATCATGGAGCGGTACCTGCCGCCACAGATTCTCGACCGCCTGCGCGACCCCATGCGTGAGCTTTCTCTCCAGGGCGATCGACGCGAGGTGTGCGTTCTCTTTGCGGACACCCGAAATTTCACCAACTTCTCGGAGCGGCACCCGCCCGAGCTCGTAGTGGCCACCACCAATCGCTACCTTTCCGCCATGACCGAGGCGCTGTTCGCGGGCGGCGGCATCCTGGACAAGTTCACCGGCGATGGCCTGATGGCGTTCTTTCTCCTGGAAGGGGACCCTCGCGCAGGGGTAAAGGCTGCCGTGAATGCCGCGCTCGCCCTTCGAGACGCCGCGGAAAAGGTGTCAACTGAGCTCCGCTCCGAGGGGCAGGAACCGCTCAACATCGGCATCGGGCTGCATGTGGGCCCCGCTGTGGTGGGGCTGGTCGGCAGTCCCCGGCGGCCAGACTACACCGTCCTCGGCCACACGGTCGTCGTCAGCCACCGGCTTCAGGGCCTGGCGAGGGGCGGTGAAGTCGTCATCAGTTCGGACGTGTTCGACACCCTCGAGGGATCTTTCAGCGCCGAGCCGGGCGATGAGGTGCGGGTGAAGGGAATCACGCACCCCGTCCGTCCCTATCGGGTGACGAGTCTACTACCAGAGACCGCTGAGTAGCTCGATCACATCCTCACGTGTCACGGGGCGTGGGTTGGTCTGGAGCTGATCCGCGTCCAGCACCTGCTCCACGAGTGGGCCGAGCAAGCCGTGGTGCATCCCCAGCGCGTGGAGCCGGCGGGGCAGGCCGATCTGAACGGCCAGGGCCTCAAGGGCGTCCGCCAGCCCGAGAACAGCGGCCTGCCCCTCTCCTGAGACACCGCAAGCCTGCGCGATGGCAGGAGTGCGCTCGGCGATCGCCGAGGCATTGAAGCGTAGGACCGACGGCAGCACCAGGCCCTTCCCCACGCCATGGTGTACCCCGCCCACCTCGGTGAGCGCGGCGGAGAGCGCATCCGCCAGGCCAAGCCCTTTCCGCAGGGCGAGCCCCCCAAGCAGGCCGGCGAGCATCAGGTCGGTCCGGGCCTCCAGATCCTGTGGGGCATGCACGACTCGAGCCAGCGAACGGGCTGCGCGACGGATCCCCTCCACAGCGAACGCGTCGCAGACCGGGTGGTAGGCGGGGCTGCAGTAGCCTTCCACGCTGTGGGCGATGGCATCGAACCCCCCGGAAGCGGTCACGATCATCGGGAGGTCCAGGGTCAGCTCCGGATCGAAGATGATCAGATCGGGGATCAGCAACGGACTCTGGATGCGGATCTTTGTTTGGCCCAGCGCGACATAGGCTGCAGGGCTGACCTCCGCCCCCGTGCCCGCTGTGGTGGGTACGGCCACGAGGAACGGCATCTCCCCGCGGATCAGGGCTTCACCCCCGCGGCGCTGCTCATACTGCTCCAGGGGAGGCGAGTGGTGGACCATCAGGCGGATCGCCTTCGCGGAGTCGATCACACTCCCGCCGCCGACGGCGATCAGGCAATCACATCCGGACCGAAATCGAGAAACGCCGGCGGAAATCACGTCTTCGGGTGCGTTTGGCTCCACGCCCGTGAAGACCCGGAAATCGACGTCGCCATCGCTCAATGCATCCTGGATCTGCTCCAGGGTGCCGGACGCCTGGACATTGCGATCGGCGACCAGCAGCGGTCGCTTTCCGCGCAGCTCCGAGGGGAGTTGGAAGCGCGCCTCCGGCCCGAACAGGATGCGAGCCGGAAAGGAGAACTCACCGATCATACGTGGACCACCTTCATCGTGGCGATGACAGCGGGCTGCGGAGCGCCGACCTCACAGGGCGCCTTCGTAGCGGACGCGCCAGATGCGGTGCCCACCGTCATCGCTTACGAGCAACGCTCCGTCTGGTGCCTGAACCAGCGAAACAGGACGCCCCCATACGTCAAGTCGCGTGGGATCCACCATGAAACCGGTCAGGAAATCGTCGTAGCCCCCGACGGGAACGCCATTCGCGAAGCGTACCCGAACCACCTTGTACCCCGTGCGCAACGCTCGATTCCAGGAGCCGTGCAGGGCCACGAACGCGTCATTTCGGAACTCGGCGGGGAAGGTGTTGCCCGTGTAGAAGAGACATCCAAGCGGGGCTGAGTGGGATTCCAGCAGCACATCCGGAGTCAACACCTTCGAGGCCAGCTCGGGGCGCGGGTCCACCCGTGGATCCGGGTTCGCCCCAATGTAGAAGAAGGGCCAGCCGTAGAATCCACCGGGCTTTACGCGGGTGAAGTAGTCGGGAACCAGGTCATCCCCCAGGCCGTCACGCTCGTTGACGCAGCTCCACAAGCTCCCGGTCACCGGATTGATGGCAAGCCCCGCCGGGTTGCGGAGCCCATGCGCGAGCCGGCGCTTGTGGGAGCCGTCGGAGTGGTATTCGTAGATGGAGGCGCGGGGAGCCGCCTCCCGCTCATTGTTGGAGGCGGACCCGATGCTCAGGTAGAGCCGCGAGTAATCGCCGCTGAACACGATGTTCCGGGTCCAGTGCTGGTTGTAGCCGAAGCCCGGGATGTTTCTAATGATGGCCTTGGGTCGACCGCTCCGCCTGAGCTGACCGCTTCGGTAGGCGAACCGGACAACGCCGTTCGTGTTGGCGACATAGAGCCCCAGTGGATGGAAGGCGATCCCAAAGGGCAGCCGCAGGCCGTCGTCTTTGTCGGCAAAGGTCTTGCGCTCGTCGGCGACACCATCCTGATTCGTGTCCCGCAGAACCACGACCCTGTGTTCGCCGGACAGCACAACGAAGAGGTCGCCATTGGGGGCGAAGGCCATCGACCGCGGAGAGTTCTCGCCACCGAGTCCCTCCGCGAAGAGGTTGACGGCGAACCCTTCCGGGACGTCGGGCAGCATCCCCTTCGGCCGATCCACGAGCCACGGCCCGTTCGCGGAGGAGCTGGTCTCAAACGGTGCCGGTAGAGTTGTCGGATCGACGAAGTGGTGCTTGCCAGGGAAGTCGCCGGGCGCATCACTCCGCGCGATGCCCACGAACACGGCAGTTAGAGTCAGAAGCAATGCGCAGAGGCGGCGAGGCATGGTTAAGGGAAATCCGGAGCGTGCGATCTATTATTCCCGCGCCGCCTGCCCATCGCAATGCGGATGCGGCCTACGCCTCCGGGTGCCTCAGTTCTCGCCGGACTCCTCTTCGGGCTCGAGATGGCCGGCGTCCGTGTAGGAACTGATCTCCTCGCCCTGGAAGACGGTCACCAGGAAGTCTTCCCGCTCGTACCCCGGCATGTAGGAGCACACAATCTCGTCGTCGATCTGGGATAGCAGCTCCTCCTCCGAGGTCACGGAGAGGGACGCCTCCAGGATGAGCGTGGCGTGCACCGTCGAGTTCGCGTAGTGCAGATCGAGCTGGCCAACCCGATTCTCTTCCTCCCAGATGAGGTAGATTTCGGAGGAGTGCGTGCGTGCGAGCCGGGTAAATCGAAAGCGGGCGGTCATGCGAGGAGCGGATTCCGGCACTATTGCGGCGCTACGACCAGCTCATAGCCGGTCGGTATGCGCGCGTGTTCGATGGGGACCAGCCGGTCTCCGCGGACGGTGTAGTGCGTAACCACGGTGCAGATGACGTTCTGCGCAGTCTTACCGTCCTGTGTGAGCATGCGTGGCTCCCGAGTGACGACGACAAAATGCTCGCCATCGAGTGCCTGAACCTCTAGGGGCTGAATCGGCGGTTGCGCGTTGGGGAGAAAGCTGCCGTAGCCAGGGGGGAGCTGGGGCTCCGCCGAGGAGCGCTTTTGCGCCAGTGCCGGCTTGGGCGACCAGGCGGAAAAGAGGAGGGCAGCGGCGGCGAATCCGGCCACTGCTGCGCCCGCGAGGGGTAGGTATCCGGGTCGCATCACGAAACCTCCGGTGGAGATGAATGGGCCGCTCTGGCCGGCTCATCGGGGCTGTGCCGGAGCGTTGTGGTGGGCGAAGTGTAGCAGGGCGGGTGCCGCGCGTCAAACGGGACTCCGGGCACGAGATGGAGGTCGTATCCGGTCCTGGGGCCGACGGTTAGCGAACCCGGTGCCAGTCGCCAGGCTCGTTTGATCCCTGGTCGGGAAACCTGTCGGTGGCCATGGCTACATGTCGGTTCACTGGAGGGTGCCCCCGCGCAGAAAGTTGCGCAAAAGGTCCCGCCCATGCTCCGTCAGCACGCTCTCGGGGTGGAATTGGACGCCCTCGATCCGGTGCTCGCGGTGGCGGAGACCCATGATCTCCCCCTCCGCCGTCTCGGCCGTGATCTCCAGGCAGGCGGGGAGAGTATCCCGACGCACGAGGAGGCTGTGGTAGCGCGTGGCCGTGAAGGGGCTGGGGATCCCCCGAAACACGCCCCGACCCTGGTGCAGAATCGGCGACGTCTTCCCGTGCATCAAGCGGGTGGCCCGAACGATCTCGCCGCCGAACGCCTGCGCAACGCTCTGATGCCCGAGACAGACGCCGAGGATCGGCACCTCTCCCGCCAGCCGACGGATGAGAGGCACGGATATTCCCGCCTCGCTGGGCGAGCACGGCCCTGGGGAAACCAGCAGGTGGTCCGGCTTCAAGGCGGCGACCTCCTCCACCGTCACCTGGTCGTTACGGTAGATGCGGAGGTCTTCCCCCATCTCCCCCAGGTACTGCACCAGGTTGTAGGTAAACGAGTCGTAGTTGTCGATCATCACGATCATCGGCTGGCTCCTATTGCAGGCCCCGCTCGGCCAGCTCGATCGCGCGTAGAAGCGCACCGGCCTTGTTCTCGGTCTCCGTGAATTCGGCTGCCGGATCGCTGTCGGCGACAATGCCGCCCCCCGCCTGGACGTAGGCGGTCTGACCCTGCATCACAATGGTGCGCAGGGTGATAGCGGTGTCCATGTCGCCGTCGAAGCTGAAGTAGCCGATCACGCCTCCGTAGGGCCCGCGCTTCACCGACTCCAACTCCTCGATGATTTCCATCGCCCGAATCTTCGGCGCGCCCGAGAGCGTGCCGGCAGGGAAGGCAGCCCTGATCAGGTCATACGCATCGCGGTCCGGGCGAAGCTTGCCGACGACGTTGGAAACGATGTGGATGACGTGAGAGTACTTCTCCGTGACCATCAACTGATCCACCTGGACCGAGCCGTACAGGCAGACGCGTCCGATGTCGTTGCGATGGAGATCCACCAGCATGATGTGCTCGGCCTTCTCCTTCGGGTCCGCCAGGAGCTGCGCCTCCAGCACTGCATCCTCCTCCGCGTTGCGTCCGCGGCGGATCGTGCCTGCGATTGGGCGCGTCACGACGTGTCCCCCCCGCTCGGTGACCAGGGTCTCCGGAGAGGCGCCGATGAGCTGGCAGTCGTGGAACTGCAGGAAGAACATGTAGGGCGAGGGGTTGACGGACCGTAAAGCCCGATAGATCTGGAACGGCGAGCACTGCACGTCCACCTGCATCCGTCGGGAGAGCACCACCTGGATGACGTCGCCCGCGGCGATGTACTCCTTGGCACGGAGGACGGCCGCCTCATGTTCCGGGCGCGAGGGGATGGACCGGACCCGCAGATCGCTCGTGTCGCGCTCCGCCAGGGCAGCGTTGAGGGCTCGGCGCACCGCACGGATAGCGTGACTGCTGAAGCGCTCGACGCTGGCGGGCTCGTAGGTGGCTGCGGCTGTCTCCAGACCGCGCTGTCCAAGCTGCAGAAGTCGGGCGAATCCTACTCCCCTTCCAGCGTAGCTGCGGGCCAGGGGAACGACCAGACGCAGGTTGGATGCCACGAGCACCCTGCGGGCCTGTATCGCCTGCTCCGGATCGGCGAGGGAGGCGATCAGGGCCGCTTCCCGATCACGGTCAAGCGGCGGCACCTTCTCGGCCTCGTGGATCCAGAGCCGGGCGTCCTCATCCGGAGGCGCCTCGTCCTCATCCCCGAGATCGTCTATCGTGCTGGGATACGGCAGCGACTCACGTAGCTGCGCGATCAGCCGATCGATCTTCTTCAGCGCGGCTTCGTAGGCATACTCCGGGCTGCCGTCCACCCGAGCCAAACAGAGTACCTTGATACGATGCGACACGTGATCGAAGATCAGCAGCGTGTCCGTAAAGACGAAGTAACAATCCGGGAGCCCGCGGTCGTCCGGCTTAAGATCGGGGAGGCGCTCGAAAAACCGGACGGTATCGTAGCCGATGTACCCCACAGCCCCTCCGCAGAAGGGCGGCAGGTCCGGATCCTTGACAAATCGGTGCGCCGACATCAACTCCCGGAGGACGTCCAGGGGGTCCTGGCCCTCCGGGATCTCGCTTCGCTCCACCCGGCCGTCGCGCTCCATCTCAACCTGCCGGCCGCGGGTTTTCAGGACGAGGAACGGAGAGCCGCTGATGAAGGAGTAGCGGCTGATCTGTTCGCCGCCGGAGACGCTCTCGAGAAGGAATGAGTGCGGCCCCCCGCCCACCTTGAGGAACGCGCTGACGGGTGTTTCAAGATCCGCAAGCACGTCCCGGTAGACGGGAATGAGATTGCCTTCGGAGGCGCGTCGAACAAACTCGTCGAGCGAGGGGCTGTACATGCTGCTGTTTCCTGCGGACCCAATGGTGCGTGTTCGGCGGCGAGCCCATCAAGAAAGGTCGGAGTGCAGCGTGCTCTGGACCTATCAAGAAGAAAGGCCGGGGCTCGCTGCCCACGGCCTGACCTGGTTGGGGTGACGACAGGCAGTGGACAGAACCCTAGTTCCGCCACCAGCCCTTCCGATTCATCTTCGTCGCCATCGCCATCTTCACACCCACCAGTTTCACCACGGGGGCGGCCGGCACCCCGGCAGCCGTGGTCACCTCACTATAGTGACGGGTTCCATCCCTCGTCAACGCTGCGTCGGGCTTGGCGACCTGGACGGTCCGACGAACCTGGTGTGGGGGGCTGGCGGGCTCCCGCGCGACATGGGATGATGAGGCCGAGCAACGCGGTCCGGAGGGAGGGCCAGCCATGCAGATCAAAGGCACGTGTCCTCACAACTGCCCGGACACGTGCGGTTGGGTGATCACTCTGGATGAGGCCGGGACGCCGGTAAAAATTGCCGGGGACGCCCAGCATCCCTACACGCGTGGCTGGCTGTGTGCGAAAGTCAGCCGATATCTGGAGTTCACCCAGCATCCCGAGCGATTGACGACGCCGTTGCGGCGGATCGGTGCCCGCGGTGAAGGCCGCTTTGTTCCGATCTCCTGGGACGAAGCCCTGGATGAGATCACGGAGCGCTGGCAGGCGCTGATCGCCAGCGAAGGCCCGGAGTCGATCCTGCCCTACAGCTACAGCGGCACCCTGGGTATGGTGCAAAGCGCCGTCTGCAACGCGCGACTCTGGACACGGATGGGCGCGTCGGGTCTGGATCGCACCATCTGCTCAGTCGCGGGGACGGAGGCGGTCCGCGCCACGATCGGCGGTGCGTACGGCGCCGACCCAGAGACGATCCCGGACAGCCGCCTGTTGCTGCTCTGGGGAACGAATCCGGCCAGCACCCATCCGCACATGATCCCCTGGATCGATCAGGCGCGGAAGAATGGTGCGAAGGTCTATCTGATCGATCCCCATCGCTCGCTCACGGTGTCGCGCGCGGACGTCCATCTGCAGCCGCGGCCCGGCTCCGATGCCGCCCTTGCTCTGGCGGTGATGCACGAGCTGTTCACGCATGGGTGGGTCGATCAGGTGTGGGCGGAGGCCCACACCATCGGTCTCGCCGAGCTGCGAGGGCGGGTCTGCACCTGGACGCCGGAGCGAGCGGCCGACGTCACGGGGCTGCCCGCGTCGGCGATCCGTGAACTGGCCGCGGACTGGGCGAGTCGACGACCCGCCATGATCCGAACCTCCATGGGCTTGCAGCGGCGCTCAAACGGCGGCGGCGCCATCCGTGCCCTCGCCTGCATCCCGGCGTTGACCGGCGACTACGGCCGCCCCGGTGGTGGACTGCTCTACAGCACGGGTGGTTACTGGAGCTTTCCGACGGACGTGGTGTGCCCGCGTGAACTGTCGGTCGGCAGCCCGAATCCCCGTCCCCGCGTCATCAACATGAACCGGCTGGGCGCCGCTCTGACCGAGAGCGACCCACCCATCCGCGCACTGTACGTCTTCAACAGCAACCCGGCGGCCGTGGCGCCCAACAGTCGCCGCGTCCGCGAGGGACTTGCCCGGCCGGACCTGTTCACCGTGGTGCACGAGTTGTTCATGACAGACACCGCCAGGTGGGCCGACATCGTGCTGCCGGCAACAAGCCAGTTTGAGCACTGGGACCTGCACAAGGCGTACGGTCACCTCTACCTTGGCCTGAACCAACCGGCGACTCTGCCGCCCGGCGAGGCCAGGAGCAACTGGGAGGTGATGCAGCTCCTGGCGGCACGCCTCGGCTATTCCGAGCCGTCGTGGAGCCAAACGGCCGAGCAGATCATCCAGGCGGCACTCGTCGCGGGTGGTCCGGCGGTCACCGGCATCACATGGGAGGGGCTCCTGGAGAACGGGCATGCCCGGCTGAACTACCCACGGCCCCACGTGCCCTTCGGCGATGGTCTGTTTCCCACGCCGAGCGGCAAACTGGAGCTGTACAGCCAGCAGCTAGAAGCACAGGGCCTCGACCCGCTGCCGGGCTACGTCCCCGAGCGTGAAAGCGCGGAAGGCAACCCCGAACGGCACAGCCGCTTCTCACTCCAACTGGTGAGCGCCGCAAGCCACTATTTCCTCAACAGCAGCTTCGCCAATCTGCCGACTCACCGTCGGCTCGCCGGTCCCGCCGAGGTGGAGATCCACCCCACCGACGCCGAGGCCCGCGGCATCTGCGAGGGGGAGATGGTGGAGGTCGGGAACGACCGGGGTGCCTACCGGGCTCGAGCCCGGATTTCCGACGGAGTGGCCCCGGGAAGCGTTTTCACCCCGACGTTGTGGTGGCCGCAGCACGCGGCCGACGGACACGGCGCGAACGACACCACCAGCGACGAGCTTGCCGACTACGCCGGAGGCGCCGTCTTTCACGGCAACCTAGTCGAGATCCGCCCGCTCGGCAACTGATCGGAGCCGTTATCGCGGACCGGCTGTCCGCAAGCTGAGCACGCGGTCGACCAGCCTCCAGACTTCCGTCATGGGATTCCGATACGGGTCGTCGCCGACGGCAAGATTGTGGGAACAAAGGCGGCGAGCCCGCTCGGTTGCGGCAATGGTTCGATCCTTTAGCCGGTCGTAGAGCCGCTCGCTCTTCTCGTACCCCTGAAGCTCCTTCGCCAGTACCCGGCACACCTGTTCCCGGCTGGATGGGGCTGAGTAGTCGCGAATATGTAAGAGGTACCACAGCTCAATGCACGGATTGGAGACAGCGAGGCTGATTCTCTCACGTTCAGCTAGTTGGAGCGATCGTCGCCATCTCTCTGGATCTCCGTGCCGATGCTCGTCTCCATCGAAGACGGCCCATGCCTCATCGCCAATGGTCCATCGCCTGTCACTCCGAAGTCGCGCACGTTCGGACTGAGCCGCGGTGACGACACTCAAGGGGTCCGAACCGGTGTGAGGAGCCAGAATCACCTGTACCGTCGGGATCCGACGGGAGATCCGGATGTCTTCCAGGTAGCCGGGCTCCGTGCGGGTGCCCTCGCATGCAATCAGGATGCGCCGTCCATAGGACCGCTCCTGCCGGGCTGGCCGACGGCTCACCCAACGGCCCCCCTGGCGAGGGCGTTCTCCAGGTTTCCCAGCACCGGCACCCCGCCGAACCGGCCATCGAGATAGGCGCGTTCGATGTCCAGGTCGTTCCGCACCTTGAATTCGGAGAGGCTGTAGAGATCGGTCGAGCCGTCATCTCGCTTCTGCGTGAACCAGGTCTGGTCTCTGCGCAAGAGCTGATCCTGGTGCAGCGTGGCATCATGGCTGCTGAAGATCAGTTGGGCACCCGCTGGGTTGGTCGTGTGCTTCTGGAAGAGGTTGATGATGCCTCGCACCAGCATCGGATGCAGGCTGGCGTCCAGCTCATCGATCACAAGGAGACCCCCGTCCCGGATGGCGGTGAAGATCCGCCAGGCCAGACCGTAAAGCCGCCTCGTGCCGGCCGATTCTTCCTCCAGAGGCCAGCGTACGGGCGACCCATCGACCTCCCTGACCGCGTAGCAGCGGAATCGTTCAGCGAGGGGAGGTCTGTCCGGCTCTTGCTGGTCCGCAGCGGCAAGCTCGATCCGCGTAATGCCGGTGTCGGCGAACCGCAGTATCTCACCCATCGCTTCGAACTCATCCTCGCCTTGAGCCGCGATCCAGGAGCTGAGACCGGCGTGCAGCGACTCATCCCCGGGAACCGCCAGTGACTGAGAAGCCAGCCAGGACTGGAGCGGCTCCAGGACCTCCAGTTCAAGCTGCTGGACGAGGACTCCGAGGTAGGGCTGCGTTAGCCGCACCAGGGAGTGGAGTTGGGTGTGGGGGCCGGAAAAACCGCTGCCCCACCTCCACTTCGGCGCGCTGTCGCTCGGATCGTGCGTCCGGCTGAACAACAGTGAGCGACGCCGGGGGGCGGGAGGCGTAAGATGCAGATCCTCGTGAACGATGCGACCATTAAGCACCCACAAGGAGTACTCGTAGATGCTCCCAGCGCGGGCGACCCGAATGCCGAAACCGGTGGAAAAGACCGCCGATGCCGCGTCCAGCCGGAAGGGCGTGGCCTGCAGCGAGCCCTCCAACGATGGGCGGTGGTATGGCCCGATCCAGCCCAACATCTCGGTCAAGGCTCGGAGCACGTTGCTCTTGCCCGAGGCATTGGCGCCGAAGATCCCCAGGACCGGGAGGAGCGCCATGTCTCTTCCGGCCACGGGATAGGTCGCGCCAATCTCGTCGTCCGTCTTGTATCGGCCGGGCTTCCGGTCGGCCGATGAGCGCCGGGGAGACGTGGCGATCGCGCTCAAGGTCATGGCCTCAAGGATCGACCTGTAATTCTGCACCCAGAAGTCAACGAGCATAACCCGCCTCCTGCAGACACTATGCCCGAGATTCGGTGAAAAATCCACCTTAAGCGGCGTTAGAATCGGCCTTTTTAGCTGCTGGAAACCCCGACTGGAGGCAGTCAGGTCACGCCGCTCCGAAGTCGAGCACGGCGACCCCTCCGTACAGAGCCGAGCGCGTCAGCGCCGGGATGCAGCCTGTGCCGA
>CAZSRZ010000131.1:0-13826 GCA_964609085.1 uncultured bacterium | reverse complement strand
GTGAAACTCGGAAGCGGCCTTGAGTTGATCCCGGGCCAGGATAAGCTCGTAGAACGCGTCTGCGAGGTTCCGGGGATGGTCGGCCACGTCGAGCGGCATCCCCAATCGTTCACACACTTCGCGTGAATAGAAGAAGTATCGCGCCAGCCGACCTTCGAACCGCTTGCATCCTCGTGGCACATTTGTGGTGGCTCTACGGATGACGTCCGCGACTCGGTTGACCTCGCGGTTCAGCGTGCTCCGGAGCAGATCCTGGATGAGCGTGATTCGACCCCGGACCGCTCGGAGTTCCGAGTCCACGGCGGCCAGCGCCTCGTTGATGGCGCCTGACTGCTTCCCGTTCATCTGCAACGTCCATAGCGTCAGTCGGGCCTGCGGTGCCGGCCTGTCGAAGCCGGCCACGATCTCCGTCACCAATTCCACGTCCTGGGGCCGGCCCCGTAGGAAAAGGGTCTTGCTGTCGCCATACGCGTACATCAGCACCCGCCGCGCCGGGTCGCTGCTCGCCGCCCTTGCCGGTGCATAGTAGAACGGCGCAGTATCTCGGGCCGTCCCGAAGGCTTCAGCCTCGTCCTGAGCGAGCTGTGCGATCTGCACCCGCAGAGTCCTGACGGACGCCTGGAGTTCCGACAGCTTGAGACGAGCGAGCGTCAACTTGGACGGGGCGGTGTCGCGGTCCGTAACGAGATTGGCGAGGTCCGCCTCGCGCTGGGTCTTCGACGCCACGAGCTGAGTCTGTGACTTCTGCTGATCGTCGCGCTTGGCCTTGATGGCCGCCGCGGCCTCGGTCGCGGTCTTGAGGGCCGCCTGTGACTCGTCCAGTGCCTGTTTGGCCTTCACCTTCTCGGGGTCGTCGTCGGGACGGTCCTTGAACTTGTCGTACTCTGCCTGGGCAGCGGTCACCGCGGTCTGGGCCTTCGCCCCCAGCTCATTGGCCTTGGTTAGCGCTGCTTCCAGGTTGTTGAGCAGCGTGGTGTTACCTTCCACGAGCTGCGTTGCCCGCGCAACCTCCGCCCGGGCGACGCTGACTTCGGCGTCGAGGGTCAGCAACCGCGTCTGCGTATCGCTGGCTAGCCCCAGGTTCTCGAAGAGCTCAGCCTCAAGCTTTCGCAGCCGATCTCGCAGTTCATTGGCATGCTGGACTGCCCTAGCTCCCTCGGGGTTGAAGATGTAGGTGTCGGGATTGAGGGCCGACATCAGGCGGGGCACATTGGTGAAGTAGAAAAGCCGAACCTGCTCATTGACGAAGCCCTGGAAGTCGCCGACAAGGGCCTCCTCAAGCAATTGGGTTGCCCCGACGAGGATCTCCCGGGTCAGGCGCAGTTCCGCCAGCGACTTGTCTGCTGCAGCCACGCTCTGCCCGGCATGGGGCTTCAGATGCAGCGCGACGGGCTGCCAGGACAACTCAATCTGCCGGACGTCCGAGATCGCGGATTGGGCAACCAGCAATCGTTCCGGGGTATCCAGGAAGAGTGTCGGGGTCTCGCCGCCGCGGGCAGCCTGATCGCGCATCGCCTCCCGCAGGCTGCGCGTCAACTGTGCCACCGACCCGACCATCGGCTCCAGCTCCTTGCGGAGCGCGACGAACCAGACGGCGAAACCGTCGACCACGCGCTTCAGGCTCGCGGCCAGTGCGGCCGATGCGTCCTTCAGACTCGCGGGCAGACGCTCATTCGGACTCTCATCCGCATTCCCTGGCGTGGCGAGATCGGGGGCTTGAAGAGCGGGGATCTCTCCGACCGCGCTGATGAGTGCACGCAACCGTCCGTCCAGGGTCGGATAGTTCGGCAAGGCCGCCAGGAGCACCGGTCGGATCTGGTCAGCCTTCTTCGGATCCAGCAGCGCCGGTAGCTGACTATCGGTCAATGCCTTGCCGGCCGAATCCGTCAGTCGGCCCGCGAACTTGAAGTACCCGACCACGGCTGTACGCAGGCTGCCGGGCAGGGTCTTGTCGCCCTCTTTCTTGCCGAGGATTCCCTCGATTTTGGGCCGCATCCCCTCCAGATCGGTTCGCAGGGTCTTTGCCCGCGGAAGGAGGTCTGCTGCCGCGGCCGTCGGCGCCCCCATCGTCTCCTCGAGGGCCAGCGGCGGCTCATCGGTAGCCTCATCGCCTGGTTCCACTTCGAAAGTGGTGCACTGATTTGCTCGCGTCGAGGGTTCAGGGGATCGGATCAAACCCGCTATCTCTTCCGCAACTCGCCGGACCGCGGACTCAAGCGGCTTCCCCACGGAAGTGGTCACCTGCTTAACGAATGTCCGGATCACGTCGGCGATCTGCGATGCTTTGGGCTGGGGCTCATCTCCGGTAAGGTTCTTGACCAGATCGTGCAGGGCTGCCCTTACGGCCGGTCCCTGCTCCATGGTCTTGCTCTTGACGTCGGCGAGCAGTTTCCGGATCCGCTTCTCGAGTTCCGCCTTCAGCGCGGCGGGATCCTTCGAGGGGGGCTTTGGGGTCGTCGAAACTGGCGTCACAACGGGCGCGGCAGCGTTTCGCCCAGCAGCCGGGCCGGGTGCCGCGCTTGCCGCCGGTCGCGCAGGCGCAGCGGCGGTGCTGCCGCTGCCGCTCGGCGTGCCGGTCGGAGCTGCACCGCCCGCAACCGGGGAGGGTACACCGGCACCACCAGTACTCCCGCCGCTGGAGCCGGCGGCCGGGCCACCGGCCATACCCGCGCCTCCGCCTCCACCCCCGGTGCCGCCACCGGCAGGCTTCTCTGCCGCAGCGATGGCTGTGTTGAGCGCCGTGATCGCCTGATCCAGGACTCCGCCGGTTTTCACGGCTTCCGTCAGTCGCGCGCGGACGTCGGCTGCCGGATTCTCCTTCAGCAATCGAGCCCCTGCCCCCAGCTTCTGGACTGCCGCGTCCGTAAACCCGGCATCATCCTTGTCGCCCGGCAACCCGGCGATGAGGGTATCGGCCTTCCCTATCCAGGGCTGCACTGCCTTCTGGGCGCCCTCACCCTTGTCGATGGCCTCCTGCAGCGTGGGCGGGGTCATCATGTCGGCCGCGTCGCCACGCAGCACGACGCATTGCATCAGCAGCAGTCCAAGTAGGATGGCTGCTCCACGGTAGACTGGGGATTTCTGCTGCATGGTTATCTTTGGGTTCCGGACATGTGCCTGTGAGCGGGGCTCTCGGCCGATAGCACATACTGAGTTCGAGTCGGCGTCGAACTCGCCTTCGCCACATCTGGCTATTCTAAGGAACCGTCCTCACGCAGAAGCCCGTTTGCCGCCGCCCACGCCACGAGCTGTGGCAGGAATCGACGCTCGGTCCTCCGGCGCAGGTTGTCCAGGTGGGCATCCACTGTGTGAGTGGACAGATGAAGCGCTGCGGCGGCCGCACGGATGGTTCCGTGGGCAGCGACAGCCCGAATAACCCGTGTTTCCGCCTCGCTGGGCGCGTAGTCGCGGAGTCCGGCCTTCCCGGCGCAGGCGCTGATGGTGGTCTCGCCCATGGCATGCTCCCCGCAAGGCCGAAGCCCATCGCTGTTGCGCCATCCGCTCGTCAGACTTCACCGCGGAGGATCGATAGCTGACCTCTGTCTCAAACATGTAATGAGAAAGCTCGCTCCGTCTGTGAGCGCCATCACGTTTCCGCTGTTACCCATCGCACCCGCGCTCACCGAGCTTGCGCGACGGCCCCGGGCAGGATTAGACGCGGCGAGGACGGAAACGAACTGAGCTCGGAAGATAACGCCACGAGGGAGGTCTCGTGCAGGCTCAGAACCATCTCGCACGGACAGTTGTTATCGCTGGGGACGTCACGGTCCACTGGAATCTTGCTCGGTTGCGCCGCGGGTCGGACCGGAGGGCCTCCCCTATTGGTGATGACCGCATCCACGCCAGCGCACAACCAGGCGGGGCGGGGCGGTTGATCGAACTACTCACCGCCGTTTCGCGCGAGCTAGGAGCATCCCCTGCTCACCGCGTTGCTGTCCGCCACGCCGCCTCCCCGCCAGGAGGAAGGCGGCTTGGCGATCGGTCCTGCTGCCAGGCATTCGCCATGTGGGCGCCGTTTGCCAACCCCGACGGGACGTGGGTGTGGAGGGTTGAGGAAGACCTGGGGATGGATTACCCGGAAACTCCCCGGCCCGCTTCGCCCGTCCCGAGCGGAACCGCCGATCAGGTGGATCTGGTTCTGCTCGACGACGGGGACCTCGGCTTCCGAGAGGACCACGCGGGCTGGCCGCAGTCCCTGTCGGGCGCCCGGTGGATCGTGCTCCAGATGGCGAGGCGAGTGGCTCATGGTCCGCTCTGGGAGCACCTCAGGTCCGCGCACGCTCGTCAACTCGTCGTGGTGACCACGGCTGAGGACCTCAGGCGGACGGATGTCCAGATCAGCCGTCAACTTTCCTGGGAGCGGACCGCACAGGACGTGTTTTGGGAGTTGACCCACAACCCCAGGGTCAACGGGCTCTCGCAGTGCGCGCACGTGATCGTCTCATTTGGAACCTCCGGCGCTGTGCTGCTCTCGCCGCGAGACCGCCAGCGACCCTGCAGGCTCATTTTTGACCCGGCAGAGATCGAAGGCTCGTGGTCACAGCGTCACCCCGGGGGGGTGATCGGATCCACGAGTTGCCTGACGGCTGCCGTCGCGAGACAACTCCTGCTCAATCCGGATGCCCCGGATACTGGGCGCGCGATCCAGGGAGGCATCGCGGCCATGCGCGCGCTCCATCTCGCCGGCTACGGGCCAGTTGAGCCGAACATTTCCGCCCCCGCCCTGGTCTTCCCCTCCCAGCGCCTGGCCGAAGCGCTGGCCCGCGAGACCGCCGATTTCGCCGAGGTTGACGTACTTGACCCCGTCGAATCGCTCGCCGACCGGAAGGGCGCATCGCCGCCGTCCGATGACCGGGCCTTCTGGACCATTCTCGGTGACCACCGTCAGTCGTCCCTCGAGAAGATCGCGACGGAGATAGTCCTTCACGGCGCCAAGAACGTGCTCACCGACGTGCCCCTTGGTCGCTTCGGGGCACTGGTCACTGCCGACCGTCGAGAGATCGAAAGCTATCGAGGGATGCACGGTCTCATCAGTGAGTACTGTCGCCAGCCCGTGCGGCGGCCGCTGTGCATCGCCGCGTTCGGCCCACCGGGTTCCGGCAAGTCCTTCGGCGTGGTCCAGGTGGCGAACTCGGTTCCAGGTCTCCAGGTGAAGGAGCTGACATTCAACCTCTCTCAGTTCCGCCATCCGGATGAGCTCCTTAGCTCGCTCCATCAGGTTCGGGATGCGGCCCTGCTGGGAAAGATCCCGCTTGTGTTCTGGGACGAGTTCGACACGGCACTCGGCGGCGAAGCCCTCGGGTGGCTCCGCTACTTCCTCGTGCCCATGCAGGACGGTGTATTCCAGGAAGGGCAGATCAGCCATCCCATCGGGCGGGCCATTTTCGTTTTCGCCGGGGGCACATGCCGACGGATGGATGAGTTCGACCGTGGGCCTGATGACCCCGCCTTCAAGGCGGCCAAGGGACCGGATTTCGTCAGCCGGCTGAAGGGGTACCTGGACGTGCTCGGTCCTAACCGTGTGGAACCCGGACCGGCCGCCGACCCGTCCCACATCATCCGACGCGCCCTCTTGCTTCGGTCCATCCTCTCCCGTAATGTCCCGGCTGTTTTCGAGGACGGCAGGGGGCATGGGCGCCTACGGATTGACCCGGGTGTGCTTCGCGCAATGCTGCGCGTTGAACGCTACCGGCATGGCGTGCGGTCCATGGAATCGCTCATCGCCATGAGTCGGCTTGCCGACAGGACCCGTTTCGAGCGATCCTGCCTTCCCGCCGAGGACCAGTTGGCGCTCCACGTGAATGGCCCTGAGTTTCTCGCACTAGTCCAGCAACCGCTTCTGGAAGGAGATCTCCTGGAGCGTCTCGCGACCGGGGCCCACGAGATCTACTGCCAGGGCTTGATCCGGGACGGGTGGCGTTTAGGAACCCATCGGAGTGAGGCAGAGAAGACGCATGAGCTACTCGTCCCCTACGCTGAGCTGCCGAAGGAGTTCCAGGAATCCAACCGCGTCACCGTCCGCAATATCCCAGTCAAGTTGGCCAGAGTGGGATGCGTGATGCGACCGGCCCGGAGCAACGAGACGCCCATACAGTTCTCCGATGCGGAACTCGAAACGCTGGCGGAGCTCGAGCATCAGCTCTGGATGGATGACAAATTGGCCGCCGGCTTCCGACTTGGCGAACCCGGCGACCCGGACCCCAACCGGCACGAGCATCTGGTGCCGTGGGAGCTCGTGCCGGAGCGCGTCAAAGAGATAGACCGATGCCTCGTGCGGGGCATCCCCACCCTCCTCGCGCACGCAGGTTACGCGATCGAGCGTCTGCGGCCTGACAACGATTGGTCCACCGCGGGCGGCGGAAAGGACCGGTCATGAGCACGACGGAATCGACCGGCGTTATCCTCGGGGTGACGGGGCACCGGGTGCTGGCCGAACAGGACAAGATCTCTGCCGGCGTGGCGGCGGGGCTGGATCGGGTTGAAGCTGCCTATCCGGGTCGGCCGCTGGTGCTGCTCTCGCCTCTGGCTGAGGGGGCGGACCGGCTCGTTGCCACTGAGGTGCTGAAACGGACGAACGGCCGTCTGCGCGTTCCGCTCCCGCTGCCTCTCGCGGACTACATGTCGGACTTCCCCTCACCAGAGTCCCAGATCGAGTTCAAAGATCTGCTGGGCCGGGCCGACCAGGTATTCAGCATGGCTCCCAGGGAGACCCGCAACGCGGCGTACGAGGCCGTTGGCCACTACGTTGTCGATCACGCCCAAGTCGTTATTGCGGTGTGGGACGGAGAGGGAGCGCAGGGACAGGGTGGAACGGGCGCTATTGTTGCTCGGGCCCGCTCTCAAGGAAAACCGATTGTGATCGTCCGGGCGGGCAACCGCCGTCCGGGGACGAGCGAGCCGACCACACTCGGTCCGGAGCAGGGCCGGCTCATCACGGAACGCATCTGACCAGGGTCACTGAGAGAACTGTGGTCGCCCGTACCAGGATCCAGCGCTGGGAGTGAGAAGTCGTGAAGCATGCCCCCAGAGATTCCCGGAGTGGGCCCGGCGGGTCAATCACCCCTGCATCCCGTGTGAAGGAGCTGCTCAGCACGCTCGGCGTACTGCAACGCTATGCTCCGGCCGTTCCTGGTCTCATAGCACTAGGGGCAGACGCACAGAGGATGGAGGAGTTGGCTCCCAGGATCATCGCCTGGACCCTTGGGGCGCTGATCCTGACCGGGATGTGCTGGCTGATGGGGATTCAACTCTGGTGGAATCATTACCGCCGTTCGGGTCAGGCCCGGCCGCTGCCCGGATTGACTGCTCCGGCCATGGACGACAACCTGGCCGCGATCCGCGAGACGAGGTCCCACTGGGGCCGGATGGCGCGCGGCAGGCAAAGCAGCCGGATGTTTTGGGCGGTCTTCTCGGCGTTACTTGGACCCGCGGCCGTCATCGCCCTCGCCACCCAGGTGGTGTTTTTCCATGGGCCGGAGGATTGGCGGGCGTGGGCGCTGATCGCCGCGGAGGTCCTCTTCCTCGCCGTCGCGGCAGCTACAGTTCATTTCGCCTGGCCCGCTGGTCGCGTCCACTCGGACTGGGTTGCGGCCCGTCTGCGGTCCGAGATCCTACGCCGGGAAGAGCACCTCTACCTGGCCGGGGTCGGACCTTACCAGTCCGGCAGCGATCCGGCGTGGGTCCGTCAGCGCCTAGATTCGGTCAACCAGAGACAACGGCGTGACTTCCTCACGGCCGTCCAGCGAGACACCCTGCGCCTTCGGGCTGCGTTGAGCGGCGCACATCGACACACGTGGGCGATTCGCTTGCTCTTCTGCGCGCCCCGGCTCTTCTACCTCCGCGCACAGCGTCGCGGCCGTCGAGAAGCCGAAGTCCTCGAAGCATTGATCCGTTTGATGGAGATGAGCCACCTGGAGCAAGGTCGGACGAAGGATTGGCGGGATGATCTGGAGGATGCCCGACTGGCCGGGCCGGCGATCAGTCAGCCACTCCCGACCCTGCGCGAGCAGGCCGAGTGGTACCTGCATAACCGGCTGGAAAACCAGCGGGCCTACTACGACGGGGCCGCCGCAAAACACGGCCTGATGGACGAGGCATGGGAGAGTATGGCCGTCACCATCCTGGGTGTCGCGGCTGTTCTTGGGGTCATTCACTGGAGGCTTCTTGGGCTTGGAGATCATCCCGCCACGGCCGCGAAGCTCGTGGAACTGGTTGCCCTCGGCCTTCCTCCGCTCGGCGGAGCCTTCGTCGCGATGAGAGCGGCCTTCGAGAACCAGCACCTGACGAGATCGTACGCCGACATGGCCCGACAACTCGGTCGCCTCGGGGACGATATTCGCAGTCGGATCCTGGCAGTCGGCCCCGACTCCCACGAGTTTCGCAGGCTGGTCCTTCGGGTGGAAACGCTGCTGAGTCAGGAGAACTACCGGTGGGCCGTCATCGTGACGCCGGCCCGCCCCAAGGGTGGTCCGTAGCACCGGCTCCTCGTCTCAGTCACCCAACCCGGACATCAGTCGCTCGAGGGCTGCGCAGTCGGTGAGACTGGGGTTGCTGAAGGGCAAGCGAGTACCGCCGAACGAGAAGCCCCTCATCCGGAGCATCGCCTTCAGGGCTCCGATGCCGCCATAACCTTTTACGGCCGCGCGGATCCGATCGATCCCTGCCTGCGCCTCTGCGGCCTCGCCGGGAGTCCCGGTCCAGATCCGGAGGCATGTACGCGGAAAGATGTTCGCCAGCGCCGAGATGAAACCAGATGCCCCGAGGGCACGGGCCCGCAGGCTGAACGAGTCGCTGGCGCCATACACAGTGCCACGACCTTCCGACGCTGACAGGTAGGCCGAGAGACTCTCCTCGTTTCCGCTGCTGTCCTTGATCCCCTGCACGGTACCCTCATCCAACAGCGAGCGGAAGAGCCCGGCCGAGATCCGGTTCACGGCGTACTGCGGGATGTTGTAGGCAAGAAGCGGTAACGAGGTGGCCTCACGGGCTGAGCGGTACCAGGCAGCAATCGCGGCGTCCGTGGCGGGGTAAAACACAGGGGTGGTGAGGAACACCGCGTCCGCCCCGGCGGTCTCGGCAGCCGCCGCCAGGTGGCGTACGCCTCGCGCATCCAGGTCCCAGATGCCCGCGATCACCTTCAGCCGACCGGCGGCCCCTCGAACGGAGGCACTGACCACGAGCATCCGCTCGGCAGGCGTCAGGTAGAGCGCCTCTCCGGTCGTTCCGGCGGGAGCGACAGCGGGCAGCCCTGCGCGCGCCAGCCAGTCTACGTGACGCTCCACCTCCTCCTGGCGCAGCCTGCCGGCACCCGAGAATGGTGTAAGGGTCGCCGCGACCATTCCCTCAATCATTTGCGTTCCCCCCGGCTGGTCGGAGCGACATCCACTGCTCTACTTCGGCGGCTGGCCGAAGCCGCGTGAGAGCGCCCACCGCCATGACCGCGTGGGCGCCGCATGCGTTGGCAAAACGCAGGGCCTCGGGCAGCGGTCGGCCTTGCAGAGTCGCCAACAAAAACCCGGCGATAAAGCAGTCCCCTGCTCCGGTGGTGTCCACCGCCTCCACTCGAAACGCAGGCACGTGCAACTCGCCCTGGCTGCCATGATAGTAGCTGCCCTCCTCGCCGAGCTTGATCACCACTTCCCGGGCCCCCATGCGGATCAACTCGCGCGCCATGGTCGAGGGTGTGCTCCGGCCGGACAGCATCTCGGCCTCTTCACGGCTCGGGATCAGCCAGTCGACCTCGGGCAGGCACGGGGCGAGCGTCCCAGCCCAGCCGCCCGACCGGTCCCAGCAGACATCCAGAGAAGTGGTCAGACCCGACTCGCGCGCGCGCCGCAGCGCTCTCCGGGCCGAACCGCCATCCCACTGGGGGAGAACGAAGAAGCTGGCGAGGTGATAGTGGCGCAGTCCGGAATTCGAGACGTCCGCGAGAGATTCAGGAGAAAACTCCGCATTGGCGCCGAAGTGATGCATGAAGCTGCGTTCACCGTCGCTCCCCACCGCGACCAACGTCACACCGGTCGCAACCCCGGGCAAGACCACGAGGCCAGACAGATCGACACCCTCTGCGGACAGCTTCTCTGTCAGGAACCGGCCAAAAAGATCGTCTCCCACGCATCCCGCCACACTCACCGCCACTCCCAACCTGGCTAGGGCTGCGGAGGTGTTCGGGCCATTCCCGCCCACGTGCGCCTCGAGCGTATCGAGAATCTCAAGCCGCCCTCGCTCGGGCAACCTCTCCATCGGTTTGCCGATGAGATCGACCACGAAATTGCCTGAGACGAGGACCGCGCTCATATCGGGTTGGGGATGTCGATGAATTGGTGCTCTACACCAAACGTCCTGGACAGCAGCTCCCCCACGGCGGCGATGCCGATGCGCTCGGTAGCATGATGGCCGGCGCCGAGGAAGTGGATGCCGCTCTCTGCCGCCGCTGCCATTACGAATTCCGAAGCTTCTCCCGTGATGAACATATCGAGCCCCGCCTCGGCTGCCGCCCTGACCATGTCCTGGGCACCGCCGCTCACCAGACCCACGGTGCGCACCAACGCAGGTCCGGAAAGAAATGCGTCCGACCGTCGCCCGTAGAATTGCTCAACCCGCGCTTGAGCCTCCTCGACGGGAATCCCATCCGGCCATCGGCCTCGGAACCCGATATGCCGGCCCTGATACTCCCCCCAGGGCCGCACTTCCTCGAGCCCCAGGCCGCGCACACCCAGGACATTGTTGCCGACTTCCGGGTGAGCATCGAGGCAGAGATGATACCCCGCGAGCGTGAGTTCGTGTCGGAGCAACAGTTCCAGCCGCCGTTTGAGTGGGCCGCGCACAACCCGCGGATCACGCTCCCAGAAGATGCCGTGGTGGACCAGCACCATGTCCGCACCCGCCGCGATCGCGGCCTCGAAGAGAGCCACGCTACCGGACACGCCCGTGACCACGCGGTGCGTCTGGCGTCGGCCTTCCACCTGCAGCCCCTGCGGACCGTAGTCCTTCCAGTCGTCAACGCGGAGGTACTCATGGAGATAGTGAAGGATGTCATCGCGCTCGGCCATATGAGACTCCTCTCAACGCAGGGTCCAACCACCGTCAACCGGCAGCACGATGCCCGTGACGAATCGGCTCTCTTCCGAAACCAGGTAGACTGCCGCATCCGCCACGTCCTGGGGCCGCCCCATGGATCCCGTCAGCGGCTGCAGGTCCGGGAGGGCGGCGCGGATGCGAGGATCGGCCTGGGCCCTCGCCGTCATTGGGGTTTCGATCAACCCCGGGCAGATCACGTTCACCCGGATCCCCTCCGGCGCGTAACTGGCCGCCATCGCCCGCGAAAGCCCGATCACCCCGGCCTTCGCCGCCGCATAGGCGTGGGTCTCGAAGAGCGGGTGCCCGCCCAGCCCGAGCACGGAACTCACGTTGACAATACTGCCGCCGGCGGGCCGCATTGCTCCGATGGCACTCCTGCAGACCAGGAACACGGACCGAAGATTGAGATCGATGGTGTAGTCCCAGCCGCTCTCGCTGCACGCATCAACGGGTCCATCCCCGGCTGCTCTTCCGCTCCCGCCAACGGCGTTGACGACGGCCCGCAGCGGCTCTCCGGTCGACGTGGTGCCCTGCAGAAGGGCATCAAAGCCGGCTTGCACAGCCGCACTGCAGGTCACATCAACCCCGGAGGCATTCACACCAACCGGGATCGCAGCCGGATGCAGGTCCCAACCATGCACGTGCGCCCCTTCGTCGAGAAAGCGTTGGCAGATCGCAGCCCCGATCCCGCCCCCGGCACCGGTCACAAGCACCGTCAGTCCGCGGAGCCGAGAACGCATTCATCCAGCCCCGGGGCGGTTAGCCGCTGCGTCGAGCGAGCAACCGGGTGTAGATCTCGTCGAGCTTGCGAGCCGTCTCCAGCAAGTGCTGGTGGCGAGGCCAGAAGTCGTCCGGGCGTCCTTTGAACCGCTGGAACGCGTCCTCGATTTCCCGCGTGAACCCCTGTATCACCACCAACTCCATCGGCTGCGCGTGCGAGTGGAGACTCTGGCGCTCGAAGGTGCCGCCGAGCACCTGAAAGCGCGGCTCGGTCGTGGCCGGGATCAGGTCGAGCGCGGTGCGCCGACGAGGGGCCTGGGAGCCCGCACCTGGAGGCGGGCCGCCCGTGGGTCGGCGACGTGGGGGGATGGACGAGGGACGTTTGGGACGGTTCATGCGGCTCCTTGTGACCCATCGTGCCGCGCAAAAAAGGCGTTTGGCAGGGTCGCCTAAATATACCACGCCCGGTCCAACCCGGCGAGGGACCGAGCGGGCGGCAAGCGGAGACCAGGCCGACCCAGGACGCACCCCCGTTCCTTACAAGATCGTCGCCGGGCCTGCCGACCGCTTGCGGTTCGGATCGGCCCCGCTGCTCCCCTGGGGCGGACGGGGGGTTGGCCTCTACACCGGACCCATCTCGACGTTCACGTGGTGGTCGCGGCCATCGTCCCTCAGGGGCACTCTGCCGTTGAGGCACGTCTCCCCGTCCAGTGTTACGCGCTGTACACCCACCTCTACTCCCATCGGATTGCTCACCTTGACGCGGTAGTGGGTGTGCTCGAGCGAGTAGGTCAACTCAAACCCCGGCCAGGCACTGGGGATGCAGGGATTGATGGTAAAGGCATCGCCCTGAAGTCGGAAGCCCAGGAGCGACTCCAGTCCCACGCGGTACATCCAGCTCGCCGAGCCCGTGTACCAACTCCATCCGCCACGCCCAGTGTGCGGTGGCGACCCATAGACGTCCGCCGCGACCACGTAGGGTTCCACTCGGTATTGGTCGCGCTGCGCCACGGTCTCCGAATGTCGGATCGGATTGAGCAAGGAGAAGAGCTCATGGGCCCGGTCACCGTGCCCGAGCAGAGCAGTCGCCAGAACGGTCCAGAGCGCGGCGTGGGTGTACTGGCCGCCATTCTCGCGCACGCCCGGCACGTAACCTTTGATGTACCCTGGTTCCAGCGCCCCTGCGTCGAAGGGTGGGGTAAAGAGGAGAATGATCCCATCCTCACCCCGGACCAGCCGCTTCTCCACGGCTGCCAGGGCCATTCGGCAGCGGCCCGGCTCTCCGGCGCGGGAGATGATGGCCCAGCTTTGCGCGATCGCGTCGATCTGGCATTCCGTGTTCTCACGAGACCCGAGAGGGGTGCCATCATCAAAATAGGCACGCCGGTACCACTCCCCGTCCCAGGCTGCCGTTTCCACCGCCTCACGGTACTGCTCCGCGGCGGTGAGCAACCGAGTTGCCTCCTCATGGTCGCCGCGGGCCTCGCAGAGGGGCGCAAATCCGCGGAGCACAGCGATCAGGAACCAGGCTACCCAGACGCTCTCGCCACGACCTTGATGGCCGACCAGATTCATTCCATCGTTCCAGTCCCCAGAACCCATCAGCGGAAGTCCGTGCGGCCCCACGGTCATGCCCCGGCGGATTGCCCGCAGGCAGTGCTCATAGAGCGATGCCGTTTCGTGCGAATGCGTCGGCTGGTCGTAGTACTCATCCTCCCCGGTCGCCACAGCCCGGCCCTGCACGAACGGCGCGGGCTCGCTAAGGATCTCTGTGTCTCCGGAAGTCTCGATGTAGTGGGCCGTGACGAAGGGCAGCCAGAGCATGTCGTCGGAGAACCGGGTGCGTATGCCCCTCCCAGTAGGCGGATGCCACCAATGCTGCACGTCACCCTCTGAGAATTGATGGGCCGCATGGAGGAGGATCTGCCGCCGGGCAATCCGGCTCCCGGACTTCGATCCACCGGCAACTAACGCCATGACGTCCTGAAGCTGGTCGCGGAACCCGAAAGCGCCTCCCGATTGGTAGA
>CAZSRZ010000130.1:0-13950 GCA_964609085.1 uncultured bacterium | reverse complement strand
GTTTCGGCGAGGCCGAGTTCCCAGGGGATGCCGGCGTACTTGATGCTGGTCTGCGGGCTGGCGCCCGTGCCGCCGTCGTGGCCGCTGATCAACACAACGTCGGCGTGGGCCTTCGAGACCCCGGCGGCGACGGTGCCCACGCCCACCTCCGCCACCAGTTTCACGCTGATCCGGGCACGAGGGTTGGCGTTCTTGAGGTCGTAGATGAGCTGCGCCAGATCCTCGATGGAGTAGATGTCGTGGTGGGGTGGGGGACTGATCAAGCCAACGCCGGGAGTCGTCCCCCGGACGGCGGCGATCCAGGGATAGACTTTGTGGCCGGGCAACTCGCCCCCTTCGCCGGGCTTGGCTCCCTGGGCCATCTTGATCTGCAACTCATCCGCGCTGACGAGGTAGTGGCTCGTCACGCCGAACCGGCCGCTGGCCACCTGCTTGATCCTGCTGCGACGGTCGTCGCCGTTCGGGTCCGGCATGTAGCGGGCCGGGTCCTCCCCGCCTTCCCCGGTGTTGCTCCAGCCCCCCAATCGGTTCATGGCGATGGCCAGCGTCTGATGCGCTTCCATGCTGATGGAACCATAGCTCATGGCGCCGGTACAGAAGCGCTTGACGATCTCCGACGCTGGCTCCACTTCTTCGAGGGGGACAGGTTCGCAGTCCGTGAACCGGAAGTCCATCAGCCCACGCAGGGTGCACTGCCGCCGGCTTTGGTCGTCTACGCGCCGCGTGTAGTCGCGGAAGATGTCGTAGCGCCCGGAGCGCGTGCTGTGCTGCAGGCGGAACACTGTCTCCGGATTGAAGAGGTGGAACTCACCGTCCCGTCGCCACTGGAATTGTCCGCCCCACTCGAGGTGGCGGGGACCGGCCGGCCTGCGGGGGAAGGCCCGGCGGTGGTGCGCCAGCGTCTCCAACGCGACCTCAGGCAAGCCGATGCCGCCGATCCGCGAGGGTGTGTGGGGGAAGTAGTTCTCGATGAACTCCGCATTGAGCCCGATCGCCTCGAAAATCTGCGCGCCGCGGTAGCTCTGGACGGTGCTGATGCCCATCTTGGCCATCACCTTCACCACCCCCTTGTAGACCGCCTTGATGTAGTTCTGCTCGGCCTTCTCCGCCGACAGCCCCGGCGCCAGCTCTCCCGCGAGCCGCATTGCCTCCGCGCTTTCGAACGCAAGGTATGGGTTGATCACGCTGGCGCCGTAGCCCAGCAGCAGGCAGAAGTGGTGCACCTCCCGGGCGTCGCCGGACTCGATGACCAGCCCGACGCGAGTGCGGTGACCTACGCGGACAAGATGGTGGTGCATGCCGGCGCAGGCCAGCAGTGAGGGGATGGGCGCCATCTCGGCACTGATCCCGCGGTCGGTGAGCACCAGGAAGTCGGCGCCATCCCGGATCTGCTCATCCGCGCGCCGATACATCTCTTGCATCGCCGCTTCGAGGGCGGCCGCTCCGCCGTCCGCTCTGAACAGCATCGGGATCACGGCCGTCTTGTAGCCGTGGCTTCCGGGGGTCTCTTCGGTCAGGCCGGCCAGGGTGGCCAGCTCCGTGTTCGTGATGATGAAGGTGTCGAGGCTGATTTCCCGCGCGGCCTCCGGCTCCGGCTCCAGCAGGTTCCCCTCTGGTCCGAGGCTGGTGTAGACGGACGTGACGAGTTCCTCGCGGATGCAGTCCAGAGGCGGGTTGGTGACCTGGGCGAAGAGCTGCTTGAAGTAGTTGTAGAGGAGCTGCGGCTGATCGCTCAGGACGGCCAGCGGCGTGTCCGTCCCCATCGAGCCGACGGCCCAGATCCCGTGATTGGCCATTGGGCCGAGGATGTACTTCTTGTCTTCCTCGGTGTAGCCGCAGGCCTGCTGTCTCCGGAGAAGCTCGCTGGCGTCGGGGTGTGCCGGTGGCTGGCCGGGGGGGATGGCACGGAAGTCGAGCTGGTGCTGTCGAAGCCACTCGCCGTACGGCTGGGCGGAAGCGATGAGGTGCTTCAGCTCCTCGTCACCGACGATTCGGCCTTGCTCCATGTCCACCAGGAACATCCGACCCGGCTCCAGGCGGCCCTTGTGAACGATATCCTCCGGGCGAACTTTGAGGATGCCGGTCTCGCTGCCCATGATCACGAGATCATCCCGGGTCACCCAGAAGCGCGACGGGCGGAGCCCGTTCCGATCCAGGGTTGCGCCGATGGTGCGGCCGTCGGTGAACGCAATCGAGGCCGGCCCGTCCCACGGCTCCATCAGGCAAGAATGGAATCGATAAAAATCTTTCTTTTCCTGCGACATGGACTCATGGTGTTCCCATGCTTCGGGGATCATCATCATCATGGCATGGGCGGGGCTGCGGCCTGCCCGGATGAGGAGTTCCACCACGTTGTCCAGCACGGCCGTGTCGCTGCCGTCTTCCTTCGGGATGATGGGCAGCAGCTTCTCCAGATCGCCGGGATCAAACACCGTGGATGCCAATAGGGCAGAGCGGGCGCGCATCCAATTGATGTTGCCGCGCTTCGTGTTGATCTCCCCGTTGTGGCTGATGGTGCGATAAGGGTGAGCCAGTTCCCAACTGGGGAAGGTGTTGGTGCTGAACCGGCTGTGGAACATGCACAGCGCACTTTCGAAGTCGCTGTCGGAGAGATCGGGGAAGTAGCGAGCCACCTGTTCCGGGGTCAGCATCCCTTTGTAAACCAGCGTCCGGCACGACAGGCTGGGGATGTAGAACGCCGCCTTGGCGGGTACCACCGTGGGGTCCGCGGTGAGGATGGTGTTCTCGAAGACCCGGCGGATCACGTAGAGCTTTCGTTCGAAGTGGTCCGTGTCGCGGATGGAAGGACCTTTCCCGATAAAGACCTGCACCATCCCTGGCTCGACGGCGAGGGCGGTATCCCCCAGGCTGCGATTGTCGACGGGGACGGGTCGCCACCCCAGCAGCACCTGGCCTTCCGCGCGGACCACGTCGGCGAGGAGGGTCATGCCGTGCTCCGCCTGGACCCGGTCCTTCGGCACGAAGAGGATGCCGACGCCGTAGTCGCCCTCCGGGGGGAGGTGGAAGCCGGCAGCAGCGCTCTCTCTTCGCAGGAAGCGGTCCGGGATCTGCACGAGCACGCCCGCCCCGTCGCCGGAGTTCGGTTCACAACCGCAGGCGCCGCGGTGGTTCAGATGGTTGAGCGCGAGGATCGCGTCGCGGACCAGCCCATGGCTCTTCCGTCCCTTGAGGTGGACGATAAAGCCGACGCCGCAAGCGTCGTGTTCATGGGCCCCGTCATACAGGCCCTGGCTGGGTGGTTGTGCCGACATGCCCCAAGTCTCTCGTACGGTGCGCTGCGGCTGTCGGGCGAACCGCGTGCGCGGTCCAGAGACAGCGAAGGCAGCGCCTGACTTCCGAAAAGCGCTGCCCCACATCGGGCCGTGACTGCCAGCGGCCGTGCGGGCAGTCAGCGGTTATGAACTTCCTGGGCGCCCCGCGGCACTGGGGGACGAAACGTAGCCGAAATATATCAGCAAGTTCCGCAGCGGGCAACTGCCGCTGCGCCCTGAAGGCGAGGAGCGGGAGCCACCTCCGCCTCCCTCCGCACGGGTGGAGGCTGGGGTGGTGGAGGGAGTATCCACCTCGCGAAATGCGGGATAATGCTGCTGTCTGGGTGGTCCGTTTCGCCTGCCGCAATCGAGCATCTTCTGGAGCCGGCGGCGGTTGCGCGGGGGGTATCGCGTGCGGCTAGAGTCATCCGGAGAAACCGGCCGGGCCGAAGAAGCCCTCTCTCCGCTCCTGCAGCGGGAAGCGCGGGAGGCCGCGGAACGGTGGCTCGCCCGTTTCGCGCCGGTGCTGGACCCCGTCGACCAGCAGGAGGTCAAGGAACTCAAGCGTCGAGTCGGCCTGATCGACGCACTCCAGCAGGACGAGCAGCGCGTGGAGGACGACCTGGTCTGGGCGGGGGACGCCCAGGACGAGACGCTGCTGGCCACGGTGAGATCCGCCCGGGCCGAGTTGGAGTCACGGGAACGCGAGTTGCGGTCGCGCATCGCCGAACTGGCGCCGGGCTCGCCTGAGGGCGTGGTAAACCTGGAACGCCTGCAGGCACGGCTGGCGGAGGCCGCCGCTCGCCGCGAGGTGGAGGAGGTGGCCCCCAGCGCGAGTCTGGACGGTCGACTGGAATTGCAGACTGCGCCTGCTCAACCGGGGGCTGTGGTCGGCGCTGGGATCTTCGGTGCGGGCTGGCTCTCGTTCACGGTCTTCCACATGACGATCATGATCGGGGGGATGTGGCGGGCATTCGGTCCGGCTGCGCTGTTCCTGCTGCTCTTCTACAGCATCTTTCTTGCGGTGGGGATCGGGGTGCTCTACTCCGCCTGGCGAGCCAGTTGTCGCGAGGAGATCGAGCTCGATGGGCTCGACCTGCTGATCCGTCGCACCAACCGCGTAACGACGCGAGCGCAGCGCTACCGTGTCGATCCGGGGGCGCGGGTGTCGCTGGAGTCGACCAACGTCCGCCAATCCGGCCCGATCAACATGGAGCTAGCCCTCGTGTGCGACGGAGGGAAAGAGATCCGGTTTGCGTCCGGGCGGCCTTCCCTGCAACTGAAGCGCATGGCCGATCAGATCAATGCCTATCTTGCTCGGCAGACGTGATCGGACGCCCGCCTGAACGGTGCCCCCGCGAGCCGGGGATCGTGTGATAACTACGAAGAAGCAGGCGCTGGCAGGAAGGTCGGACGCGATGGCAAGACGGTTGGGACGCCCGGTGATGGGCGGGGAAGAGGAGCGGATGCAGGTGCTGATCCACCGCTCCGGATCGCCCGAAGCCGCCGCGAGGGATCTCGTCGGACGCCTGGCGGCGTTGGAAGAGGCCCTGGCCTCGCTCGGCGCCTCTGCGGACTCGGATGAGTCGGGCCCTGGCGACGCGCCCGAACCATCGGCCGCCGCCGAACCCGACCTCCGGGACGGGAAACAGGGGCAGGTTGGTTGATGCCACAGGTGAGGAACTCCGTCGGCTCACGCCCTGCGTTCCCTTGACGGCACCCGGGCAGGGACCTCAGTAGTCGACGATCCGCACTGTCGCTGACGGGATTTCCTTTCGAATGCGGAGATGGAAGTTCCCGATCCGCACGCGCGAATCTTCGGAGAGGCGACGCGTCTCCATTACCAGCGCACCGTCGACCATGATCCCGGAAGGGCTCCGGTTGCCGATCAGAAACGCGTTGAACGCCGCTCCTGTCGCCGTATCGTCGTAGACCCACAGCCAGGCGTGACAGCCCCGGCTGACGCTGTTCTCCTGATCGGAGAGGACGATGTTCGGGCGGAGTGCCAGCTCCGGGTCATCTCGGCCGATCAGCAGCACCCCGCGTCGGAGTGGGACTTCCGCCAGGATCTCGATCGGCTGGTCCTGCCCGGGGAAGGCCCAATCATCCAGGGTGGCGCCCGGATCGGCGTCACGGAAGAATGAGCCGATGGTGTTCTCCCTGCGGCCGAGTTGCTCGCCGCTGGGACCGGGTCGGTAGACCACCAGCGTTCCCAACACCTCATCGCGGTCGGGGCCGGCATAACGCAATCGGACCCCATGACGCCGAGGGCGGAGCTCCGGACCCTCCTCCACCTCGATGAGCAGCGTCTCCGGCTGATACCCCGGGAGCTGTAGCTTCATTTCGCATGGCCCGGCAGGCAGCCGCCACAGACTAGGGCAGTCGCGCGTTTCCGCCCCCACGGTGACGCGCGCACCGGGCGGGTAGCTGGTGATCTCGACAAAGCCCATCGGCGGCTCTTTGACCAGGGACACGCGGTGCGTGCCGCGAGGCCCCATCTCGGCGACGGAGATCCGTTCCTCATGCGCCAGAAACCCGGGCACGGAAAGAGTGAGGGTGAATGCCGGCTCGGGCGGGTCTTCCACACGGCAGGGGGTGATGCCGACTTGCCGGTGGTCGACATACGCCTGGGCTCCCGGCGGATCGGTTTCGACAAGCACCACGCGGGAGCGGTGCGGCAATATCAACTCGCGATCGGCCTCCAGTTGCGCCACTGCCTCAGCGGCGTCGCCCAGCCTTTCCTGGAAGAAGGCGGCCGTGCGCTCGTCCCGAAGCACGGCCGGCCGGATCAGGAAGAGCTCCAGCCCCGGCTCCCCCAGCAGGTCAATCTCGCGGCTCTGGGCTTCCCTGCGGATCTCATCGAGTATCGTCTCGCGGCTTTCCTGGAAAAGGCGATCCCATTCATCCGCCTGCCCTTCATCCTCGACCAGTCGCACGACGAGGTAGCGTCCGGGCGAAGTTCGCCGCGCCAGGAGGGGGTTCTCTCTGGCGGCCTCCGCCATCGTCTGGATTACGCGCCTACCCAGGTAGCGGAACGGCTTGTCACGCCGGTTCGGGGCTAGTTTCTCCAGCATCCTTCGCGGATCGATCATGAGGTCAAGGCCCCCCCGGGCTGCGGCGAGGGGTGAAGCGATCGCGCAGCCAGTCGATGATGGGCGCCAAGGGCCCCATTCGCGGACGGATCTGCTGCTGATAGAAACGCTCCAACCCACCCGCCGGGCTCGGCGTTTCACGGCCGGGTGCCGGCAGAATCTCCGCGATCACGTCGCGCGCGACGGGGGCACAGGCCCTTCCGCCCGTGAATCCCCGCCGGACATCCTCGAGCAACACGGCGTAGGCGATGGTGCGCGGGGCAAGCTCGTGGTCGCTCCGAGCAAAGCCGATAAACCAGGCGTGGCGTCCGATCCGGCCGTCCGCTTTCTCGAACTCGGCCGTTCCCGTCTTGCCGCCGACTGTGATCCCCGGCAGGCGCGGCTGGGCACCGTAATGGAACGCAGCGTAGGCCGTGCCGCCGGGGGAGTTGGCCACCCCGATCATCATGGCGCGCAGTCGCTCGGCGGTCTCGCGGCTGAAAGGAGCGTAGGGCTTACCGATGATCGGCGCACCGGGCAGGCGTTCAGGCTGCAGTTCGGCCCCGCCTGCAATCACTTTCGCCACCCAGTGGGGCCGGGCAGCGGGGACATCCAGGCCGTCCGCCCGCGCCATTCCAACGGCCCCGGCCAGCATCGCCATCTCCAGCGGACTCACCTTGATGTCGATCTGCCCGAAGCCGGTGTAGGGAAGATGTTCCGCCAGACGGTCGGCCGTCGGGGCGTGGTGGAGCTCGGCACGGAGCATGGCGGACCGCAACCGCTCCGTGCCGACTTCGGTCGCCAGCCGAGCGAAGAAAACGTTGCAGGAGGCGGCGAGCGCGCGGTCGAGCCCCTGGCCCAGACTCTGGCTGCCGTGCCCGCCTTCGGCGAAGTCCCGGATGCGTCCCGGCGGGCGGCGATAGCGCTTGCCGGCGTACTCCCAGGTCAGTTCCTCCGCGTTGCGCCCTCGTCGGCAGGTGACCGCGCCTGTGATCCCCGCCTCGAGGGCGGCTGCCGCCGTTACCACCTTGAAGGCGCTCCCCGGAAAGTAGATCGAATCGTGCGTGAGCGCCTTGTTGTGGAGGATGCCGAACTTGCGGTCCTGCATGCTGTAGTCGGTCATCCGATCCAGGCTCAGGCCGTTGGGGTCGAAGGCGGGAGCTGTGGCCGCGGCCAGCACCGCCCCAGACGCCGCATCGTAGGCGACGACCGCTCCACCGGATGCACCGCTCTCGCGTACCGCGCGGGCCAGCCGTTCGGCCGCGAATCGCTGGGTGCCGGTGGAGAGGGTGAGCTGGATATCCTGCGGTTCCGGTGGACGAATGAGGGGGTTGTGCCGCCATCGGAAGATGCTCGGCAGCCGGTCCGGATCATACCCTCGGAGCAGGGGATCCCACACCGCCTCGACGCTGCCCGGCATGGGCTGGAACCGACCCTGTGCGTTCCACCCGATGAGCTGCGCGGCCGCCGAGCCCAGCGGGTAGATGCGAACGCCTGGTCCGACGCGCGCGGCCTGATCCGCAAGGGCACTGTTTACCTCGCGCAGCGCTGTGATGTCGGCGGTATTGGGGTTGGAGACGGCCAGGAGGCGATTGTCCTGGCTGAGAATGCGGCCGCGAGGAAAACGTTCGCGGAACCGAGCCATGAGCGGACTGACGATCTCCACCCTGGCGCCGGAGTAGTCCTTCGCCACCGCCCGCTGCATCAGGGTCCTATCGGCGAGCAGCCATGGGCACCCGAAGAGCACGGTCCCGGCTGCCGGCAGCGCGAAGGCGAGCATCAACGGCCGGCTGAGGCGGCGAACACCCCGCAACACTTCGGGCGTTGCCTCCGTGGCATCGGGCCGCTGCGACGTCAGGCGAGAAATGTTCCAGATCCCGCCGAGCGCAATCATCGACGCCAGCATGCTGCTGAGGCCGGTGCTCACGAAGGGCACGTTGATGCCCGTGAAGGGAAAGACGCGTACCATCGCCCCGGAGATCCAGATCGCCTGGATGGCCAGCAGGGCGGTCAGAGTGAATCCGAGCAGCCGCATGCGGTCGGTCGGCGCCTGCTGGGCGGCGACGAGTCCACGCCAGGTGATGGCCGCGAAGACGCCGAGGAGGGCGAGCGCCACCCACATCCCCATGGTGGCGGCGATGCCGGCGAAGGCCGCGTCATTGTGGGCGAGGGGCAGCATGCGTTCCAGGCGCTCCGTGCCGGGTCCAAGCCCGAACCAGCCTCCGCCTGAGATCGACCAGAGAATGCGGGCGAGGTGGTCGCCATTGACGAACCGGGTGTCCCACGGGTCGAGCCACATGGCGACGCGGTTATCGAGTGTGTGGATGAGGTGGCGCTGTAGCGCGAATCCGACCACCGCCGCGAAACCACCCGCTAGCAACACGGGGGTGAGTAGCCTGTTGGTCGCGGCGTACAGCCCCGCCAATGTCAACACCAGGATGATCACCGCGGGTCCGAAGTCTCGAAAGGCATAGAAGAAGGCGCAGTAGAGCCCGACGGTAACCAGCAGCACACCCAGTTCTGCCCGCCGCTCAAAGTGCAGCCGGTTCAGCGGCCAGACAGAGCCGAGCGGCTGGCGGAGACGCCTGAGCACCCTGCTGTTGCGTCCGAGGTAATCCGCCAGGAAGAAGGCAACGCTCAGGCGGACGAACTCGCTGGGGGTGAACTGGATCCCACCCGGCAGACGGACCTGGATCAGCGCACCACCCTCGGCGCGCAGCCCCCGGAAGACCAGAGTTAGCGCCAGGAAGCCCATCAGGAGCAAAAAAAGCAGATGGAAGGGGACGGACTCGTAGTACGGCCGATCTCCCGCCACCCTCCACCACAGCTTTTCTTCCAGCAGCATGTTCGCCCGACGAAGCCACCGGCTTCCCGCGGTCACCAGCGCCAACGTCCCAAGGCCGATCAGAGCCCCGCGCGCGTAGGGTGTCAGATTCTCCGGCACACGCGAGCTGGCGGGCAAGCCGAGGTGATAGGCGCCTCCGAGCAGCAACAGCAGCGAGAGCAGAGGGAGCAATAGCAGGTCGCCGTCAAACTTCACGGCGCAGAGGAGCAGGTGCAAGAGCACGCACGCCGCCCAGGGTATGGCCAGAGTCGCCAGAAACGGGACAAAGGAGGGGTCGGCATGGCCGGTGGCCTCTTGCAGGCCTGCTGCTGCCAGGACCAGTAGCGGAAACTGCCAGAGCAGCAACCGCAACTCTAGCTCGCGCCCCCTCAGCCCGGTTTGGGCCTTGATGGTCGTGAGCGCGGTGCGGGCAGCGGGCTGTGAAGGGAGCGAGCTCTCCATGCAGTGTGGCAGGCGGGTCGAACGGAGGAAAGGGGACGCAGCGGCGGCGCTCGCTATTCTACCGAGCAAGGGAGATCTTGCACGTCCCGAGCATCCAGAACCTAAGAGACAAGCATTGCGCCAGCAGTTCGAAAAATGCGGCGCCCCGTGGTCCTAAGTCCTGCGTGGCGCTCCGCGTCGACAGATGGCGGTCACAAACTGCTGGGGTTGTCCCCCGGCCGGTCCCCATTGCCATAGATTGGCGGCCTCCAGGGGTTGGAGGCCGTGGCGGGCCGCGGTCGCCAGCACATCCTCGAGGGTCGTAAACCAGACCGTGCCTCGCACCTCCGGCTGATCGGGCTGCCTGCCGAACAGGCTGACGGCGAGGATGCCGCCCGGCGCTGTGCGGGCGGCGAGCCGGTCGAGAGCCCAGGCACCTGCCGGACCGAGGAACTGCAGGCAGTTGGACGAGAGCACCAGGTCAAACCCGCCGTAGGGCGGGTCTTCGTGAAGGTAGTCCACCAGCTCCGTCTCCAGCACCTGCCCTTCCTGGCCCTGATGCCGCAGGAGCTCACGGGTCTTCTCAGCGCCCTCGTGGGTGAACTCGACCGCTGTCACCCGATAACCGCTGGAGGCAAGCCAGGCGGTGTCCTGACCCTCGCCGCAGCCTGCGTCCAGCGCCGTACCCCGGCTGCCCGGCGGGCGCGAGTGGTAGCGCACCGCCCGCCGGACGACTGCCCCGGGCTCCGTCCCGTAGACATACTGCTCGCCGCCCAGCACCCGTCTCCATCGCGCACACTCGTCCGCGACGGCTTGCCGGACGTCCGTCGGGGCCGGCACTCCCTGGGAGGCGTCTACAGGTCTATCAGTGTCTGCCATGCGGGTCAGCCTTCCAGGTCGAGTTGGGACGGGTCGAGACCCGCGTGGGTGAGGAGTGAGCGGAATCTAACACGTCCTGTCCGTTGGCGGTACTCACGCAGTCGGCCGCGGAGATCGGCCGCTTCGACGGGGTCCACCTCGGCCAACAACGACAGGGCGGTGGCGCAATCCCGCAGGGCCTCGGATTCCCGTCCGCAGTCCCAGGCGACGGCACCGCGCGCCGCCAATGCGGTGCCTCGGGCCGCGGGTCCCTCGGCAACCGCAAGAGACTGTTCAAGGCACGCGAGCGCCTCGTCCAGGTTGCCGCCGATGTGTTCGACCTGCGCCAGCCGCAGCCACGCTTCTCCCGGGCGATCGGGATCGCGGGAGTCCCCGGCGGCAGCGATGGCTTCCCGATAGTAGCGACGAGCGGCGGCGATGTCGCAGGCGGAGTGATACATCCGGGCCATCTCCCAGAGCACCTCCGCCCGCCAGGCGGTTTCCCCGGTCGCCTCTGTGTACTCCAGCACGCGCCGGAAGCGGGCGTGGGCACCGGTCCAGTTCGCCTGCTGAGCTCGCAGCCGGGCCTCTTCATAGTCCCGAGCGGCATCCAACGTAGTCGACAGTCCCACAGGGTCTTGCACGGCCTCACCTCGTTTGTTAGTATCCAGGGCGACTGGTTCACCGGTCGCACGGGCCCGTAGCTCAGTTGGTTAGAGTGCCGGACTGTCACTTCGGAGGCCGCGGGTTCGAGTCCCGTCGGGCCCGCTCCTCCTCACTCGCCGCGGCGATCACTCTTGTGTCGCCTACCCGACGGCGGCGAGCAAGATGTCCGCGTATCGCCGCTCGATGTCCGCTCGCAGCGCGATGTGCTCCGGGCGATGCAGCTCCGGATCGTGTCGCACCACCTCGAACGCGTCCTCTCGAGCCTGGCGCAGGATGGCGGCGTCGCCGACGATGTTTGCGATCCGCAGCCGCAGGATGCCCGCTTGACGCGTGCCGAGGAATTCGCCGGGACCCCGCAGGCGCAGGTCTTCATCCGCGATCTCGAATCCGTCCGTGGTGCGCGTAAGCACCGCTAGCCGGGCCTCGCCTTCTGGTGTCGTCGGGTCGGCAAGCAGCACGCAGAAGCTCTGGTGGTCCCCGCGACCGACTCGCCCACGTAGTTGATGAAGCTGCGCTAGCCCGAACCGCTCCGCATCCTGGATCACCATGGCGCACGCATTCGGGACATCGACTCCCACCTCGATCACCACCGTGGCGACCAGCACGTCCACCTCGTGCGCGCGAAAGGCCTCCATCGCCGCGTCTTTCTCATGCCCCGGCATCTGTCCGTGAACCAGCCCGACGCGGAGCTCCGGGAATACATCCGACCTCAGCTCCTCGAACAGTGCGCTCGCGGCCTGCGCCTGCAGCTTGTCGCTCTGCTCGACCAGGGGGCAGACGACGTAGGCCTGCCGTCCCTGCTGCACCAGCTTGCGCACCCCGGCATACACGCTCTCGGCCTGATCCTTTCGCTTCCAGTGCGTGCGAATCGGCTTGCGCCCCGGTGGCATCTCGTCGACCAGCGACACATCGAGATCGCCGTAAACCGTCAGTGCCAGGCTCCGGGGGATCGGCGTGGCGGTCATCACCAGCAGGTCTGGTGTGGTGCTCATCATCCCCTTGTCGATCAGCGTGAGGCGCTGCATCACTCCAAATCGGTGCTGCTCATCGATGACCACCAGCCCGAGGTCGCGGAACTCGACATCTTCCTGCAGCAGGGCATGCGTTCCGATGACGACGGGAAGTTCCCCGGTGCGGAGCATCTCCTTGATCAGGCGCTTCCCCTTGGCTCGGACGGAAGCGACCAGGCGTTGCACCTCGATCCCCAGCGGCTGCAGCAGTAGGCGAAAGACGTTGAGGTGTTGATCCGCCAGGATCTCGGTGGGAACCATTACCGCCGCCTGCTTGCCGCTCTGCACGGCGGCGACCACCGCCGCCGCCGCGACGATCGTCTTGCCGGAGCCGACATCGCCCTGTAGCAGGCGATTCATGGGGACCGGTCGGGCCATGTCCTCGAGTATCTCGGTCGTGGCGCGACGCTGGGCTGCCGTCAGTGCAAAGGGCAGGCTGCGCGCCAGGGCTTCGCCGGGGTGCTCGGGGTCGTCCGACGCCCTCGCGGCCGCGGCAAAGGGTATACCGGGGAGCTGAGTGGCGATCGCCCGCTTGCGAAGGGCCAGAGCCGCCTGTAGTCGGAAGAGTTCATCGAACACCAGATGACGTCGGGCCAGTTCCAGGTTGCCTTCGGACTCGGGGAAGTGGGCCTGCTGCAGCGACCACTCCAGCCTCGGCAGGTCGCGCCGTCGCAGCACTTCCGGCGGCACGGTTTCCGGCACGTTCCGCGCGTAGTCTCGCAGGGCGGAGTAGATCACCTGCCGGATCCAGCGCGGCGTGAGCCCCTCAGTTGCGCCGTGGACCGGGACGATTCGGTTGAGGTGGATCGAGTCAGCCTCGTCCACCAGCTCTTCCCACTCAGGATGCTGGAAGGAGAGTTGGCGTTGAGCGCGCACGGCGGTTCCGTAGACGGAGATGAGTTTCCCCCGTAGTCGCTCGAAGACCGCTTTTACCCAGCGTTGCCGAAAGAAGACCAACTCCACTTCGCCCGTCGCGTCTCGCAGCACCACCCGCGAGATCTCCATCCCCCTTCGCCGAGATTGCTCCTCGATGACCTCCCAAACGCGGCCGCACGTGACGACGGTCTCCCCCGGACGGATGCGTCCCAGTGGGCGGAAGCTGCGCCGGTCTTCGTACCGCTGTGGGTAGTGGGTGAGCAGATCCTCGACGGTGCTCACGCCGAGCTTCTCAAAGAGCGCTGCGAAGCGGGGTCCAACGCCTTTCAGGTATTGGATGGGGGTCTGGGGGTCCCCCGGAGGCCGCCTGGGGGGAGGCACAGGTGGTAGAGGAACGGACATCGGCACCCCGCATCCTCGAAGCACGATCCCACCCCGACGGCAAAGACCGGCTCGCTGATCCGCACCTGGAAGTTCCCGCGAGAGGACCGCCAGTCCCTGCCGGAGGCTCTCGAAACCCGCCCTCCGCTTTGGGGCGGAATGCCGAGCCACCCGGGATTCACTGACAACGTATCCGGATGGGACTGCCGATCGGGGGCGGTGTGAGTGATCGCCGTGCGGCCGGGTACGCCCGCGCACCCAGGTCATCGCCCCCAGGTCATTGGGAATCCCGCGTGCCGCGTGACTCCGTCAGGTGGGCGAGGCCGGGTTCGTCACCCATTGGTTTCGACGACGGGTCTGACCTCCGCCTTGTGCCCGAAGGCCCGAGGCAATCGGGATGCACCGACAACGTCCCGTCCCGCCCGGATTCCCTGGCATACGTCAGCTCTCGACCGGCTTCACTTCCTTGAGGTCGGTGTCCGCCGGATTCAGCCATCCCGCTTCCTCCGCGAGGGACATGAGCTCATCCGGCTTTACGCACCCATGCTCGG
>CAZSRZ010000129.1:0-14207 GCA_964609085.1 uncultured bacterium | reverse complement strand
AAACCGGGGACGCTGGGGCCGCCGGCGCGGAAGGACGGCTCGTTGCGGCAGGCGGCGAGCGTGCACACCAGAACAACGGCGACTGTCCACCAATGGGGCCGACCGGGGCGGGCACCCAATCCCGGGCCGGGCGCGCGGCAGGCCGGACGGTGATGGACCGTGCTATGGCGCATAACTTCCTTTCCGCAGGTCAGCGATGACTCTCTTGTTGCCCGTCCCACCGGGCTTCCAGACACGGGATGGGCTCGCCTAGCGCCTAGCGCGGCCGCAGGAGCCGCCGCAGGGCCTGCAGGGGTCGGGAGACATCCGCCCGTGCCTGCGCCCCGAGAGAGGCGAAATCCGCGTAATAAGGATCGCCCAGCCGGGCCGAGCGCGCCGTGAGGTCGCGCACAAGGCCGATGGCGAGGCCGGCGCCCCCCCCGACGATCAGGGCCAAGAGCGCCTTGAACAGCAGGTATCGACGGTCCGGCCGAGCCGGGATCGCAGGTTCCTCCAGGACCGTGAACACGGGCGTGTCCCTGACCTCGTCGATTTTCGCCTGCTCGTGCGCCTGGGACAGCGAAGTGTAGAGGAGCTGCTGCTCGCTCACCTTCCGCGCCAGCCGGTCTTGATGAAAGGTCAGCAACGGGGAGTTGCGAAACTCCCGGTTGCGTTCGAGAAACGCCTGCAGTTCATCCTCCGCCTCTCGCAGGTCCCGCTGGACCTCCTGCAGGCGCGTACCCGTGAAGACGCGCTCCGCCGCGGCCTGCGACTGCCTGGTCACCAGGTTGAACTGGTTCAGTTCGGTCAGGAGGTGGCTGGTGATCTGCAAGGCAAGATCGGGATAGCGTACGCTGACTTCAAGCCGAACGACACCGGTCTTGAGGTCGAAGGTCGGGATGACATGATCGCGAAGCTCACGAATCGCATCATCCCGGCGCCGAGCCGGATGCCGCTCGCGGATCCGGAAAACGTCCGCGACCTGGGCCGTCCTGGTGCTGTCCCCGTAGCGAAAGGTGTAGCTGGTGTCGACGACCTTCTCGAGCAGCTCCCTGGACCGGAGCAAATCAACATAGAACGGCGGGGCCTGACTGGGGTCCGAGACCGGGATCGCTACGCCAAACTGCGCGGCGAGCCCGGCGAGGTTCGTGGGCGTGCGCCGGGCCTGGGGCAGGAATGAGGTCGAGACGGTCCACGACCGGGGCAGCACGAGGGCAATGCCGATCACGAGGATCGCGACGACCACTGCCCAGTGCACAATCAGCCCGCGGTGGCGCAGCGCAACCACCAGCAGCCGAAATGGCGACACCTCCACGATTTCCGTGGGGGTGGCCGGTTCGGGAGTGGAGGGTCCCCCGGGGCCGGTGGCTGGAATGGTCGTTGGAGTCATGGGTTGTGGTATGCCTCTGGAGAATGTTACATCGGCTCGGGTCGGGGAGCCATCGGGCGACGCCGCTCCAGCGCGAGGTACCCCGCGCCGAGCAGCACCACCGCGAGCATCATGGCAGCGAGACTCCAGGCCGGCCGGCGCCAGGCCAGCCACGCGAGTCCCCCCAGAACAGTCGCCAGAATCAGTAGCACCCCGGTGACCCTTCGGTGACTCCATCCCGACTGAACCGCCCGCTGATAGCCGTGGGTCCGGTGGGCTTCGTACCAGCGCGCCCCTGACAGCATCCGGCGGGCCAGCGTCACGGAGGCGTCGAACACAAACGTCCCCAGCAGCAGGATCCAGCCGATGAGCGGTAACGACCCCGCCCGTTCCGACGCGAGAGCGAGGCTCCCGAAGACGAATCCCAGCAGCCCCGATCCCACGTCTCCCATGAAGATCCTGGCGGGCGGCCAGTTCCACGGCAGGAACCCAAGGCTTGCCCCGCAGGCGAGCAGGGCGACCAGGGCCAGCCCGTCCGGACCTTCGGCTAGCAGGAAGGCACCACCCAATCCGGCGGCGACGACCGCCTGCCCCGCGGCCAGTC
Organism: uncultured bacterium; assembly: GCA_964609085.1. GTDB lineage: Bacteria > Armatimonadota > SYMT01 > SYMT01 > SYMT01 > JANPLG01. The sequence goes on along the minus strand of CAZSRZ010000129.1, from coordinate 12,255 downwards.
CGTCGATGCCGTCCATGAAGTTGTAGAGGTTGATCGCCCATGCGATGCCCAGCACGGCAACGACTGACCCCGACCAGCCCAGGTGCACGCTATGGAGTCCGATCCGGAGGTCCGGCAGGCCCCCAAGCCAGGCGACCGCCCAGACAGCCGCCAAGAGATGCAGGGCGGCTCGCAAGCCGACCGGCTGCGGGCGGTGATCGTCCACCAGCCCGATGCCGGCGACGACTAGCCCTCCTCCGGTCACGGCGACGCTCACGGCGGCAGGAACCCAACCGAGCATACCCGCCAAAGCCACGCCGCCGAGAACCACGCCGGCAAGCGCCAGGCCGCCGCCGCGCGGCGTGGGCCGCTCGTGCGAACTCCGCTCGTTGGGATGGTCGAGCAGGCGGCGCTCCAGCGCGTAGCGCCTGACCACCCCCGTTGCCAGCCCGGACAGCGCCGCGCTACCAGCCAGCAGAACGAGCCATCTCACGAGCGCGCGTCCTCCCTGGGCGTGGCATGATGGTCCCGGTACCATGCCGCAGCGGCTTCCCATCCCTCCTCGACCGTTTCCGGCGGATGGAATCCGGTCATGTTGCGGAGTTTGGTGATATCGACGGTCAGCGATCCGGTCAGACGGGAGATGCTCTGGGAGGTCACCGGACACGAGATCACGGGTGCGAGCAGATCGCCCACGCGCCCGGCCGCGCGGAGGAGTGCGACGGGGACAGGCACCAGCCGTGCCGGTCGGCCCAGCGCACGGGCCACCACCCGAACGAGGTCCGGCGTGGACATGTCGTGTCCATCGCTCACGAAGAAAGTCTCTCCCGGGGACGACGGGGAATCGAGTGAGGTCACAATCGCGGCGAGCACATTGCCCAGCGATGCCATGCTCCGGCGGTTACTCAACAGGCCGAATGGCAAGGGCCACCCGCGATCAACAAGCTGCAGGAGCCGCAAGGCGTTGGCCCGCACCCCGGGACCATAGACCATGGGCAATCGCAGAATCACCGCCTCAACACCATGTCGCATCGCGAGCTCCCTGACCACCAGCTCGGCTTCGAGCTTGCTCTTGCCATACGGATCGACGGGCCGCGGCTCAGCGTCTTCGCGCCAGGGATGATCGTTGGACTCGCCCATCACCTTGATCGTGCTGATGAACACCACCCGACGGACCCCCACCTGTCCGGCTTGTTCCATCAGAACCCTGGTCCCCTCGACATTGACACGGCGGTACGCATCGAGAGACTGATCGTCTCGCCGGTCCTCCGTGTGCACGCGCGCAGCCAGGTGGACCACGTTCCTCATGCCGTGAAGCGCTGATGCGATGTCGGCTGGACGTGACAGGTCCGCGACGACCACTCGTTCGGCCCCGTCCGGCGCCAGCCCCTGGCGCACCAGGGCACGCACTCGACCCCGGCCGACCAGCAGGCGGCACAGAGGCCGCCCGATGAACCCGGTGGCACCCGTCACCAGCGTCGCCTCGACGAGATCGCTCACGCGGCGCCCCGGGCTCCCCGCTCAACGATGTCACAGAACGCACCGCACAGGCTGGCCTTGCTGAAGCGCCGGTTGACCAGCTCCCGGGCGCGCTGCCCCGGCGCCGCCAGCTCCTGCGCCGTGGCGGCCAGCAGGCGCCGCAGGAGGGCCACCGCCCCTTCCACATCGCCATGATCCACATGCCACCCGACCTCGGCCTCCCGGAGGATATCACCGACGTGGGACTGCCACGGCCCGATCAGGAGAATGGGACGGCCCACCGCGAGGGCCCCGTAGACCTTGCTGGGGTGCACGATGCCCACGATGCCGTCACCGACCGTCACCACGTGCACATCGGCGGCGGAGAGCGAATAGCGGAGGTCGGCCAGCGGCTGGTACGGCAAGGACCTGATGACAGTGCTCACCCTGGCCTCCACCTCGGCCTTCCCGATGCCGCCGCCAACGAACAACCCCACCAGCCGTTCCTCGTGCTCCAGCCGAGCCAAGGCGTCCAGAATCGTGCGGATCGGGTTGGAGGGCCCGTGGTTCCCGCTGTACATGACCACCAGCCGGTCCTCCAGCCGGTGGGTCTGCCGGAACGGATTGGCCTCGTGGGGAATGGCCTCGAGATGATCCTCGTGCGGCCACGGGGGAATTATCGTGAGCTTCCTGCTGACATCCACTTTGGCATTGACTCGATCCGCCATGAACCGGTCCAATACGATGACATCGGACGCGCGCCGAAGAATCCTCCGGTTCAGCCACTCAAAGAGTCGCACCGCAACGGCATCCGGGGCGATCATGCCGAGCGCGACCATCTGGTCCGGGTTGAGGTCCATCACCCAGTACCTGACGGGGGCTGAGCGGAGCCAGGAGAGCGCCAAGGCGCCCATCGACGCCAGCGGGGGGGAGGTGCTGACCAGGACCACATCGACCCGGCCCACCCACAGGCCCCGTACCACCGACTGGATCACGAATGACACGCCCCCGAGCAGTCGCACGGCAATCGAGCGCTTTCCGAACGAGCAGAAGGGCAGGCGGACGACCTCGACCCCGTCCCGCGATTCCCGGGCGGGATAGCGATCGCCGGGGTTGTCATACCCGCGGTCCGCCGTCAGGACTACCACACGGTTCCCGCGCCGAACCAGTTCGGCCGCCGCATCAGCCATGTGCTGCCCGACGCTCGCGGGGTCGGGCGGGTAGACCTGGCTGAGGATGAGAACCGTCTGTTGGCGCCCAGTGGTCACTTGCCGTACTTCGCAATGTATTCATCGTGGATCCAGCGATACGTCCGCTCCATGCCGTCGCGCAACCGGATCGACGGCTCCCAGCCGAGGGCGGCCTTGATCCTGGTGTTATCGGAGTTGCGGCCATTGACGCCCTTGGGGGCATCCAGCTTGTATCGCCGCTTGAGAGTGACACCGCTGATCGCCTCGGCGATGTCCACCAGCTGGTTGATGGTCACTAGCTCATTGGAGCCAAGGTTGATGGGATCGAGGATCTCACTGCCGAGGATGGCGGTAGTACCTTTGACACAGTCATCGATATACATGAAGGATCGGGTCTGGTGCCCGTCACCCCAGATCTCGATGCTGTGATCCCCGGTGAGCTTCGCTTGGATGACCTTGCGGCAGATGGCCGCGGGAGCTTTCTCCCGTCCTCCCTCCCACGTGCCATGCGGTCCATAGACGTTGTGGTATCGGGCGACGCGCGTCTGAAGGCCGAAGTCCTCGCGGAAGTGGCGGCACATGCGCTCCGAGAAGAGCTTCTCCCAGCCGTACCCGTCCTCGGCCATCGCGGGATAGGCGTCCTCCTCCTTCAAGGCCACCACCTGCGCGTCCTTCTGCTTGTCGGCATTGTAGACGCAGGCCGATGACGAGTAGAAGAACCTCGAGACGCCGGTTTCCACTGCGCCCTGCAACATGTGCGTGTTGGTCAGGACCGAGAGCATGCAGAGGGCCTTGTTGTGTTCGATGAACCCCATCCCGCCCATGTCCGCGGCCAGCTGGTAGACGCTGTCGGCCTCACGGCAGGCGGCCACGGCGGCCTCCTTGAGCTTCAAGTCGGCCACGACGTTCTCGACGCCATCAAAGACCTGGTACCACTCATTTAGGGGCTTGATGTCGACCGCGCGCACCCGCCGGCCTTCTCGCCGGAGGGCGGCCACGAGATGCCCGCCGATGAACCCGCCGCCACCGGCCACCACCGTCACCTTCTGCATTGAAGAAGCTCCTGTAGGTTCGTGAGTGTCGACGCATTTACCCTAGCCGGCTGGGGCGATCGGCCTCGCCGGGCCGTGGGCCCAGAGCCCCTGCAGCCACCGGACCGTCTCCTCGACCCCCTGCGTCATTCCGTAGGGTAGGTCGCCACAGGCGGATTCCGTTGCCGTGAGGTCCAGAACATACTCGGTCAGCACGTTGCCAAGCCGGAAGGAGTTGAAGGGGAACCGGCGGAAGCCGATCGCGTTCAGCAGGTCTCCCAACCGGGCGGCCATCCGTGCTACCGGCAGCGGCAGCGTCCGGATCCTCGGCGCCCCCAACACGGCCTGGAAGGCATTGGCCCAGGCCTCCAGCGCGATCGGCTCGTAGTCCGCCAGGAACAGCGTGCGACGGTGGATCAGCGGCACCGGGGCTCCCAGCAGGCGGCAATACTGATGGACCGTGTTGCCGACGTACCCGTAGGACTTGTAGCGGGGGCCGCCACCGACGTGAAAGTACCGCCCCCGCCTGATCAACCCGAAAAAGCGAAGGTAATGCGGGTTCATCCCTGGCCCCCAAATGGTTGTGGGGCGCACGAGGCACCACTCCACCCCGCCACCATCCTCTCGTCGCCATACCCGCTCGGTCAGGACCTTGCTCTCTCCGTAGAGCGTTGATGGGCAGTAATCCTCATCCCCAATTGGCACGTATCCGACACGGCACACGAGCTGGCTGGATGTCCCGATGCAGCGCCGCACCGATGGGGTGGCTTGCACCGCAGCGAGCAGGTGCTCGACGCCCGTGAAGTTGGCGGCATAGCCGTTGAGGTCGCGAGTCTCGTCGAGATCGGTCCGGGCGGCCAGATGAAGGACCACCTCCGGTGCCGTCTCCGCAAGCACGTGCCGGACGTGTCCGGCGTCGAGCAGATCCGCCCGGTGATGCTGGACGCCAGGCACGGGTGTGGCCGGATCCCGGATGTCCAGGCCGAAGACGGCGTGGCCCTCCGCGACCAGCCCCCGGACCAGGTGGGTGCCGATGAAGCCTGAGCTGCCGGTCACCAGCACCCTAGGCATAGCGGTGCGCCGCCTCGGGTCGGCTCATACGACCACCCCCTTGCCGGCCAAGCCCCGGCGGGCAACCGCCTCCACGTCGCGACACATCCGGTAGGCGCTGTAGCCGTCCTCCGCGCGCGCCCGTGCCGCGGCACCCAGCCGGTCCCGCACGACCTGATCCCGCAGCAGCTGGCCAAGCGCCGCCGTGAGGGCCGGACCATCACGCTGCGGGACGACGATGCCGGCTGCCCCATTGGCAACCAGCTCTGGTGAGCCGGAGACGTCACTCACCACGCAGGCCAGGCCCATGGACATCGCCTCCAGGACGGCATTCGAGGACCCCTCATACGCCGAGGGATGTGCATACACATCGGCGGCGGCAAGCACCGGGCGGACATCCGGAAGTTCACCGGTGAAGAGGAAGCGGTCTCCATACCCAGAGCCCGCAATGCGGTCCTGGATGCCCTTGAGGTACAGGTCGTCACCGGAACCCCAAGTGCGTCCGACCATGGCGACACGGAGATCGGGGAACTCCGGAAGCAGCGCCAGCACCGCCTCCACCAGCAGGTGCTGCTCCTTCTGGGACTTTAGTGCGGCGACATACGCGATCAGGCGACAGCTCTCCGGCAGATGGAGCATCCGTCTTCCGTCTGCCCGAAGCTCAGCCGACGGGCGGAAGAGCTCAGTGTCGACACCGTTGGGAATCGTGATGATCCGGTCCGGTGGGACGTGTTCCACGTCCCGCATGTAGGCCGCCACGTCCTGCGAGTTGGGCAGGTAGTAGTCCACCATGCGTGAGGTGCTCCAGTCCCCGAACCGCGTGAACCACCAGGCCAGTCGTCCCTGCCGGGACAGGTGATACTGCCTGGGCTGCCCGACCGCGCGGGAGAGATTCAGCGGGACACGGCGCAAGCGCGTGGCGAGCCTGGCCGCCCAGTCGACCATCGGCGTGTGATGAGTCTGGATGACATGAGGCCGGAAGGCGTCAACCCGGGCAAGCAGGCGGGGCATCCCGCGCCAGTATGCCCGGGGCTCGGTGAACCGGAGGCCGATCGCTTCCCACTGAATGCCATGGTCTCGCTGCAGAACAGCCATCATGTCGGGATCGCAGCGATCAAAGGCGAACACCTGCGCGTCCACCGTCTCCCGGTTGCGGTACGCGAGCAGCTTGTACAGGTGGCGCCCGGGACCCGTCGGGAGGATGCCCTGGACCACATACAGGACCCGAAGCCGACCGGCCGGGCGGTCAGCCACGGAACGCCACGCCTGCATCCAGATGGCCCTGACACCAGAGCTCGAGAACCAGCATGCTGTAGATCTGCAACCCGTGCCGCCCGGCGCCGCTGGCGTGACGACTGAGGACCCGCTCCACCGCCGACTGAGCGAAGAGACCCCTGCCCCGTGCGCCGGCCGAGCTCAGGATGTCGCGCGCCGCATCACGCAGGTCCCCCCTGAACCATGCGTCCACAGGGACTTCGAACCCGTGCTTCTCCCGGTGCACCAGGTCACGCGGTATGAGGGACTCGGCCATCCGCTTCAAGAGGTACTTGCCGCCGCCCCCGCGCACCTTGAGGTCGGAGGGGAGGCGGGCGGCGAACTCGACCAGTTGGTAATCAAGGAGTGGGGGGCGCGCCTCCAGGCTGGCGGCCATGGTCATGCTATCCGTCTTGGTCAACATCTCGCTTGGCAGCGTATGCTTCAGGTCGCCGTACTGGCGCCGCTGGAGCCCCCGCAAGGCGGGGAGGCGGCCGTAGTGCCGCCGCAATACCTCGACTGGCAGCGGGGTGTCTGCGATCGCCTGTCGCAGGCCAGCACTCAGCAGTGCCGCTTTGTCCGGCTCGGTAAAGGGCGCCAGGAACGAGTAGATGTACCGCTCGTCCTCTGGCAGCCCGATGACCCGGGCCAGCTTGAAAAGGCGGCGGGTACGCAGGCCCGTCCCAGCGCGCCCAGGCAGCGAGGTCTCCGCCCACCGCACGAGTCCCCAGCCGGGCGCGGCACCGAGCCGGGCCATGCGTGGCTCCCACCAGTATCGGTGATAGCCCGCGAAGACCTCATCGCCGCCATCACCTGTGAGTACCACCTTTACATGTTCCCGTGCGGCTTTCGACATCTCGTAGAGCGCCAGCGTCGCCGGCACGGCCTGTGGCTCGCTCATCCGGCCAGCCAGGGTGAGCAGATCCAGCCCCAGGTGCGGCGTGATCACGATCTCTCGATGGTCCGTGCGATAGCGCTCGGCGATGCGACGGGCGTGCGGGGTCTCGTCATAATACGCTGCACCGCTGAACCGGACGGCGAAGGTCCGCACCGGCTCCGGGGAGTGCCTGGCCATCAGGGCCGTCACGATGCCGCTGTCCACCCCGCCGCTGAGGAAGGCCCCGACCGGCACGTCCGCGACCATCCGCTCTCGTACCGCCTGATCGACCAGGGCCTCGAGTTCTTCCAGGTAGGAGTCCTCGCTCCGGCCCGGCTGGACATCCCAATTGGTCACGTCCCAGTACGCCCGAACCTCGGTGGCGCCATCCGCGCGGCACCGCATGTAATGCCCCGCCGGCAGCTTCCGGACGGCCTTGAGCAGGGTGAGAGGCTCCGGAACACTCATGAAGGTGAGGTAGTGCGAAAGCGCCTCGAGGTCGAGATCCCGCGCCACCGGCCACGGGCCCGCGAGGACCGCCTGAAGCTCGGATCCGAAGACCAGCCCCCGCGCGTCCAGGGCGTACAGCAGGGGCTTCTCCCCCAGCCGATCGCGCCCCAGGAACAGTTCCCGTGCCCGGCCATCCCAGATGGCCAGAGCGAACATGCCGTCCAGCGAGCGAAGGCAATCTGGCCCTTCATCCTCGTACAGGTGGACGACGACCTCGGTATCCGAGTTGGTGCGGAAGCGGTGCCCGGCAGCTTCAAGCCGGCGTCGCAGCGCCTGAAAGTTGTAGATCTCGCCGTTGAAGACGATGGCCACCTCACCAGTCTCGTTCCAGATCGGCTGGTGGCCGCCCGCCACATCCAGAATCGAAAGCCGCCGCATGCCAAGCTCCACCGGGCCAGCGGTCATCACCCCGCGGTCATCCGGCCCGCGATGCAGCATGGTGTCCGCCATGGCCGTGATGCCGGCCTCCCCCTCACGGGGTCGGCCAGCGAAGCTCAGGGCGCCGCAGATGCCGCACATCAGGCCACCTGCCGGGCCGCGGCTGGCAGCGGCCGCGCGGCCACGATCGCGAGCAACATCCAGAACTCGAACTCCGTGAAGTCGAGGTTGGTGAGCCCCATGGTGAGCAGGCTCACGGTCACCGCCTGAACCGAGACCGCCACGGTCCTGGCGTTCCAGTCCATCGCCTGCAGCGGAACCCGGAAGGCCCGGGTTAGCCACTTGGCCAGCACGACCACCCACAGGAGGAACCCGACCAGCCCGAGTTCATAGAGGATCTGCAGGTAGACGTTGTGCACATACCAGTCCTTGTAGCCGTTTCGCGCGGCCACGACCGTCCCGCCGCCCATGCCGACACCACCCACGGGATGCTCTTCAAACGCGGAGAGCGCCCCGCGCCAGAAGATGAATCGCTGGGTAATAGAGCCATCGGCCTCGACCTCGGTCGTGCTCTCGATTCGGGCGAGCACCAGCCGATCCAGTCCACGGCTGGAAAGCCACTGTACCCCGGCGAAGGCGACCAGCAGGAGGGTGGCGTACGCCCACAGTGGGAAACGGACCTGCCCGCGCATCTGCCACAACCACCAACTCCCCCCTGCCGCGAGGCCCAGCCAAGCCCCGCGAGACAAGGTAATGATCTGGATCCCGACGACCGCCACCAGAGCCGCCCAGAAACAGGCACGCGCCCAGCGCTGAGGGGCGCGCCACCACGCCGTTGTGAGCAGGACGAAGGTCGTGACATTGGCCCACATGGCCAGGGTATTCACCGTGCCAGCGAACGTGGCCCCACCCAGGGCGCCGGTACGCAGGGCGTCAAGCGCGCCCGATGTCGCCAGCTGGACCTGTGCCAGCGCCTGCAGGTCGAGACCTCCGCTCGCCGAGAAGGACCGTGCCAGCACCGGGAGGATGTACACGAAGCTCGCGGCCATGCCCGCGGCGATGATCCGGGTGCTCTGCCCAAAGTCCCTTTCCAGCGCCTGCACCAGGAGCAGGTAGAAGAGCAGACCGCGGGCGAACTTGAAGGTCCGGATGAGACCAAAGGCGGGATCGAGGGACCACAGCACCGAGAGGGCGATATACCCGACCAGCAACCACAGCCAGCCATCCAGTGCGTTCACCCGAAGCCCACCACCCCTCAGGAGCCACTCGGTGACCATGACGCCGACGCCGATCAGGATCACCAGGTCCGGAATCCTGAGATTGGCGCCCGGAATCTCGAACAGGGCGAGGCTGCGCAGCGGCACCGTGAACAGCAGCAGAAAGAGCAGTGTCCTGGTGAACCAGGTCAGGGGTCGGTGCGGCATCACCGGTGCGGCCGAGGAGTGAAGTCCTGGCGCCCGGCGCCGCCCGGTCCCGGCCGCCCCTCGGCGCCCGCTACCCGGGTGGTCACGCCCCACCTCTACGCACCAGGGCCACGACCCGGGGATCAGAATCACCGTCACGGTAGGTGGCAACACCGGTGACTCTGCAGGACACTGACTTGCCGAACTCCTCCAGGTGGCGCCGAGTGGTGGCCTCGTCCTCCCCTTCGTGGCCCTCGTAGATGAGGTACGCCCACGGGAGACGGGCCAGGCCGGGCAGCCATCCCATGTGACCCCGGACCGCGAGGTAACTGACGATGCATCCGTCGAGCCTGCTCCCCACATGTACCGGGAGGTCACCGGCGAGGTCTCTCCCCGGCTCGAGGTCTCCTCCGGTCAGCGAATACCGGGTACAGCCCAGTGCCGAGAGCAGCCGGTCGGTATGCTGAACCACAGCGCTCCGATCCCAGCCGTGACACCAATGAGCACCCAGGCGAAGATATTGTCCGATCATCATGCCGATGTTGCAGCCGATATCGAGAACCACACGGTCCGCAATATCGCCCCCCGCCTCGGCCAGCAGGCCAGAAATGACCGGGATGCGCCGCGCGACGTCCCGTTTGGCGGGAAGACTGAGGCCGGGTACCGACTGGTAGAGGTAGGATCCCCCGCGGAGAAAGCTCCGGTCTCCGAAGTGCGACGCTGCGGCCGCCGCCTCCGCAATGATCCTGAGCTGCCGGTCGTAGCCGGTAAGAGTGAAATTCTGGAAATCGACGTACTGGAATCGGCCCTCCGCGTCGGTGCGCGCGTTTCCGTTGCAGGAAGGCGGGGCGAAGTCAGAGTGCTCGAAACCCCCGGGCGCAACCACCGCGATCAGGCCATCATGGGCCAGTTGTCGCAGGCGCCGGAGACCATCCTCACACAATTCGGTGGAGAGGCCGTCCCCTGGAGCGTGACGCACCACGTATGCCACCCACAGATGCTCCCCGGCCGACAACTCCACCAGGTCGTAGAGACGGGGCCCCAGACCCGCCCGATGAAGGAGGTTGGCCACAAGCATCAGGTGACGGTGTCCATGCAGGGCCCGGTGTTGGAGCGCGCTGTGCCCCCCGCCATGCAGATACCCGGTGTCGAGCCCGCCGCTGCTGCGCATTACCTTGAGCCCGGCATCGGCGGGGTACCGTGCCGCGAGAGCGCCGAGGCGACTGCGGCTCAATGCCTGTGGATCCAGATAGACGGCATGCGCTCCGGACGCACCGCGGAGCCCCTCGGCGTCGAGGGCACCCGCCAAGTCGCCCGTTACATATACGCCGGGCGGGAGAGGAAGCCTCGGTGCCCGCTGCAATGGAAGCTCGCGTTCCCACTCGGACCTGTGGCCCAGGATAGCGCGCAAGAGCATACCGGGACGCAGTTGTCGCAGCACCTTGTACTCGATGAGCACCCGTAGGGCGATCGCACGCAGGACCTTGTAGAGCCGCGGCGCCCGCCGCCGAAGGGTCTCCCTGACGGTGGTCGTCAACGCATTCCCTCCGGTAGACGCGGGGGCAGGCCCAGGGCGGTGGCGTCGAACCCGAGCAGGCGTCGCACGTAAACGCTCAGGACCAGGCTCCGGAGCGCGGTGGCGACCGAGGTCGCGACGGCCGCACCGACCAGGCCATACCGCGGGATCAGGAGCAGATTCAAGGCGACGTTTGTGAGGGCGGTCATCCCGATGACGACCGTGGCGATCCGCTCATGCCCGGTCATGGTCAGCAGGAACCCGACCGACCCGCATAGCGCGATCGTCAGCTGCCCTCCCGAGAGAATGAGCAGGGGGATGTAGGCGCCATCGAAGCCGGCCCCGAATGCCCGCAGGATCAGCGAACCAGCCGCGGCCAGGATCAGCACGGTCGGCACCGCGAAGGCGAACACCCCGCGCGAGCTGAGGGTGAGCACTCGTTGCAGCTCCGCCCGCCGTCCCTGCGCGTGCAGTGAGGCGATCATCGGGGCCAGGATCGCGTTCAGCGACATGATGGCGAACGTGATGATCGTCGAGAGTTGGCTGGCCACGGCGTAGACACCAGCCCGGGTGGTGCCGACCATCGCCCCCAGCATGAGGATGTCGGTCTGTGTGAGAATCAACTGGGCGGCGGTGATCAGGAAGAGCGGCACGGCGGTCCGCAGCCACATGCCGGTCACAAAGACCGGCGCGGCCGAGAGTACCGGCTCGGGCAGCGTCCGACGCAGTGCCAACCAGGCGAGCGCCACCGTCACGAAGGTGGCGACGGTGTTGGTGATGATCGCCGCCAGGGCGGTGCCGCCCGACCAGCCCAGCCCCACCAGCCCCCCCAGTCCGACCACGATCAGGGCCGGCCGCAGCAGCCCCTGAAGCCCCTGACCAAGCACGACCCGTCGCAGGGCCTGGAGCTGCGCGACGACCAACTGCAGCAGCGCCAGGAGCGGAAGCAGCAGGCTCGCGACGATGATCGGCAGCACCAGCCCCGGCGCCAGCCGGTCCCCCAGCAGCCAGACCGCGCCGAGCATCCCACCCCCGAGGACGAACGACACGCCCGCCGCGACCTGGATGCTCCGCTGCACGAAACCGTGAAGCGCGGGCCATTCACCCCGCGCCTCGTAGGCGGAGACGAACCGGAGTGATGCGGTGTCGAGACCCAGGACGCCGATCTGTGAGATGAACAGTATCCAGCTGACCGCGTAGATGTAGCGGCCGAACTCTTCGGGACCGAGCAATCGGGTGAGGAAGACCTGCAGGCCGAACGCGGCGACCGCAACGAGGACCCGGACCGCGAAGACGCTGGCGCTTCGCCGGGCGAGGGTGGCGCCGATCCCTTGACCCTGGAGGGCTGCCGCACCCAAGTGCAGCCGCCGTCGCAGGGCCTGAACCGTTACTGAGATCACGGCTGCGACGGTTCCAGCTTCTGCAGGGCCACTTCGGTCAGCACCGGCGCCATTGGGCGACGTCCGACCGTTCGCGAGTCATGATCCCCACCCTGTCGGCCACGCTGGCCCCTACAACTCCAACGGCAGCCCGACCGTCTTCCCGTCCCGCGCTGACAGGTAGATCCCGATCAAGAGCTCCAGCGACCGGAGCCCCTCCCGGCCGTCCG
>CAZSRZ010000128.1:0-14325 GCA_964609085.1 uncultured bacterium | reverse complement strand
GGTATCCGGCTGACGTTAGCGGGGATCCCGGCACTGACGTGCTCGGCTCTGAGCCAGAGCGGGCCTGTCACCGGAGGCGGCCCCCGGGAGCGCTGGCGTCTCGCCGCGTTTGTGCCGGAGCGGGTCTGTCACCGGGGGCAACCCCTGGGAGCGCTGGCGTCTCGCCGGCACCGTGGTTTTGGGGTTCGTGGGCATCGCCGGCGCGCTCTGCGATGGCCGGCGGCGTGTCAGGTTGGGATTCTCCGCCACAGGGATCGCAGTTCACTCCTACGGGAACCGAATTGATACGGGCCCCGGTGCCTCTGCCCGATCGCATTCCTGCACGAGGTGGGCACTGCGAGGAACTCTCGCGACTAGCGAAAAAGCTAGTGGTAATACGGCGCGCTTGCCACAGTCTTCATTGGTGCGGGGAGGCGGTCTCCCCGACGGAGGTGTCGAGATGCGAGCGAACATCGTCAGGGGCTGGATAGCTCTGACCGCGTTGCTGCTACTGTTCATTGCACGGGGGTCGGCCGGATCCGGAGGCACCGGAGTCCCGCCCTACTCCTACTTCTACCAGGGCCGCCTGGTGACCCTGACCCCAAGCACCAGGCTGGTGACCGCGCCAGCGGCGGGACCTCAGGCCACGGCGGTCGCCCAGGCGGGGCTGCGTCCCCTGCCCGGCGGGCAGTGGGCTGCCCTGGCGGACTCGAACCAGCAGGTCTACAGGCTGCCGCCGGCGGCCAAGGGGACCCCGAGCGGCATGGCGCGGGAGAGGTTCAGCGCCGCTGCCCGCCGGCTCGGCATCCGGGGTGTTCAGCCGGTCTTCGAAAGCGACGATCTGCGCATCCCTTCCGATGCCGTCATCGTCGGCTTTCGGCGGGCCACCACGCTGGACCAGGCGCGGCGGCTCCTCGGGTTTCGCGCGCCTGCGCTCGGACTCATCGACGTGCGTCCCCTGGCCACCGACGCCTTCCTGGTCCGCATCCTCCAGCCGGAAGACGGCCGGGCGTTCGGCGTCAGCCGGTCTCTGGCCGCCCTCCCGTTCGTGCGCTATGCCGAGCCAAATCTGCTGCGCCTGACGACAGACACCAGCGACGCGGCCCAAACCAGGGACCTGCTGCTGCGCGCCGGGTTGCCCACGGGCGTGTTCCGTGTTCCACAGACCGATCTCCACCCGCTCGACCCGACGGCCGGAGCCCGCCAGGCGGATTATGACCGCCTCGCCTCCCCCACCTGGATCGGAGTCGTGACTGAGACCTTTGAGAACGGCGCACCCGGATGGTTCGCCAGCCACGTCAACGGCTTCGCTCTGGCCGATCCGGCGGTTACGTCATTCAGAGCCCGTGCAGGCACGAAGAGCGTGTACATGACGGGCAGTGGCGTCGGCGGCAAGGCGCCGCCGGGTCCCTATCCGGCGTTTTGCAAGTCAGTGTTGGAGAGCCCTACTTTCAGCCTGGCTGGGATGGAAGATGCCCTCGTCAACTTCTGGTTCTACGCGAAGTACGAGACGCCAGGAGACCAGCTCTACGACCTCTGCGCGGTCAACCTCTACAACACGCAGTCCGGCGAGGGGCAGACCTTCGAGCTCCTCAACGTCGCCTACACCGGCGACCTGACCGCCGATCCCACCACCATCAACGGCTGGCGTCACTGCGTCTTCCGCGTTCCACCGCGCTTCCGCACCGCCAACATGCGCGTGCAATTCGTCTTCATCAGCGATTACGACGCGGGAGCGGAAGGGGTCTACATCGACGACTTCTTCGTGGCTGGAACCACGGACGTCGACACGAACCCGATCAGCAACGACGCCTACAGCGCCCGGCAATACGAGTTGAAAAACGCCGGCCAGTTCATCACCGGCAATGACACGCAGGATATGAACGTCCCGGAGGCGTGGGCGGTCCAGGCGGTTTCTTCCAGCATAGTCGTCGCCGTGATCGACAGCGGGGTGGACCTGAGCCACCCCGATCTCAACCTGGTGCAGGGGTATGACGCCGAGACCCAGCAGGCGGGCGGCGCCCCCGATGGCAGTCCCGGCTCCTACCACGGTACGGGATGCGCGGGCAACATCGGGGCGAAGCGGGATAACGGCATCGGCGTGGCCGGAGTCGCCGCCGGGGTGAAGATCATGCCGATTCGCCACGGCAGTGACGCGGCCTCGGTGCGCGCCTTCGATTACGCTGTCGCCAATGGTGCCAAGGTGATGAGCTGTTCCTGGCGCTCGGCCAGCCAGCCGTCGCAGGCGATAACCGACGCCATTGGTCGGGCTCTGACGGCCAACCGCATCGTGCTGGCTGCCTGCGGCAACGGGCCGGATCGGCCGCCCTACACCTATGATGTCATGTACCCTGCCCGGGGCACGGCCAACCAGGACATCATCGCCGTTGGCGCAACCGGCATTCTGGACGACTACAAGGGCGCCGCCAGCTCGGATGGGCTGTTCTCGTGGGGCTCCAGCTATGTCGGCGCTGGCCCGGATGTCTGCGCCCCGGGACCGTGGAGCTACACGACCGACATCCGCGGCAGCGGGGGCGGCAACACCGACTCGAGCAACACGGGCATCGACGCGGACTACCTGAACGACTTTGGCGGCACCTCCTCCGCCACCCCCAAGGTGGCCGGCGTCGTGGCGCTGATGTGCAGTAAAAACCCAAACCTCACACCCGCGCAGGTGAAGTCGATCCTGCGGAGCACGGCGAAGGACATCGGCGAGGCCGGGGTGGATGACCGCACCGGCGCCGGCCGCGTCGACGCGCTGGCGGCCGTGAACGCGGTCAGCGCCAATTCCACCTTCAGCATCTCCGGCACGGTCACGCAGGGCGGCAACGGCCTCTCCGGCGTCACCGTCACCGCCTCCCCGGGCGGCACCTCGGTCAACACCGCCGCCGGCGGGACCTATACCCTGAACGGGCTCGCGGCCGGAACCTACACGGTCACACCTGCGAAGGTTGGATTCACATTCAATCCGACTAGCCGTAGCGTCACCGTCGGACCGGATGCCTCCGGCAAGGACTTCGTGGCGACGGCGCAGGCCGCATCGACGATCACCGTCACGGCACCGAACGGTGGGGAGAACTGGACGATTGACACCAACCAGGCGATCACCTGGACCAGCAGCAACGTCAGCGGAAACGTCAAGATTGAGCTCTCTCGCGACGGCGGCGCCACTTACTCCACCCTCTTCGCCGCCACCGCCAACGACGGCACGGAGAACTGGACCGTAGCGGCACCCGCCAGCAACTCCGCGCTCCTCCGGATCACCTCGGTGAACGACGGCTCGGTCAGCGACGTCGGCAACGCCGCCTTCACCATCAGCGAGCCGCAGAGCGGCAACTCCCCGGCGGTGTTTCGGCTGCAGAGCGCCTCTGTGGCGCCCGGCGGCCTCACCACGCTGAACTTCGGCTTGGAGACGAACGGGGCGCAGATCACCGTCGCCATCTTCGACCTGCTCTTCGACACGTCGAAGGTGACATGGGTGAAGAGCGACAAGGCGAGCCTGCCCGGCGCGGTGAGTGTCGACACCAATCCAGTGAACGGCAACAACGGCCGCATCCGGCACGTGTTGCAGGGCGGTGCCACGCCGTGGAGCACGGGGACGATTCTGTCCATCCAGATGCGCGCGGCGCAAGGAGTCGCCTCCGGCTCACAGACGCCGGTCAGTGTCTTCCTCCGTGACACGGTGACCGCGGGCGTCCGCGTCACCGATCCCAACTCGGTCTCGAAGAACGCCACGGCCTTGCCGTCCACGCTCACCTTCGGTCAGCGGGCCGACGTGAGTGGCGACGGCTTCGTGGACGGCACCGACATCCAGATCGTGGTGAACGCCATCATCGGCCGGATCCCCGAGGACCGCTCGCGCCAGGACGTGAACAACGACGGCTACGTCGACGGCAGCGACATCCAGACGATCATCAACGTGATCCTGGGGCGCGCCGCGGGTCAGGGTTCGGGCGGCCGGTCGAACGCCGTCTTCACGGTTGGCTCGGGGGTGGCACTGCCGGGCGGCACGGCGGAGATCGGCATCGATTACCGCTCCGGCGGCGCGCGGGTCAGCAACGCCGTCTTCGATCTGCTCTACGATCCCCGCTGCTTCCGCGAGGCCTCGGTCTCCGCCTCCGGTCTCCCGGATGGGGCGCAGCTTGTCACTGCCGTCGTCACCCCCGGACGGCTGCGCTGCCTGGTCTACCAGACGGATGGGGGCGGACCATGGAAGGACGGCAACCTGCTGCGGCTGACGTTGACGGCACGCGATCACGCTCCACCGGGCAGCACATCGCTGCGCCTGGCGCACCCGGGCAACAGCCGGCCGGGAGCGCGGATCGGCTCGCCGGAGGGCAGCTCGACGCTTGCGGCGTCCCGCCCGGGCAAGGTGCTTGTGACCGGAAAGGGGTCACGACGATGAAGCGACGCCTGATCACCCTCATGACTTGTGCCCTGCCGATCCTGCTCGCGGTCGCGGCGAGCACGGCGCCCGCTACACGGTTGTCGATGCTGCCCGCCCGGGTGGCGATCGCACCGGTGGAAACGACGGTAGGGGTCTCCAGCGGTGTCCCGACGCCACCGCCGGAGGAGCGGCCCGAGTTGCGTATCGCCCTCGTCCCCGCGCCGCCTCCCGGGGCGGAGGCCCGCGGTCAGCGCCGGCCTCGGCCCCCGGCGCCCGTCCCCGGCGCCCGGCGGCGACAGACAAACGCCCCCGGAGACGAGCTGAGCTTCCCAAAGGATCTCTCTCTGGGGGCCGAAGCCCATGGCGGCAGCACCGCCTCGGTGCTGGATCCGAGCGCGGCAATGAACGGCGACGTGATCCTCTACACGGGGAACTGGTTTGCCGCCGTCTCCGTGGATGCCGGTGCTTCCTGGCGCTATCTCGACCCCACAACCTTCTTTCCCGGGGCGGCGGGCGGCTTTTGCTGTGAGCAGGTCGTCCATTATTCGCCGCAGTCCGATCTCTTCTTCTGGGCGCTGCTCTACATCCCGGATGGCGCCAACGAGAACACGCTGCGAATCGCCTTCGCCTCAACGGCGGAGGTGACTTCCAACACCTGGCACTGGCTCGATCTCACCTCCCAGCTTGTGGGTCTGCCGGGCAAGTTTCTGGACGGCGTCGATCTTTCGGCGGCCGCCACGCAGCTTGCCGTGACGGCCAACTCCTATGACAGCAACGGAGCGCCAGCGTCCACCCTCATCGCGCGGATCCCTTACGCCGATCTGGCCGACGGCGGCACAGTGGCCTTTAGCTACTTCCGCTCCGACATGAACGCCACCACCGCGAGCAACTTCGGCTTTCGCTGCGCGCAAAGCTGCGGCACGCGGATCTACTGGGCCTCCCACAACACCACCAGCCAGCTCCGATTCTTCTTCTGGGACGACGCCAGCCTGAACCTCTCCTTCATCAGCATCAATGTTGGAGCCTGGAGCGCCGCGGACTATGTCTCAAACACGCCGGACGGCAAGAACTGGCTCGGCCGCGCCGACTCGCGCATCCTCACGGGCGCGCTAACCGGCAACGAGGTCTGGTTCCTGTGGAACGCGGGGCGGGGCGGTCGCTATGCGCTGCCGCAGCCCTATGTCGAAGCCGTGCGGATCCAGAAAGACACCTTCGCCGTGCTGGGTGACCCGATCCTGTGGAATCCCGATACCGCCTACGCCTATGCGGCTCTCTGTGCCAATAGCAACGGCGAAGTGGGGGTGACCACCTGCTTTGGCGGACCAACAACGATGCCCGGCCATCAGGTGGGGATTCTCACCGGCACCGTCCGCTGGGGTGGAGGCGTGATCGGCAGCCACGGTCCAAACGGCAACGGCTGGGGCGACTACCTCTCCCTGCGCCCCTTCGCGCCGAACGGCGCTCTCTTCGTGGCCACCGGCTACAGCCTGCAGGGCGGGGGCGGCAACATCAACGCCGTGCCGCACCTCGTCCTCTTCGGTCGCTCCGGCGACGTGCAGTCGCTCCGCGTGACTGCGCCGAACGGCGGCGAGACATGGGACATCGGCTCCAGCCAGTCGATTACCTGGAGCGCCGCCAACGTCGCAGGCAGTATCCGCATCGAGATCTCGCGCGATGGCGGGCAGAGCTACGCCACGCTGATCGACTCGACCGCCAACGACGGTTCGGAATCATGGAGTGTGGCCGGTCCCGCCACCAGCCAGGCACGCATCCGCGTGCGCGGCGTGACGAACGGACAACTGGTCGACGCCAGCGACGCCGACTTCACCATTCGCCAGCCCGGCGGCGGGATCGACTCGCCCGCCACATTCGCGCTGGCCAACGGCGGCGGTCCGGCGGGCACCCAGTTCACGCTGCGCCTGTCGTTCGATCCCCACGGGGCGCAGGTGAGCGTCGGCATCTTCGACCTCATCTTTGACGCGACCAGGCTGACGTTTGTCAAGTCCACCCGCCTGGCTCTGCCCGGCGCGGCCAGCGTGGACACTAGCGCCGTCGGGGGCGATCCGGGGCGCATCCGCCACATCATCCAGGGCGGCGTAACGGCCTGGTCGGCCGGTGACATCATCGAGGTGGCATTCCGCGCCGCCGCCGGGGTGGCGCCAGGCAGCACCACGCCGGTGACCCTGGTGCTCCGAGACACAGCCTCTCCCGGAGTCCGGGTGACGAGCCCCGACGCCCGCAGCAACAACGCCGCTGCGGCCGGTGGGTTGGTTACCTTCGACTCCCAGCTCGGCGGCACGCTGCAGGTGGTCGATCAGGTTAACTTCGGGAAGGTGAAGGTCAGGTCCCGGCGCTCGCGGCTGCTGACGATCACCAATACCCACTCCGCGGAGGCACTGCACGTCACGGTGTCCGAGCCCACCAGGCCGTTCAAGCGGGTCTCCGGCTCAACCGACGCCACGATCGATCCAGGGCAGAGCATCGAACTGACATTGCAGTTCAAGCCGAAGCAGCGGGGCAAGTTCACCAGCTTCCTGACGCTCACCACCTCCGACCCCAATCGCGCCAATGTCCAGGTGACCCTGGTGGGCAAGGGGAAGTAACCGGCCCCATCCTCGACAGGGATTCATGCCGGCACTGTGGAACCAGTGCCGGCATGAACGCAACCGGACCCCTCACCGACCTGCTGCGCCTCTCGCCGGGGCGCAATCGCCGCATCTCCAGCAACGAACAGCCGAACTGGAACGACGGCAACTTCGACATGACCCCCCTCCCGCCGGGGCACGTCCTGGAACTTCCCCTACTGGAAGGGCCCGGGATGATTGATCACATTTGGCTCACGAGCCACGCCGGCGGCGTGAACGAACTCAATGCCCTCAGCCTGAAGATCTTCTGGGATGGGCGCGAACAGCCCGGCGTCGAGGTGCCGCTTGGAGACTTTTTCGCCGTCGGGCACGGTAAGCCGGCCGTGGTGCAGAGCTTTCCGGTTCAGGTCTCTCCCACCGGGAGCCTCACCTGCTACTGGCGCATGCCGTTCGCGAAGTCGGCCCGAATCGTCATCTCCAACGACAACCCGGATCGCACCACCGGGCTCTACTGGCAGGTCGACTGGACAGCCCTGGACGCCCTGCCGGACGAGACGCCCTACTTCCACGCGGCCTACCGTCAGGAACACCCGGCGGTGATGGGACGGGACTATCTGGTGGCGGACATCCGGGGTCGCGGTCACTACGTGGGCACGGTGCTCTCCGTGACGATGGCGCAGGACGGCTGGTTCGGCGAGGGGGATGACTTTTTCTACATCGACGGCGAGACTGTCCCGAGCTTGCAGGGGACGGGCACCGAGGACTATTTCAACGACGCCTGGGGGTTTCGCGAACGAACGGATCTCTGGTTCGGCCAGCCGTACTGGCAGGGCTGGTCCGCCGGCGACAGCGGGGTTTGCTATCGGTGGCATGTGCTGGACCCGGTCCGATTCCAGCAGTCGCTGAAGCTGACCCTCGAACACAAAGGGAACCATGCGCGCTCCGAGGACGGGTGGTACGTCGAGCGACCGGACTACTTCTCGAGCGTGGCGTTCTGGTACCAACTCGGAGAGCCGGCAGCCCGATGGGAATTGCCCCCCTGGCCGGAGCGCCGTGTGCCGTGGGTCCACCACCACCTGGTGGCCGCCTTCCGCGGGGCTGGCGGCACCGGCGACGCGCCCGAGATACGCACGACGGGTTTCTTCGGCGGGCGGCCAGCATTGGGATGGTCGGGCGAGGTCCCGGGTGCCCTGCTTACGCTGCCGTTTTCGGTGGAGACAGCGGGGAGGTATGCGCTGCGGCTGGTGGCGCGGACGGCTCCCGGCCACGGGCGATTCGGTGTGACGTTGGATGGAGAATCCCTGCTCGACGGGGTGGACTTTGGGGAGGTCACCTCGCGGGAGGTTGACATCCGCCTGGGCGTGCGGGCGCTCACGGAGGGCGGCCATCTGTTGGGCTTCTCCACGGTTCGTGCCGGTGCCCTGGAGGTCGAGCTGCTGCGAACGCTGGCACTGCCTCCCGAGGCCGTGCGACAACCCAGGAATCACAACGAAGCCCACTTCATCCGGCTCGGAATCGGCAGGGCCGCCTACGCGTACCGTCTGGCCTACGGTCGGCTCCCGGACTCACTGGAGGAGTTGGTCGGGTCGGGCATCATGCCCGAGAGGTACCTGACCGACGAGAATGGTCACCCGCTCCGCTCCTGGCGGGAAGGCGATCACCTCTGTGCCGAAAGCACGGCGACCGATGGGTGGCACCATCGCTGGCTCGGCCTGGATGCCCGCCGGTGAATCCCGGACTCCGGGACTCAGCCAGGGTGCGGAGGCCGGGTTCATCGGCAGATGGCCCGGACGAGTTGGCGTCGGTGCCGGTGGGACGCCAGCGTTTCCAGGCAGGCCTCAGCGTTTCTTCGAGGGGGGTGGTGGTGGAACCGTGCCTGCACTCTTCCGGCCCGATCCGGAAGCGACGGCCAACTGGCGTTCCCGCTCGGTTCGGCGCTGAGCTTCGAGTTGCTTGCGCTGCTCGGGGGTGAGCACGGCGTTCACCCTCTCTCGCATCGCCTTCATGATCGCCTCGACCTTCGGCTTCTTCTGCGCCGGGGTACCGGGGCGGTCGCGCAGCGCCAGGACCTTCGTCCAGGTCTCCTTGCGGATGATGTCCAGGCGGCTCCGCTGCGCGGCCGTAAGCCGGATGCGGGCGTCGGGGAACTGCTTGCGCAGGTTGACTCCGGGGCGACTCGGCGATTTCGGGGCCGGCGTTGCCCGGGTGGCGGGGGCGGCAAGCCCCCGACTCGCAAGCAGAGTAACTAACGCCAGGGACAGGAGGTGAGGCAGTCGCATGGGTGCTTGGTGGGGCGAAGCATGCCCCAACCTAGAGACGCAATTCGACCGGATGTTGTCTCACGGTTCTTCACGGACAGGCTCGCGATCCATCGCCCGCACCGCCGCGCGGGCAACGTTACTCAGCTCCGGAGCGATCATCGGTGCATGCACGACCTGCTCCAGCAAGTCGACCGTCCGCCGCAGGATCCGCACTACGTCCCCTTCATCCAGATTCGTAAACCCCATCAGTGTTTCGAACTCCGTGCCGCGAGCCCAGAGTTGCGACAGTCCACTGCAGTCGGAGTGCAGGCGCGTGTCCAGTTCCACGCGGTGCTGGCGCTCGCAGAGCCGCAGGTCCCGCACCAGTCGGCTGAGATGCTGCAGGGCCCGCAATGCTCGCGTGCCCGGGCGGACCTTGACGACGGCACTTCTCCGCAGTTCTTCGGCGACAAGCGCCGTGGCAATCGCCGCCATTTCATCCGGCTCCAGCTCATCCAGCACGCCGTCGAACACCGTCTCGGCGACCAGCACCTCGTTTTCGGCGCGGAATGACGCGGCCGTAATACCCGGCTGGGTCGGGTGATCGGCCTCTAGATATCGGTAGTGCTCCAACACGTCTCGGAGGCGCAGGAATCGCTGCCATTGCGTGGTGACGATGATCCGATCTTCCCGGGGGCGGCCGTCGCGACGACGGGGGCGCTTGGCGCGGCGGCGCTCCTCGATGAACTCCCCGAAGCTGCGCGACACCAGGAACTCGCACTCTTCCAGCGTGTGCCGCTGCAAGAGGTTCAGCACCATCCCGTAGGTGGGTGTGAAGTGGCTGCCCAGCGGGTCGGGCGGCGCGGCGGCGAGTCGTTGCGCCTCGTCGCGGGTCTGATGCGGCGCCGGCACGACCACCACATGCCCGACGTCGTCCATCCCCCGACGCCCGGCCCGTCCGGACATCTGCAGGAATTCGCTGGCAGTCAGGCTGCGGTGGCCGCGATCGCTCCGCTTGGTGATGCTGGAGAGCACGGTGGTTCGGGCGGGCATGTTGATCCCCGCGGCCAGCGTCTCCGTGGCGAAGACTGCCTTGATCAGGCCCCGCTGAAAGAGTCGCTCCACCAGCACCTTCCACGCCGGCAGCAGCCCGGCATGGTGCGCGGCAATCCCCCGCAGGATGTAGGGCATGTGCGGGTGGCCCTGCGTGGAGGGGAAATCGGCATGGTACGCATCCACGATCGCGGCGATCGCCTGACGCTCGTCCGGCGTGCAGAGGTCCAGGTTGACGCACCCCATCATCGCCTCATCGCAGCCCTTCCGGCTGAAGACGAAGTAGATGCACGGCAGCATTCCGTCGTCGAAGAGCCGCTGAACCAGCTCGTCGGGCTCGGTCAGGGCTTCCCAGCGGCGCGGGCGCCGAGCCGTCGGGGCCGGGAGCCGGGCCCGGTGGTCCATAGGCCCGGGTTTCCGCATGAGCGGGCTCAGGCGGGAGCCGGTGAAGTAGTGAAAGCGCAGCGGGACCGGCCGATGATCGCTGCTCACCAACGTGGTGTTGCCGTGGACGTGGTTCATCCACGCAGCCAGATCAGGTGCGTTGGCCACCGTGGCGGAAAGGGCCACGATCTGCACGGCCGGGGGGCAATAGATGATCGACTCTTCCCAGACGGTTCCCCGCTGTGCGTCGTTCATGTAGTGCACTTCGTCCAGGATGACGAAGCCGACGTCGCGCAGGTTCGTCTCGACGGCCCCGAGAGAGGTGCCGTAGAGCATGTTCCGGAACACCTCGGTGGTCATCACCACGATCTCCGCGTCCCGGTTGATCGTGACATCTCCGGTCAGCAGGCCGACGCGGTGGACTCCCAGGATCCCGCCGAGGTCGCGGTACTTCTGATTGGAAAGGGCTTTCAGCGGTGTGGTGTAGAAGACCCGCTGCCGACGCGCCAGGGCCATGTGCACCGCGTACTCCGCCACCACCGTCTTCCCCGAGCCAGTCGGGGCGCTCACCAGCACGCTGTGACCACCGGCCAACGCAGCGATGGCCTGGGTCTGGAACTCATCTAACGGGAAAGGGAAGAGCTCCTCAAGCGGTGGAGTAGATGCTGAGGCGGCGGTGGGGGGCATGGTCTTCCTATTCTAGACCGTCAGGCGGCGTACACAGCAGGTTACCCACCGAGAGATCGAGACTGACCGAAGGAGTTGAGATGACCGACTGCCTGGTGACCACGGATTGGCTCCAGCGGCACCTGGACGACCCGGCGATCCGGATCGTCGACATGCGCGGCACGGTGGACGCGGCCACGTCGCCAGACGGGGAGCAAACGGCACGGTACCTCGGCCGGCCGGATCTCTTCGCGGCGGGCCACATCCCCGGAGCCGTCTATCTGGACTGGACGGCAGACATCGTGGACGAGCAGGACCCGATCCCCGCGCAGGTGGCCCCGCCGGAGAAGCTGGCCCGGGTGTTCGGGACGGCGGGAATCGGCGACGAGACGCTTGTCGTCGCCTACGACGATCATCCGGCGATGCAGTTTGCGACCCGGCTCTGGTGGGTCCTCCGTTACGCGGGGCATGACGCGGTAGCCGTGCTGGATGGCGGCTGGAGAAAGTGGTCTGAAGAGGGACGCCCAGTGACCACCGCTACCGCGGTTCCCCCCGCCGGCCGTTTCACCCCGCGCATTCAGCACGCCTGGCGAAGCACCGCCGAGCAGATCGCCGCCGGTCTCGGAGATGCGGGCGTCGTGCTGGTGGACGCGCGGGACGACGGCCAGTACACAGGCAGGATCCGACGCGGGGTTCGGGGCGGGCACATCCCCGGCGCGCTCCACCTGCCTCGTGAAGCGCTCATCGCCCCGGACGGCACGTTCTTGCCGGTAGCGGCGATCCGTGAAGCCATCCTCCGCGCCGGCATCTCGCTCGACGACCCCGGCCGCCCCGTGGTCGCCTACTGCAACGGCGGCGTCGCCGCCACCAGTGTACTCTTCGCTCTGAGCCGCCTCGGCCACCGGGCGCTGTCCAACTACGACGGTTCATGGAACGAGTGGAACGAACGACTCGAACTGCCCGTGGAGCCCTGAAGAATCACATCCGCAGCCGGTCCAGGAAGAATGCCAGAAACCCGGCGGCATCGACGGTGAGCGCCACCTCCGCATTCGGGGGCGGGCGGGGGGTGAAACTGTGCGGCCGAAAGTCGGCTACCGTCTGACCGCGGGTGTGTCGGCCGGCGGTCTCCACATCGACACGCAGCGACCGCGTCTGCACCAAATCCGCACGGACAGCCACGGCCAGGGCGAGCGGATCGTGGAGACAGCAGGCCGCCTCGCCCTGCGTCCCCTCGTGGAAGCGGACCACGTCCTCGGTCACTCTGCGGACGAACTCGCCTGTTGGACCCGGCAGCGATCCCATCTCGATCGGCGTGAGCAGGCACTTCTCGGAGACGTCCAGCGGAACCCAGAGGAGCGGGATTCCAGAATCACAGACCATGACGGCGGCTTCCGGGTCGGCGGCGACATTGAACTCACCGGTGGCGCTGTAGTTGCCCGGGACCCGAAATGCGCCGCCCATCACCACCACTCGCCGGAGACACCGCATTCCTTCAGGGTCGAGCCGGATGGAGTGCGCCAGGTTGGTCATGGGACCGAGCGCAACGACCGTCACCTGCCCTGGTCTCGATCGCGCCAGTTGGGGTAGCGCCGCGATCGGGTCGGCCGCAGCGGGGTCGGGACCGCACGGATAGGCGGGCGATCCATCCTCGCGCAGCAATGTCGTCAGACCGCTCAGGCCGTCCTGACCGTGGACCTCTGCGGCGGTGGCGCCTCCCGTCTCCCTCCCGCGCATGAGGGGCGGCGGCGTTTCCCAGGCGAATCGCAGAATGCGACGGGCGTTCTCCGTCACCTGCTGCAGGCCCAGATTGCCGCCGACGGTCTGGACGGCCAGCACCTCGATTTCCGGGCACCGGGCCGCCAACAACAACGCCAACGCGTCATCGACGCCGGGGTCGGTGTCGATGACGACGGGAGCGCGGTGGGGTGCCAACGGGCGTCAATTACCGGCTGCGGGCGCTTTCGGCCTGGCGAAAATCGCCTCATCAATCGTCGGGTTCGGCACAGCTTCCTTGACCATCATGTCGATTTCGGCCAGTCCGACGATCTTCTGCCGCACCATGAAAGGGACCTTCATCCCTCCGACTGATCGGTAGTCCGACATCAGTGACTGGACAGTCATCTTGCCCTGAGGGCTGTCCACGACCATGTCGCTGCGAACAAGGATGCCCGTCTTGACGTTGTAGTAGGCGATGTCCGGCTGGCCGACCTTCGGCGTCATGCGGACCTGGTAGGCGTCACCGCCATCCAACTTCTTGATCCCGACCGTTTCGATTCGCTTGAAGAACCGCTTCCAATCGGACGGCACCGTGGACGCTGTGCTCCGCTTCATCGACTCGAGTTCCTCGCCCTCCAGCACACGGACGCCGTTGATGGGATCCATGGACCAGCCGACCTTGCCGTCGAAACCCTGCTTGGTCGTCCCGACTCCCGGGATTGCCTGCTCGCTGTACATCTTGTCCGGGCTGGCCGTATGGATGAGGAACGTGCCGGTGATCCCCTGTGCCGTCATGTTCACAGTGCCCTTCAGGGTCATCGTCTTGATGGAGGCGTAAACCTTCTTGCCTCCGGTCACCGCCACAAAACGGTCCAGGAGTTGCTGGGCAGTAGGCAGCGGCTTCTTGGGGGCGGCTTGTGCGGGACTGAACGCCGCGACGACTACCGCACCGGCGAGGAGAGTGAGCATCAACGGAAGACGAGTTCGCATCCTGGGGAGATTCCTTTTGACGAGTTCAGGGGGCCTTCGTGGCCAGGGCGGCAAGGGCTGCCTTGAGCACCGGATCCCCTTCATCCAACAGTCGCCTGCGAGTGACGGATACGGGAAGGTCGGGCTTTACCCCCCTGCCCTCCAGAAGCACCCCGGCCGGGGTGCGAAAGTCGGCAACGACGTACTGCAGCCGTCCACCGCCGGGCAGCGGCTCGAACTGCGAGGGCAGCACCATCCCCCCCGTGGGCTCGCCGACGACGATGGCACGCTTCAGCTCCTGGAAGCTTCCCGCCATGATCTCCGAGGTGCTGAGCGAGGACTCGTC
>CAZSRZ010000127.1:0-14404 GCA_964609085.1 uncultured bacterium | reverse complement strand
GTATGGCGGTCTCGCGCAAGGCCCGCCTCGCCCCAAGACCCCGGCTGCAGCCGCCTCCGTACAGAGCCGAGCGCGTCAGCGCCGGGCTGCAGCTTGTGCCGAAGCGCCCCACTCCCGAACCAGGCGAGCGCGACCGTGACCCTCGAGGCCACCCCGGGAACGCTGGCGTCCCGCCGGCATCAGCAACCCCTCCCCGGCCACCGGAGGCCACCCCGGGAACGCTGGCGTCCCGCCGGCCGCGGCAGCCGCCTCCGTACAGAACCGAGCGCGTCAGCGCCGGGATGCAGGTTGTGCCGAAGTGCCCCACCCGCGAACCACGCGAGCGCGACCGTGACCCTCGAGGCCACCCCGGGAGCGCTGGCGTCTCGCCGCCATCAGCAACCCCTCCCCGCCATCGGAGGCAACCCCCAGGAGCCCGGTTGCAGCCGCAGCAACCTTGGACCGCTTGCCCGAGAGGGCGGTGGGGGATTTGAACCCACGACCACCTGTGTGTAAGACAGGCGCTCTACCACTGAGCTAACCGCCCGGCCCGTCGAGGCTGGTCTCGACGTTGACCGCAGTATACCAGACGCGTTGGACGGGCGGCGGGACGTGGTGTCGCCTTACCTGGCCCGGCTGGGAACGTTTGGGTTCGGGCCGGACAGGATGTCTGGGAAGCCGTCGCGATCCCTGTCTCGCACGTAGGGGAGGTCGAGGCCGTAGGCGCGGTGGACGTTGGTCAGCGCTCTGCTGACGATGCGGCGGCCGTCGGGTGCCGTCACGGGGCCCTCTATTCGGCCAGGTGTGTTGAAGAGCCACTCGGGGTTGAACACTTCCAGGCCCGTGTTCTGTCCCGCCACGCGGAAGTGCCTGTCGATGCGGCCGTCGCCGTTGATGTCGGTGGGCAGGCGATCGGTGCCGTAGAGGATCAGGCTGTTGAGAAAGTCGATCAACGCCTCCCGGTCCGAGGACCGCAAGGCCCGGTAGGCCGAGCGGCTGCGGCCCGCCTCGCCTCCGTGCCGGAGGACGGCATCGTGCAGGGTAAGGGAGCCTCCGTCATGCCAGTAAGGCATGCTGGAGCCGACTCCCCAAAGGGGTGGTGTGCGGAAGCGGCGCAGGGTGCTGCCGTCGAACTGGGTCTGCCACGCCTCCGGTCCCAGGTCGTGGTAGCGGAGGTCGGAGTAGAGGCCCCTGATGGTGAACGCCCCAAAACGCCGGCGCCACCGCCCCGCGGACCGATCCGCCAGCAGCCGAACGCGGCCCTGCAGCTCTCCGCCCGGACCGGGACGCACCTGCAGGTTGAAGAAGCGGCGATCACCGGTGGTGCGCTGCGTGTAGTCGCGGGCTTCCGGGCGGGCGGCCTCGAGGTGCCAATCGGGCACGTGGCAGGAGGCGCAACCGATGCGGGTGAAGACGCTCCTCCCGTGCCGGACGCGGGGAGATGGAGGGCCTTCCGCCGGTGCCGGATGGTTCAGGAGGTACCACTCGGCCAGATCCAGATCGCCTTCGCTGATCTCTTCGACCACCCCATCGCGGTCCGGGTCGTCGAGGCTGATACCAAGCACACCGAGCCCCGGTGGAGCGGGGAGCAGGCGCTTGCCGCGATCGCGGGAGGCACTGGTGATGAACTGCCTGGCGCCGGCGAGCGAGACTCCGGCCAGCCCATCACTGCGGGGCTCGATGAGGCAGGTGGGGTCATGCGCCTGCAGGCCCGAGTGGATGTCCCAGGGCTGGGCGGTGAAGGCGCGCAGCGTGCTGGCGATGGGGACCCGGGCGCGGTGTCCAAACCCGAAGACCTGGAAGTCGAGGGTGTAGCCCGCCACGCCGGCTACCTTCAAGCTGCGCGCCCACGGGATGCGATGCCCGGCCGCGTCGACGTAAATGATGTGGATGGCCGGATCCAGGTCCGGCTTGCCGTCGCCGTCAGCGTCGCCGAATCTGCCGAAATCGATCCGGGTGCGACGGCCCGCGATACTCGCGGGGAGATTCTCGACCAGTGCGCGGCGGCCGACGCTTTCCCGGAGGCTGATCCAGCCGTCGCGGTCGGTGTCGCCCAACGCCATCAGCTTCAGACGAGTCTGCCAGCCGATCATCTCCAGCAGGCCGCCGCCGAAGAGGTGCGGCGTATTGCGACCGTCGCCACCGTTCTTGGCGATGGTGACGCCGGCGCCCGCGTCCCGGTAGGGCGTGTTGTGGCACATCCCGCAGGAGGAGACGTGTCCCAGTGCCTGCTGCCTGGTGACGCCGTCGTCCAGCAGTGGACCTCCGTGCTGCCCGCTCTCCCCGAACACACCCTCCCAGGCGCCGAACTCGCGGAGGAACAGCTCCCGGCCGCGCTGGTAGCCCAGCCACGGATCAACGAACAGGAAGTGCGCGGACGTGCCCGCCAGCCGGGGATCCCGGGCGTGGAGAACACGCACTCGCGGGGTCTTGATCGAGCGGCCGGTCAGGTCGCGCGGGGAGATCACCGGGTCGTCTCCACCCCCACCCGGCCGCTCCGTCCGGTATTCCAGGTTCGGGAGCGGCCGCGGCGGCAGGTCCTGGAGGGCGCCGGCCAGCACCGGCAGCAGCAGGATCGCCGCACTCGGGATC
The DNA here is from genome assembly GCA_964609085.1 of uncultured bacterium. Lineage (GTDB taxonomy): Bacteria > Armatimonadota > SYMT01 > SYMT01 > SYMT01 > JANPLG01. The sequence continues at coordinate 11,833 of CAZSRZ010000127.1, read as the reverse complement.
ACCCAGGGAATGCGTTTCATGCCCGCCTCGGCTTCCCGTCCGCCCTATGCTTCCGTCACGGGGGCGACGTCGGCAGAATGTGGGCGTACTCCATCCGGTCGACCAGCCCGCCCAGCCCCGCCTGGGCGAACTCGAGATCGGAGGTCATCTCTCCCTTGCGGAAAACCCGTCGCATCTTGGTCACCCACTGGTTCTGGCGCATGTGGCCCGCCAGGATGCGGAGTTGCCGCACGGCCGCGTCGTCCGCGGTGCGGTCGAACTTGACCACGCCCGTGAGCATGCCGATGTCATCGGAATTGAGCTTGCGGGCCCACTCCAGCTTTGTCGGCTGCCACTGCCTATCGGCTTCCCGTGCCCGCTGTTCTCGTGCCTGCAGCTCCGGGAGCGCTCGGTCGACCACCCCCATCCAGCCTCTCTCTTCCTGGGAGAGTTTGTCCGGCACCGCAAACCCCATCGCCTGCCGCCACATCGGCGCCCAGCTCAACTGGAAGCTGCGATCACCGGGGAGATCGGCCTTGAACGGGGCCTGAATGTAGAAGAGCGCCTCGGTCTGGTCCGTCACGGAAAGGCTGGTGATCTTCAAGGGATAGATGAGCGTCCGGCTCGCGAAGGTGAACCGGGTTGGAGAGATCTCGCCGGTGTAGCTGCCGTCCGGTCGACGCTTCTGCTGAGAAGGGTCGATCTTCATCACGGTGAAGATCCACTTCTTCCCGATGTAGTAGTTCAGGGTCGCCTGGTCGCCGGCGTAGGAGTAGCGATTCTCCTTCAGCCAGTCAAAGAGGTCGTCGGCCCGTTCCGCCGTCACGATCTTGTAGTCCAGCGTCCCTACAACGCCGGCCTCAAGCACCCTCACCGAGGACGCGCGCGTGCGTATGTCGAGGCCGCCGCCGCCGCCGAACCCTCCCGCCCTGGGGAACATCTTGAACTTGTCGAGCTGCATCGGCCGCAGGATGGTGAAGACCGCCAGCTCTTTAAAGAACTCTCGCGGCATCTCATACAGTCGTGGGCGGCTGGGTGTGGGGATCACCATCCCGAAGTCTCTGGCGTTGCCCTCGAACTTCGGCTGCACCGTGAAGGACTCGACCTGCTCCTGCGGGTCCCAGGTCAGAAAGACTTTCTGAGCGGGCTGATTCACATCCTGGCCGACGGCCGAGAAGTAGCAGCAAGCGGCGCGAGCAGGGCTGCGCGAGCAAAGCACTGCGACGAGAGCGGCAGCGGCAAGGGCCAGAGTCCGACGGATCACGGGTCACCTCCAGGGGTGCCAGCGTGGGCTGGGGTTGTGGTTTGGTGGTGAGACTCCGGGTTCCGGGCAAAGGTTACTCGGCGCAAGAAAACGCCGATCGGCCTTCCCACCGTGGGCGGGAAGGCCGACCGAACCAGCGTGCCGGGGTGCTCCGTCTACTTCTTGAGCTTGAGCACGGCGATCACCGCGACACCCCCGTACTCCGCCTGAACCTGAGTGGTCTTGTTGGAGCGCGTGGACTTCGTCGTGATGGGAACCGTCGCGGTGGTCTTCCCCGCTGGGATGGACACGGACGCGGGCACCTTCACGGAGGTCGGGTCGCCGCTGATCTGGATGATGGCACCCCCTGCAGGAGCAGCGGTGACCAGCGTGATGGTCCCCTTCACCTTGGAGCCGCCTGTGGTCGTCCCCGGCTTCACCTTGAAGGTGCTGATCCTCGGCACGATGCCGATGCTGGCTGTGGGGCTGGCGCTGCTGTTGCCGGAGGCGTTGAAGGCACGGACGCGGTAAGTGACCGTCGTGCCGACGGCGAGGCCCGTGTTCAGGAAGCTGAACGTGGACGCGCCGACCTGAGCGATCTGGCTGAACGAGCTACTGCTCGTGCGCCGTTCAATCACGAAGCCGTCCGTGCCGCCCGGGTGCGTCCAATTCAGCAGCACCTCCCCCGCTCCCCGCGTCGCGGTCAGCCCATCCGGTGCCAGCGGCACGGTGAGCCCGGTACGTTCGTTGGAAGGGTTGGAGTCTCCCCCCGGTCCGAAGGCGAGGACGCGGTAAGTGTAGGCGGTGTTCGGCGCGAGGCCCGGATCCGAGTAACTCAGGGTGCTGCTCCCCACCTCGGTCAGGAAGGCAAAGCTCGTCCCCGCCGTTTTTCGCTCAATGCGGAACCCGTTGGTGAGCACGGCGTCGTGGGTCCAATTGAGCAGCATCCGATCCGCGCCGGAGTTCGAAACGTTGGTCAGCACCGGGGTAGCCGGCGGCACCAATGGCGTGACTGCTTCCACCTCGTTCGAGTACTCCGACACTCCCCCCGCGTTCTTGGCGCGGACCCGGTAGCGGTAGGTCTCGCCGGGGTCGACGGTGTCGTCCGAGAAGACCTTCACATTGGTGCCGGTGACTCCCACCAGTTGGAATTGACCGGTGCCGCGCAGACGCTCAATCTCGAACGAGGTCTCGTTGTTGGCGTTATCCCGCCAGCCGAGCTGCACCTCGGTGCCCGTGACGGAGGTGACGACCAGGTTGTCCGGAGCCGCGGGGGGCGTCGGCAGCGTGGCGCCTGTCGCGACCGCGGACCATGGCGAAATGAGCAGGTCGTTCACAGCGCGGACGCGGTAGCGCACGGTGGTGTTCGGCGCGAGCCCTGCGTGGGGGTAGCGGGTCGAGTTGGCGCCGACCGTCGCGAGCGGCGTGAAGTTGCCGCCGAGGGGTGCGGACTCGATCTGGAACTCCGCTTCGCCAATGGAGTTGTCCTGCCACTCGAAGTCGATCTGCGTCTGGCTGACCCCCGTCGCCCGGACATTGGTGGGCGGCGGGAAGGCGACCTTCAGGGTCAAGTCGAGGTTGTACTCTCCCAGGCTGCCGTAGTCTGAGTAGCCATCCGTGACCGGATTGGCCGCGCCCACTCCATCCACCCTCAGGTAGTAGATGCCGGGCTGGAGCGTGATCTGAATCGAAGCGCCGAGTCCCGCCGGGTCGGAGGAGGCGAGGTTGAGTCCATTCTCGTCCAGCAGATCCAGCCGGATGTCGAGGTTGGCACCCCAGCCTGCGGGTTGGGCATTCAGCGTGATGGCGCCGTTCCCGGTGACAAACCCGAAGACGTCGGCGTCGTCCGTCCGCTCGATGGTGCCCTTGACCTTGGGGGTCGTGCCGCTGAGCATCTCCGCGGTGGCAATGTTGTTCCCACGATCGTCGGCCATCTGCACGCAGCCGTAGTTGGCGGCAACAGCCAGGTCGTCTTGCTGGTTGTTGGCCTTGTCGTACTCGCCTTTGCTCCACTGGGTGATGGGACGGTAGTAGCCGACGCCCATGATCGGCGCCCAGTTGCCTTGCCCGCCATAGTACTCGACGCCGCCGGTCTGCCCGTCGTGGTAGAGGCCGACAGTGTGGCCGACCTCATGCGAGCCGGCCTCGGCGAAGTTCTTCTCGTCATTCCCCAAGTTGGCTGTGAAGACGAAGCAAGGGGTGTCGCTGTCCCAGTTGAAGGAGCCGATGTAGGCCACACCGCCGGCGCCGCCGAACCATCCGTCCGTGGGCGACAGGACGACGCGGATGCCGTAATCCTGATCGCCGGCGTTGGTGCGTCGCAGCTTCTCGACACCCGGGTCCTCCGTGGTCACGTCCACGTCGAAGGGGATGAAGTCCTCTGCCATCCGCAGCCACGTCCGCTGGATCCCCTCGGCTTCGGCGGTGCTCCAATTGCTCCCGTTGCCGTCCAGGTCCCACGGGGCGGAGTCGATGTCGTTCCCGTTGTTCCAGGATGTGCCGGAGGTGAGGTGCCCGTCGAAGTCCAGGTAAACCGTCTTGCGCGAGCCCGGGCGACTGTGGAGCTTGAAGGTCTCGCTCTCCGGGAAGGGAGGGGCGTCGCCGGTGCCGCGTGCGCGTACGCCCCCCTTGTTCGGGTCCGGCAGCGCTGAGCAGGCGTAGTACAGGCGAGTGCGGTCGTCGACCCAGAGATCTCGCTCCTGGAGGAATCCCCGTCGCAGATCGGCAGCGGAACGGTAGTAGCGGGCCGCCACCTCGGGCATGAGCGTACCGAGTGCCCGGATCGCCTCGGTGCCGCGGTAATGTCCGGGCAAATGATAGGGGGGATCGGACTGTGGGTTTCGACCCCCGGCAGCGCCGGCGGAGGCGGCGACCAGTGCCGCAAGCAACAGCCCCGCAAACGCCGGCAGGCGAGGGGATCGGGTCAAACCAAACATGTATTCACTGCTCCACGCCCGAGGGCGGCGCGTCTCTTCACGGAGAGACCTCGATTGACCACGACAAGCGCCATCTCTTCGAAGCAGGCGTTCTCCCCCACACCCCGGGGAGTACCCCCAGTCGAGGTTGAACCCGTTGAGTATATTCCCGGCAGGTGATCGTTGTGGAGACCCGAAAAAGACAGACGACTCTACCGGGCCAGTTGTTCACCGGGCGAGGGTGCCGGACACCCTGGACTCGGCGGCAGGGGATGCCGGCGTGGCCGTCGCCGACATCCCCTGCCGTCCCGATGGCACGGCGTGGTTACCCGGATGCCGGCTCACCCGCCTCCGCCAGCTCAGCGGAAAGGTTCACGGACCTGCCTCCGCGGACTACTTCGAGCGCAACTCGAGTGCCGGGGAGGACCAGTCGCACCCTCTCTTCCAACTCCGAGAAGCTGGTCACCGCCCGTCCGGCGAAGCGAACGATCACGTCCCCGGGCTGCAGACCGGCCCGCGCCGCCGGGCTGCCATCCTGCACCCCTTCCACCAGTGCCCCGCCGGAATCCACCCGCAGCCGCTCGCGCATCTGTTGGTCCAACCGGTGGTTTTGCTCGGTGCACTGAACGCCGAGGAAGGCATGCGCCGCCCTGCCGCCCTGAATGAGCTGATCCGCCACGGCTCGCGCCAGGTTGACGGGGATGGCGAAGCCGATGCCGATGTTGCCCACCGACTCGCCGGCTCGGGCAATGGCCACGTTCAGCCCGACCACTTCGCCGTCGATGTTCACCAACGGGCCGCCGCTGTTGCCGGGATTAATCGCGGCGTCGGTTTGCAGGAGCCCCACGAGCGAACCCCCGTGCGGGCCGCCCAGGGTCCGACCGCGAGCGCTGATCACGCCGACCGTCAGGGACGAATCGTAGTCGAGCGGGCTGCCGATGGCGATAGCCCAGTGGCCGACCCGGACTCGATCACTGTCCCCCAGCCGGGCGACGGAACCGGCGGGGAGAGGTCGGGACGTCTGGAAGCTGATCACCGCCAGGTCGCTCCGTTCGTCCGCGCCGACGAGGCGGGCCTCGAACTCGGACTGATTGAACAGGCGCACGCGGAGCGAGGAGCGGTCTCCCACCACGTGGTTGTTCGTCAGCACGAAGACGGTGCCGCCGGCCTCGCGGATGATCACCCCCGACCCCGTGGAAGTCCGCGCCATGGGTGGCCGGCTGCGAGGATCGGGAGCGTACTCGTCCGGGAATCCCTTCTGCTTGAAGGGGTTTCGATCAACGCCTTGTTGTCCGGCGATGATGGTCACCACGGAAGGCTCGACCCGGTCCGCCACCGCCGCGAAGGCGTCCTGAAACGTCCGGGCAAGCTGCTGGGGCGCTGCGGCCACGGTGACCGCCTGCGCGGAAACAGGGAGGGGGCGCAGATGTCCGGACAGCGCAATCGACATCAGCGCGACACTCAAGCTCAGGGCCGTCCAGTGGCCCTGCCTCATCGGACTGTGCATGCTCATTCAGGTTCTCCAGGTACGGCCGGACCTCACGCGATCCGGCCGTCTATCCGGGACGGCGGCCTCCGCCGAGCCTTACAGGGGGAACCAGCGGCGAATCGTCGACCCTGTAAGGGCGACCGCGATCGGCCGTCGAAGAGAGCTGGCAGCCCATTTCGTGCCCGTCCTTGAAGGAGTTGCGAACGCGACCCCCGAAGCGGTAGCGGGGCTACGGAGCCGGTTGGCTGCCGGATCGGAGAGGTGATCGCATGCGGATGGGAAGCCTGTTGCTAGGGACGGCGCTGCTCCTCGCGGTGTGCCTGCCTGGCGGCGTTGCAGCGCCGCCGCGCAAGGTGGATCTGCGCGGGATGAAGGTCCTGAGACGGGCCACGATTCCCCGCTCGCGGGGGCGGCTCGATGTGCTTTCGTCCGACCTACGACGCCTGCTGGCGTACTTCGAGTCGAGCGGAGTCGAACGCGAGGGCTCCTTGCTGACGGCGGAAGCCATCCGCCGGCGGTACGGCATCGCTCCTGGCAGCCCCCGACCGGCGGTGGAAGTCGCGATTGAGCTCGCCCCCGGGGCTACGACGGCGGGGCTCAAGGCAGCCGGTGCGACCCCCCGATTCCGGGTCGGTTCGCTCGTCTACGCCGGTGTGCCGGTCGACGCGTTGCGCGCCGTGGCGGAGTTGACAGAAGTCGTTCACATCGGCTCCATCTCCTCCGGTTCCCTGCCCGAGCCCGTGCCGCCTCTGGAGTTACCTGCCGTCGGCGCGGCCCGGACCTCGCGGGGTCCTGCGACTTCCGGCGGGACCGCCGCACGGCCGGCCACCCCCCTCACGGGCAAAGGGGTTGCCGTCGTCGTCATCGACTCCAGCATCGATTGGAAGCATGCCGACTTTCGCAGCGCCGATGGTTCGAGCCGGATCGTCGCCCTCTGGGACATGAGCGACCCAACGTTTGCCGACGGCAAGGGCGGTTCGAAGCCGCCCGCTTCGGACCCGGAAACGGGCAAGCCGCTGGGAACGGTCTACACCCGGGAGCAGCTCGATCAGGGGATTCTGGGAACCGGTGTCGTTGGGTCGAAGGATCGCGTGGGGCACGGCACCGCCTGCGCGGGCATCGCGGCAGGCGGAGGCCCCCCGGAGAACACCCACCGTGGGCTTGCGCCGGCCGCGAGCCTGATCGTGGTCAACGCCGCGGACGGGGTGGAAGGGCGCATCACCGGCGCCTGGCCCATCGGCACCATCTGGGCGATTCAGACGGCGAAGAAGCTGGGTTTGCCGTGCGTCGTCAATCAGAGCTTCGGGAATCACTTCACCGCCAAGGACGGATCAGATGAGACCGAGAGGCTCCTTAATCAACTCTCCGGCGCCGGCAAGCCGGGGGTGATCATTTGCGCCTCGGCGGGGAACGAGGGTCGAGAAAGCATCATCTCTGGCGGCCGGTTCGGCCCCAGCCGGGCCGGCCAACAAGATGTCTACTCGCAGCCGACTGAGGTCTTCCTGAAGGAACCCGGACCCCTCAATGCCTATTTCAACCGTGAGGAGGACTGGGGGCTCGTCGTGATCGGGCTGGATAACTTCCTGGTCGATGAGAAGCAGCGCTCCATGGCGGCCCACTTCTATTCCGTTGGGGACAAGATCCGGATCGATCTTCGCGGTCCGGCCGACGCGAAGCCGGCAGCTCCCGCCAACTTCCAGCAGTTTGTGCTCGAAGAGGTCGACTTCGAAGCCGTGAACAAGAGCACGGTTCGGGCGCAGGTCAATCTGCCGGCCGGCAGTTACCTGGTCGCCGGCTTTGGTCCCTCAGCCAACGTGCGCACAGGGCGATACATGCTGGTGTTGCCGCAGCTCGGCACCGGATCGTTCGGGCGGGGCGTGCAGAAGACCGCGCTCGTGGGTAGCCCGGGGAACGCCTCCAGCGTGATTACGGTCGGCGCCTACAACTTTCGCTCCAGTTGGAGAAACAACTCCGGCTCCATGACCTATTTCAGCTCCGAGAGTGGCTCCCTGGCCGAGTACTCGAGTCCGGGCTACCGCCGCGACGGCTACGTGAAGCCCGACATCTCCGGCCCGGGTTCGTGGGCGATATCGTCCCTCGGCCAGGGTTCGAAGATGGCGCTTGAGGCCGACGCCTCCATGCTGACCCCCGACGGGACCCACATCGCATGGCAGGGCACCAGCGCGGCCACGCCGTTTGTGACCGGTGTGGTGGCGCTGATGCTGCAGAAGAACCCCCGCCTGGATGCGGAGCAGGTCCGCAAAATCCTGCGGGACACTGCCAAGAAGGACAGCTTCACGGGCAATCTCCCCAACCCGAGCTGGGGATGGGGGAAGCTCGACCCAGCGGCGGCGCTCAAGGCAGTTCCCCTGCCGGGTGCCAAACCGCCCGCCAAGCCGAAAGCAAGGCCGGCTGCCGGGAAGAGTTGAGCCGAATTGCGTCCGCCATCCCCGAGACCAAAGGAGATCGCCATCCCGACGATCGAGAGTTCTGAAGTGTTTCCCCCCCATCCCGGCATGCCGGGCCCGACCCATCCGGCCGGCCGTCAGGTCGGCATCATCGGAGAGATCATGCAAAAGAAAGTGCTCGTTTTCGCCGCCCTCACCGCGCTGGTCGCAGCCTGCCTCGTGCCGGCTGTCTCCATCGCTCAGGGCAAGAACGCCAACTCTGAGATCAAGTCGACGTCCGCCCGTTCGCGCGGGCGGGACACCCACATCAAGACCCCGCGGGGGGCCAACGACCCTGCGGCAAAGGTCGACCGGCCGCCGAGCAAAGGGGGTCGCTCACGCGGTCTCGCCTCTCGCTACGGCACCTTCCACGCGGACAACCGCACGGCCTGGTACATCGACGTCTACCTGGACGGCGACTTCCGCGGGACGGTTGGGCCGTACGGCGACCTCTACCGCGAAGTCATCGCCGGCGAGACGGAGTTCTACGCCCGGGCTGAGTTCAGGGACGGCACGGTGAAGAAGTGGGGACCACGAAGCTACGACGTCCCCTCCGGAGGCACTCACACCCTCCGCATCCTGGAGTAGCGGGCCAACCGCCCGGCTTCCACGGTGCGTCGGCTACAGCAAGGGGGGGTGGGGGACGCCTCGGCGGCTCCCACTCCACCGCTGCATTTGGGACTCTCAACGAAACCCCAGCCGAGGGCGCGCGATATCATGACCATGCGGCCCGGAAGTACGCCCCCGACCGCCCCCCTTTCGCCGCCCCCGCGGCACTTCAGGAGACGCCATGCCCGAATTTGCCCTGCCCCCGCTTCCCTACGCCTACGATGCTCTCGCCCCTGTCATCAGCGCCGAGACGATGACGCTGCATCACGACAAGCACCACGCCGCCTACGTCAACAATCTCAACGCCGCTATCAAGGGCCTCGATGGGTTGGATGGTAAGTCGATCGAGGAGATCATCGCCGACCTGAGCGCCCTGCCGGAGAGCGTACGCGGCGCGGTGCGGAACAACGGTGGCGGCCACGCGAACCACACCCTGTTCTGGGAAATCATGGGCCCGGGTGGTGGCGGTGCTCCCGGCGGTGCCCTGGGCGACGCGATCAACGCCGCCTTCACCTCCTTCGACAACTTCAAGGTCCTCGTGAATGACGCCGGCGTGAAGCGGTTCGGCAGCGGGTGGACCTGGCTCGTTCTCGACGGCGGGGCGCTCAAAGTGATGAGCACTCCGAATCAGGACAGCCCCCTGATGGAAGGCAAGACGCCGCTCCTCGGGATCGACGTGTGGGAGCATGCCTACTACGTGGACTACCGCAACCTGCGGCCGAAGTACCTTGAGGAGTGGTGGAAGACCGTCAACTGGGCGAACGTGGCTGCCCGGTTCGCCGCCGCTTCCTGATCCCCCGCTCGAATCCACCGATCTCCGGACGGTGGATTCGAGCGCAGTTTGTCCTCGCAGCAGGTGCGCCGCCGCGCGCGGGGGAACCGTGACGGTACTTGCCTCACAGGAGCCCCGCCGCCATGCGACTTGCCGCCGCCGTCCTCTTTCTCGCGGTCGCCTGCGTGTTGCCTGCCGCCCCGTCGGTCGCGCAGGTGCCGCCGGCCGAAACCCCTGAACAGCACGACGCCCGAATGAAGTGGTGGCGAGAGGCGAAGTTCGGCCTCTTCATCCATTGGGGCGTCTACTCGGTACCGGCCGGTTTCTACAAGGGAAAACCGATCGGCGGCATCGGTGAGTGGATCATGCGCTCGGCGCAGATTCCCCTGGCCGACTATCGCGCGTTCGCCCGTCAGTTCAACCCGGTCAAGTATCGGCCCGATGCCTGGGCTGCCCTCGCGGAAACGGCCGGGATGCGCTACATCGTCATCACCAGCAAGCACCACGACGGCTTTGCGATGTTCGACTCCCAGGTGACGGACTGGACTCTCGTCCGCGCTGCCCCCTACGGGAAGGACGCCATCGCCCCCCTGGCGGCTGCCGCCCGAAAGCGCGGCCTGAAATTCGGTCTCTACTACTCCCAGTCCCAGGATTGGACGCACCCGGGAGGCGCCAAAGCCGGCCTGCCGGAAGACGGGGGTTGGGACGAAGGGCACAAGGGAAGCTACGACGACTATCTGCGCCGGATCGCGGTGCCGCAGGTGCGCGAGATCCTGACCAACTACCAGCCGGACATCCTGTGGTGGGACACCCCCATGCATCAGTCGAAGGAGCGCGCGGACCTCTTCCGGCCGCTCCTCTCCCTGCGGCCCGGGCTGATCACCAACAACCGGCTCGGCGGCGGCTATCCGGGCGACACCGACACACCCGAGCAGTTCATCCCCGCCACCGGCATCCCCGGTCGCGACTGGGAAGTCTGCATGACCATGAACGACACCTGGGGCTACAAGAGCGACGACCACAACTGGAAGAGTTCGCAAGACCTGATCCGCAAGCTGGTGGACATCGTCAGCAAGGGCGGCAACTTCCTGCTCAACGTCGGGCCGACAGCGGAGGGGGAGATCCCCGCGGAAAGCATCGATCGCCTCCGGGCGGTCGGCCGCTGGATGAAGACCAACGGCGAAGCAATCTATGGCACCGTTGCCAGCCCCTTCAGCCGGCTCCCGTGGGGGCGTTGCACCACCAAGCGCCGCGGCGAGGCTGCCACCCTCTACCTGCACGTGTTCGACTGGCCGTCCAACGGCCGCTTGCTGGTAGAGGGGCTGCGCAGCCCGATCACCTCAGCCCGGCTCCTCGCGGGTGGTGGGCCGTTGACGGTGGAGTCCTCGCCGGAAGGTCCCATCCTGCGGCTGCCGGCGGCCGCACCGGACACCGATGCCAGCGTCATCCGCGTCGAAGTGAGCGGTCGGCTATCCGTGGTGAAAGTGCTCCCCAAACAGCGGCCGGACGGCACCGTCATGCTGGCGGCCGCCGATGCCGACCTGCACAACGTCCTGGGATCCGACCTGCAAACCGAAACCCGTGACGGGGTCGTGAACATCGGCTTCTGGACCGACTCCCGGGCCACGGTGAGCTGGAAGTTCGCGGTGACCAGGCCGGGCGTCTTCGACGTCGTGGCCGAGCTCGCCAGCATGGGGGTGTCCAGGTTCGAGCTGGAAGTGCCGGGCCAGAAGCTTCCCTGCGAAGCGCCGAACACGGGCGATTACCGCCGGTTCCAGAAGGTCAAGCTCGGTCGGATCACGCTGACGAAGGCCGGCGAAGTCGAACTCCGGATCAAGCCCACCGCCGGGCAGTGGCAGCCGATCAACATCCGGTCGTTGCTGCTGAACCCAGAAACAACGTCGAACTAGCCCGAGTTCCAGGCCCTGCAGGATTCAACGCAAAGGCGCAAAGAAGACAGTCAACCCGACCGCTCAGCTCATGGAGAATTCAACGCAAAGGCGCAAAGGCGCGAAGACGCAAAGAAGACAGTCGGCCCAACCTGGGGGAACGAGAGCAGGCCCCCGGTGGCAGAGAGACCCTGGAGAATTCAACGCACAAGCCTGAAGAGGCGAGGAAGACAGCCCAGAGATTCTTTGCGCCTCTGCGTCTTTGCGTTAAATCAGCCAGACTGACTCGAGGTAAGGGCTGCCCGTCGCAGAGGCGCGAAAGCGCGAAGAAGCGAGGAAGGCAGTCCGGAGTTTCTTTGCGCCTCTGCGTCTTTGCGTCTTTGCGTTAAATAATTCAGTCCGACTTGATGCGGGGGCTGCCCGTCGCTCAGCTCCTGGAGAATTCAACGCAAAGGCGCAAAGGCGCGAAGACGCAAAGAAGACAGTCGGC
>CAZSRZ010000126.1:0-14500 GCA_964609085.1 uncultured bacterium | reverse complement strand
CCATGGCCGGCAACGCGCTGCGGCTCGGCCAGGCCTGGCACCGCCTCGGCGACCTGGACCGGGCGCGGCACTGGTACCGCCGCGAGCTGGCCCTCGACCCCGGAAACCAGGAGGCGCTGGACTCGCTCGGGGCGATCGCCCGGCGGAGGGGGGAGCGGAACGAGTGACGCGGGGTTCCGTCCCTCCGGAGTCCCCACCGTCGGACGCCGATCGTCCCGGATCGTCTCGCGCTCACGCCGCCACGGAGTCCGTTCCGCTAGAATGCTGCCCCATGGACGGCGCGGGCCGGACCTTGCGTCCACAGGGCTCGCACGCCGCCACTCAGACACCCGCACGCCTCGAGTCGCACGCAAGGGTCCTGACGTGACTTCGAAACATCCCGTGCCCGTCGTGAGGTTGATCGTTCCCGACCGGAGCGGTCGCGTTCTCCTCCTGCGCCGCGCGAACACCGCTTACGGCGCAGGAGCCTGGTGTCTGCCGGGGGGCAAGGTGGATTACGGGGAGACGCTCGCCGCCGCGGTCGCCAAGGAGCTCGCGGAGGAGACATCCCTGCGCTGCATTTCGTCGCGGTTCCTGTTCCATCAGGACAGTCTGCCCGCGGAGCCCGGCGCGATGCACTGCATCAACTTCTACTTCGAGTGCCGCGTGGATGGAGAACTGCGGCTGAACGCGGAGTCATCCGAGTCGGCTTGGCTCCATCGCGATGCGATGCCCGGTTACGAGATCGCCTTTCGCAACGATGAGGCGCTTCGCCGCTACTGGAGTGAGAGCTAGCGCGGCTTCTTTCGCGCCACGATCTTCAGTCCCGCCTTGGCCAGGAGTCCTGGGAAACGCTTGACCGCAAGCCGGTCCCACTTTCGGACTCCATCGGGCAACTCGTCCCAGCTGACGAGGTACGGACTCCGCTTCCGCTTCGGATCCCGTTCGGCGTCGTGTCGCCAACCGTCGCGGATGCGTTCGACGTTCCATCGGCCATGTTCCATGCGTGCCATCTTCTCGATCTCGGCCTTGTTGAACTTCATGACACCGCGAACACCCTTCGCCTTCACGACATCGAATCCCGCTGCCCGCAGGATCTGAGTCATGTAGGCGATCTGATCCCGGTTGGAAGCCTTGAGGTTCGTCGCAAGCTTGTCCCACGGTTGCATCGCCGGATCGGGATGCTTGTGGCGGTTCTCGGCCAGGAAGTGCACGTGGGCGAGCCTGGCCAGTTCCGCGTGTTGCGCCTCCGTCAGGGGGATCTGCGTCCGGCCTCGGTACACGAACGCCCGCAGCGTCTGGACGTCGCGCGGCAGGACCAGCATGCCGGGCAGCTCGTCTGCGAGCACGGCGGCTTCGATGCGATCGGCCTCGCGCCCGCTGTCGCGCACGACGGCGACCTCGGCGCCGAGCGCCCACGCGAAGCGATACTCGAGACCCGCGATGTCGCCGCCGTTGATCCCGATGACACGGACGTTCTCGGGCCGGACCCCGGAGGCGAGCAGATCGATCCAGTTCTGCAGCGGCTCGAGGGCGCTGAACGCCCCTTCGCCATCGGTGCGCCGGAGTTCCGTGTACCGCCTGTCGATGGTCGCGGTCTGGTCAGTCGGCAGAGAGGCCGGAATATATCCCAGCGTTCGAATCCGGCCCTTCGACGCCTTGCCGATGCCTCCCACGAGGCCGCTGATGCCCTGCTCCGTTCCCCCGGAGATCAACGTGCCGCTGAAGTCGGCGAGCGTCTCTTCGAGCAGTTCTCGGTAGGAGGCCATCATCGACGCGTGGGCCGGATCGCACCCGCCGGCGATGATGATCACGGGGCCCTGAATCGTCCCCGCCCCGCTCACGAGACTCGCAAGGTGCCGATCCATCTTGCGTGACGCGAGGCGTGCCTGGCGGGCCACCAGCAGGAACCGGTGCGCGGCGCGCACGTCACGGCGCCCGGGTTCCACCCGCGCCAGCCCCGACACGCCGTCGAGGGCGTGTTCCAGGGTGGAGAGCGCCTCCGTCCGCTTGACCGCGGCGGCGAACGTGGACAGGCAACGCCGTTCCCAATCCGGCGCAGGACCCAGCAGGAGTTGGAATCCCGCCATTCGGTAGAGGGCGCGCGGGATGTTGACGCCCACTTCGGCCTGCAGCCGGCACTTCTCGATCGCCGCTTCGAGACTGGGACGCAGCAGTGGCAGGAACGCCGTCGTGCGCTCCTCCTGCACCTTCTGTCGCGTGTACCCCTCGACCGCCGCCGGGTCAGTGGGCCCGACGGCGAACGCCGCGGCATACAGGTCGAGCCTCTCGCCATCCTCCCGCGCCGTCTCCGCCAGGGCGACGCGAGCTTCCACGTTGGCGGAATCAGCGGTAACCGCGTCTCCCAGTCGCCTGCGCCCTTCCCGGTACTTCACGCTGTTCGGCGACTCCCGGTGTAGCTCACAGAGCGATAGACCCAGGCAGACCAACAGCTCCGAGCTCATCTCCTGCGGGTAGTTCCGTCGGAATGCGTTCACGGCGCGAATCGCCAGGCTCCAGTCATCCCGGTTCATCGCCAGCCGCGCGAGCCGATGCGTCAGCCTGGCGTTCTCGGGATCGTGTCGCAGGACGATCTCGCAGATCGCGATCTCCTTCTTGATCTGCTCTGGCGTGAGGTACGCGCCGAAGTGGCTGCGATAGGCATCCAGCCCTTCGACCAGACGCGAAAAACCGTCGTCGGCCCCTTCGAGCGCCGCCGCGAGGCGCGCCGCCTCGCGCTCCCAGATATCGGGTACGGTGAAGCCGCTCTTGTAGAGCCGATCATGGCCGATGTCCGACCAGGCATGCTGGACGATGGTCCGTACCTGGATCTCGGCCTTGAGGCCGTACAGCTTCTTCGGGACATCTTCGAAACGCCCCGGCTTGAACTGGACGACGTAGTGCACCGAGCGGTAGCCGAACTCCTTCGCGCGGAGGCGCTCACGCTGATCGAGGCTGTTCTTCAGGTCGATCTCGAAGTTGTCCCGGATGAACCGACATACCGTGTCGACCTCCGCTGTCGTCTGCACGACGACGCGCACGCCGCAGAGATCCGTCATCTCGGTGAGCGGATCCTCGTACTTCCCCTTGCGCAGGATCTTCTCCGCGAAGCTGGCGACCGTCTTGGCTCGCCCCTGCACTTCGCCGAGCGGACTGAGGGGCTTGACACCCTCCTTCAGGATCGTCTTCAGTTCCTGGCAGTACCTGGCAAACAGCGGCCGCACCTGCTGGTAGCGACGGACGTGTTCCTCGATGTCGGCCATGGGGAGTCACGCCTCCTGGAGTGAGGGCTGGAGCGGGCAGGGAGAAGGGTCGACAGCCCCGCCCGGGCACACATCCTCTCGCGGCACGCATCGACCTGCAAGAGACAGCCCGCAGGGCTCCGTCGGACCGGCGCGAGCGGGTGCCATTCGCATCACTGGGGTTGACTCTCTCGTCCACATCGAGGCACAGTCCGTTTGACGCTGCACCCAGTGGGGCATGTGACGCCCGACCCGGCAGCCCACGCGGCCGCCTACACCGCCGCGTCCTACGGTCGCGTGCCCGATCATGGCGATCTCGAAGGTGCGAGTCCAGATTCATTCGGAGCTTCCAGCCGCACGCGGATCCGGAGCGTCGTGCGACCCTCCGGAATCCCACGATCGACTGCGACCTTGAATCCGCCCCGCGCATCTCATAGCCTCTTGCCCAGCCTACGGGCCGCGATCCCAAGACTGAGCTCAATCCACACGCTTGGGGGAATGGGGCATGAACAAGGCAGAGCGATCCAGGCTGTACGCAGACTTCCTGAAGGGCGAGGGCTACTCTCCGGAAGTGGACAACGACGGCGACCTCCACTTCAAGTATGAGGGCCGTACGTACTTCATCTTGATTCAGGACAACGATCCGGGCTTTTTCCGCCTGGTCCTTCCTGGCATTTGGTCCATCGACGACGAGCAGGAACGGGCCGCCGTCGAGCACGCATGTGTCGTCGCTACGGCTACGACCAAAGTGGCCAAGGTGTTCCCGGTCGAGACTCGTGTGTGGGGCTCCGTCGAACTCTTCATCTCGCCGCCTGAACAATTCAAGGCGGTTTTCACCAGGTCCCTCCAGGCCCTCGGATCCTGCGTCCAGCGCTTCGCCAGCGAGATGTACGCGTGGCGGGCGACGCGCTGACCCGCGCCTCACTGGTCCGCTAGCCCGGATCCGGGAGGCGTCATCATGGCAGGGCCAGTCTTCATCAGCTTCTCTTCCGAGAACCAGGCGGAGGCCGACCGCGTGCTGGCGGGTCTCCGCGCGTCGGGCCTGGAGTGCTGGCGGTGCACCGAGGACATCGCGGGCGGCGCGGTCTGGCCCGAGGCGATCGTGAAGGCGATCCAGTCCGCCCGCGTCGGGCTGTTCCTGGTGTCCGACGCCTTTTGCGCGTCGCGCCACACGGCGCGGGAACTGACGTTGGCCGACAACTACGGGCTTCGCCTCCTGCCGATCCGGCTCTCGGAGACCCGCTACTCCAAGGCGGCCGAGTACTACCTTTGCAACTGTCACTGGGTTGACACTGCCGCCAAGCGCATCGACGACTGGATGCCCGTCGTCGTGGAGGCCGTTCAGGAATACGTGCGGCAGTCGGGAGATATCAAGGCTCCGGCGCCCGGCCCACCGCCCTCGCCAGGATGCGTCACGCCGGAGGCCGTTGGCCTGCGCCGAGCGACTCTGGCGGTGCCGATCACTCTTGGTCGACCGCCCCTCGGCTTCGGACCAACCGACAGCCCTAGCTCGCTGCTCATGCCGCACCACGAGTTCATCCCGCTGCTGGGACGCGAGGCCGAGTTGAGGGCGATTGCCGAGCGGCTGGATCAGGAGGGCGACTTTCGTTGGTGGGTGATGTATGGGGATGCCGGCATGGGCAAGACCCGCCTCGCACACGAGGTCGTACAACGGGCAGCCGCGATGCACTGGCGCGCCGGGTTCCTGACCGGCAAGGAGTTGCACAGCTTCGTTGAGCACGATGACTTCATGTCCTGGAGGCCGTGCGTCCCGACCCTGATCGTCATCGACTATGCCTCCCGCCTCCTGGAAGACATCAAGAAGCTAGTAGCGCAACTCGCGCGACTCCAGTTCGACGCGCGCAGTCATGGTTCGCGGGCGAAGGTGCGATTGTTGCTCCTCGAGCGCCATGGCAACGTCTCCGACGGGTGGCTCCGGCAGTTGCTGGAGGACCACGAAGGCGCGAGCCGAGAGGTGATTGGTCGTAGCCACCTCGAAGACCATGAGCTATCGGCGCCGTCCCTGTCGGAGTCTGGTGACGGGCAGCAACGGGAAGCCTGCCGACAGATCATCACGGCAACGTTTGAGGCATGGCGGCGCCGGTCCGGCGAGATGCCACCACCGCTCCCGGACTTCACCGACCAGGAGTGGGATGTCATTCGGTTGAATACCGGTCTTCGCCCACTCTACATCCAGATGGCGGCAATCAGTGCTTGTGACGCGCGATCCGCGGAGCAACTCCCGAGTTGGGGGCGTGGCGATTGCCTTGCCGATGCCGTGAAGCGCGAGCGGGACTATATCCTGCGCGCCTGTCCCGGCAGCGAGGAACAGAAGGCTGTCGAGGTGGTCGCCGGGATGCTATGCGTTACCGGGGTCGGGACGACTCACAAGCGCGAGTGGCACGCACTCCACGATGAGCTTGTGTCCAGATCGAGGGTTGCGCCGACAAAAGAGGAGGCTTTGAGGAACACGATCTTCCACATGAGTCTTGCGACATCTCGAGGTGGAACCGGGCTGATTCAACCCGACATCATCGGCGGCGGTTTCGCGGCCACCGTCCTGCCACTTTCCGAGAGTCAGTATCCACCCCACCGCCTGTTGCAGCGTGCCGTCGCAATAGGAGGCGGTGACGCCTGGGGCAACTTGATTCGAATGGTTCAGGATCTGCACGGCCTCGAAGTACGGGGGACGGACGGCAGGCGCCGACCACTCTTTCCGGGAATCGAAGGATGGCTGATCCCCCTGCTGGAGGGGCGCACGTCGTCGGAGCTTCGTGAGATCCTGGCGCAGATCCCCCAGCGGTCTGCTTCGCTCCATCCATTCGGAATACGCACGGCCGAGTTGTTGCTCGCAAGCCTCCAGCACTCGAGCGCCCTAGAGCGTGCGGACTGCCTGTTGGCGCTCGGCATTCATCGCGCCCGCCTCTCCGGTGTGGCCGACAAGACCGGTTCGCACCAGGCGGAGGTCGAGCTACGAGAAGCTTGCGCGTTGCTGGACGCGCTGCGGCAGTCCGAGGACAGCGAGGACCTTCGCGTGAGGTGCTCGATGGCGCACCGAATGTTGGGACTTTCCCTCAGCAACCAGGGCAATCCAAGCGAAGCCCTCGCCGAGTCGTTGATCGCCTCGTGCTGCGCGCTCGGGGACCTGCCCTCGCCAGCCCTCGGCAAGACCCCGATTCGGGACGTCATTGACCGACCGACTCCGGAGGTGCCGCGACTCGCTATCGAGCTGGCGAGTGCCCTGAACAATCTGAGCATCGACCTTCGCACGCTCTCACGGGACGTGCTTGCGCTCGAGTGCGCCCAGCGTGCAGTCATAATTGGAGAGGGGGCATGTGGGGAAGGGAGGACACCCGCGCAGCGGCGCTTCTGGTCGGACTGGGCCCGCTACCTCAATAATCTCTCACAGGCTCAGGAGCGGCGCGGAGCGCACGACGCCGCGCTCCGCAGCGCCCGTCGTTCGGTCGCAATCCGCGTGACGCTCGCCGAGGATAGGCCGGACGAATTTGGGGAACCTCTTGCTCTCAGCCTGGATCACCTGCTGAAGGTCGAGATGCGGCGCGGGGACTGGTCCGCCGCACAGCTGACGGCTGCGCGGGCGGTACGCGCCTACAAGGACTTGTATCTTCGCGACCCCAACCGACACCTTCTACACCTTCTCCTGCGACAGCGTGATCTGGCACGCGTCCGCCGCAACGCGGGGGTAGAGCTACAGGGGGCAGACCTCGACGCCGAGGTCGATGCCATGGCGGAGGAGCAACTGAAGTCGGGCCGGCTCGCGGTCCGACTGGCCGTGCTGGTCATGCGCAATCCGGTGACGCCTTCCGTGGCGAACTTGTCGATGCGCGAACTTGGCGTCCTATATCACCACGAGGCGGATCGACTCGGCAAGTCGCACCGCATCGCAGATGCAGCGAGGTCCGCGCGTCTCGCGGTGCAGCACCTGCAACAGGTGGCGGATGGCATCACTCGCGACCGGGACCTCTACCATTGGGCCACCGCCCAGTGCGACCTCGCGAGCGCACTCCTCCTGTTGGGCGACTTCGCGAAGGACCTCATTGCGTTGCGAGCCGCGGTCGAGCGCGCGCAGGAGATCACGCAGCACATCAGTCCGCGTGAGGACCGTTATCGCTTCGTGTGGGGTGCGACCATGCACAACCTCGGTCACGCTCAGTATCTCCTGGGCGTGCGCACACCCGATCGGACGCTGATCCGTCAAGGTGCGGCAACGCTGAGCGAGGCCAGGGCGCACTTCACGGTCCACGGGTTCCAAGAGGCGGCCCGAGCCACCGAGCTCATTCTGGAGGCGGCAAATGCCGCGGCTGCCGAACCAGCGGGGTGAGGAGAGGAGTCGTTGGCGATCGTTCAGGTATGCGTTGGGCAGAAGGCTCCGATGTGATGGCCCGCCGGGCTCCCGACCCTGATTCAGTTCCTGACTCTCGCGTGGGCGACGCCACTTCAGCAGGCGAATGAGGCGCTGGGGCGACCTTGGCGCCGATCGCGAGACGCTCCGATGGACATCGTGCCATCGCGTGCCCTCAGATCTCCCTGATCGGCGGCTCCGCTGGCGTCGGCTCCGGCGCGTCAGCCCCGGGCTTCTTCTTCAGCCGGTCCAGCAGCCCCTTGAGCGCGGGCGGGATCGGGGCGGGCCTGGCGGGCGCTGCTTTCGCGCGCGGAGTTTCGGTCGCGGCCGGGCCACCGCCCTTCTTGCCGTCGCCCTTCCCCGCGACCCTGGCCGCGATCTCCTCGCTGGTGGGATCACCCCCGTCCTTCCCGGTCTCGATCGCCTTCCGCAACCGCTCGTAGGCGAGATCCACGGTCGGGAAGTAGTTCCCCATGATGCGGCCGATCTGCTCCTGGGTGACGTCGTTGTCCATGATCCACATGTCGGCGTAGGCCACGATCTCGCCGTCCGAGGGGTCCCAACCGAACTTGACCAGCCGGCGGTCGTAGTTGAGGTGACCGAGGATGCGGAGGACAACGCCGAGCTGGGGATGGCCCTCACGGCAGTTCATGTATCGCACCGTCCGGAACTGGAGGAACCGGCCCTCCAGTTCGACCCGGATGGCGAACTCGTAGTCCCCGAAGGCTCCGCCGACGCGCGCGCGCACGACGGGGCGGTCGGGGTCGAGCAGGAAGTGGAACTTCTGCTGCTTCAACAGCTCCTGCAGACGCTCGAATGTGATCGCCATCACCCCTCCCCGGGATGTCAATACCCCGCGACATCGCCTGCGTCCCGCGCCCGCTTCACTCCAACCGAATCACCAGGGCATCTCCCTCCCGCCGTCGCACGGCGTGGCCGGAATGCGCCTCCTTCGAGCCGTCGGCAGCCGGCCGGACCTCCAGAACGATCCGCGCCACACCGGCCAGCTCCCCCTGCGCGTCGGCGAGATCGAGCTGCTCGCCGATCCTGGTGCTCAGGATCGCGGTGGCGAAGCGGACGCCGAAGCGCGGCTGCCAGGCACGCGTGAGATGGTCCACGAAGTCATTGCTCCACGACAGGCCGAGTCCGCGTGCCTCCGACTTGCGCCGGAGCGATTCGAGCAGCCGGCCGAAGATCACGCGGATGGCGTCGCGATCGAGCCCCTGGAAGATGATCGTATGCGTGATGCGCGCCAGGAACTCCTCGCCGAGCCCGATGTCCCGCAAACCCTGACGGACGCTATCCGCATCGGCGGTGGGTCCCCCGCCATCGGGCGCCTCGGCGAACCCCAGCTGCTTCGCGTCGTAGTGGCACCCGGCATTGGTCGTGAAGATGATGAACGCGCGTCGAAAGTCGAGCACATTGCCGTCCACATCCTCGAGGCGTCCGTCGTCGATGATCTGGAGCAGCAGCTTGCCGACCCCGGACACCGCCTTCTCGAACTCGTCGAACAGCACGATGGACTCGGGATAGTCCCGGATGCGCGACAGCAGACCCCCCTGGCCGCGCGCGTATCCGACATAGCCCGGCGGCGCCCCGAGCAGGCGGGCGATCGCCGGACTGGCGTCGTGCCCGGTCCCCTGGAGCGTGTTGCAGTCGATCCGGATAAGCGTCCGGGAGGCATCGCCCAGGATGCCCGCGAGCAGCAACGCCGTCTCGGTCTTCCCCACGCCGGTCGGCCCCCCGAACAGGAAGACACCGCGCGGAGCGGAGCGCCGCGTCCAGCCGCCGAAGCCGGCGACGAACGCGTTCGCGATCTGCCGGAGCGCCGCATCCTGTCCGACGATCTTCCGCTCCAGTTCCGCGAGCACCCCGGATTCCGTCAACTGGCCGGGCCGCACGACGCTGTGGCCGATCATGTCCTCGAGGGCTTGCATGAGAGCGGCCTCCGACACCTCGGCCGCCGGTGGGTCGGTGGTGGCGGAGTGGGCGCATGCCTCGTCGAGCAGCTGGATGGACTTGTCGGGCTGGCTGCGGCTCACGAGGTAGTCCTCGGTGAGTGCGACCGCCCGGTCGAGGACCTCGTCCGGGATCCGGAGCGGGGCGTAGTACTCCTCCATCCTCCCCCGGCGCGCACGCAGGATCCTCCGGGTCGCCTCGGCCGAGGGCGCCTCGATGCGGATGACGCCGAACCGGCGCTCGAGGGCACGATCGGGCTCGATGTAGCGGCGATACTCCCCCGTGGTGGTGCAGCCGAGTACCGTGATCGCGCCGCGGCCCAGCGCTGCCTTGAACGCTTCGTTGGCGTCGGTGAACGGGCCCCGGTCGTGGACCCCGCTCTGGAACATCGAGTGGATCTCGTCCACGAACAGGATGATCTTCGGGTGGTCCTCCAGCACCTTGAGAAGCCCCTTGACGCGTTCTTCGTACTGCCCGACGACCGAGGCGCCCGAGCGCAGGAACGTCGGCGAGAGCTCGAAGATGTCCATGTCGCGAAGCCTGGGCGGCAGGGCGGCGTCCCGTCGCACCATGCGGCGCGACAGCTCGTAGATGATCGCCGACTTCCCGGACCCCGCCGGCCCGATGACGATCGCATTGCGGCGCCGCATCTTGCTGAGCGTCCGCACCAGCGCGCGGAGGGTGTCGTCGCGCTCGACCACGCCGCTCTGGGGCAGCTCGCTCGCCGTCAGCATGCGGCCGTAGGAGTCGAGCGCCGCCATGGCGCTGCGACGAGCATCCGAGCCCCGCCAGTCCCCGGCACCGGGATCGTCGGGCGGCGGCATCGCATCTCCCGCGGCCTCGTCCAGGGCATCGAGAGCCGCGTCATCGAGCCCGAGCGACCGGAGGGCGTCGTGTCCGGCCGGCGACGTCGCCAGAGCCGTGAACAGTTCCCTGGCCGTGACCAACCGGCCCGTGTCGGCGAACGACTGGAAGACGGGCTGCACGTTCTCCGCCAGGGTCACGCGGGCCGGCACCTCCTCCCGGCGCGGCGTGATGGACGGGATGTGCGGTTCGAGCGAGGGGTACAGGCGCTTCAGTTCGGCGTCCGCATGGTAGAGCGCGGAGAGCAGGAGATCGGCGCCGAGCGGAGCGCCGTCGATCAAGCCGCGTTTCGCCAGGTCGATCGCGGCCTGGCACCCAGCATCAAGCTTGAGCGGCACGGGGCAGGCCCTCCAGCACGCGATCGATCTCGGGAGGCGCGTTCCGGTCGAGCGCTGCGCCCTCCGCGTCGCGCTCGTAGACCATCTGCCACGGCCCGAGGTCCGCGACCTCGACTCTGGGTTCGGCGCGCCCCGCCTTCCGCGGCGCGGGGAGCGGCGCGTTCCGTGACTCCCGGTCGCCCGCGAGAACCATCTCCAGGATGTCGTTGGTCGAGCTTCCTCCGCCCGCATTCGCACTCAGCATGTCCGGCCTCCGCCCTCGCCTCAGATCTCTTCGATCCGGTCCCACGGTTCACCCAGATCCACGGACGGTTGCACCGCCCATCGCGGGTTCCCGGCCAGGGCCGCGAACCCCTCCCGGCTGCAGATCGCCCGGTGCAGGGCGCCCAGATAGCCCGTGTCCGCCTCGTCCAGGTGCTGGCCGAGGTGTTCCGCAAGGGCCGTGGTGTCCCACGGGGCGTGGGCGATGCCGCTCCCGAACAGCGTCTTCAACTGGCCGAACGGAACCGAAGCCGAGCGCCCGCGCAGGCGCTCGCTCGCCGCCTTCACCCAGAGGACTCTCGCCGTGATGCGATCGGCATCCGGCTTCTGGAGCCGCCAGGCCTCTGCGAGTTGTTCGTCCGCCTCGTCCTGCCGGTTCGTCACGATCAGCACGACCGCCAGATTCTGGTGGAAGTTGCCATCGGCCGGCTGTCGTTCGAGCGCCATCCGAAGGAGCTGCTCCGCGGCGGCCGGGTCGCGACGGATGTTGAGCGCCAACACAGCGTAGTTGGAGAGCGTGTTCCCGTCGCCAGGGTCGAGTTCGATCGCGCGGCGATAGTGATCCTCGGCCTCATCGTGCCGTCCGAGGCAGGTGGTGAGGAGCACCGCGAGGTTGCCATGGAACAGGGCGCGGTCCGGGGCCAACTCGAGTGCCCGGCGATAGCACTGCTCCGCCTCTTCGAAGCGACCGCGCTCGTTCTTGAGGAACAGCCCGAGCGCGTTGATCTCGTCGGCGCTGCCGGCCCCGCCGGCCGTACGCCTGCGAAGCACGGCTTCCTGAAGATCCAGCAGGATCGAACGCGCCTCCGCCGCTTTCCCCAGGCGCTTGAGAACGTCCTGGAGCATGTTCATGAGCATCAGCGTTGGGTCCGCGGCGGGCCCCCAGCGCTGCCGGGCGAGCGGCACGATCCTTTCGATCAGGGCCGCCGCCCGATCGAGGGTCCCGGCCTTGCCACAGCACTCCACGTACTGCTTGCAGGCCGTCAGCACCCTTCCGGCCGGGAGGCGCTGGTGCTCGATCCACCAGTCGAGGGCGGCGGCATAGTCGCATCCTGCCTGGTCGAACCGCTCGCGACGCATGGCGAGCACGCCCAGAGCGATGAGTTCGTCCGGAAGGCGTGGGTCATCCTTCCCCCACCACTCCCGGTCGATCTCGAGCGCGCGCCGGAGGAGCGGCTCGACCGTCGCGGGCTCCGCATCGGTGCCCAGCACTCGAACGAGCAGCCTGAGATCGCTGGCGACATCCGGATGATGTTCGCCGCTGGCGGCCTCGTCGGCCCGGAGGGCCCGTCGCACCAGCGCCTCGGCCTCTGCCGGACGGTTCTGCCTGAGGATGCGGGCGAGGTTCCGAAGGTCGCGTCCGACCGGCCGACTCAGGGGCCCCGCGTGCCGCTCGTCGAGTGCGAGGGCGTGCCGGACGGTGGCCTCCGCCTGATCGCGCTGGTCTCGCGCCAGCAGCACTCCCGCCACGTTGATCAACGCCGTCGCGAGCTTCAGCGGCTCCTGCTCGGCCAGCGGCGTGAGGATGTCGGCCGCCTCGAGATACAGGCGCTCTGCCTCCGCGGAATCGCCTCTCGCGTCTAGGACGAACGCCAGATTGTTGAGGTCCACCGCCACGGGTACCGTTCGCTCCCCGAAGTGCCCACGATCGATCTCGAGCGCGCGGCGCATGCACCGCTTGGCGCCCTTTGTGTCGCCGGAGACGAACAGGTACACGCCGAGCTTCTCGCCCATGAGGAGCCCGGTCGGGTGCGGGATGCCCTCCTGCTCGGCCCGCTCGAGGATCCGCCGCACGTGGGGCAGGATTCGCTTCCATGTGGCCCAGGTCGCCGGATCGTCCGCATCCGGTGGTGCGTAGGCGTCCACCAGCTGGAGCGCCAGCTCGACCCACCGCCCCCGCTGCTGCTCCGGGATCTCGGCGCGCAGCGTATCGCCGACGCCCTCGACCAGCGACAGCGTCGGAGGCGAGGCTGTGACCCAGCCGGAAGCGATGATGCGCTCGCCGAGCGCGTCGCCAGGAGGCGGGGCTTGTCCGGCGCCTCGATTCCCGCCCAGCAGCGCGCTCGCCTCTTCCACGATCGCGGCCGCCTGCATCCCGTCCAGCATGCCCCGATCCACGGGCGCATCGGCGAGCAGACCGATCAGTCGCAACCCCGCGGCGATGTCAGTCGGGAGGTGAGCGAGATCCATGCGGGCGGCCTCGAGCATAGGATCGGAATCGTAATGGCCGCCATGCGCAAGCTCAAGCCGGCATCACGATCGTGTCGCAGGGGCGCGGATAGGGCACGCCCGGTTGAGCAATCTGTACTGGAGCGAGTCGGAGAGGACGAGCCCAACTCGGCGTTCTGGACCACGACCGCACGGTACGCAACACGCCTTCCCCTCGCCAGACTCGGCTCTGGACTCGAGAGCCAGTCCGGCGCCAAACAGTTGAACCGCACCAACCGGCTGCGGACGCCGATCAAGTCGCAGTACGTCGATGAGACGAGCATGTGGGCGGCGTGAGGCGGGGATCAGGCATTGGGCGGATTGTGGCCAACCTCAGCACGGACCTTGGCGAGGAGTGCCTCATGGGCCGCCAGGTGCATACTTCCGAGCCGCCGCGCTAGCGTAACGGCCTCCTCGATCAGCGGCAGCGCCTCCGCGGGCCGCCTCGCGGCCAGCATACAGTTCGTCCGATTGTGCAGGGCGATGGCCAGCCCCGCCGGGTCGCCCAGTTCGCGGCACAGCCGCTCCTTTTCCCTGTGGAGCTTCATTGCCCCATCCAGGTCCCCGCGGGCCTGAAGGATCAACGCCTGGTTGCCGAGACTCCGATGCAGCCCCGCCGGGTCGCCCAGTTCGCGGCACAGCCGCTCCTCCTCCTTGTGGAGCCTCATCGCCCCGTCCAGATTCCCGCGGGCCCTGAGGATCAGTGCCTGATTACCGAGACTCCGGTGCAGCCCCGCCGGGTCGCCGAGTTCGCGGCACAGCCGCTCCTCCTCCTCATGGAGCTTCATCGCCCCGTCCCGGTCCCCGCGGTCCTGAAGGATCAGCGCCTGGTTGCCGAGACTCACCTGCAGCCCCGCCTGGTCGCCCAGTTCCCGGCACAGCCGTTCCTCCTCCTTGTGGAGCCTCATCGCGCCGTCCAGGTCCCCGCGAGCCTTGAGGATCAGCGCCTGGTTGCCGAGACTCGCGTGCAGCCCCGCCGGGTCGCCCAGTTCGCGGCACAGCCGCTCGTTCTCCTTCAGCAGCTTCATCGCCCCGTCCGGGTCGCCGCGGGCCTGGAGGATCAGCGCCTGGTTGCCGAGACTCGCCTGTAGCCCCGCCGGGTCGCCCAGTTCGCGGCACAGGCGCTCCTCCTGCTTGTGGAGCGTCATCGCCCCGTCCGGGTCCCCGTAGGCCTTGAGGATCAGTGCCTGGTTGCCGAGACTCGCCTGCAGCACCGCCGGGTCGCCCAGCTCGCGGCACAGCCGCTCCTGCTCCTTCAGGAGCGTCATCGCCCTGTCCAGCTCCCC